>CAYLLN010000001.1:0-18433 GCA_964384375.1 uncultured Pirellulaceae bacterium
AGGCAAACCGATCTTGTAAAAAATCACAGCCTCGGCGTGAGGGGACTACTTTTCTTGACCAACTGAAAACGGCGAGCAGATCCCGCCCGGCAGACGGGATCGACTGAGGAGCCTGCGTGCCGGGGGCGTTGTTGCGGTTGGCCGCAATCCGCGGCCGATTACGGAACAATTTGACACATGTCTAGTTCTAACTATGGAGCAGTAGGCACTCGGAACGCCCAGAGTGTATTAACGAGCCGAGCTGCTAATAACCGCCGATTATTAGCACTATTAGCGGTTTCACGAATCGGAGGAATTGCCGTAAGTGCTTTGTCTGCAATCAGATGCGGAAGATCACAGCAAAAGACGCGTCGCTAATATATCGAGAGTTTTTTTAGATCGTTCGGACGTTGGTGCCAGGGGCTGTTGCTAGGGCGAGCAAGATCCCGCCCGGCAGGCGGGATCTACCGAGCAGCCGCGGCCACCATCTCGCTCGGCAATTGGCCGGACGACGCGGCCCGTGTGAAGGGGCGAGCGAGCCACGTGACGACGCCGCGGACGATCTGCGGCGGTACAAACGCCAGGTTGCCGATGATCATCGCGATGCCGAAGGTCGGCATGCCGAGGAAGAGGGCAATGCCGCCGTGGACGGCGACGGCCAGCGCGAGGCAGATCGGCCGCGTGAGCTTGGGCCAGACGAAGAAGCAGTAGAACGTCTCCCAGAAGACGGTGACGTGCGCAAGCAGGGCGATCAGCCACGGTGAGTGGCCAAGCCACGTCATATCGAGCGATTGGTACTCGTAGTTGCCGACGGCGAGCCAAACCGCACTGCCGTCCCACCACCACTCGCCGCGCATCTTACCGATGCCGCCGAACAGATAGATCACACACATGTGCAATTGCAGCAAACGAATGCCGATGTTCGTGCCGATTGCAGGTCGAATGGGAAGCAATTCGCTCCCGTGGCGTCGCAGGGCGAGCCAGCGATCGACCGACCAGACTTCGCCGCTGCTGCCCAGCATCAGGTACATCGCGATGAAGACGTTGATTTGATCGAGGCCAAACAGCGATCCGGTCAGGCGGTGGCAGTACGATACCGCGATGATGAATGCCAAAACCGACGTGACGCGCGACCAGAGGCCGACAGTGAGCATCGCGAGGACGACGAGCGCGACGATGTGCAGCGTCCAGATCAGCGCGGGCGACTGCACGGCCGCGAGGTAGCTCCAGGCGAAGATCGGCGCTGCCGCTTGAGGCTGATTGAGGAGGGCGACGGTTTCCGGCGGGAGGAAGCCCGTGGGTCCGAGGAAGTCGGTCAGGCGGAGCGTCCACACGAGGTGCGTGTAGAAGAGCATCGCGCCGCCGAGGATGCGAATCAGAGCGAGCGTATAGGGCTGGTCGGGGGTGAACCAGAAACGGTCCCAAGCGGACGCGACCGATTGGCCCCACTGGCGGACGGCAGCAAGGGCGGCATTCATCGGCGGGGCTCCGTGGGAGGAACTTCGGGCAGTTCGACGTACGATGCCGGCTCGGTCAGACGGCGGCCACCAGTAAGCACTTCCTGCGGCGATGGGATCTCGTGCTCGATTCTGGTGATCGTGACCTTCGATCCTCCGTGCTTCGCGAGCAAATGCTGCTCGAAGGCGGCTTTCAGCGATTCATACTGCCGGCGCTGGTGCTGCCAGGCGGCCAACGAGCGGGTGTAGTCGGCTTTGATCGTTTGGAAGCGAGCCTTTTCGGCCGTGGTCGCGGTCAACGCTGGAGGTGTCGGTTCCGGCGGCGGCTGCGGTGGCACGTAGCGGTTGTAAAGCGCCTCCGACAGCATGAAATGCCGGTGATACATGAGTCGCGGCTGCTGCTCGTCGCGATTGGGAAACATCCCTTCAACCGGCGGCCGATCGTCGGCGAATTCCACCTTGTAGCGGACGAGGTGGCTGGGGCCGGGATTGGGAGCAAAGAAGAAGTAGCCGTGATCGAGATACATGGCGGCCATGTACGGATGCAGCAGGCGTCCGACAGGATCGGCGAGCGGCGACGACGAACCGCCGACGTTGCACGCGAACGCAAACGGTGCCCAGAAGGCAGCCGTCAGGTGAAAGACGATCAGCCCGCTGATGACGAGCTTGATCCAGGGCTTCAGCTTAGGTGCATCCTGCTCGCTCTTGCCCGCCGCCTCCGCGCGGCCCGGGCCGGACTTGCGAGTGTTCATGCTGACAATATCGACCAGCCGCTGCTGTGGAGGCAAACTTGCCCGCCTGCGTCGAGTTTATCGGCACGATGCGAACGTGCGTCAAGAAACGAACAAGCCCTCGTGCCGGCAGGACCGGAACGAGGGCTTTGTTTTATGGGTCCCGAATTGGCCGGGGGCGAGCTACGCTCGACCCCAGCCACCCAGACTTTCAACCGAATTACCGCGAGGCAACCTTCTCGGCCTCGAACTCGAAGGTCAGCTCCTGCGACTGGCCGGCGGCCAGCGAGATCGTCTTCTCCTGGCTGAGCACGCGGCCGTCCCGCTCGAATTCGACGCGGACGGTGTAATCGTCCCAGCTCTTGCCACCGGCGAGGCCGGTCGTGCGGAAGACGCGGGTTTCCCCCTTCGACTTCGTGGCGTTGCCGGCGAGGAAGACCTTCGCGTCGGCCGGCACGTGCACGGTCAGCGAGGTTTCGGCCGATTCGGTCGCTGGGAAGTCGAACGCAAGCTCGGCAGTCTGGCCGGCCCGCAGATTGACTTGCTTCACTTGCTCGACGGTCTTGCCGTCGCGGGTGATCTCGGCACGGACTTCATAGGTGTAGTTGAAGCCATTTTGGAGATCGCGCGAGACGTATTGCCGGTCGCTGCCGGTGCTGCTCGTTGCCGAGCCATTCACGAAGACCTTGGCGTCTTCCGGCACGTTCACCGAGAGGAGGCCGTCGGCCCGGAACGAAGTGTCCTGCGGAGTGCCAGGAACCGGCGGAGCAGGAGTCATCGGATCGGCAGGAGCCGCCGAGGGGTCCATTGGCTTCCCTTCGACTTCGGCTGGAGCGTAGAAGTACGTTCCACCGCTGCTGCCACCCGAGGAACCTCCGGACGAGCCGCCCCAGCCACCGCTGGAACCACCGCTCGATCCCCAACCGCCGCTGCTACCGCCCGACGAGCCGTGGTTAAACCATTTCTTGTGGAAGTGCTTCTTCCAGCCGTGCCAGCCGCCGCCGCCGGATGAACCGCCAGACGATCCGCCGCCGCTGCTGCTCCAGCCGCCGCTCGAACCACCCGACGATCCCCAGCCGCCGCTGGAACCGCCACTCGATCCGCCGGACGAACCGCCCCAGCCACCGCTGGAGCCATAACCGCCGCTCGACCCGCCGCTGCTGCCGTGCCAGCGCCAGCCGGCGAAGGCATCGCCCGCCGAGGCGGCCACGACCGCCAGCGAGAGCAAGCTAGCGGCAAACTTGTACGAAATGTTCCGTGCCATGCGAGGAGTTCCCCTTGTACCAGAAGACTATGCGTGAAACTGCGAGGATTGCGAAACCTGCGCCTCTGGATTCCCCAGAAACATACCAACCCTAGCATGTAATTCAAGCAGCTTGGGAAGGAATGCACACTTGGGAGGTATGCGTTAGACGGCTAGATTTTGCCGGTTAGTGAACATATTCCGTGCCGAATCGCCTGTGGCAATTTGCGCGACGCAAGTCACTGATCAGTCAGTGTTTACGACGCTAAGACAAGCTGGGTGGAACCTGCACCACATGCTGCGGCGGTGCGACATGGTGGGGAGTCTGTGGACAGAATGTCCAGAAAGTTCTTAGCTAGCCGAATCGCGAAGAACTACCGAAAGAGCGATGGCCGGAAAGCACCGCCCCCTTCGCCGGGAGCAAAGCCGCGGATGCGCCCCTTGGGCTGCAATCCTTCAATGCGGATTGGCTCGGTGAGCTGATCGATGGCGATGTTGCCAGCCTCGTCGCGGACCTCAAGTCTTAAGAAGATCTGTCGGGGGCTGCGGGGATCGTAGTCCCAAAGATACTGACCGCTGTTCGGCAGGCCGGCCGCAATTGGCATGAAAGCACCGTCCGGCCGATCGCCTATCGCGAGCGTCACCGGCCTACTTGTCAGGTTCTGATCGGCGGCTTCCCAGCGGATGTCGAGCTTGCCCGCCGTCGCGCCTTGTCCATAAGCCGCGGAGACAAGCCTTGCGGTGGGACGGGTCTGGTCGATGCCGACCCAGATATCGGCCGAATCGCCAGCCCGCGGTGCGTTACTTGCCAGGCCGCTCCGGCCGATGATTACGACGCGAAAACCGTAGAGTGATTCGCCGCTTACTTCGACATCGAACGGGCTTTGTCGGTCGGGATCCGATCCCCACTTGGCCCACGTCCGGCCGCCGTCGCTGGTCCCCCACAGTTCGACATCGGCCAGCCCTTCCGGCCCGACCGATTCCACGTCGTAATCGAGGCTGAACCGCCGGAGGTTCGTCAGCCGCGGCTTGCTTCCTTGCGGGGTGCCGACGACTTCGTCCGCAACAGGGGACGCCGACGAGTGACTCGGAATCGATTCTGGCTCTGGTGCACGCTCGATGGGGCGAATGTCTTCGCTCGGCTCGGGCCGGACTTGCTCAGCTTGTGGCGGAGGCAACGTCCCTGCTTCCGCGGCGTGCCCCTGGTCACTCGACACGCTCCGCGGCACGGCTGCCGGCGGAATTGAAGCGTCATTGTGCGACGGCGGCGGCAAGGACTCGCCCGCACTTGGCACGGGCAACTGCTCGGCGGCATCATTACGCGGGCCGCTCGAGGTGAGCCGATCCTGGCGGGCAAACGGATTGCTCACCACGCGCGGTTCATCGGGAGTCTGCTCAGTGGCCAGCAGCCGTTCTTCGCCCATTTCACTCGGAGTAAACGGGTTGACGCTGGGCCAGTGCGTCGCGGTCCGGTCAGGCGGCGGTGAATCGCTCCGGCGTGTGGCGCTCGCGGGCGAAAGCGAGATTCGCTGGCTGTAGTAAGCCACGTTTCCGGCCGCATCGGCCACTTCGGCCCGCAAGTTAATCGCCCGGCCGGCAATCTCCGGCTCGAAATCGAGCCGTCCGGTCACTTGCCCCGCTGATGTTTTCACTGCCACCGGATTGACAGAAACCGCCTGCCAAGCGGCACTCGATAGCGTAGCGTCCTGATACTCGATTTTGAGCGACGCCGGCTGGAGCGTCGGGTCGGCAGCACTGAGCGTCAGTCCCACTTCGCCGGGTCGTGACACACTCGCTTGAGCCAATAGCTGCGGCTTTTGCGTGTCGATCACGAGCTTTAATTGCGGCTGCCGCGGCTGGGCATTGTCACTCTTGCCGCTTCGATCGACCGTCTGCGTGGCGAACCAGTATTCGCCGTCCTGCTTCGGCTTGAAGCGAAAGCGACCGTCCTCCGGCTTCTTCTCCTCGAAGAAATGCCACGACGCGCCGCGATCCCACGAGACGAAGACGCGCACCGCGGTCGGCTGCGAATCGGGCGTGGTCCCGCTTCGCACGCTGAACGGAATCTCCACGTCGTTCATCCGCGTCACATACGGCGGCGCTTCCGACGGCGCCTTCGCACTGGCCGCACTCGATGGGCGCGCGGTGCTCCCCGGTATCTGGCCAAGGACTGGCCGCGCCACCAGCAAGAGGCCGGCAGCAAACAACAGCTGGGTCGAAATCCGCATGGGCCTTCCGTCGTGGGCAGGCATGTTGCCTGCCAGCCAGACCGACTCGCGCGCCGTCCCTCCTTGGAGGCACGCTTCGGGTGGTATCGGAGCGTCTGCGAATGCAACTTGAGCGGGACGGAGCGAGAGCGAAGGCTGGGGAAGATGGCGAAAGGCTGCGGCCTATCCGCTGTTTCCACTCCGCCTGATGGCTGCCATTAGACGAATCGTCGCACAACCGCAGCGCTCGCCTGGCCTTGGGGCGAAACGCTCACATTCACAAACACATCACCCGCTGGCACATCGCGAGTCGCGACGACGTTGATCGGGCAATCGGGATCGGGCGTCGTGTAGTTGAGCGTGGCAAAGAGCTTGCCGTCGCGCAGGGCCAACACACTCCCAATCAATTCCACCAATCCGCTGGCAGCCCCAAGATTGCCGAAATAGCTCTTAGGAGCGACGACCGGCACGGGAGACTTGCGGCCCTTGAACACTTCAGCGATCGCCTGAGCCTCTTCGGCATCGATCCGTCGGGAGCCGAGGCCGTGAGCATTGACGTGGCCGACTTCGTCCGGTGTCAGGCCGGCATTCGCAATCGCCATCTTCAGGACGTTGCGAATCGCGGTACGAATCTGCCCCGTACCACGCTTGTCGGTGGCGGCACTCGACGCAGCGCCGATCACTTCGCCCAGAACTTGCGCTCCACGCGCCCGCGCAGATTCCAGTTCCTCCAGCATGATGGCGGCGGCACCCTCGCCCATCACCGCGCCCGTGCGATGCAAATCGAATGGCCTGCTCAGGCGGGTTGGATCGCCGTCACCACACGCAATCTCTTCCTGCGTGACAACGTGAATCGTGCGTGCGGGATGAATCTTCGTCCCCGTTGCGCCGGCGATGATCGCATCGGCGTGGCCGCGGACGATCGTCGCGTAGGCCTCGCCGATGGCCAGATTGCTCGATGGCTCGCGCATCGTGAGCGAGTTGTTCGGTCCACGCAGGTCGTTGAAAATCGCAATGTGGCTGGCCGGCAAATTCGGCAAGTACTTGAGCAGCCACAACGGCTCGACGGAGGGCAACCCTTTTTCAGCCCAGTTGCGAAACTCGAACTTTCCGTCGTCCGTGAGGCAGTTGCGAACACCGCTCGCGAATTCCTGCGGCAGCGTGAGCATGTAGTCGCTGCCGTAAACGACGCCAACCCGATCGAGATTCGCCTTCGCCAGATCCATCTTCGCCGAGGCGAGAGCAAGCTGCGCAACAGCTACTCCCATCTGAATCTCGCGGCACATCACCTTGAGATTCTTTTTGATCGTCCGCGACATCGCTTTGTCGAGCGGACCGAAATCGTCGATTGCCCCGGTAAATTCCCGCGCTTCAGCGCCGTAGCGCGTGGGCAAGGCGTCGGCCGGCGCGCCTGTCAGTTCGCCCACGCCGCTCTGGCCGCTCGACAGAGCCGACCACAGCTTTTCGGGCGAATTGCCCAGCGGTGAAACGAGCCCAATTCCCGTAATGACAACGCGGCGACTCATGCTGCTATTTGACCGAACCGGCAAACCCACGGTATTCGTAGGTTATCCTTTATCGCGTAGGTTATGCTTCAGCATAACTTTTTACGAATTGATAACAAAGTTATGCTAAAGCATAACCTACAGGACCCACAACTGCGGAGAATCATTGTATTTGCGATTCTTCAGCCCGTCGAGGGCGACGCCGTCCTGCAGCACGCCAGCAGCCTGCTCCGCTCACAGAATCAGCATCGCATCGCCGTAGCTGAAAAAGCGGTACTGGTCGGCAATCGCTATTTCATATGCGCGTCGGATCAGGCGGTCGCCGCCGAAGGTGCGGACGAGAATGAGGAGCGTGCTTTTCGGCAGGTGAAAGTTCGTGAGCAGAGCGTCGATCGCGCGAAATTCGTAAGGCGGGCGAATGAACAGTTCCGTCGAATCTTCAAACGGTTCGAGCCTCCCACTGGCGGCTGCCGATTCAAGCGTGCGGGCAACCGTAGTGCCGACGGCAACGACGCGACGGCCTGCGGAGCGCGTCGCTTCAAGCGCTTGCACCACCTTGGCACTCACGCTGCACCACTCGCTGTGCATCGGATGATCGGCAAGTCGCTCGGCGGTGATCGGGCGAAACGTGCCGATGCCGACGTGCAGCGTGACGAACTGCTGCAAAACTTCACGCTCCTTGAGCGCCGCGAGCAGTTCGGGCGTAAAGTGCAGCCCGGCGGTCGGTGCGGCCACAGCGCCAGATCGCTTCGCGAAGACCGTCTGATAGCGGGCGGTGTCTTCCTCGACCATTTCGCCGTCGCGAATGTACGGCGGCAGCGGGACCCGGCCGATTTGAGCCAGCAATTCAAGCGGCTTGCCGATTTCTTCCGGCACGGCTGCCCAGACTCCGCCGTCCTGCTTGGCCACCAGCCGCAACTTGAGCGACTGGCGGGTATCCCACGACGTAAGAACGATCGTCTCGCCCGGTTCCAGTCGCCCTCGTGTCTTCCCCAGGATTTGCCAAATGCCGTGCTCGTCGGCAGCCAGAAACAACCCCGTCCAGCGGCCGCCGGTTCGCTCGCGTTGGCCGACAAGCCGAGCCGGGATCACCTTCGTGTCGTTGAAGACAAGTGTGTCGCCGGCGGCCAGAAACTCAGGCAAATCGCGGATATACGCATGCCGGATTGAATCTTCGGCCCGATTGACCACCAAGAGCCGGGCGTCGCTCCGACGGGCGAGAGGGTGCTGGGCGATCATCTCCCGCGGCAGGTGGTAGTCGTACTCGTCGAGTTCGGACATGTGACGGCTAGGAAAGGGAAGGTGGAGAGCCGAGTATAGGGGAGAGTGGAGTGAGTGGTGAGTGGTCAGTGGTGAGTGGTGAGTGGTGAGTGGGCAGAGGGGAGAGGGCAGAGGAGGATAGCGGTGGATCAGGGTCGCGGGGACAATTCGACAACGCCGATTCGGCTTGCGCTCGTGATCACCGAGCTTGCGCCGGGGGGGGCGGAGCGTTGCCTGGCAAATCTCGCCTCGCTCATCGATCGTTCGCGGTTCGATCCGGTGGTCTATTCGCTCCGTCCACCGCCGGGAGAGGGGAAGGACCAGCTTGTGGAGCAACTCGCGGCGGCGAACGTGCCCGTTCGCTTCGCCGATCTGCGGAGCAAGTGGCAGGCGCCACTGGCGATCGGCCGCTTGGCCCGGCTGATGCGCGACCAGCAACCGCAGATCGTGCAGAACTTTCTGTTTCATGCGAACGTCGTGGGGACGCTGGCTGCACGACGATTGAAAGTGCCGCATGTTCTCATGGGCATGCGCGTGGCCGATCCGCGTCGCTCACGCGCTTGGGTCGAGCGACGGCTGGCACACCGCGCGAGCAAGGTCGTCTGTGTGAGCCAGAGCGTGGCGGATTTCTGCGCCCGTCAAGGCTTCCCACCGGAGAAATTGACCGTCATACCCAATGGTGTCGATACCGCACGCTTTGCAAGCGCCACGCCCATCGACTTGACGACGCTGGGCCTGGCGCCTGGACGCAGGGCGATTGTTTTTATTGGCCGGCTGCACGTCCAGAAGGACTTGCACGAGCTCATCGCCGTCGCTCCTGAACTACTTGCGCAGTTGCCAAACCACGATTTGCTCATCGTTGGCGATGGATCACAGCGTGATGCACTAGAGCGCCTGGCAGGCGAACTTGGCATCGGCAGTCGCGTCCATTTCGTCGGCTGGCAAGCCGATGTGCCGGCGATTCTTGCTGCTGCGGAAATGCTCGTCCTGCCGTCGCGGTGGGAGGGGATGCCGAACGTCGTGCTGGAGGCGATGGCTGCCGGCAAGGCGGTGGTGGCGACGGCAGCGGAAGGGGTGCTGGAACTGCTCGGCGAGCGGGCGAGCGAACAGGTTGCTCCGCTTGGCGGCATGCAAACCTTCTGCGAGCGCATTCTCCAAATTGCGCAAGACTCCCAGCTCGCGGCCAAACTTGGCCAAACCAACCAGCAGCGAGTTCTGGAAGAATTTTCCTTGCAGCGAATGGTGGACAAATACGAGCGAGTTTTTGGCGATCTCGTCGCGAATTTCAACTGCTGATTTTCTTGTTAGCGGCAAGTGATTGCACCTTAGCACTTGCTACCTCAGCGTTCTTCGTAATAAGACGCCGGTCTAATGGC
The DNA here is from genome assembly GCA_964384375.1 of uncultured Pirellulaceae bacterium. Taxonomy (GTDB): domain Bacteria; phylum Planctomycetota; class Planctomycetia; order Pirellulales; family Pirellulaceae; genus CAYLLN01. The sequence continues at coordinate 9,759 of CAYLLN010000001.1, forward strand.
CGCCGTCTGCGGACTCCCGCCGAAAAACCCATGTTGACGATTGGCGGCAGATTCTTAAGTTGTGGGCCTGTGTGGTGTGTGGTGGGGAAAAGTGGTGAATCATGCTGCTGACCGGCACCTACGAGCGAGCCCTCGACGACAAGCAGCGTCTGGCTTTGCCCAAACGGTTCCGCGAGATCTTGGGCAGCGATCGCACTCTCTTCCTCACGCCGGGCACCGACGGATCGCTCGCCCTGTATGCCGGGCCGGCCTTCGCCAGGATGGCGGACAAACTGGCCGCCCAGTCACCCACCGCACAAGATGTCCGGGCCTTCAGCCGCATGCTTTACGCCCAGTCGCAAAGCGTCGAGCTCGATGGCCAAGGCCGGTTCCGCGTGCCGCCGGAGTTATTGCGGCTGGCGGATTTGGCCCGTGAGTGTGTGCTGATCGGAGTGGGCGACCATATCGAACTGTGGGACCGGGGCCGCTGGGAAGCGTACCTGTCCCGCGAGCAGCCGCGATACGATCTGCTGGCCGAGAGCGCGCTTGGAGGCGTCGCTCCCGTCCAGCCGTCGCTGCCGCGGAGTTCGATCACGGAAGAGACGCGTGTCACGGACGACACAGTCGCTCCCACAGTGAAGCCGAGGTGATTTGACTCGTCTCAAAAAATCATCGGGAAGCTAACGCATCCCGCTCGCCAACAAGGAGGAAAGTCCGTCCGTCCTGGCGCTTTGCATTCGCGGCCCAGTGAGCGGCCACCCACTGGGCCGCCCAATCGGCTTCCCGTAGCCGCAGCGATGCAAAGCCGGAGCAAGACGTTCCGGCCGCCAGAGCCGATGCGTGCCGCCCGCGCGGCGCGTGCCGGCGGGCCTCGACCCAGCCGCGGGTGCAAGGATGCTCCCGCGGGTCGATGGCCTTGTTCTTACGGTCGAACCTCTCCGAGCAACCGGCACAAAATCCCGGCAATGTTCCACGCATCATCGACGCCCCGGTGATGCGTCCCTTCGAGCGTCATGCCGATCTGCTCGCATGCCTCGTCGAGTCCCGGCTCTTTGATCAGACCATGGGCGACTGCGAACAGGGTCTTAATGTTGAGATGTCGCGGGCCGAAGGGGTACGGAACTGTCTGCTCTTTGCAGCACTTCTGGAACTGGTTGCGATCGTAATCCCCCCAGCTCGCCCACAGTCGTTCGACCGCGCGATACTCGCGCTTCAGAATGCTCACGGCGTCGGCCAATGTGCCAGCGGAAACGAAGTCTTCGGGGCGTAACGTTGTCAACTGCGTGCAAAACGGGCTGATTTCCGACCGCACTGGCTGCACGAGGATGCAACGCTTCTCGATCCGCTCGAGTTTTGCCACATCGACGACGCACAGGCCGATCTCGATGATCTCGCTGATCTGTCCCGGCGGCGGCCATTGTCCCTGCCAACAGGTCGATTCGATATCGATGACGAGAATTTTGTCGAGAAGCTTAGCCATCCGTTCACACTAACCCGAAGCGAGAGCGAGCGACACCGCTGGTAGGTCCGGCTTGCCGAGCCGGACCTCTCGATTACTCAAAAGAGTTGCCACCTTGGCGATGGATGGCCTCTTTGGAATCAAGTCCCGCCGGGCCGGCGGGACCTACGGGGAATTCGTTCGTGAAATCGGCCGCGAGGCGTCGAACAGCAGCCAGCAGCAAGCGGCCAAGAGCATCGCTCCGGCGGAAATGTAGAACACTGAGTCCCAATCCTCCAGATCGGCTAGCTTGCCAATCTGTTTGCCAAAGAAAGCAGCGCCGAGATTGCCGCACATGTTCCCGCAGCCAAGCACCGAGGCGACATGCCGGCCGCCGATGTCCTGATAACCGGCCCAAGTCGCGCCGAGGCCGAAGTCGATCGTAAAGGCGATCGCAATCAGCGTGCCGACGACCATCCACAAGCCAGCAAGTTGCGGTAGAACGATGTACATGAGGCAGACGAGAATGCCGGCCGAAAGCCCCGGCAGGCGGCGTCCCCAGGTCCGGCCGAAGCGGCGGACGAAGACGTCGGTCGCTCGGCCGCCGCACAGCCCACCACAAATGGCCGCGACTCCCACGATGGCCGCGATGAGCGCCGCGAGAAGGCTTTCATCGGCAAACCACGAGGAGGAGTCAAATAGCCCCAGCAGTTGCTCGCGATGATTCTCGATCAAGTATTGCGGCAGCCAGGTTGCGAGGAAGATCCAACCGACATTGACCAGGAAATTGATCGCACACATCAGCCACATTTCCTTGCTCGCCGCCATGTCGGCCAGCGGCAGCTTAAGGCGCTTCCCCGCCTCTTGCGCGTGCGACTGCATCAGCCAGTTGATGAGCACAGCCAGAGCCAGCGTGCCGACAAGCCCCATCAGATTGCAGCCGAGGTTGAGCAGCGCATTGGCCTGAAACTCGCTGCCGGTCAGCACTGTCAGCCGCTTACCGAGTAGTGGAACGATCAGCGCTGGCCCATTGCCGACGAGCAGAATCCAGCCGATGTTGATGGCGAAATAAAGCGAACAAAGGATGCCGACGGTCCACGTTGCCGAGGAGACCTGAATCGGCGACTTGGCATCGGTCGATTCTCCCTCGATAAGCGTCACTTCCGCCGCATTGCACCAGGGATGCTCGCGTGGGCTGTCGCGATACAGCCACACGAACGCGACGCCCCATCCCAGGCCGAGCACACCATAGCCCGCAAACACAGCTCGCCACGCATCGGTCTCCCAGCCGAAGGCCGACCGAATCCCCATCATGAGCGGCACTGTCGCTAGGAGCGAAATCAACAGGCCGAGCCGCCCTCCCATCGAAACACTGCTGTTGGCGACTCCACGGGCGGAATACGGCACCCAGCGCTTCAGCAGTGCCGCTGCGGCTGGATACGCGCCCGCTTGCGCAACGCCCAGCACGAGTCGCATCAGCCAGATCGCGGCGAGGCCGTAAGCGAGTCCCAGGCCAATCGTCGCAATCGACCACGCGACGACGTACAGCGCCAGCATCCACCGTGCGCCGAGTGCGTCGGTCAACCAGCCGCTCGGAATCTGCATCAGCGCGTAAGCGAGGAAGAACGCGCCGACCGCGTCGCCGAGTTGTTCCTTTTTAAGCTGCAACTCCTCAAGCATGACCGACGTCGCCGGCGTGATCGCGAAGCGATCGAGATAGAGGAGCAGCGACATCGCGATCGACAGACCGATCACAATAAAGCGAACTCGCGTCGGCGAGTCGGTCGCCCATGAACTTGTCGCCGATCGTTGTGGTGTGCTCGTCATGCGTGCTCGCCATTGTCCCAATTGCGCCCGCAGGTGCTAGCGAATTCTTGCCAGCATCCTTCGCCTTGACGCCGGTGGCAGCGCGTGATATTCACCGCCCCGCTGGGAAATCGGTGCGCTTTTTCTCAAGTTTTCAGTCTCAAGTTCCGCAGCTCTCTAGTTTTGGCTCTCCACTCGGGCGAATCTGTCGTGCGTCAGTTGGACCGTCAATTCGCGTGCGTCTCGGTCGCGGTGGCGATTGCGCTCGCGATCGCCAGCTTGGCACCCGCGCAGACGATTCAGTTTCCGTCGGGCGGCGCGAGTGCGGTTCCCGGCGCTGCCGCGCAGCCGACCTTCGGCGCTCCTTCGGCGACCGCGGTCAATCCCTATACCGGCAGCACGGTTCCATTCGATCCGTACTCGTCGTCAGGTTCGCCGGCCTATTCGTTCTGGGGGACGCAGCCGCCGCCGTCGAACACCGCCGGCGCCTTTGCTCAGCCGCAGGGAGGCGTCTATGGCTCCACATCACCACTCGTAACGCAACCAGTACCCGGCCAGACTTTTCCCACCGCTCCGCCGACCAGCCCGTACCTCGGCAATGGTCTCGCGCCGACACCGACGGGCGCCGTTCAGCCGCAGTCGATGTTCCCCAACGGCATGACGGGGGATTCACAGTGGGATCTGTCGAAGTCGATCGATTTCATTCAAGATCTCCGCCTGCGGCACACCTACGTCGGCGGCGGCAGCGACGACGACGACCTCGGAATCAACGACACTGAAACCGCCGTCACGTTCACGATTCCGAATTTCCTCACGACCGGACAGCCGCTCTACATCTCGCCGGCGTTCGCGCTGCATCTATGGGACGGCCCGGCGAACATGCCTGCCGACTTGCCACCGAATGCCTACAGTGCGTACCTCGACTTCCAGTGGGTCAGCGATCCTAACCTGGTCGTGGGAGCGGAACTCGGCTTTCGAATCGGAGTCTATACGGACTTTCAGACGCTCACCACCGACAGTTTGCGACTGCAGGGGCTGGCCCTCGGAACCGTCCGCCTCACGCCGAACCTGCAGGCCAAACTCGGCGTGATGTACATCGACCGCAACGACATCAAAATCCTGCCGGCAGGCGGGCTGCTTTGGACGCCTAACCCGCACGTGCGATTCGACATCTTTTTCCCGCAGCCGAAGCTGGCGATGTACATCACCACGCTGGGGAAAGTGGAAATGTGGGGCTATCTCGCGGGCGAGTACGGAGGTGGAGCGTGGACGATCGAGCGGACCGCCGGCTTCACCGACCGGGTCGATATCAACGACATCCGCGTCTCGGCGGGGCTGGAGTTCACCGGCCCGCGTGGCGTTACCGGCTTCTTCGAGGTCGGCTACGTCTTTGAGCGCGAAGTGGTTTATGTCGTCACGCCCGGCGACACGTTCAGCCCGCCGGATAGCTACATGCTGCGGGCGGGAATTGCGTTCTAGAGAGGGTAGAGGGGAGTGGGTAGAGGTGAATACGGGTGAGCGGTGAGTGGTGAGTGGTGAGTAGTCGAAAGTTGGAACCTTGAACTTGGAACCTTGAACTTCGGTGATTAGCGTTCTTCGGCAGCTACTCGCGATTCTCCTCGCTGCACTGGCGATCGCCGCCGTGCATGCGCAGGAGACTCCGCGCCGCTTGCCGCCGCCTGAGATTCCAGTCGAGGAACTAAAGGCGCCTGTCGAGGGACCGAAGCTGAATGCGCAGAAGCTCGACGCACCGCAGACGAACCTCCGCGCGCCAACTGGTGGTGAAACCTATTCCGGTCCGCCGGCAGCGATCGACGGACCCGCTCGTTTGCCAGCCGCGATTGAAGTCCTCCCCGACGGAACGATCTCGCCCGGCATCGGCCCAGAAGAACTCGTCCCGTTTGCCGACAGCCCTATCGGCCCGATCTTGCCGGGGAGTGATCCCAGCGAGTCCCCTTATGGCGACCTCGAATACTACGGCCAACCCCAGAAACTTAGTCCCTACAAGGACACGTTCTTTCAGAAACTTTCGCTCAGCGCCGGCTGGTTCGGCGACGGTGGCGATCCGGAAGACCTCGGCGCAACCGAGATTGAGACGTTTCTCACGGTCGCCTTGCCGGCCCCGATCGTCGAGTGGCCACTGCTGATCACGCCCTACTTCGGCGTCTCGTACCTCCAAGGACCGCGTGTCACCGACATGCCGCCGCGGCTCTTTTTCACTTACGTCGAATTCGCGTGGGTTCCGGAAATCATCCACCGGTACAAGCTCTACCTGGCGGTTGCTCCGTCATACCTTTCCGACTTTGAGTCGTCAGGGAACGGGGCGTTCCGCGTCACGGGCAAAGGCTTGCTGCTGTTCGACTGGGTTCCCGACCGCGTGCAACTCGTTGCCGGCGTCCTCTATCTCAACCGCGAGAACGTCCGCCTCCTTCCCGCTGGCGGCATCATCTGGAAACCGACCGACTGGACGAATTTCGAACTGATTTTCCCGAAGCCTAAACTTGGCGTGCGGTTTAATGTCGGCCTCGGTTACGAAGACTGGCTCTATACGACGGCCGAATTCGGCGGTAACACCTGGTCGATCGTGCGAGCGAGTGGCGATCAGGACAAGCTCACCTACCTCGACTACCGCATCCTCGTTGGTGTCGAGCGAAAGTTGAACGGCGGCGCGGGCTTCCGACTGGAGGCGGGCTACGTCTTTGGCCGCGAAGTCGAATTCGAATCGGGCGACGGTGACTTCGACCCCAAAAACACCATCCTCATCCGCGGTGGGATTGCATTTTGACGGCGGGGGTGGCTACGCCCAGCATGACGTCTCGTCCACATCCACCACGCGGACCTTCACCAACCTCGACTCTGCGGCAGTCGATCCCGCAGCTATCTCCACCGGCGCATACCGGCAGCTTGTTCCGACCCAGCCGCCGGGGACGCGGTCGCTCGGGCCTTCGACGAGAACGGTCAGTTCGCGGCCGATGAGGCTGCGGAAGTACGCTTCACGCAGCTCGCGCTCCAGTTCCAACAGCTGCTCTTTCCGCTCGGCTTTCACCTGCGGGGCGACTTGGTTGGGCATTTCCGCGGCGGGTGTCCCCTTGCGCGGGCTGAACGAGAAATTGTGAATCTTCGAGAAGCCGCATTCGCTGGCGACGCGCAGCGTGGCGGTGAAGTCGTCGTCGGTCTCGCCGGGGAAGCCGACGATCACGTCGGTCGTGATCGCCGGGTTGTCGAGCGTCTCTCGCACAAGGCGGCAGCGATCGATGAAGAGGCGGCTCCCCCAGCGGCGCTTCATGCGGCGGAGTACGGAGTCGCTCCCACTTTGCAAGCAGATGTGCAGATGCGGGGCGATTCGCTCCGGGAACTCGGCCATCACGGCGATCAGTTCGCGGGTCACCTCCGTCGCCTCAATGCTGGAAAGACGCACGCGAAACTCGCCGGGGAGCCGGGCGATCTCGCGGACGAGCTTCGAGAGCCGCAGCCATTCCTCCTTGGGCTTGTTCCAGTTTTGTTCGACGCCGTAGTGCCCCAAATGCACGCCAGTCAGCACGATCTCGCGAAAGCCGTTATCGACCAGCCGCCGCACCTCGTCGAGCACGTGCTGCATCGGTCGGCTCTGCATATGCGGGCGGACGTAGGGGATGATGCAGTAGCTGCACCGCAAGAGGCAGCCGTCTTGCACTTTCACATAGGCCCGGTGGCGGCCGGCAAACTGCGAGATGCCGGTCGGCACATCGAGCACGCCGAAGCGGCCGAGCAGATCGGGAATTTCCCGCTTGTCGGTGAGCACCTCGACGACGTTTGGCAGCTTGGCGAGTTCATCGGGCGCCCGCGTCGCATAGCATCCCATCACGACGATTCGCGATGCGGGATTCTCCCGCGCCAGCCGTCGAATCGCTTGCCGGCTCTTGGCGTCTCCCTCCGACGTGACCGTGCAGGTATTCACGACGCACAGATCAGCCGATTCCCCCTCGCCGGCATCGCGATAGCCGATCCGCGCAAACCCCTCGCGCACCAGTTCGGTTTCGTACTGGTTGACCTTGCAGCCGAGCGTGAGGGTTTTCAGTGTGGCGGGCATGTGCGATCAGCTACTCAGGCGGAATTTCCAAGGCAAGGTCGATGGCGATCGAAGGGTTCCATTCATCGGCAAGCATGGCGTAATAGTAGTCATCGACCCATTCTCCCTTCATCTTGCGCCATTGCTTGTGATGTGCCTCGCGTCGCAAGCCTACACGCTCAAGCATTCGCCAGCAGCGTTCATTACGCGGATCAGTCCCAGCGACAATGCGGTGCAAACCCATCCTTCCGAATCCAAAACCTAGAACTGCATGTGTGGCTAAGGCACCGTAACGGCGATCCCAAAAACCTCTGTTTAATGCGATACCAAATTCTGCCGTGTGATTCTCGATGTCGGTGATATGCAGTAAGCAATTTCCGATCACCTTCCTCTCGCTTCGCACAACAACGGCGAATCGCAGGTCCACTCCGGGATCCCCAATGCGAATCGTCAATTGCTGCTGTAACATCCAGGCCACGTTATCACCGCTGGAAGGTTCGCTAAAGTCGTAGCGGTGAACCTCAGGATCAGACAACATCTCCAGGGAATCGTCGAAATCTTCCAACGCGAGCCGACGCACCACGAGAGGTCCGACCTCCAACGGCAATCGCTTATATCCATCGAACTTCGAATGTTGCGAGACGGTTTCGTCGGTTGGTTCATCCGGCATGTTGCCTAACTCGCATCCGCCTCAATCGTCGCGCTCATTGATCCCTTGCAGCGGAGAATTCCTTTGTCGGGGCCGTAGGCGTGAATCTGGTCCCGCTTCAGTTCGGCGTGCTCCAGGGCGGTCGTGAAGCAGATCGCTTTCCCTTGCGAATCGACCTCCTTGGCGATCAGGAAGCCTTTCTCCTTGGGATGGCCGAACAGCTTCTGCATCATCTCGACCACGTATTCGTAGGAGTGGTCGTCGTCGTTCCAGAGGATGACGTGGTATCGCGGCTGCTTGCGGGGGGGCTTTTTCTTCGCTTCCGATTTGGCCTTCTTCTTCGGCTGCACGACCGGCGCTTCCGGTTCGGCCACGGCGACATCGGCTTCGGCGGCTTGGTGGGTGGACATAGGGAGACAATGAGGCGGGGCTTTGTTCGATTCGCCACCGCCCATTATATTGGCGGCCGGAAACCCTCGCCACGTGCCGCCTGCCAAGCCTTCATGGACGACATCGACGCTTATCTGGCCGCCCATACGTCCGCGTTTGAGGACGATCTGTGCGCCTTGCTCCGGATTCCGAGCGTGGGCGCGGACCCGGAGCGGCACGGCGACGTTCGCCGGGCTGCCGATTGGGTCGCGGGACAGTTCCGGGCGATGGGCCTGCCGACGGAGCTGATCGAAACGTCGGGCCAGCCGCTGGTATATGCCGAAACGCCGCCGGTTCCGGGCAAGCCGGGTGTGCTCGTCTATGGC
>CAYLLN010000001.1:18443-59207 GCA_964384375.1 uncultured Pirellulaceae bacterium
GGCCATTACGACGTGCAGCCGGTCGAGCCGCTGGAGGAATGGATCAGCCCGCCGTTTGAGCCGACGAAGCGGAACGGCAACGTCTATGCCCGCGGAGCGACCGACGACAAGGGGCAAATGCTGACGCACGTGCTTGCCGCGCGGGCGTGGCTGGCGACGCGCGGCAAGCTGCCGGTGCAGCTCAAGTTTCTGATCGAGGGGGAAGAAGAAGTCGGCAGCGACGGGCTGTACGGCTATCTCGATACGACCGCCGCGAAGGAAAAGCTGGCGTGCGAAGTGGCCGTGATCAGCGACACGTCGCAGTTTGGCCCCGGCCAGCCGGCGATCACGTATGGCCTGCGTGGGATCGCGTTTTTCTCTCTTTCAGTCCGAGGACCGAAGCAAGACCTGCACAGCGGCACGTTCGGCGGCGCGGTGACGAATCCGATCAACACGATTTGCAAGTTGCTGTCGTCGCTGGTCGATGACCGCGGCCGGGTGCAAGTTCCTGGCTTCTACGACGATGTGCTGCCGCTCTCTGATCGCGAGCGGGCGGAACTAGCGAAGCTACCGTTTACCGACCAGGCCTTCATGCAGCAGATCGGCGTCACGGGGCTGACCGGCGAAGAAGGCTTCACGACACTGGAACGCCGCTGGGGACGGCCGACTTTCGACGTTCACGGCATCTGGGGTGGGCAGCAAGTCAGCAAGACGGCGATTCCGGCCAAGGCGGGGGCGAAGTTCAGCTTTCGTCTGGTGCCGAATCAGAATCCGGAGAAGATCATCGCCGCGACAAAAGAATATCTGACGAAGCGCTGCCCGCCGGGCATTGAGATTGAAGTGACTGCCCGTGGGGCCGAGGGAGTCGTCGTGCCGCTCGATTGCCCGCACATCGCCGCCGCCAGCCGGGCGATTGAGCAGGGTTTTGGTACGCGGCCCGTCTTCATCCGCGAAGGGGGCTCGATCCCGATTGTGACGAACTTTAAGAAGCAGCTGGGTGTCGATACCTTGCTGCTGGGTTGGGGCCTGGACGACGACAATACGCACAGCCCGAACGAGAAATTCTGCCTGGCCGATTTCCACCGCGGGATCAAGGCCAGCGCCCACCTGTGGCAGGAACTGAGTGCCTAATGCTCGACCGCAAATTCATTTTCGAGAACGCCCCGCTGGTGAAACAGAACTGCGCGAGCCGCGGCGTTCAGTGCGACATCGATCGCTTGCTGGAGTTGGAAACCGCTCGCCGGCAAACGCTGCAACAGGTCGAGGAGTTGAATCGTCAGGCGAACGAGACGCAGAAGAAAATCGGCCAGACCAAAGACCCGGCTGAGCGCGAGGCGATCAAGGCCGACGGCCGCCGCCTCCGCGAGCAGAAAGACGCCGCCCAGGCCGAGCACGATCGGCTCGAGACACAGGCGCACGCCCTACAGGCGACGATTCCGAACATGACGCATCCAGCCGCCCCGATTGGGGGCGAGGCGGACAGCAAAGATATTCGCCGCGGCACGACGCCGATTCGCAAGTTCGACTTCCAGCCGCTCGATCACGTCGCCCTGGGCGAAAAGCTCGGCCTCTTCGACCTCGAAGCGGGGGCTCGCACGACCGGCCACGGCTTTTACTTCCTGAAGAACGACGGCGTGCTCCTCGATTTGGCTCTACAGCAATACGCGATTCACACGCTGTTGGCCGAAGGGTTCACGCTCACGACGACGCCGGACCTGGCCCGGAACGAGATTCTGGAAGGAATCGGCTTCAATCCGCGCGGGCCAGAGACACAGGTCTATTCGGTTGAGAATACTGATCTGTCGCTCGTCGGCACGGCCGAGATCACGCTCGGCGGCATGTATTCGGGCCTGACGCTTGACGACGACCAACTGCCGATCAAGATCGCCGGCCTTTCGCATTGTTTCCGCACCGAAGCGGGGGCGCACGGCCAGGCGACTCGCGGCATTTACCGCGTGCATCAGTTCACCAAGGTCGAGATGTTCGCTTATACACTGCCCGAAGCGAGCGACGCGATGCACGATCAGCTCCTGGCGATTGAGTGCAAGATTTTCGACGGGCTTGGCATTCCCTACCGCGTGATCGATACAGCCAGCGGCGACCTCGGCGGACCGGCGTATCGGAAGTTCGATCTGGAAGCGTGGATGCCCGGCCGCGGGCAAGGAGGGGAGTGGGGCGAAATCACCAGCACCAGCAACTGCACCGACTATCAATCGCGTCGTCTTGGCATTCGCTATCGGAAGAAAGGTGAGAAAGGAACACACTTCGCCCACACGCTCAACGGAACCGCAGTGGCTAACACGCGGGCGATCATCGCGGTCCTGGAGAACTATCAGAATGCCGACGGCAGCGTGACTGTGCCGGAAGTCCTACGGCCGTGGGTTGGAAAGGAACGGATCGCTCGCTAATGCGACTGAGGCTACACTTTCGATTTTCGGTCACACTGCCTCGGTCTCAATGCTGATTCCGGGGACGTACTGCTCGGCCAGCGTCCCTTCGATGGCGTTCACCGCGATGTGTCGAATCTTGAACCTGGACGCGATTTGACCGGCAATCTGTGCGAGTGATTGCTGGGCCGATGGGTGCCAGCTTCCGGTGAGGAGCCAGAACTCGGGCTTCGATTGGCGCTGGAACAGCAACTGGAGCTCGTACACCTGGGGAATTCGCGATCCCTTTGTATCCCTTTTGCCACGTACGATCACTTCGCAGATCGCAACCACTTCGCCGATCGGCACTTGGCGAAAGCCACCGCGGAGGGTCACGGTTTTCTCGGCCTTGTTGAACCGGAGGATGGGAAGCCGGCCCCTGAGCAGCAGCGGCAGCACGAGCGGAAAGTAGAGCGGCCCGAGACAGATGGCCGCCCCGACGCCGGCGACTCCTATCGGGCTGAGCGGCTGAGGCGCAAGAACCCAAGCCAGCCACACAAAAGCAGTATAGAAGATGGCCAACTGGACCGCCCGGCGAAATGCACGCGGCCAATCGACGGGGGCAAGCGTGACGATGACTTCGCCCGCGCTTTCCTGAACGGCGATCGACAACCAATGAATCCGCGAGTAGCCGCTGCCGAGGGCGGCAAATTGGTCCGGCCGAGGCAAGTCCGCAGAAGGTTTCATCGGTCAGCACCCTGACGAATGCGGCACGTCATCGCACCATAAGGTTAATGGCATTCGCACTGAGAATAAGCGCAGCACACCGCGGGATGTTTCCAACCGGGGTAAGGCATCGCTCAAGTAACTAGTGAACACAATGGCACGTCAATTGCACCAGTTGTTTTCGTTGCGTCCCGGGCTGCCAAATTGGTGATGGGCCATGAGTCACCAAGCCAGTATGCCAGCTTGCGGATGGAGAATTAGCAATTCATAAGATTCATATTCCCGAGCACGCCAAACCGTGTTCCTCGTGCTGTAAGTCTTGGCAAACAAAGACCTTGTGGCTGCAGACGATTTTGGGCCGGAATGAATCGCCAGGGTTTGGATGAATAAGCAAATCCGGACGGGTGGTTGTCGCTTGTGCTTCGAGATGATGGGTGGCAGTGAACTGGAATGGCCAGCGATTGTCCTGAAGTGGGAACGGAGATTGGGTGCATTTCATGCACCCTACGCAAAACGAGGAACCCGCCCGAGCAGCCGGTGCATTGCATGCACCCTACAGGAAATTCGCCATGCAAAAATCCGCCTATTACGGACCGCTGGAGCGGGTGAGCGATTGCCTCTGGCGGATTCCCAAGTCATACAAGGCCGGCATGCGGGTCGATGGGCTGATCTATGCCGACGATGAGCTGATCGAGCTGATTCGGAAGGACCAGGCTCCGGAGCAGGTCGCGAATGTCGCGTTTCTCCCCGGCATCGTGCAGGCGAGCCTGGCGATGCCCGACATCCACTGGGGTTACGGCTTTTGTATCGGCGGCGTCGCGGCGACCGATCCCGAGGCAGGCGGCGTCATTTCGCCTGGCGGCGTCGGTTACGACATCAACTGCGGTGTCCGGCTCATTCGTTCAACGCTCACTTACGACGAGGTAAAACCGCGGCTCGTGCCGCTGATGGACCAGCTTTACGCAACGATTCCGGCGGGTGTCGGTCAGGACGGGCGGTATCACTTCAGCGCGAAAGAACTGCGGCAACTCATGCGTGACGGCGTCGGCTATCTCAAAGGTCGCGGCCTGGCGACGAATGCCGACATCGAGCACACCGAGGCGCACGGCAAGCTCGACGGGGCGGTCGCCGACAGTGTTAGCGATCGAGCCTTGGAGCGGGGCGCGAAGCAATGCGGCACGCTCGGCTCCGGCAATCACTTTCTGGAGGTGCAGATCGTCGTCGAGGTGTTCGATGAGCGGGCGGCGAGCGTGATGGGGCTCGAAAAGGATCTGGTCTGCGTGATGATCCATAGCGGCTCGCGCGGGCTCGGCTATCAGGTATGCGACGACGCCCTCCGCGAGCTGCGTTCCGCGCCGAGCAAGTACGGCATCAAGTTGCCCGACCAGCAGCTCGTGTGTGCTCCGATCGACAGTCCCGAGGGGCGGCACTACCTGGGTGCAATGTGTGCCGCGGCCAATTACGCGTGGTGCAACCGGCAACTGCTCATGTGGCAAGCCCGCGAGGCGTTCGAGCGAGTCTTCAACCGGGGCTGGGAGCACCTGCGGATGAACCTGGTCTATGACGTGGCCCACAACATCGCGAAGTATGAGGAGCACACGATCGGCAATGCGACGAAGAAGCTATGGGTCCATCGCAAAGGCGCGACTCGGGCATTCCCAGCGGGGCATCCCGAAGTGCCTGAGCAATATCGCGAAATCGGTCAGCCGGTGATCATCCCCGGCGACATGGGGCGAGCGAGCTGGGTGCTGGCAGGGGAGGCGGGGAGCATGCTGCAGTCGTTCGGCACTTGTTGCCATGGCGCTGGCCGAGTCATGAGCCGCACGCAGGCGGTGAAGCACGCGCAAGGTCGCCGCATCGATGAAGAACTAGCGAAGCAGGGCGTGATTGCACGGGCCCGCAGTTGGAAGGGCTTGGCCGAAGAACAGCCGGATGCTTATAAGGACGTGGACCTAGTCGTCGATGTGGTCCACCGCGCGGGGCTGGCGCGGAAGGTCGCGCGGATGAAGCCGATTGGCGTGGTGAAGGGATGAGGGGCAGGAGACAGGAGACAGAGGACAGAAAAGAAGTGACGCATTAGCCGAATAGGCGCTGCTGGTCGTCGGCGACCGGCACGGGGGGAGTGAGCTTGAGGTGGTCGTAGGTTTTGGCAGTGACCACTCGGCCGCGAGGAGTGCGCACGAGCAGCTCGCTGCGGAGCAGGTAAGGCTCGACTTCGTCGGTCAGCGTATCGGGAGCGAGGTTCATCGTATGCGCGATTGCTTCCACGCCAGCGGGGCCGCCGCCAAAGACGCGGATAATCGTCTCCAGATAGCCGCGGTCTTGCTTGTCGAGGCCGAGCGCGTCGATGCCGGCCATTTGCAGGGCGGCACGGGCGACGTCGAGCGTCACCAAGCCGTTGGCCTGGCTGTCGGCAAAGTCCCGCACCCAGCGGAGGCGATTATTGGCGATGCGCGGCGTATCGCGGCTGCGGCGGGCAATCTCCGTGGCGGCATCGTCCTGCAAGTTGACGCTCAGCTTCTTGGCCGAGCGGCGGACAATCTCGGTGAGTTCGGCCAGGCTATAAAAGCCGAGGTGCTCGCGCGTGGCAAAGCGATCGCGGAGCGGCGCCGAAAGCATGCCGGCTCGCGTCGTCGCGCCGATCAGCGTGAAACGCTTCAGCCGGAGGTTGATCGTCCGAGCGTTCACTCCTTCGCCAAGCACGATGTCGAGCCGAAAGTCCTCCATCGCCGTGTAGAGGTATTCCTCGACCGCTTTGGGAAGGCGGTGAATCTCGTCGATGAAAAGAACCGCGTGCTCCTCGAGGTTCGTAAGGTACGGGATCAGGTCCTTCGGGGCTTTGATGCCGGGGCCGCTGGCGGTGACGAGAGCGACACCCAACTCGCGCGGGATACAGTTGGCGAAGGTCGTTTTTCCCAAACCAGGCGGGCCGTCGAAGAGGATGTGCCCGAGCGATTCGCCCCGCTTGCGAGCAGCATCGACGACGATGTTCAGCCGTTCGATCACGTCACGCTGGCCGACCATGTCCTTGATCCGCTGGGGACGGAGATCGCGATGGAACTCTTCGTCCGGTGGCGGAGTCGAGGAAAGGAGCGGTTCGCGCGGCATTGGGAGACAGGAGACAGGGGACAGGGGACAGGAGACAGCAACGGTCAATCTAGCAGAGCAGGTAGCGGCAGTGGAAGATTGACCAGCGACTGGACCGTTGCCAGTGAAATCGCGGGGAATCGGCAGTCTTGGAATTGGTGTACTTCCTCCGCGCGGGAGCGTACACTCACACGTGAGTCGGGTGTTGGTTGTGCATGCCCTCGATTGATGGCAATCGTATGCAAACAGAGCCTGCCACATTACCCGAACCTAGCCGGTCGCGCGACCTGGCTCGTTGTCCGACCGACGACGAGCTGCTGGCGTATTTGCCGGGAGATTTGACGGGCCAGATCGCGGAGTCGATTGCGTCGCACCTGGCGACCTGCCCGCTTTGTCAGTCGCGGATCACGACGCTCAAGCAGAAGCTTTCAGATCGGCTACAGGCTGCGGTTCAGTCGCCAAAATCCGACGTGGAAGCACGCCCCGGCAGCGATTCGCCGACGACGATTGTGAAACCAGCGCCGCCGAGAGCGCCGCGGCGGCTGGGCGAGTACGAACTACTCGAACCGATCGGCCGCGGTGGGATGGGGCTGGTATATCGGGCGCGACACGTCCGGTTGCAACGCGTGGTAGCGGTGAAAGTGTTGCCGCACATGCAGCTGGCCGACGACAGCGCGATTGTGCGGATGCAGCGTGAAAGTGCGGCTGCAGGACGAGTGCGGCATCCGAACATCGTCTTTGCGACCGATGCGGGGGAAGCCGACGGCGTTCACTTCCTCGTGATGGAGTACGTCGCGGGGATCGACCTTTCCAAACTCGTCTCCGCAATTGGCCCGCTCCCCGTTCCCGAAGCGTGCGAGATCATCCGCCAGGCGGCACTCGGCCTCGCGCACATTGCCGACAATGGCCTCGTGCATCGCGACCTGAAGCCGTCGAACGTGATGCTCACCGACGATGGGGAGGTGAAGATTCTCGATCTCGGCTTGGCTCGGCTGCACGAGCATCCGCTGCAACAGTCGATCGACGACAGCGAGCCGACGCAGGCGGGCTACTTGTTGGGGACAGCCGACTACATCGCTCCCGAACAGATCGACTCGCCGCACGATGCCGATGTCCGGTCGGACCTGTATAGCCTGGGTTGCACACTCTACAAGTTGCTGGTTGGAACGGCGCCGTTCACGGGGCCCGAGCAGAATTCGGTAAGCAAGAAGATCGAAGCGCATCGGCGTGCCGCGCCGCCGGAGCTAGCGTCGGCACGGGCCGATGTGCCGCCGGAACTGCAAAAGATTCTGAATCGCTTGCTGGCGAAGAAGCCTGCCGAGCGGCTTCAAGCGCCGGAGGAACTGGCCCAAGCACTTGCGCCACTTGCCCGCGAGGCTGACTTGCACGGGCTGATCCGCCGCGTTCGAGAGAAGGGAGTGCTCGACGATTGGCCGCACGATCCCCGTTTTCCGCCAGCCTCGACAAATGCCACCACGCAGCCGCTGTTTGATACGCAGACGTCGGTTCCCACGGGCACGAAACCGGAAATACACGAATCGAAGAATTGGATCGCATTGGCGCTGGTTGCGTTTGCCCTGGTCGCTGGAACGGCGGCTGTTTACATGACAGCTGGCGGGCTTGGGGGTGGACGCGATGCACGCGTTTTAGACAAGACAATCATCTATGACGTTTCGAAACCGCTCGAAGAAGTGAACTGGATCGGCCGGCTCCCATCCCCCCCTCCGTTCTATAAGCCCGAACGGAAAATGCTGGAGGTTCGCCCCGATTCGTTTCAGCTCATCAAGCTGGGTGAGTACGACGGCACGCCCGGCACGTTCACTTTCACCCTCGGCCAGGCCCAATGGCACGGCGACGCGGGCCTGTTTTTTGGCTGCCGGCCGGAACCGCGCTATGGCCGGCCCGAATTAACGACATTCCAGCTCTTCTTGTTGGAGCACTTTCCTGCCGAGGGAACAGGAGACGGAGCGGTGGACGAGCTGTTCCGCCTGCGCCGGAAGCGGGCTGTGATTAGAGTGAATCCGGTCGGGATTAGCGAGGATTTAGAGACGATCGTCCGTCCCGCCGATGAATTTCCTGCACCCGCTGGTTCCCAGATTACAATCGAGATCACGTTTTCTCGGGCTGGGTGCGAACTAGTTCGGGTCAATGGGGTCGCGCTGGAGAATTTATCGGCGGCCGACGTGAATGCGAAATACCAGCCCGAGGACTACCTCGGCGCCTTCGGTCTGTATTGCAAGCCGGCAGAAGAAAATGCAGTGGGGGGAAACCGTTTGGGCCCCACGTGGTTTGGCAACATAGTTTTTGCACCTGCGGAGTAAGCAACCATGGCATTCGATTTTCGCTACCCAAATTCGGGTGGCACGGGAGCGGTGTCGGGCGGCGACCTCGTCACCGCATGCGGCAACTACGATCCGTTTGCGGAAGGAGGTACGGTCAGCATCAAGGGAAAGATCTATCCCGGCTCGGCAACACCGACCGACGCGACGCCACCTGCAGGCTCAAGCGTCGGAACGGTCGTTCCGAGTTCCAATACGTGGCACTTCAATTCCTGCTCGCCCAGCCTCTCAGGCTGTACGACGGGTGGCCCACACGTGATGCGTGTGTGGCTCACCTCAACGGCCGTCAGTTTTCACAAAACTGCCGATTGCTCATTCACGGGATGCGTATCGGGTTCCGGGAGTTGCACGCCGGACTGCCCACAAATGGCGCCGCAGCCGCCGTCAGCCTGCGATGTACGGCCCGTGATCTGCGAAGCGGCCGCACGATATTTTCTCGTCGTCCCTGCGCCGAGTTGGCTGCCAGTGCTCGATGTATTCGGCGTCCCCCATCCACACAAGCTCGGCGTGTTGCTCAAGTTCGACGAACCGCGCTCGACGTTTCACTGTGCCGTCTGGTCGTCGAAGGTGGTTCACGGCGAGCAGTTGCGCCTGGAGGCGACTCGGGCCGGATGTAACGTCTTTGCGCTGCTGGCTCGTGTGCGAGTTGCGACTCAGCAGGTACATACGCTCGAGCGCTGGACGAGCCAGTGCTTTGATGTGCTCCACGGAGGCCCGATGGATGCAATGACGGCTTGCGGGCAGTGGTGTGAAGGGAGCGTGCTCGTGAAGCCGGTCACGCTGCCGCTCGCGATTGCACCGCCGCTTGTTTCGGCATCCGAGGCAGCACCAGCGCCTGTCAGGAAAGCGGCTCGCCGACGAGGACAGCGGGGACGGCGATGAGCGCAGCGTTGGACACTTCGCTGCCGCCGTGCGCGCATCGCGGCGAGCGAATCGGTGAGGATCGGTGGCGCTGCACGACGCCGGCGCTGGTGGTGCCTGGTGGCACGGTGTCGTCAAGCGTCTGTCGGCGATGTCCGCTGGTGGAGCAGGTTTCGCTGCCGGCGGCTAAGAAGCAGGTAAACGTTTCACCGCCGCTCGTGAGCTGCCTGATGCCCACCAGTGACCGGCCGGAGTTCGCGGCACTTGCGATAAGCCGGTTTCTGGCCCAAGACTATCCCGCCGCGGAACTCATCGTTGTTGACGACGGGGAGCAGCCGCTGCCAGTTGCTCTCGTCACGCACGAGCGCATTCGTTACGTCCGTTTGGCCGAACGGCAGTCGATCGGAGCGAAGCGGAACCTGGCCTGCCGCGAGGCGCAGGGCGAATTTCTCGTGCAGTGGGACGACGACGATTGGCACGGGCCGGGCCGCATCCGCCGACAGGTCGAACCGCTGCTGGCTGGTCGAGCAGAAATCAGCGGTCTGTCCGATACGCTCATGCTCGATCTGGCGCGGCTCGAATTCTGGCAACCGTCGCCTGAGTCGTTTCGCCGGCTCGCGTTTTCTGGCGTTCACTGCGGCACGCTCGCCTATCGCCGCGACGTGAGCGACCGGCTGACATGTTACCCGGACTTTTCTCTCGGCGAGGATGTCGCCTTCCTTCGGCCGGCGCTGGCCGCCGGCTGCCGTGTGGAGCCGGTTCCGGCCGGGCGCGACTTTGTCTATGTGCGACATGGCAGGAACGCATCCACCTACGACGACTTCTTTCGCCGCTTCGGCGCGAAGCGAGTTGCGGCGCCGCGCGAAATTGAAGGCGACCTGCCACGTTATCGGCTGTTGCAGGTTCCAGCAAAGTCGCCGCTAGTGTCCGCGCCACCCACGCGCACACAAGGGCTGTCGCGACCTTCTTCCGCGGTCAATTCGCGTGGCGTTCATCGAAGCGGCTGGGGCTACGCCTACGATGCGCTGGCCAAACTGGACCTTCCCCTGCTGCTGGATGACTTTGTCGAACAGACCTTTTGTTACCCCGAAGACGGCCAGGCGCCGCGGCCGCATCGCGCGCCGTGGGTGGGCATTTTTCATTGCCCCCCGTCAATGCCTCACTTTGCCATTCGCCAGCAGCATCCGCAGTACTATTTCGGCTCGCCGGCGTTTGCCGCCAGTCGGCCGCTATTGCGCGGGGCAATTGCGTTGTCGCAGTATCTCGGCGACTGGCTGGCCGAGCGACTTCAGGTTCCCGTGCTTGTCGTCAAACATCCGAGCGAGGCGGCCAGGACGTGGACGCCGGATGTGCTGACACGCGGCAACGATCTGACCCTGCTGCAAGTCGGATTTTATCTTCGCAACACCTTGGCCATCGAACAGGTTCCGCCGCTGCCCGGCATTCGGCCTGCTCGACTCGCGCCTCATGCCGCTCGCGTTTGGCATGAGCGATGGCACCGCGATGTGACAAGGTACTGGGAGAAGTTAGGCACGCGCCCAAGATGGCCTGGCATTCAGGATCTGCCGTGCGCGAGCAACGAAGCCTACGACGACTTACTGGCCTCGTCAGTCGTGCTCACCGAGGTGTTCGACGCCAGCGCCAACAACGTCGTCGTCGAGTGCATCGCCCGCGGCACGCCCCTGGTCGTCAATCGTCATCCCGCGGTGGTCGAGTACGTGGGTGCGGATTATCCGCTGCTGTTTGATTCGATCGACGAGGTGCCGGCATTGCTCGCCGATCGCGGCCGGATTGTCGCGGCCCACCAACATCTCCTCGCGCGCCGAGGAAACTGGCTGGATGCCGACGTATTCGCGAAAGAAATTGCCCGCTTCTGTCGATCGCTGGCAATCGGCTAACCCATCGCATGTCCGACATTCGCACTCGTTTCGCAGCAGTGCAGGATCAGCTTTACGGCTGGTGGCACGAAGAGCTATGTACGGTCCTGGAGGCAATTAACGGGCTGCATGCCGCACGGGGGCTGTCCGGACGCATTGTCGAGTTCGGCGTTTTCCGCGGCCGCAGTCTTTCGGCTCTGTCGCTGATGGCGGGAGAGCGTGACTGGGTGCTGGGGATTGACTGTTTTGAATCGCCTGAGGACAACACCTCGAACAGTGGCGGGCGAGCGTCGATCGAGGCCGCCTGGCAAGCCGTGAAACTCGTGGGGGTGAGGCTCGATCGGGTGTCGCTCGTGGCGAAGAACTTGTCTGAGCTCGACGCGTATGGCTTCGAGCGATTGATGGAGGGGCTGCCTGGCGGCGTGCTGCCAATTCGCGTGGTGCATATTGACGCCGGCCATGAGGTACGGCAAGCAACGCAAGACTTGGAAACGATCGTGCCGCATCTGGACGACCTTGGTGCGATTCTTCTGGACGATGTCTATCACCATCAGTGGCCAGAGGTCGCCCTCGCCTTTGGACAGTTCCTCCGGACCCATGCCGGCTGGGATGTAATCGGCTGTTTTCATGGCCGCGTGATGCTGGTCCGGTCGACTGCCGGTCCGCTCTATCGAGCCGCCCTGGAACCCCACTTTGGCAGGCCCTGGCAATCGTTCCTCGGCAAGCCGTATTTCACGCTTCCCTAAGGCGGTCGCCCGTTGACTTGGCCGAAATTGACATAGGCTTTAGGTATGAATACCAACCGCTACCTACTGCCGCCGCATCTTCGTCGCCGTCAGATCTCTCGCGAGTGGGGCAAGCTCTACTGGGCCTCGGCCACGGTGTTCTCCGGCCTGCTTTTGGCCGTGATTTATTGCCTGGTGACCCACCAGCTGCCTACGTAAAGCCGGCTGACAGAAAAGACGGGTTTTCTGGCTGAAGGGCCAAGAATCGCTCCGCCAGAGCGAATGCTCATCGTCCTGGAGTCGTCGTTCTCCGCAAGGTGTTGCCTTGCGAGCAGCGTTGCGACTACCCTGGACGGACAGAGAGCAGACGAGGCGGCGCTGATTCCCCGGCCCCATCCCTGGCAAGGAACCCGGACATGAAACCGCTGCACCATTTGGTTTGCGTCTTGACGGCGTTTGCGCTCGCCGGCTGCATTCCCTTGCCGGCCGAGATGTTCAATCAGGCGGCCAAGAAAGCCACGAACTCGGCTGGCGGTTCCGGCACAGGGGGCGTGGAAGTGGTGACGGCCGTTCCGCCGCCGCCAGGCCAGGCCGCGCCCGCAGGCGTCGCTCCTGCCGGTGTCACTCCGTCCAATATGTCGGCGAGCAGCATGCCGATGGGCATTGTTCCCACGTCGGCCCAGTCGCCCACCAGCGGCCGTCTCTGGGTCGTCGTCAAGAATCTGCGTGTGAGCGGCGTCGGCATTTCGAGCGAAATCTCGGCTGATTGGGAAATCGTGCAAGGCTCGCCCGAGCCTGGTGCAAAATATGTCCTGCGTGTGAGCGACGGCGAAAGCGGGAGCATGATCGAGCGCTATGTCGATTTCGACATCGACCTTTCGCAGCGCAAGGGGAGCGTGCGCGAAGGAGTCCGCGGCATGACGTTTGGCATTCGGGGAGGCATCATCGCGGTCGTTGGCAAGACGCGCGGGTTTGGGCGCGATGAACTTGAGGAAGTCTCAGGCCGCTGCCGGATCGGCGGGCAATCAGAAGCGACGGCTCCCCCAACCGTCGTCGAAGCGGCAGGCGCCGCGGCTCAAGGGATGGCGATCGCCATCGCCAATCCGCGGCACGAAGGTCGCGGCATCGGCGCTCCCCGCGGTGGCTGGTCGGTCGATTACAAGGTTCAAGGGGGCCTATCACCCGGCGAACGCTATTTCTGGATCGTTGAGGATTCCAGTGGCGGAGGCGTCGAGTTCGACGTGACGTCCGATCTTGCTTTTCCCGGTCGTTCGAGCGAAGGAACACTTTCTGGCACGTCGTTTGGCCCCGGCCGTCTCGGCGGACAACTGAAGATGTATATCGAGCGTCGCGGCTTTGGGTTCGACGGGACCAAGACGGTTGTTTCAAACACGGTGACGCTCAACTAGCGGCACTCTGAATCGGCAATCCGCGACCGATTCTGCCATTTCTGCCGCCTAGGCGTGCAATTCGGCCTATCGCCAGTTACGCTGGCCAGTTCGGCTAGTCGCCCGCTGGCCAATTGAGACGTAAAGTTGGGCACGGATTGCATTCTTGGCGGAGCATGTCCATGCGGCAGATGTTTTTGAGCGTCGCTCTCGTAGGTTCCCTTTCCCTCGTTCCGGCAGCCCCTCTGGCCGCCTGGCAAGACACCAAGGCCGCGGTCACCGATCCGGCTTTGGCCGATGCTGACTTTCGCTGGCAGGGTGAATTCGCCGGTCCGGGATACGGCTTGCAGGTCGTGGCACTTGGCGGCGGCAAGTTCGACGCTGTTCTGTACGCCGGCGGACTTCCCGGCAGCGGCTGGGACAAGACGACGCGGCACAAGCTGAGCGGACAAGTCGAGAACGGCATGCTCGCGCTCGCCGGCGCCGGGAAGCAAGTCGCCATCGCTCGCAATATCGCTCGCCTCCTCGATAACAACGACCGCGAACTGGCTCGACTGATCAAGACCGAGCGGGTCAGCGCGACGCTCGGCCTACAGCCGCCGCAGGATGCGATCGTGCTGTTCGATGGCCGCGAATCGGACGAACTTCCCAAGGCCAAGATCACCGAGGGCGGTTTGCTCGTCGCCGGAACCGTCACGAAGCGACCCGTCGAAGACTTCCGCTTGCACCTCGAGTTCCGCACGCCGTACATGCCGCAAGCTCGCGGTCAGGCTCGCGGCAACAGCGGTGTCTATATTCAGCAGCGGTACGAAGTGCAAGTTCTCGATTCGTTTGGACTGGACGGAGTGGAGAACGAATGCGGCGGCCTCTACAAGCAGACGAAGCCCGACCAAAACATGTGCTTGCCGCCGCTAGCGTGGCAGACCTACGACATTTGGTTCACGCCGCCAAAGTTTGGTGAAGATGGCAAGACGAAGACCGAGAATGCCCGCATCACCGTGCTGCACAACGGCGTTGCCGTGCATCGCCATCGCGAGATCACCGCCAAGACCGGCGGTGGCAAAGTCGAGGGGCTCGAAGCCCTGCCGATCGTCTTGCAAGATCACGGCAACCCGGTGATGTTCCGCAACATCTGGCTCGTCACGGGACAGGGGGACGCCGACTATTCGCGCTGGCGACCGTCGCAGGTTGCATACTCGAGTGACGCGGCCACCTACTTCCCTGCCTTTCGTGGGCGGCGGTGCTGGTAGAAACGACCGACACAACTCACTGCGGCTGTGATGCGATTGCCCACGCGCCTAGCAATTCCGCTGCCGACCCCCGATCGATCGCGTGGGCGGCACGCTGGGCGCAAACACGCGGGGACGGATCGACGTTCGCAGCCCACAGCGCCGCCGCCGCATTGAGCACCACGATGTCGCGCGGCGCTCCGAGTTCACCATCGAAGATGCGGCGAACGACTTTCGCGCTCTCTTCCGGGCCGGAGACTCGGAGCGAATCGTGATCGCTCATCTCCAGGCCAAAATTCTCGGGCTGCCAGGTAAACCGCTTCATCGAGTCGCTCCGAACTTCGATCACCTCGGTCGGTGCGGCGAGCGACACCTCGCCGAGACCATCCGTGCCATGCACGACGACAGCATGTTCGGTTCCGAGCCTGGCCAGAACCCGGGCCATCGTCTCGTGCAGTTCCCGCTTCCCCACGCCGAGCAATTGAAACGGCGCACCGGCCGGATTGCAGAGCGGACCGAGCAAATTGAAGATCGTCGGGAGGCCGAGCTTCTTCCGCACAGGAGCGACGTGCTTCATCGCCGGATGCAGCTTCGGCGCGAAACAAAAACAGATGCCCAGCTCGTCGAGACAGCGCTCGACGGCCTCTGGCGTGGCATCGACGTTCACACCAAGTGCCGTCAGCACGTCGGCGGAGCCGCTTTTGCTCGTGATACTCCGGTTCCCGTGCTTGGCGACCGGCACGCCCGCCGCTGCGGTGACAATGGCCGCTGCCGTGCTGATGTTGAACAGATCGCTCCCAATGCCACCGGTTCCGCACGTATCGACGAGGCCCGTCCGCCGGGTGCGGATCGGTGTCATGTGCCGCCGCATGGCGACGGCCGCGCCGGCGATTTCCTCCGGCGATTCTCCCTTGGCCCGCAGCACCGTGAGCAGCACGGCGATTTCGTTTTCGGGAACCTGGCCGGACATCACCAGGTCGATGACCTCGGTCATTTCATCCTGCGACAGGTCGTAGCCGGCGGCCATCCGGCCAAGGAAAGGAGTAATCACGGTTCGTTCCGTTCGAGAGGGAGTCGTAACCTCGAATTCTACCGCGATTCCGGTCGCATCGCCGCGTCCCCATCGCCTTGTGAGGCCCTCCGCGGATGCGTAAAATCGTTTGCTGGCTAAGGAGTCCTTGTTCTACACCCCAGGGAAGGCATGCCGCGCAAGGTCATTATCGATTGCGATCCGGGCATCGACGATGCCGTCGCCCTGACGATGGCCCTGTTCGACCCGCGACTGGAAGTCGTCGCGGTCACTGCCGTCGCAGGCAACGTCTCAGCCGAGCAGGCGACACTCAACGTCCAGGCGATCGTCGAACAGCTCGACCCGCCGCGTTATCCGCGACTGGGCGCAGCGACGCCTCCGGATACGGAACCGTACATCGACTCGCGCCACTTGCACGGGGCGGATGGCCTGGGAAACACCGGTTTGGCCGTTTCCAAACTCGCCCGACAGCATCCATCCGAGAAACTGATCGCCGACGAAATTCGGGCGGCGCCTGGCGAGGTGACGCTCCTCTGCCTGGGTCCGCTGACAAACGTCGCCCGCGCCTTGGCCCGCGATTCAGAGTTGCTTTCGCTCCTCGGCCGCGTCGTGATCATGGGGGGGAGCGTCAAATGCATCGGCAATGTGACCGCGGCTGCCGAGTTCAATATCTATTGCGATCCAACGAGTGCCCGCGATGTGTTTCGCTCGCCCACCACGAAGACGCTCATTCCGCTCGACGTGACCGATCGCGTCCTCTGGTCCCTCGACCTATTGCATAAGTTGCCCGATGAAGCGACCCGCGCCGGCCGACTCCTCAAGAAGACGCTGCCGCACCTGTTTCGCACGTATCGGCAGGAGTTGGGCTTGGAACGGATCGATCTGCCCGATGCGGTCGCCGTCGTCGCGATGCTGCATCCGGAGCTATTTCAGACGACCGAGCTGACGGGGGACGTGGAAACGACTGGCGAACTGAGCCTGGGAGCGACCATCTTCGATCGTCGCCCCAATGCACCCCGCCGAGCCGACATCGAAGTCGCCCTGGAAGTCGATGCGGCCGCCGTCGCCGATTGCATCGTCCGCTCGCTGGCCGAAGCAGGCCGGCAGACCTAGGCTCCGGAGAGATTCTCTTTCCTCGCTCGCTTGTTTGCGTTCCCTCCTCTGGACAAAATAGGCCAGAAGTTTCATCTCTCTCTAGCTTGAGGCACTCTCCATGCGCTGGTATTCGATCGCCATGTCCACTTTCGTCCTGTTCGCGTACGCATTGGCCATTGCTGCCGATCCGGCCTTCACAGATCCAAAGGAAGCCGGTCCAGATTTTGCCGTGCAAGGGGAATACGTGGGCGAGGCCGGCGACGACAAATGGGGCGCACAAGTGATCGCCCTGGGGGACGGCAAGTTTTCGCTCGTCGGCTACGCGGGCGGATTGCCCGGCGAAGGATGGAGCAAGGGGGGCGAGCAGCGAATGGCCGAAGGAGAACTGAAGGGAGACACGGCGACGCTCAAGGGGGACACGTTCAGCGTCTCGATCAAAGATGGAGTGTTAACGGTACTCAACGGCGAAGGGGAGAAGATCGGCGAACTCAAGAAGGTGGAACGGAAGAGCCCGACGCTCGGCGCAAAGCCGCCGAAAGGGGCGAAGGTTCTCTTCGACGGCACGACTGCCGATAACTTCGAGAACGGCAAGATCGTTGAAGAGAACCTGCTGGCCGCCAGCAATCCGGTGAGCAAGCTAAAGATGGGGGATCACACGCTGCATCTCGAGTTCCGCACGCCGTTCATGCCGAAGTCGCGCGGCCAGGGGCGCGGTAACAGCGGCGTCTATCCTCAGGGAAGGTACGAAATCCAGGTGCTCGATAGCTTCGGACTGGAAGGGAAGAACAATGAGTGCGGCGGCATCTACACCGTGGCCGAGCCGGCTGTGAACATGTGCCTGCCGCCGCTCGCGTGGCAGACCTACGACATCGAGTTCACCGCCGCCAAGTACGAAGGAGACAAGAAAGTCGCCAACGCCCGCGCGACGGTGAAGCACAACGGCGTCGTCATTCACGACAACGTCGATCTCAAGGACGGTACGCCGGGCAAGGACAAGGAGGGGCCGAGCAAGAACAGCCTCTACCTGCAAGACCACGGCAACCCGGTGGTGTTCCGAAATATCTGGGTGGTCGAAAAGTAGTCCGCGTGCAGCTATGTCAGCAGTTTCGCCGCATGCTGCGATTGGCATGCGGAGACGACTGCGTCGCGGATCGCATCAGCTTCGGGACCGGTGAGCGTCCGGTCCTTGGGGCGCAACGTGAGCGAGAACAGCAGCCGCTTCACGCCGGGACCGTCTTTGGCAGGGTCGCGGTACGTGTCGAGATACTCGAGTCGTTCGAGATTCGGGCCTGCGGATGAACGGACCGTCGTCGCCAATTCCCCCCAGTGGACCGCTTCCGCCACGATCAGGTTGATGTCGCGGCTGATGGTCGGGAAATCGCTTTGCTCGGCGTATTTCGTCGTCAGTTGGGCAAGCTTGATCAGCACGCCCAGGTCGAGTTCCAGAATCGTCGTTGAGCCACGAATACCGAACGACTTGAGGCCGCCCGGCGAAACGTCGCCGAGAAAGCCGAGCCTGGAGCCGCCGACCTTTAATTCCACAGCCTGACCAGCCACTAGCAGCGTGTGCGAGAAATCGACCAACTCCAGCGGCTGGTGGATATGTAGCGAGGCAAGCAGCGCCTCGACAACGCCTTTCACGGCCAGGAACCCCTGTCCGCTGACGGCTGCCAGCGTCAGTTGCTCATTGGGCAACTCGCCGGGACGCGGCAGGTAGATACGGGCTGTCTCGAACAGTTCGATCACCGGATTGCTGAGCGATTCATTGATCCGCCGGGCATCGAGCAGACTCGGTACGAGACTCCGCCGCAGCCGATCAGCCCCTTCGAGGAGCGGCGTGTTGGCAGTGAGGGCCGGCGCATCGGTCCAGGGGCTGAACGCCGCCGACCACCGCTCCGGCACGACGCTCGCCGTCATCGCCTCGTCAAAACCGCCGGCGGTCATCACTTGCCGCACTTTCACCATGACACGATCGCTATCGCTCTTGTGCGAGGCCGCCATTGGCACGCGGGCGTTCTCAGGAATCTTGTCGTAGCCGTGAACGCGGGCGACCTCTTCGACCAGATCGATCTCGCGCGACAGATCGCGACGCCAGCTTGGAGGCACGGTGCTCAGGCCCGCGGCGTCGTGACCCTTCTCCTGGCAGCCAAGTGCCGACAGAATCTTGCGAACCGCCTCGCCCGGCACATCGATCCCCAGAATCCGCTTCAGTTGCGACAGTCGCAGAACGATCGGCTCACGCGGCGCTCGAGCCGGACCAACGTCGATTACTCCCTCGACCAGTTCGCCGCCGGCGTGTTTGAGAATAAGCTCGCAGCACCGGCGGCTGGCCCAATCGACCCATTCGGGATCGGTGCCGCGCTCAAAGCGATACGACGACGGGCTATGTAGCTTCAGCTTGCGGGCGGTCGAGCGAATCGACAATGGTGCGAACTGGGCCGATTCGATCAGCACGTCGGTCGTGGTCGGCGAAACCTCCGTGTCGGCTCCGCCCATGACGCCCCCCAGGGCAACCGGACGCGAGGCGTCGGCAATGACGCACATTTCCGGATCGAGCGTGTAGGACTTGTGGTCGATGGCCTCGAATTGCTCGCCTGCGGTGGCACGGCGGACGATGATCTTGCGGCCGGCGAGCTTCTGAAAATCGAACGCGTGCAGCGGCTGGCCGCACTCCATGAGCACGTAATTCGTGATATCGACGACGTTGTTGATCACAGGCTGGCCGATGGTTGCCAGCCGCACCGCCATCTGCGTTGGCGACGGTTTGATCTTCACGCCCCGAATGAGGCGGGCTGTGTATCGCGGGCAAAGGTCCGGGCAATCGACCGTGACGCTGGTGTAGTTCCGCACGTCGTCAGCAATGCGGCCCGCGGTTTGATCGACGGCCGACAAGGCTGGTTCCGCGACATTCAGCGGCAAACCGGTGAGCACAGCCGCCTCGCGGGCAATTCCGATGTGGCCGAGGCAGTCGGGCCGGTTGCTCGTCACCTCCAGGTCGATGATGACGTCGCTCCCCAGTTCCTCGGTCGATTCGAGGTTGAGCCCCGCCATCATCAGACGCTGGACGACCTCACCGACGGGCATCGCCAGCGGGACGTAGTCTTTCAGCCAGTTCCAGGAGACGATCATGGAAGCGCGGAATGCGGAGTGCGGAGTTAGAACTGATGCAGAAAACGGACGTCGTTCTTATACAGCTCGCGGATGTCGGTGATACCGTGACGGCGCATGCAGAGCCGCTCGATCCCCAAGCCGAACGCAAAACCGCTCACTTCTTCGGGATCGTAGCCGACGGCTCGCAGCACGTTCGGATCGACCATTCCCGCGCCGCCGAATTCCATCCAGCGGTCGTTCCAGTGCATGTCGGCTTCAACGCTTGGCTCGGTGAAGGGGAAGAAGGACGGGCGAAACCGGACATGAACGTCGCCGCCGAGATAGCTCGTGGCGAACATCCGGAGCACGCTCTTCAAGTCCGCCATCGTCACGTTCCGATCGACGAGAAGGCCCTCGATCTGATGGAACATCGGATAGTGCGTCGCGTCAGCCGCATCGGGCCGATACACGCGACCGAGCGAAATCACCCGCACGGGCGGCGGCTGGTGCTCCATCACGCGGATTTGGACGGTGCTCGTTTGGCTGCGGAGGAGGAGGGGCGAGCGGGAGGAGTCCTTGCCAGGCGAGCGGGAGGCGTTAGCCTCCCGATGGTTTGGTAGTTCGGAGGAGGTCACATCATCGGCCAGCTTACGCTGGCCGCTCGCCGAGGCGCCCACCGACAAGTAAAAATTCTCCAGCGGGTCCCGCGCCGGATGCTCGGCTGGAATGTTGAGCGCCTCAAAGTTGTGCCACTCGTCCTCGATCTCTGGCCCTTCGGCCACCGAGAAACCGAGTCGGCCCATGATGTCTTTCAGTTCTTCGATCGTCTGCGTGATGGGGTGCAATCGACCAAGACGAAGCGGCTTGCCGGGGAGCGTCGGATCGAATTGAGGGCCTCCCTTCGCGGTCGTGGGAGTTGCAGCAATTCGTACTTTCGCGGCTTCGAGGGCCGCTTCGAGCGCGGCCTTCACCTCGTTCAGCCGCTTGCCGGCTGCTGGCTTGTCATCCTTGCCGACGGCACCGAGCCCCTTCTGTACGGCCTTCATCCGCCCTTTGGCGGCGCCGAGAAACTCGATGCGCGCTGCTTCGACGGCCGCATCGTCGGACGCGGCGTCGAATGCCTGGCCAGCATCGGCGACGAGCAAATCCAGATCGGCAAGGAATTGGGCGAGGGACATGACAGTGCACCTGATGACAGTGCCGCTGGTCGCGGGCGATGCCGCTTTGGAAGAACACGCCATCGGGAAGCTGACGCATCCCGCTCGCCGGCTTAGATCCCCAGCGCCTTCTTCACCTGCGCCACCACCGCATCGAACGCCGCCGGATCGGCAACGGCGATCTCCGACAGGCTCTTGCGGTCGAGCTCGATCTTGGCGAGCTCCAAACCAGCGATGAACTGGCTGTAACGCAGGTCGCGCTCGCGGCAGGCGGCGCTGAGACGGGTGATCCAGAGGCGGCGGAATTCACGCTTTTTGACGCGGCGGTCGCGATACGCGAACTTGCCGGCGCGAACCAGCGTTTCCTTCACCGTCCGCAGCAGTTTGCGACGGCCGCCAACGTAACCCTTGGCTCGCTTGAATAGCCGCTTCTTCGCCTGAGTGGTGGCGGCCCCTTTACGTGCACGCATCGAACGAAATCCTTGTGGTTGGCACGGCCAGGCCCCCGAGTCAATCGCTCAGGTGTTATTGCCCGCGTGCGTGGGGCGGCCGGCTATCCGTGGATGCCAACCGCGGATCGTGTTGCGCTACAGGCTGTATTTGCCCAAAGCGGCCACGATCTGATGCGCCATCGCCTTGTCCATGACATCGGTCCGGCGCAAATTCCGGCGACGTTTCTTCGACATGCGCGAGGCCAAGTGGCTCGTGCCGGCAGCGCGGTGCTTCACCTTGCCGGTGGCCGTCAGGCGAAACCGTTTCTTCGTTCCCTTGTGGGTCTTCATTTTGGGCATAGGACACCCGGCAGTCGAAATTCGGTCGCGGAAAGCCTTGTAGTATAGGGAGTAACGGCGAAGTGCGGAAGGGGCATTGGTGGGCGGTGGTAACACAGGCTGACCGAACGCATGGATTCGCCCCTCATTTTAGAAAAGCGTGGCAACGCAAAGGCTCCCAGCTACCGTCGGCCCTCGATCGCGCTTGACCCGCTCCGGCAAGCAGCACAAACTACAGTGTTCTCCCCCATCGGCAGCGGAATGACCGATCACCGCTGCTCCCGCCGCACAAGACACTGCCTTTCCCACCGAGGTTCTCATGCGTTTGCTGCCGGCAATCCTCGCCATCGTCGCTCTGGCCATCATGGCGCCGTCCCTTCCGGCCGAGGACTGGCCACAGTGGCGCGGAGCAAAGCTCGACGGCATCAGTGGCGAGAAGGACTTGCCCACGAAATGGAGCGCCACCGAGGGCGTCCTCTGGAAGCTGCCGCTGCCAGGGCAAGCGGGCGCAACGCCAGTCGTCTTCGGCGACAAGATCTTTCTGACCAGCGTCGATGAATCGAACCTGATCCTGATGTGCGTCGGCACCGACGGCAAGGAACTGTGGCGGCAGACGATTGGTGCGGGAAACAAGGCAGTTCGGGACGACGAAGGGAACTACGCTTCGCCCTCGCCATGCACCGACGGCAAGCACGTCTGGACGCTCATGGGGACGGGCGAACTCGCCTGCTTCACGGTGGACGGCAAAGAGGTCTGGAAATTCAACGTGCAGGATCGCTACGGCCGGCTGAACATTCAGTTCGGCCTCGCCAGTTCGCCGGTGCTGGATAACGGCCGGCTCTATCTGCAACTGATTCACGGCGACGGAAACCCGGACACGCGCGAGGCCCGTGTCGTCTGCCTCGATGGAGTGACGGGGAATGAATTCTGGCAGGTCGAGCGGCCGAGCGACGGCCGCGTCGAATGCGAGCATTCTTACGCTTCGCCCGTGCTGTACCGCGACGGCGAGCGGGAATTCCTGCTCACGCACGGCAACGACTACATCGTCGCTCACGATCTGAAGGACGGCCACGAGCTGTGGCGCTGCGGCGACCTGAATCCCAAGGGGAGCTACAACCAGACGCTCCGCTTCGTCGCGTCGCCAGTCGCCGTGCCGGGATTCATCGTGGTCCCGTCGGCCAAGAAGAAGGGGGTCTTGTGCCTCAAGCCCGATGGCACGGGGAACATCACCGACAAGGATGAGTTCTCCTACTGGCGGTGGACCGACGGCACGCCGGATGTCCCCTCGCCACTCGTCGTCG
Source organism: uncultured Pirellulaceae bacterium (assembly GCA_964384375.1). GTDB lineage: Bacteria > Planctomycetota > Planctomycetia > Pirellulales > Pirellulaceae > CAYLLN01. The sequence goes on from CAYLLN010000001.1 coordinate 41,464, forward strand.
ATGGGATCGTCTATCTGTGCGATGAAGGTGGTTTGTTCACGGCGGCTGACGCCAAGACAGGCAACGTCCTCTACAAGAAGCAGCGGACCAGCGAAGGCCGACATCGGGCGAGCCCAGTCTATGCCGATGGCAACATCTATTCGATCGCTCGCGAAGGAACCGTGACTGTCGTCAAAGCGGGCAAAGAGTTCGAGATCGTGTCGCAGAACGACATGGGCGAGCCGATCACCGCCTCGCCGGTCATCGCCAATGGGCGGATCTACCTGCGATCGTTCAATGCTCTGTATGCGATTGGGAAGTGAATGCGTCGCACGACTTTGGGGATTCTCGCGGTCTTCCTCCTGGTGGTTGGCCTCATCGTCGCCCTGCGTGGGCCGGAGGACGGTAGCGCGGCGGGCTTTGCCGGCGGATGCGTGCGCGTCGGCTTGATCCTCGGCGCCCTCTGGCTCGCCTGGCCGCAAATCATCGCCGGCATCAAGCGCCTGCCAGGGTGGGCGATCGGTTGGTTTGCAAAAGGAAGCCAGCAGCCACCCAAACCCACAGAAGCACCAGCGGCAAACATTCCTCCGCCACCACCAGCCAAGCGGCCGCGGAGGCGGAGCAATTCGTAGTCACTCGGACGATTTGCTCCAGCTTGCGAACTCGCGTATCATCGTCCCCAGCCCGCCTCCCCTTCCTTCCCGCCCTCTGGTGCCACGATGCGTTTGCTCGCCTCGCTGCTCATTGCACTTTCGTTCGCCGCAACGCTCGCCGCCGCGGAGCCCGTTGGCTTTCGGACCGACTTGCTCGCCGACGGCAACCTGAGTCGCTGGCACATCACTGGTTGCGATGTGACGCTGGACGGCGGCTTGCTTGTGCTCAAAGGGAGAGACGGCTTCATTCGGAGCGAAAGCCGCTATCGCGATTTCGTGCTCGAACTGGACTATCGCCCGCTGCAAGCGGAGAAGTATGACGCCGGCATCTACATCCGCTGCGAAGCTCCACCCGAAGGAAAGCCGTGGCCGACGCAGTATCAGGTCAACCTGAAGCACGGCGACGAACTGAACCTTATTGGCTTTCCCAAGGCCCGCAGCACCGATCTCGTGAAGCCAGGAGAGTGGAACCACGCGAAGCTGACGGTCGTCGGCGAGCTGGCCAGCATGGAAATAAATGGCCAAAAGGCTTGGGAAACGGACGGCGTGAAGAACCGCGATGGGTATATCGGCATCCAGGTCGAAGTCCCCGGCGGCGGCCAGTTCGAGTTCAAGAACATCGCTGTCACAGAACTCGATTACCGGCCGCTCTTCGACGGCAAGTCGCTTGCCGGTTGGGAAGGGGCGGGCGAAGCGGCCGAAAAATGCTGGAAAGTTGAGGACGGTGCGATCGTCTGCACGGGAGCGAAGGGGCCGTGGCTGCGAAGTGCTGAGGAGCACGACGACTACAACCTGCGGCTCGATTACAAGCTCAAATCGGGGGGGAACAGCGGCGTCTATATCCGCGTCCCTGCCGACGGCGATCACCACGGCGACGGCGCGGGGATCGAAGTGCAGGTGCTCGACGACAAGGCGGACAAGTACACCAAACTCAAGCCGTATCAGTTCACCGGCAGCCTCTATGCGGTCGCTCCGGCGACGAGCCACGTCGGCCGCGACACGGGCGCGTGGAACTCGCTCGAAATCAACTGCCACAGCAAGCGCTACCGAATCGTCCACAACGGCGTGGTCATTCTCGACGCCGACGATGCTTCGCACGCGGAACTCGACGGTCGCCTGACGAAGGGTTTCCTCGGCCTGCAGAACCACAGCGAGGAAGTCTGGTTTCGCAATCTGCGGATCGGACCTGCCTACGTCCTGCCACCTGCCCCGGCGTCGCAATCACCCACAGCAGCGGAACTGGCCGAGATTCTCGCCAAACCGATTCTCGAACCGGGTACGCCGCAGCGTGAAGTGGAAGCATTTTGCGAAGCCCGCGTGCTCCGTTTGCCAGCGGCGGATGCTCCCGAGCGAACGTCGCCGGAAGCCTGGCAGAAATACATCGCAGGCATCCGCCAAGACGTCCTCGATCGCGTCGTCTTTCGCGGCGAAGCGGCCAAGTGGCGCGACTTCCGCGGCAAGATCGAGTGGCTCGAAACAATCGACGGAGGGGAAGGCTACAAGCTGAAGAAGCTCCGCTTCGAAGCGGTTCCCGGTCTTTGGGTTCCGGCCGTGCTCTACGAGCCGACGAAGCTCGACGGCAAGACGCCGGTCTTTCTGAACGTCAACGGACACGACGGCGCGGGCAAAGCAGCCGATTACAAGCAAATCCGCTGCATCAATCTCGCGAAGCGGGGGATCATCGCTCTGAACCTCGAATGGTTCGGCATGGGGCAATTGCGCGGGCCGGGTTTCGTGCATTACAAGCTGAATCAGCTCGACCTGTGCGGGACGAGCGGCGTCGCGCCGTTCTACCTGGCGATGCAGCGCGGGCTCGACATCTTGCTGGCCCATGAACATGCCGATAAGGAACGGGTCGGCGTCGCTGGCCTCTCCGGCGGCGGTTGGCAGACGATCTTCATCAGTTCGCTCGACCCGCGCGTCACGCTGGCCAATCCGGTAGCCGGCTATTCGAGCTATCTGACGCGGATTCACAACCACTCCGATCTCGGCGATTCCGAGCAGACGCCAGTCGATCTGGCCGCGACGGGAGACTACGCCCACCTGACGGCGATGCTGGCCCCGCGCGTCGCTCTGCTCACGTTCAACGAGAAGGACAATTGCTGCTTTGCTGCTCCGCACGCCCTGCCGCCGCTGATGGAGGCGTCGCGCCCCGTTTTTCAGCTCTTCGGCAAGGCGGAGAATCTGCACGAGCATGTGAACTACGACCCTGGCACGCACAACTTCGAGCGCGACAATCGCGAGGCGCTCTACAAGGTGATCGGCCAGCACTGGTATGCCGGTGATACTCGGTTTTCGCCGAACGAGATCGAGTGCGTGCAAGAAGTGAAGAAGGCCGAGCAGCTTGCGGTGGACTTACCTGCCGATACTCTCGATCTGCAAAAACTCGCCGCTAGCCTGATGCAGGGTCTGCCGGCCAAACAGCCGAGTCGCGACGAGGTGGCTGCGATCCTGCGGCTGCCGACGGAGAACAAAATCGCTGCCGTGAAGGGGGAGAAAGCATACGCCAGCACACTAACGGTTCAGCGCTGGAAGCTCCGAATCGGGGATGCGTGGACGGTTCCGGCAGTCGAGATCGCACCGCCATCGCCTAAGGGAACCACGATCATCCTGGCCGACGGCGGCCGCTCCTCGGCAAGCGAAGCCGTTGCCGCTGCACTCGCTCAGGGTCGCCGCGTCGTCGCCATCGACCCGTTCTACCTGGGCGAATCGAAGATCGAAAAGCGTGACTTTCTGTTCGCTCTCCTCGTATCGAGTGTGGGCGAGCGGCCACTCGGCGTCCAGGCGAGCCAGCTTCAGTCGATCGCGCGGTGGCTGAAGAGCGACCGCGAAGCGGGCGACGTGCAGATCGCCGCCATCGGCCCGCGCACGAGTCTCATGGCCCTGGCCGCCGCAACCCGCGACGAGAAAACGATCGACGGCATCTCGCTCACGGGCTCGCTCGGCTCGCTCAAGGAAGTGATCGAGCGAGGCGGACAGGTCGATCAAACGCCGGAGCAGTTTTGCTTCGGGCTGTTATTCACGGCTGACATCAAGCAGTTGGCGGCACTAGTCGTACCACGACCGGTGAAGTTCGTTCAGCCATCGGACCGCGTGAAGACGGAGCTCGCCGACCTCAAGCAGGTCTATGCCGAGCACGGCCAAACTTTCGATCCTCTCGCTCCCTGACATTCGACTTATGGCTCAGGGGGCTCACGCCCCCGCTCGCCTTCCGACCTCCGACCTCCGACTATCATGCCGCGTCTTTTTTCGTGCATCTTCGTGTTTTTCGTGGCCATTGCATCCGCTGTCGCTGACTATCCGCAGTTCCGCGGCCCCGCCGGCGATGGCCACGCCACAGCCAGCAGTTTGCCGGAAACTTGGAACGAATCGACGAATGTCGCCTGGAAGATGCCCATTCCTGGCAAGGGTTGGTCTTCACCGAGCCTGCATGCTGGGCGTCTGTACCTGACAACCGCCGCGCCCAACGACCCGGACGACGAAGCTGGCGATCTTTCCTTGCGTGTTTACTCCCTCGATGCGGCTAGCGGGGAAGTGAAATGGTGGCGCGAGGTGTTCGTTCAGTCTGCCGCCACCGCACCGAAGATTCACAGCAAGAACAGCCACGCCAGCCCCACGCCAATCGTCGCCGGCGAGCGGCTCTATGTCCATTTCGGACATCAAGGGACCGCCTGCCTTGACTTGGACGGTAACGTCCTTTGGCGGAACGATCGGATCAAGTATCCACCGGTTCACGGCAACGGCGGCTCGCCGATCCTCGTGGACGGAAAGCTCATTTTCACCTGCGATGGCGCCTCGGAGCCGGCCGTGATCGCGCTCGACGCGAAAACGGGTGAGGAAACGTGGCGGTTTGCCCGGCCTGGCGATCCGCCCAAAAAGTTTGCCTTTGCCACGCCCACAGCGATTGAAGTTGCTGGGAAAACGCAAGTCATCTGCCCGGGCGCCGGCATCGTGAATTCGCTCGATCCGGCCACTGGTCGCGAGATTTGGAGCGTCACCTACGATGGCTACTCGGTCATCCCCAAGCCGGTCTTCGGCCACGGGCTCGTGTTTATCAGCACGAGCTACGATTCTCCGAGCGTCCTCGCCATTCGCCCAGACGGCAGCGGCGATGTGACCGAGACACATGTCGCGTGGACGCTGAAGAAAGGGGCACCGCACACACCGTCGATGCTGCTCGTTGGAGACGAGCTCTACATGGTTTCCGACAAAGGGATCGCGACCTGTGTCGATGCCCGCACCGGCAAGGAGCACTGGCAGGAGCGAATCGGCGGCAACTATTCGTCGTCGCTCGTCTATGCCGACGGCAAGATCTACATCCAGAGCGAGGAAGGACCGGCTCTGGTGCTCCGGCCAGGCAAGAAGTTCGCCAAACCGACCGAAGCCGGTTTCAAGGAGCGGACGCTCGCCTCCTATGCTGTCGGCGACAGCGCTCTCTTCATCCGCACCGAGGGGAATCTGTACCGGGTCGAAAACTGACGCCCGGATTGTAACGACCTCGGCACTTTCTGGCCGGTCAGGGGTTAAAGGCCCGTCGGGGGCGAAACTCACTCGCGGAGGGCCAGGTCATGCGTTCATTCTTCGTGCTGATGGCGGGACTGTTTTTGGCAGGAACAACGGCCGCCCAAGAGGCGCCGCCCCCTGCCGGGCAACTGGTGGCGATCAACGTTCTGCTGGCTGATGCCGTCGGTCCGGCAACGGACGGCGCCGAGATCACGGCGGCGAAAATCGTCGAGCTGGACAAGCAAGGGAAGCTGTCGTCCGCCTCGCGGATTTCGCTGTCGCTTTTGGAAAATGTCCCCGCTTCGGCTCAGTTCGGCGAGAACGCACCTCTGGTAACAGGTCGTCAGGAAGGTGGATTCCCCGGAGGCGGCGGCCGCGGTTTTTCGTACGCGATGCAGAATCTAGGCACGACCGTGCAAGCGACTGCTCGCGTGGAGCAGGACGGCAAGATTCTTGTGGAACTGACGGTTGAGCGATCGCGACTCGCTCTCACGAAGCCGGCCGAGGGGGATGCCGCACCGGAACCGCGACGGATCATCAATCAAAACACTCGCACGACGGTGCGCGTGGCCAGCGGCAGCAGCGTTTTGGTGGGTGGCCAGCAATCGGCCGCCGGCGCCGATGCGACGCAGACCTACGTGGTGCTCACCGCGACTTTGGCCGAGCCTGCGAAAGCTGCCGCGGCAGAAGCGGCTCGTCCCGCGGCGGAGCTCAAGGTCTTCACGCTTACCCATGCTCGTGCCGGTGACATCCTGCAGGTGCTGCAAAACGTCTTTCAGCGGCAAGGGATTCGGTTAGCGGCCGACGAACGGACCAACTCGATCATCGCCCAAGGCGCTGCGGATCAACTCGATATCGCTCGAGCTCTGATTCAGCGGCTTGATGAGTCGTAGAGGGGACGAGTCGCAGTTGGATCGCCATCATTCGCTGATTCCACCAGCGACACGCAGTTCGTGCGCGATCCACTCCAGCTCCTCGTCGCTGCGCCCGGCGAGGAGGCCGAGCTTCTTGCCGTCCGTATCCCGAATCTGCAGTTGCATGACCGGCACGCCGTTCACCTCCATGCCTGAGGAAACGACGCAAATCGACTCGATCGATGCCAGCGGCCATTCACGCTGCTTTTTGCCGAAGATGCCGATCTGCATCACCATCAGCGTCCCGCCTGCCACGGCCAGCCCTGCCTGCCGGCGTCCCATGTTGATGCCACCCAGCAGCATGCCGATCCCCACGGCCCAAAAGACGATCACGAACAGCACGAAGATCCAGAGTTTGTCGCCCCCTTGCACGTTTTGCGCGTTGGCCCCGATAAACAAGAACATGCTGGAAAACACAGTCATAAACCCGCACCACAAGAGGCCGAAGCCAAACAGACCGTGACTTCCCTTCCACAAGCCGGCTGGAGGGACGGTGATCGAGACGCCGTCTTCAAAGTGTTTGACTTCGATCGGGCTGCCGGGAGGGCGCGCAGGAATCGATTCGATGTCGTCCTGATCCTCGGGCTCGGACCAGGCGTCGTTGCTCGGCGGGAAGCGCTCGCTCATGCGGCAGTGTAGAATAGGGTGTTCACCAACCGTTTGCAGCCCTGCCAGCGACGGCACAGTGAGTGTGCCTACTACTTTCCCATGCCTAGCCCCACCGCCGCTGCCGCTTCGATTCCCTGGCTGGCCCGGAGGCCAGACAAGCCGCGGGCGTATTTGTTGGGATCGGGCGAGCGGGCCAATGTGCTGGAAGAAGCCGAGCGTCTGCGGCCGCTGATTGACGAGCATCTCGATGTGGTGCTAGCGGACTTCTACTACCAGCAAGACCTGGGCACAACGCCTGCCGACTTCGCGGTGGTACTGGGCGGTGACGGATCGATCCTACGGGCCGCACTGCAAATGCGGCAGCAGCAGATTCCAATCCTCGGCGTGAATCTAGGCAAACTCGGCTTTTTGGCGGGAATTGGCCCGAGCGAACTGGGCGAGGCATTGCCGCAGGTCGTGGCCGGCGAGGCCCGGATCGTCGAGCACCTCATGTTCCAGTGCTCGATCGTCCGCGAGGGGGAGGTCGTGGCCGAGACGCTGGGACTCAACGAAGTCGCCGTGTTTGCCGGGCCGCCGTTCTCGATGCTGACGCTCGATCTTTACGTTGACGCAGAATTGGCAACTACCTATGCTTGCGACGGCTTGATTGTCAGTACGCCGGTCGGTTCGACGGCACACAGCCTGTCGGCCGGCGGGCCGATCCTGCGGAAGACGCTCGCCGCGTTCGTCATTTGCCCGATCTGCCCGCACACGCTGACCGTGCGGCCGGTGGTCGATTCGGCGGATCGCGTGTACGAGATCGTCGTGCCGCAGCCGAACGAAAGGACGACGGTCGTGGTCGATGGGCGGCCGCTGTGGAAGCTCGCGCCGCACGATCGCGTTCGCGTCGTCCGGGCGGAGCCGACGTTCAAACTGCTGGAGTGCCGCGGGCAGAGCTACTATCGCACGCTGCGAGACAAGCTTGGCTGGGCGGGGAATTTGTATCGAAAGTAATCTGCGGTTTTCACAACGCAAGGAAGCGCGTGATGAAGACGAATCTCCTTTTCGCCACGGTCGTCGCAACTCTTTCCGTGGCTGCCTTCTCTGTTCTGGCGGATGAGACAAAGCCAACTCCTGCCGACGCGCCGGCCAAAGACCTTTCGGCCGAGCTCGACAAGACCAAGCAGCAGCTGGCCCCCGCTTATTCGCTGGCGTACAAGTTCGCCGCCGGCGACGAGTTCCGCACGAAGGTCGTGCATCTCGTGACGGTGCAAACCAAGATCAGCGGCACCGAGACGGAAGACAGCAGCCGAAGCGTCTCGAATCGGCTCTGGCGGGTGAAGCAGGTCGATGGGAGCGGCAACATCGTCTTCGAGAACGTCGTCGAGAGCGTCGATATGTGGACGAAATCGACGGGGCGGGCGGAAGTTCGCTACAACAGCCAGACCGACAAATCGCCTCCGCCGGAATATCTGCTGGTCGCCGAGTCGATGGGGAAGGTGCTCTCCGTCGTTACGATGGACCCGCACGGCCGGATCATCTCGCGCGACGACAAGCAGAAGCAGTTCAATCCCGGGATTGGCGACCTGACGATTCCGTTTCCCGCCCAGCCGGTGAAGGCGGGCAACACCTGGTCGATTCCCGACGAAGTGCAGGTGAAGCTTGAGGACGGCTCGATCAAGAAGATTGCGACGCGGCAGCGTTACAAGCTCGACAAAGTGGAAAATGGCGTGGCGACCATCTCGGTGGCCACGCAGGTTCTCACGCCGGTGAACGACGCCAAGATTCAGTCGCAACTCGTCCAGCGACTTCAGGAAGGGACGATCAAGTTCGACCTCGAAGCCGGCCGCCTGTTGCACAAGCAAATGGATCTGGACCAGCAGGTCTTTGGCTTCGCCGGCGCCGAAAGCCACATGCAATACCTGGCTCGCTTCACAGAGGAGCCGGTGAAGGCGGAAGCGACCGCCGCCAAGTCGGGGGCTGAGAAGCGATAGCGGTAGGCGACGCCTGATATGACGGAAAGCCGCTTCGCCTTCGGTGAGAACTGGTCGCACTTTCTCGGCGAACTCGACGATCGCCGGATCGAACTGGCCGAGCAATCACTGCGGCAAATGCTCGATGTTGAGCGGTTGGATGGACGGACGTTTCTCGATGTAGGCTCCGGGAGTGGGCTCTTCAGCCTGGCAGCGAGGCGGCTCGGAGCGAGCGTCCGTTCCTTCGACTTTGATCCACAGTCGGTCGCTTGCACGGCAGAGCTGAAACGGCGTTACTTCGATGGCGACCCAACTTGGAACGTCGAACAAGGCTCGGTGCTCGACGCGGCATTCCTCGACTCTCTCGGGAGCTTTGACGTCGTCTATGCCTGGGGCGTGCTGCACCATACTGGCGCGATGTGGCAGGCACTCGAAAGCGTCGCAGGCCTCGTTCAGCCGAGCGGCAAGCTCTTCATCGCCATCTACAACGATCAGGGAGCGGCCAGTCGGAGATGGCTTGCCGTAAAGCGAGCTTACAACCGACTTCCATCGGCGTTTCGCTGGATAGTGCTTTGGCCGGCCTTTGTGCGTCTGTGGGGACCGACCATGCTTCGCGACCTGTTGCGAGGCCGCCGCGGTGCGACTTGGAAAAACTACGCCGCATCGAGCACGCGTGGCATGTCGCCGTGGCGAGATGTCGTGGATTGGGTTGGCGGCCTTCCGTTTGAAGTCGCCGCCCCTGAGCAGATTGTGGACTTCTATCGCGAACGAGGATTCGAGCTTCGGCAGATCAAAACCTGCGGCCGCGGCCACGGCTGCAACGAGTTTGTGTTTCAGCGGTCAGCCGCGCGAAGTAAGGGCGTGGTCACTTTACCGGTTTGACGGCAAGGGCAGCGAGTTTCTCCCTGTGTGCCAGTGAACCTGTGTGCCAGTGAATGAGCCACGCTGTTGCCGCCAGAGCCAGGAACGAAGCGGCCGATCCGAGGGCAATGCCGACAAGGAGAATATCGCTTGTGCCAAGTTCACTTCCGAACAAACGAAAGGGTTTTGTGGTCGAGGAGCGGTTCGGACGAGTGATGGAGACTGGTTGAGGGACTACGCGTGGGGCGCCGATCACGACGGGACGCTGCCTGGGCAGCAGCGGTGCGGCCGCAATCGGTTCGCCGGCATGACGCCCAGCAGCCTTCACGAGTTCCAGAAATTCGCCGCGCAGGCCGTGCCGATCTTCGCCCCTGCTCGCCGCAGCGATCTCCATGACAGCCGCGTAGTTGGCCTGTCCCTTGTGCTTCGAGTCTCGAAGCAACATCCCGAACGAGGCGACGGCGGTGGCAAACTGCATGTCGCCCGAGTCGGAACCAAAGCGTGCGCCGCTATCGGTGAGTGGGAACGACATCAGCGTACTCTTGCCGCCGGACGGAGGCTGGTAGCGGAGCTTTAGCGTGAGCAACTCGCGTGAAGCTGTGGCATTCGCCAATGCAGGCTCATCGGGAGGCTCACGCCTCCCGCTCGCCTCTGTCTCCTGTCCCCGGACTCCTGTCTCCTGATACTTCAGCGGATCGACCGCCGGCGGCGTAAGCGGCGAATCGGCTCCGGCCGGTACCAACTCGTACAAGGCGGTGACGCTGTGCCCCGCACCGATGTCCCCTGCATCCTTGGTATCGTCGTTGAAGTCGCGATCGGCCAGGCGGCGGTTCTCGTAGCCGATGAGGCGATAGGCCGCGACGGTGGCCGGATTGAACTCGACTTGCAGCTTCACGTCCTTCGCGATCGTGACGAGCGTCCCCTGCATCTGCTCGACGAGCACTTTGCGGGCCTCGGCATCGGAGTCGATGAAGGCGTAGTTGCCGTTGGCCTTGTTTGACAGTTCCTCCAGCAAAGCGTCGTTGTGATTGCCGAAACCGAAGCCAAGGAGACTTAAGTAGATTCCACCTTTGGCCTCTTCGGTTGCCAGTCGGACGAGTTCGCCGGTCGATGTGACGCCGACGTTGAAATCGCCGTCGGTGCAGAGAAGCACACGGTTGGTCCCGTGCCTGATGAACTGCTGGCGGGCGGTCGCGTAGGCGAGTTGGATTCCCTGGCCGCCGTTCGTCGAACCACCGGCACGAAGGTTTTCGATGGCGGCAAGGATTGTTCCCTGCTCGGTGCCGCTGGTCGGCGGCAGGACCAGTCCCGCCGAGCCCGCATAGACGACAATCGAGATCTTGTCGTTCTCGCCTAGTTGCCGGACAAGCATCGCCAGCGATCGCTGCACTAGCGGCAGCTTGTTCGGCTGGTCCATCGAGCCCGAAACGTCGATCAGAAACACGAGGTTCGAAACTGGGCGATCCCCTTCCAGCCGCTTCCCTTGAATGCCGACGCGGACCAGCCGATGCTGCGGCTGCCACGGGCATTCGGCCGTTTCCAGATGCACGGCGAAGGGATGCTCGTCGGTCGGGCCGGCATAGGCATAGTCGAAGTAGTTGATGAGTTCCTCGATCCGCACGGCATCCGGCGGCGGGAGTCGATGATGTTCGAGCAGGTACGCCCGCGTCTTCGCGTAACTGGCCGTATCGACGTCGATCGAGAACGTCGAGAGAGGCGTGTCGCGAACAGCGAGGAACTCGTTCTCCTCGATGAAGGCGTGTTTGTCCCCCCCTTCGCCCGGACCGCGGCCTTGCTCGATCGAATCCTCAATGGGAACCGGTGCGATGGCGCTGCCGGCGGCGTCACCGGTCGCTAGAGCTGTTTCATGGGCAGCCGCCGGCATCGGCATGGATGCCGGAGCAGCCGAATATCGCGGCGCCTCAAAATCGGCCTGCTTTGCCGCCGTAGTCGACGGAGCACTGGCTGATGGCGCACTGGCCGGGTGCATTTCCGCACCACATCCCACCAGGAATGCCGCAATGCCGATCGAACCGAGAAACGCGATCCCCTGTGCGCGCACCATGAGCGGGCTCCTTGAACTTGCATGAATGCAGAATGGCGCGCTCGGCTCCGAGTGGAGCCCGCGCTTGGGACGTGACTCAGGTAGCGAGATTTCGCGCTTCCTGAATACGACGATGAAGGCCGGTCATTAGTTCTGATCCCAGCGGTTCCCGTCGTATTCCCAGGAAACGGCGGAATTCCCGGCTTGTTACAAACGGCTGGCTACTCCGCCGCTGCTGTTGCGAGGCGCAGCGCAATTTGGCAGGCGTCGCGATAGGCGGTGAGGTCGAGCATTTCGCTCGTCATGTGGACATTCACCTGTCCGCAGCCGAGCGTGACGGTGGGAATGCCGTGGGCATTGAGCCAGTTTGCGTCGAGGCCCCCGTTGCTCACTGCCTGAAATGGCTCGCGGCCGACGGCGCTAGCGGCCGCTTCGGCGAGGCGGACGCAATCACTCTTGCCGTCGAGCAGGAACGATTCGTAGTCGAGCCGCCCTTCGATCCGCACGCTGCCGCGGCGCCCTTCGCTACTGACGAGTTCCTTGGCCGCATTCTTGAACGCTTTCTCGATTTCGCCGATGAGCCGTTTGCGGAACGCCGGATCGTGGCTGCGGGCCTCGGCCTTGAGCGTGACGCGATCGGTGACCACGTTCGTCGCTTCGCCGCCATGAATGAAGCCGACGTTGCTCGTGCCGCGATGCTTCCCTTTCTGCACGAGGCCATGCCAGCCGCCGCGGGCAAGATTCGCGATCGCGAGCGATGCGATGGCGATCGCGCTCACGCCCCGTTCGGGACAGACGCCTGCATGAGCCGCCACACCGTCGATTTCGATCACCATCCGGTAGCCGCCGGTCGCGCCGATGGTCAGCTTCTCCGGAGCGCCGCCGTCCCAATTGAAGCACATAGCCGGCTTGCCGAGCAGGCTTTGTTGAACGTTGCGGGCGCCGTACAGGCCGACCTCTTCCTGGATGAACCAGACAAACGTCAGCGGCGGATGCGGCAGTTTGCGTTCGAGAATCTCCAAGGCAGCCGAGAGGATCGTCCCGCAGCCCGCCCGGTTATCTGCCCCCAAGCCGGTTGTGGAAATCGCCGATTTGACAAATTCCCCCTCGACCTTCGGCCGGCAGCCGACGCAGATGGGCACGGTGTCCATGTGGGCCGTGAGCATCCGTCGCGGAGCCTTGCTCGTGCCGGGGAGCTTCAGGATCAAGTTCCCCGTGTTGCCGCGAATGATCGCCTTTGTATTAGCATTGTCCGTCTTAATCGCCTCTGCAGGCGCACCCGCAGCGAGTAGCTTCTCGCGAATGAATGCAGCCACGCCCGCCTCTTCGCCGCTCTTGCCGGGGATGGCCATGAGTTCGAGGACGAGCTGCTGGGCACGCTTGAGATTGGGGCTCGGGGTTCGGGATTTGGGGCTGAGGGGCATTTTGCGGGTGGACATCGCGTGCGTATCGTCGGGACGAAATGGGGTTTGGGCAGTATGATAACGAAATGCAGCACCTTCTCGAACCGGCAACGTGGAACTCGCTCAAATCGTGGCTTGCCGACCGCGGCCACAAGGCGTTTCGGGCTGCGCAGATTCGCAAATGGGTTTTCGAGGGGCGGGCCGAGTCGTTCGAGGACATGAGCGATCTGCCGAAGGGGCTGCGGGCCGAGCTTGCGGCGGAGTTCTGCCTTTGGACGGGCCGCATCGTCCGGCATTCGGAATCGGCCGATGGGACAGAAAAACTGCTGATCGAATTCGGCACCCCGAGCCCCGAGCCCCAAGCCCCGAACCCCGAGACGGGCGACCGAATCGAATGCGTTCTCCTCCGGGACGACGACCGCCGAACGATCTGTATCAGCACGCAGGTCGGCTGTGCGATGGGCTGCGTCTTTTGTGCCAGTGGTTTAGACGGCGTCGATCGGAACCTCACCACGGGCGAGATCGTTGAGCAAATGCTCCGGCTCCAGCGGCTCTTGCCGGCGGAAGAGCGGCTGTCGAACATCGTTGTCATGGGAATGGGGGAGCCGCTGGCCAACCTCGACAACCTGCTCCCCGCCCTCGACGAAGCGAACGCCGATAGCGGCCTGGGAATCAGCCACCGCCGCATTACGATCAGCACGGTCGGCTTGCCGAAACAACTCGATCGGCTCTGCGACCTGAATACGCGATACCACCTGGCCGTGTCGCTGCATGCACCGACCGACGAGCTCCGCAACCGCATCGTGCCGGTCAACAAGAACATCGGTCTAGCAGAGATCATCGCCGCGGCTGATCGCTATCTCGACGTGTCGAATCGCCGCCTGACGTTTGAGTATGTGTTGCTCGCCGGAATCAACGACCAGCCGCAGCACGCGCACCAGCTTGTTGACTTACTGGCGGGTCGTGAAGCCTTCTTGAACGTGATCCCATACAACCCGGTCGCGGGACTGCCGTACCAGACGCCATCGGGCAATGCGGTGAATCGCTTTCGCGACATCCTGCTGGCGGGCGGCTTGAACGTGAAATTCCGGCAGCGGAAGGGGGACGACATCAACGCGGCCTGTGGGCAGCTGAGGCGGAGCACGCCGGCACTCACGCAGATTGGCTGAGACTCAGCGACTATCCGCCAATACTGCTGCTGCCGAGTCTTCTGCCGGCTGGCCGAACTGCAAAACCAGCCACTCGCGTCGCGTCGCGAAATCGACTGGTGATGATCGGGAATCGCCACTCCGCATCCAGCGTCGAGCGACTTCCAGCCACCGGAGGCCGAGGTTGACTCGGTCGTGAACCGCCTCTTCGTGCAGCCACACCTGCACATGCCGATTGCGATTGGAGCTTGCAGCCCCGTCGAATGTCGGAAACGAACTAGACACTTCGTGCGGATGCAGCGAGACGGCGATCTGTAGGCCGCCCTCGCCCGTGCGACAGGCGTACCGCGGCTGGCCGCTGCTGCCGAGCATCCAGAGGACCGGATGCCGCCAGGCCGCCGTGCGATTCACGCGGGCTAGTCGCTCATCGAGAATCCGGTCGAACTCCGCGCGGATCTTCCTCTCCGTTCGCTCCTTCACGATCGCCTGGACCTCGCCCTTGCTGTCGGCGACTCGCGACCAGGCGACGCGCTCGACCGTTCGTCCCACGATGCGTCCGAGCGGCCCGCGGCGGCCGGCCTCGATCCGATCGGTTGTCACGTTCGTCGTTGCATTTGCCTGCGACGGCAAGCCGACGAATCCGCGAGTCGGATCGAAGACCACTCGCTTCGTGGCCGTAAAAGTTGCGTCCGAATGACCGAATAGCGTTGCCGGTCCTTTGCGGCCGACCGTCTGCGAGTTGATCGTGCCCGATAGCTCAATCTCGAACGCAGCGGCCTGCAAATTCTCGGATACGACAAGCTTCGGCTGGCCGAGCACGCGGGCTTGGCCTGTCGCATGTACGCCCAGAATTTCCTCATCCACCGGCAGATTCTCGTCGATTGGCTGTTCAACGAGAGGCCGGAAGAGATCGGCCGATAGATGCACGACGATCCAACGTGGTGAGCGAGGGGGCTGCAACGTCGCCGGCGATGCCGGAGGTTGCACGCCGTTATCTCGGATTGGCAGAGCGTCGGCGGCTGCAAGCTGCTGTGCCGGCACCGCGGCGATGGCGGCGAAAACCGCAGAAACGAGTACGAGCCTCCGTGCGACCATTCCTCCCCAAAAGCGAGAGAGCATGACGCGTGGCCTTGGCTGCGGCCGCCGGCATCACCGGGATGCCGCTCAACAATGTCGGCCTTCCCGGGACACGCGAGTTCGCGCCGCAGGCTCGCAGAGACGAGCAACCGGCGATAACCCTGAGGCACGTGGCGATTCCGGCGAGCAAAGTCCTGTAATCAACTCTATGCCGAGAATCGCCAGAAGGCGAATTGGAATTTCTTCTATTCCAGGGAGTCGTCTAGAACGATCACTTAAACGCGCCACTCAACCGCTGGATCGCGTAGCGAACACATAGGCTCCGATGCCCAAAACCAGAATGATGAACAGTGCGACCGTGACGCTGAGCAAGATGATGATCGCCTTAACGATGCTAAGGCTCTCCAAGCGATAGAACGCTCGCACGCTGCGCTTGAAGAAATAGGCGGCGAGCAAATAATGGATCGCCAGGCGAACAAGCAACAGTGGCGCAATGACGGCGAACAGTTCGTCCTCCCGCAGCGATTGCCAAATGCGGACGGGCATCTCGAACGTGAAGCTGAATGCTGACGAAACGTAGTAAAACGCGGCCAGCCACCAGCCCCATCGACTTCCACGCCACAGGCCGATACCAGTGACGATCGCCAAGGCAGAGACTCCGCACAGTAGCCCGACGATGAGCCATTCCGGCTCTTTGACGCCGCCGGCCTGCGGAATGTTGAGAAGCCACATGCCGATGACGATGATCGGCAAGGAGAGAAATGCCAGGCCCACGAGCAGGTGCAGGCCGGAAAGAATCCAGATGCCGATCGGCCGCCGCCGGAGCGGTTGCAGTTGATCCTCGGTCACCAAGGGTGCGATGACGGCAGGAGCCGCATAGGGATTCTGTTCCATCAGTCGCTGCGATGCAGTTTGGCACAATTAAGACGAGAGAGATCGCTGTTCACCGGCAAGTCCCGCCGAGCCGCCGGGACCTACAGGCTGGAAGCCTGCCCCACCAAGTCGCGGCAGGCGGCGGCGATGCCGGCGGCGTCGAGGCCCAGGTCGTGCAGGAGTTCCCCCCGCTCGCCATGCTCGATGAAGCGGTCGGGGATGCCCAGACGGCGGACGCGGCTGGTGTCGAGCGACATGTCGCAGGCCGCTTCGAGGACCGCGCTGCCGAAGCCTCCCATGAGGCAACCTTCTTCGACGGTGAGGACGAACCCGGTCTCGCGAATGGCTCGCTCGACCATGTCGCGGTCGATCGGCTTGGCAAAGCGAGCGTTGACCACGGCAATGTCAATTCCTTCGCTGGCGAGTGTTTCAGCGGCTTTCAGGCAGTTTTCGAGCAGTGTGCCGAAGCAGAGGATCGTGCCGTCGGCGCCGGCGCGGAGGAGTTCGGAGCGGCCGATTTCGACTGGCTGACGATTGTCATCGGTCGAATCACTCCGACCAATGGTCGGGGCTTTGTTGGCATTCGCTTTCGGATAGCGGATAGAAACTGGGCTGTCGTGGCCGAGCCCGAAGTCGAGCATTGCCGGCACATCCCAGGCGTCGCCCGGCGCCATCACGACCATGTTCGGGAAGCAACGCATGTACGCGATGTCGAACGTGCCGTGATGCGTCGGTCCGTCGGGGCCGGTTAGGCCGGCGCGATCCAGCGTGAAGACAACCGGCAGGTTTTGCAGAGCGACCTCTTGAAAAATCTGGTCGTAGCTCCGCTGCAGAAACGTGCTGTAAATATCGACGATCGGCCGCATGCCGGCCTTTGCCTGTCCGGCAGCAAAGGCGACCGCGTGGGACTCGCAAATGCCCGTGTCGAAGAACCGGCCTGGCACGTCGTCGCGAATTTTCTCCAGCTTGTTCCCCTGGCACATCGCCGCTGTGAGAACCGTTACGCGCGGGTCGCGGTGCATTGCCGCAAGAATCGCCTCGCTGACGACCTGCGTATAAGCCGGCACCGAACCCGATTTCTTCGGAACCGGGCAGCCGTTTTCCTGCGTGAAGGCCGGGGGTGTGTGGAAATAGACTGGGTCGGCGGCGGCAGGGGTGAAGCCGTGGCCTTTTTCGGTGACGACGTGCAGCAGGATTGGCCCCTTGAGATCCCGCACCATCGACAGGTACTTGCGGAGAATCGGCAGGTTATGGCCGTCGATCGGACCGAGGTAACGGAAGCCGAGGTCCTCGAACATCATGCCGCCGTGCAGGCCGGCCTTAACGCCCTCTTTGAGCTGAGCGAGGAATCGCTCGACCGGGTCGCCCAGAAGCGGCACGTTTTCTAGCACGCGGACCACTTCGTTTTTCAGGCCCGAATAAAACGGGCTGGTGCGCAGCCGATCGAGATAGCTCGCGACGCCGCCAACCCGCGGGCAGATCGACATCTTGTTATCGTTCAGCACGACGAGCAGGTCCTGCTTCATGCCGCCGATGTTGTTCAGGGCCTCCCAGACAATGCCGCTGGGGAAGGCACCGTCGCCGATGACCGCGACGCTCTTGCGGCTGTGTTGGCCGAGCAGGTCGTCGCCGCTCCGCAGGCCGCTGACCGTGCTGACGCTGGAGCCGGCGTGGCCGGTCATGAACAGGTCGTAGGCACTTTCGTGGGGATTCGGATACCCCATCAAT
>CAYLLN010000001.1:59217-182576 GCA_964384375.1 uncultured Pirellulaceae bacterium
ATCAATCCGCCCTTGGTCCGGATCGTGCGGAATTCGTGGTAACGGCCGGTGACGAGCTTGTGCGGATAAATCTGGTGGCCGGTGTCCCAGATGAGACGGTCGGTGCGGAAGTCAAAGACGCTGTGCAGAGCGAGGCAGAGCTCGACGACGCCGAGGTTCGATGCGAAGTGGGCCGTCCGTTCTTCCAGCAGGTTGCACAGCACATCGCGGATTTCCGCGGCCAACTCGGCGAGCTGGGTATTCGTCATGCCGTGCAGGTCGGCAGCCGATTCGAGTTTGGTCAGATGAGGGTGCATATTGGTGGCGCAGGCTTCCAGCCTGTCAGGATTTTTGGCAGGCAAGATGCCTGCCCCACGGGTTTAGTGCTTCCGTTCTAAAACGTACCGAGCCAATGCTGCCAGCGGTTCGGCCGGCGGACCGAGCGGCTGGATCGCGTCAATCGCGGCGGCAACAAGTTCTTCGGCGCGGCGGCGGCTTTCTTCCTTTCCTAGAACTGCGGGGAAGGTGAGCTTGCCTCGACCGTCGTCTTTGCCCGTCCGCTTACCGAGCGATTCAGCGGTCCCTTCCAGGTCGAGGAGGTCGTCCACAATCTGAAACGCGAGGCCGATCCGCTCGCCGTAGGCATCTAGGGCCATCAGCCGCGAATCTTCCGCGCGGGCGACAATGCCTCCCAGCCGGAGCGACACGCGAATCATCGCCCCGGTCTTGCGACGATGAATCCGCTGGAGTTGATCGTAACCTAGATCGGTGAATTGTGCGGCCAAGTCGTCCTCTTGCCCACCGACGAGATTTGAAGGTCCGGCGGCACGGGCAAGCTCCCCGCAACAACTAGCCGCCAAATCGGGCGGGCTCGTATCGGTCACAAGCAGCTCAAACGCCTGCGCCAGGAGGGCATCGCCCGCCAGAATGGCGGTGGCTTCACCGAAGGCGGCATGGCAACTGGGCCGGCCGCGACGGAGGTCGTCGTCGTCCATCGCCGGCAGGTCGTCGTGAATCAGCGAATAGGTGTGGATCATTTCGACCGCACAGGCCGCAGGAAGAGCCGCCCGGTGATCGTAACCGCAAGCCTGGCAAGCCATTAACACCAGAAGCGGCCGGAGGCGCTTGCCGGGTGCCAACAGGCTGTGGCGAATCGCGTCGGCCAAGTGCGGCGGCGTGTCGGCATCGTATTGCGTGTAGCTTGCTAGCGCAGCATTCACCTCATCGCGCAGTGTGGCAGTCAGGCGAGCGAAGTCGGTCGTTTCCGCGGCAAGAGGCATCGTAGATACGATTCTAAGTGCCGTGCGGGAAACCGTCTATGTCGGTCACGACGGCGAGCAAGGCGTGAAGATGGCGAGCGGGAGGCGTCAACCTCCCGATGATGTGGCTCATTCACATCTTGGAAAGTCATCGGGATGCTTTCGCACCCCGCTCGCCTACCTACGCCGGCGTCGCGTTGTTTCCGGCGGGCTTTCATCCTCTGACGCAAAAGGCGTCGTCTGCGCGGTTCCATCCTCGGCGACACTCGTTAGCAGGTCGATCTTCTGCTCCGCCTGCTCCAGCAACTGGAAGCACTGCTTCAGATGCTTCACGCCCTGTTCGTAGCGGGCCAGAGATTCGGCAAGGCCGAGTTGCCCCTCTTCGAGATCATGCACGATCGCTTCGAGCTCGGCGAGGGAGAGTTCAAACGAGCCAGACTTAGCTGGCTGTGATTCGTCGTCAACGTCGTCGTCAGCGGCCACGGCAAGTTCCCCGCTCGCCTTACGTCACGCTCGGAAAGTGCGGATGCGGCGGGACTTCCGCGTCCTCGGCCAGTAATTCCTTCAGAAACTCTTCCTGCGTCGTTTGGCCAAGCGAGGCCTGTTGGCGGGAGATCTCGATGTGCCGCAAAAGCTCCAGCCGCTGAGCGACTTCTTCCCACGACACGTCGTCGGGCATTCGCGAGACCAGTGCCAGCAGCTTCTCTTTATTCGTGCGGGTCATGGCTGGAGGTCCGGATAAAAACTGATAGTCGGCTGCTACCCTTACTTTATCGACAGACTCGGCGGGGGGACAGGGGCAGTAATTTGCGAATTTGTTGTGCAGGGTTGATTGGGGATGGCTGTGGTTGGAGTGCAGCCAATCACAGCATTTGCGGTGGCTGGCAAATATTGCCGTTCGCTTCGTGAATCGCATGCACCCGATATAGGACCGTCCACAACGAATAGGCTCGCACTGGCCTGCTGAATCGACCGATCTAGAATGCAATAGGGCCGCAGAAAATCGCTTGCGAGAAAGGCCATGCTGCTTTCCCCTAAAACCTCCGATGCCGTCGTGCTCGTCCACGGTCTGGCGGCCAACCGCATGGTGATGGCCCCGCTGGCCCGGGCGCTCGGCTCGTTCTTTGGCCGTGTCGTGAACTGGGGCTATTCGAGCCTCTGGTCGCCGATCGAGCGGCACGGGCAACAACTTGCAGCGCTTTTGCGGAAGCTCGACGGTGAAGTCGAGCGGGTTCACGTCGTCACGCACAGCATGGGAGGCATCATCACACGGCTGGCCTTGGGCGAATTTGCTCCGGGACACTTAGGCCGCGTGGTG
This sequence comes from uncultured Pirellulaceae bacterium, assembly GCA_964384375.1. Taxonomy (GTDB): domain Bacteria; phylum Planctomycetota; class Planctomycetia; order Pirellulales; family Pirellulaceae; genus CAYLLN01. The sequence goes on from CAYLLN010000001.1 coordinate 61,774, forward strand.
ATGGTCGCTCCGCCCAACCGCGGTTCACACATCGCCTCGCGGCTTGCTCCTTGGCTCGGTCGGATTTGCCCGCCCATCGTTCAACTCGCCGATCGAGCCGACAGCTTCGTCTGCAAGCTGCCGCCGCCCCCCGTGCCGGAATTAGGCGTCATCGCTGCCGCCAGCGATTTCCTCGTGCTAGAGCCGAGTACACGTCTGGGCTGCGAAACCGATCATATCACGCTGCCGGGTTTGCACTCGTCATTGCTCTGGCGGCGCGAAACAGCCGAGCAGGTGCGGCACTTTCTCGAGCACGGACGGTTTCAGCGGGCGGCGTGAGCGTAGCCGAATTCGTGAGAATTCGGCTATTTCGAACTCTCACGAGTTCAGCTACCCAACTCCGCCCGACCGATCGCCTCGTGGTCTGGCCCGGTTCGCCGCAGGAAACTCGCGAAGACGACGACTTCGTCGATCACGGAGAGGTCCGCGTCGAAGTGCTGATGCTGCTTGAGTAGCTCGGTCAACTCGCCCTCCGATCCGGGCGGCACGTGCTTCACGCGGCCGATCGTTAGATGCGGCTGAAAGCGGCGGGCCTCCTTCGGAAAGCCGAGCTTCTCCTTGAGCGCCCCTTCGATTGCCGCTTGCAAGACGCACAACTCCTCGGCTCCGTCCTCGATGCCGATCCAGAGTGTTCGCGGATGCTCGGCGGTCGGAAATGCACCCACGCCGCGGAACGTGATCTCGAACGGCTCGATGCGGCGAGCCGCTTCGGCTACGACGCGGCAGATGTCGGGCGTCTCCGTGTCCGGCACATCGCCCAGGAACTTGAGCGTCAGATGCATTTGCTGCGTGCGGACCCAGTTCAACTGCGCCGCCGAAACGCGGAGCTTGTCGATGAGCAAGCCCGCGCGAGCCGTGACGCTTGTTGCCAGTTCGACGGCGACGAAGGTGCGAATCCGAGGCATGGGATACCTAAAACGCCAACATCTTCCGATACCGCTCCATCCGCTGATCCAGATCGCTCCGTTCGATCTGCTTGAGCCGTTCCAGACTGAAATCCTCGACGTTGAAGCTGGCGACGAGAATGCCGTACGCCATCGCCTCCTTGAGCGTTCGCGGCTCGAAGTTTCCCTGGGCCGCGAGATAGCCCATCATGCCACCGGCGAAGCTGTCTCCAGCGCCGGTCGGATCGACGACCCGCTCGGTCGGAAACGCGGGGAGCACATACGTCTCGTGCTGCGAGAAGAACATCGCACCGTGCTCACCCTTTTTAATGACGACGAATCGCGGACCGAGTGCGAGCACCTTGTGCCCCGCCGAAACGAGATTTTCGTCCCCGGTGAGGAGCTTCGCCTCACTGTCGTTCATCACCAGGCCGTCGAGTCGCTTGAACAGTTTCATCAGCGGCTCGTGCTGCGTCCGAATCCAGAGGTCCATCGTGTCGGCGACAACGAGCCGCGGCCCCGTCGCCTGTTCGAGCACGGCCATTTGCGTGACCGGCGAACCATTGGCCAGGAAGATAAAGTCGCTGCGGCGGAACGCTTCCGGCAGCGTCGGGCGGAAGTCGCCAAAGACGTTGAGTTGCACCTCCAGCGTCTCGCGGTCGTTCATGTTCGGCTGGTACTTCCCCTTCCAGAAGAACGTCTTGCCTCCGCGGACGACGTGCAGCCCCGACGTGTCGATACCGCGATCGCGCAAGAGCTCGACGTGCTCCTGCGGGAAGTCTTCGCCGACGACGCCGACGAGCTTGACCGGCGTGAAGAAGCTGGCGGAATACGAAAAGTACGTGGCCGACCCGCCCAAAATTCGCTCGCGGGAGGCCTGCGGCGTTTCGACGGAATCGATGGCGACCGAACCTACAACCAGGAGTGACATGAAGTCCTTCGAGTGCTTGCAATGGGCGAAGAATTGACGGCCCGCATTATCGGTCAATCGGCGATTCATGCAAGGATTGCGATGCGAGACAACCGATGTCATCGGCGGACTCCAGCAGCAAGCTGCTCACGCTGGTTCGTTCATGCTGGCGTGCTTATGCGCTGATCGGTGCGAGAATTCTCGATATTTTTCGCCAGCAGCTAGTTGACGTTTCGTACGGCGATATTAGAATCCGCCGCTAGCGCAACGGAGTGCGGTTGATTCTGATTTGCGTTTTTCCCCTTCATTCGCGAGCCAAAGCATTCGCGATAGCCAGCGAGGAAGTCATCGCCGGGTTCTCATCTCTCCCGGCTGGATGCAAGGGGTTGGCTGATAGGTAAGCCGGCCGGCATCCGCGGTCGTCCGTATCCTGCCCGCACTCGTAGAACGGAATTCTGCTCGCGTCTCGTCTGGTTCTTCTGGCCGCAGCTTGCCAGGCAGTTAGCCCGCTCGCGCGAGGTCACGCCGTCGCCTTGACGCGCCGCTTCGCGAAAGTCGCCGGTTAGCCGCCACGCTCCCACTGCGCGCCGCTTCCCCTCTGGCTTCAATCGAACGAGCCGGTGCGTACCCGTGGTGCGCGCTTGCGGCCCGTTCGCCACTCGCTTGATGGAAGGGTTTGTGTCATGTCGCGCAGCATCAGAGGCATTCGCATCTCACGTCACCGCCGCTACCAGCCGCAACTCGAAACGCTCGAAGGCCGCTGCCTCCTCACTGGGGGCATCGATTTGTCGGGCGTCGAATGGCGAACCATCGACGGCACGGGGAACAATGTCGCCCTCCCCACCCAGGGAGCCGCTGAAACTCGGCAGATTCGCTTCGGCTACGGGGCTCAGTTCGGGAAATCTCCCGCACGTCGCTCCGCGATGTGACGCAACTGATTCTCGTCGGCTCCGACAGCGCTACCGACTTCTTCAGCCTGCAGATTGCCTCGGCCGGCGGCAAACTGGAAGACGATGTGGTCATCTATGGCGGCGATGGCGTCGGGGGCGTGATCAATATCTATGGCACCTCACGCCGCGACACGTTCGTCGTCGGAGCAAATACCGCCAGCGTAAACGGCAACGCGATCGAGTATTTTGGCATCGAGCGGATTCGCCTGGTGAAAAACGGCGGCAGCGACACCACCACGAAAGACGACGATGTGCTGGCCGAGGTGCTGACGGTGCTCTCCGGGAATCCGAGTCGAGAAGAGTAGTGATTGGGAGGGAGAGGCTCCTGCCGTGCCGAGGTGGTGTTTGATCGCATCGCGCCGGGCGGCGCGGTATCATGGCCGCGCTGCTCGGTTTCCCGCCTTTCCCTCCCGCCGCTGGTTCCCGCCATGATGCGTCCGGCCCTGTTGGCTCTCGCTTTCGCTTTGCAACCATGTATCTTGTTGGCTGCTGAGCCGGTATGGAAAGAGGTGTCGATCCCCGACGAATGGAAGAAGGCGCCGGCCGGAGAGAAAGGCTTCCTGTGGTATCGCACCAAGGTCGCAGTACCGGCCGAGTGGCGCGGGCGGAAGGTCGAACTTGTCGTCGAAGCGGTCGATGACGCCCGCGAAATCTTCGTCGGCGGGCAGAAGGTTGGCAGCTTGGGGGAGTTTCCGCCGGCCTATCGCAGTGGTTTGGGCGAAACGCGGCGGATGACGATTCCGGCTGATGCGATTGCTTTCGGTGGTGAGACGCCGCTCGCCGTTCGCGTCTGCACGATTGAGTCGCGCAACGGCTTCAATGTGGCCGCCCCGGTGCTGATTGCCGGCAATCAGGCGATTCGCCTGGCCGGTAAATGGGAAACGAGTAACGGCAACGATCCGGCCTGGGCAAAAATCGATCCGGCCGCGATCAAGACGGCAGCCCTGGCCAAGCTCGAAGATGCCGCCGTCGTCGAGCGCGAGCTGAAAAAGCTCGACGACGGCGACCGGCCATTGTCGCCTGCCGAGTCGCTGGCCCGGATGAAAACTCCCGACGATTTGCAGGTCGAACTGGTCCTCTCCGAGCCGCAGATCGGCCAGCCGCTGTCGATGAAGTGGGACTCTCGCGGTCGGCTCTGGGTGATGAACTACTTGCAATACCCCAGCCCCGCGGGCCTGAAAATGGTGAGCCGCGACAAGTTTTTGCGGAGCGTCTATGACCAGGTTCCGCCGCCGCCACCAAACCACTTTCGCGGCGCGGACAAGATTACGATCCACGAAGACACCGACGGCGATGGCAAGCTCGACAAACACACGCAGTTTCTCGACGGCCTGAGTCTGGCGTCGAGCTTCGAGTTCGGTCGCGGCGGGTTATGGGTGCTGAATCCGCCGTACCTGCTGTTCTATCCCGACGCCAACGGCGACGACGTGCCCGACGGCGACCCGGTCGTGCATCTCGAAGGGTTCGGCATCGAGGATTCGCACAGCATCACGAACAACCTCCGCTGGGGGCCGGACGGCTGGCTGTATGCCACGCAGGGGAGCACGGTCACCGGCGACATCAAGCGGCCCGGCGACAAGTCGCCGCCGGTCCCTTCGCTCGGGCAACTCGTTTGGCGCTATCACCCCGAGCAGAAGAAGTACGAAATCTTCGCCGAAGGGGGAGGCAACGCGTTCGGCGTCGAGATTGATGCCCAGGGGCGCATCTTCAGCGGCCACAACGGCGGCAACACTAGGGGCTTTCACTACGTGCAGGGGGGCTACCTGCAAAAGGGATTCGGCAAGCACGGCGAACTCTCGAACCCGTTCACATTCGGTTATTTCGAAGCGATGGGGCACCACAACGTCCCCCGGTTCTCGCACACCTTTGTCATCTACGAAGCCCCCACGCTACCCGCTGCCTATCACGGCAGGCTCTTCGGCGTGGTGCCGCTATTGTCACACGTCGTGATGAGCGAGGTCTCGCCCGACCGCTCGTCGTTCAAGACGAAGGACGTGGGCTACGCCCTCGAATCAAGCGACCCCTGGTTTCGGCCGGTCGATATTCAAGTCGGCCCCGACGGCGCGATCTACGTCGCCGACTTCTACGAGCAGCGGATCGACCACGCGAGCCACTACCAGGGGCGCATTCACAAGGAAAGTGGGCGGATCTATCGGCTGCGGGGGAAGAGCTCGCCGCTCCCCGTGCCAAAGTTCAATCTGGCCAAGGAAGACCCGGCGGCCCTTTCGCAGCGGCTGGCCAGTGACAACAAGTGGATTCGCCAGGCAACGCAGCGCGAACTGGCCCAGCGAATGCCGGAAGCGGCGCGGTTTGTCGGTGCTTTTGGTGTTAAAGACGCCAAGGGACAAGACGCGTTAGAATTTCTCTGGGCGCTCAATGCCGGCGGCACGCTGATCGACGACAGTGCGATGGACCTCCTCGATTATGCCGAGCCGCAAGTTCGGCTGTGGGCCGTTCGGCTCGCCTGCGACGACGGCGTAATCGGCGACCAACTGGCACTGGAACTGGCAGAACTTGCCTACCGCGAGCCAAGCGTTCATGTGCGCAGCCAACTCGCCTCGTCGGCCCGTCGTCTGCCGGCGGCGCAGTCGCTGCCGATCGTCAAAAACCTGTGCCAGCGGAGCGAGGATGCGACCGACATCCACATCCCGCTGCTCCTCTGGTGGGCCATCGAGGACAAGGCCGACAAGGATCGCGATGCCGTACTAGCCCTGTTCATCGACAAGGCGTTCTGGGACCAGCCGATCGTGAAGGGGACGATCGCCGAACGGCTGATGCGGCGGTACGCGGCGACCGGGAAACGGCAGGATTTGGCGACTTGTGCGAAGCTGCTCGACCTTGCGCCGAGCAAGGAACACGCAGGGCGACTGATGGCGGGCCTGGAGGCGGCCTATGAAGGGCGAACGCTCAGCAACTTGCCCGACGAGCTGGCCGCCGCGATGACCAAAGCGGGCGCGAGCTCGCCGACGCTCAAGCTCCGGCAAGGGGACGCTGCCGCGGTGGCCGACGCGCTGAAGCTCATCGCCGACGAATCAGCCGACGCCAGCAAGCGGCAGTCGCTGGTGGCGATTTTCGGGACGATTCGTCAGCCGTCGTGCGTCAGCGTGCTGCTCAAACTCGTCGCCGAGTCGCGAAACGACTCGCTCAAAAGCGCTGCGCTCGCCTCGTTGCAATCCTATGGCGACGAGTCCATCGGCAAGTCGGTCGTTGCTGCCTACAAGCAAATGCCCGATCAGGTGCGCGACGTGGCCCAGTCGCTGTTGGCCAGCCGGGCGAACTGGACGCTCTTGTTCTTGCAAGCGATCGACGCGGGGACACTCGATGCCAAGACGGTCACCGAGCCGACGGTCCGCAGATTCTTGCTGCACGAGTCGCCCGAGATCGCGGCCCTGTGCAAGAAGCATTGGGGCGAACTGGCCGGGCCATCGGCCGATGAATTGCGGTCCGTCATCGACAAGCTCACCTCCACGATCGGCAGCGGCTCGGGCAATCCGTATCAGGGGAAGGAACTGTTCGCGGCCAACTGCGGAAAGTGCCACGTGCTCTTCAACCAAGGGGGCAAGATTGGCCCCGACCTGACCGGCTACAAGCGCGACGACCTGCGCGGCATGCTTCTGTCGGTGGTCAATCCGTCGGCGGAGATTCGCGAGGGCTTTGAAAACTACGTCGCCCGCACTTCCGACGGCCGAACGCTGACCGGCCTCATCGCCGATCAGGATCCGAGCGTGCTGGTCATCCGCGGGGCCGACGGGCAGAACATCTCGCTCGCTCGAGACGAGATCGACGACCTCCGCGCTAGCCGGCAGTCGCTCATGCCCGAGGGACAGCTCAAGGTAATGACTGACCAGCAAATTCGCGACCTGTTTGCGTATCTCCGTTCGTCGCAACCGTTGCGGTGACGTGCGGGTGCGGGGGGGGGGGGGTTGTGTTTCACGAAGTGAACCACGGCTGGTCGAGCTATCCAGGCCGACGACTGTGGTTTGCTGCGCAAACCACAGCCACCCAATCGCTCGTTAGTTACCGGCATCCATTGGCGGGCGAACCCAGACGAGGTTCATGTCCTTTTCGAGCTGTTCGTACCACTCGATCGACGTCCGCATCATTTCGCGCTGGGCGACGTTCATCGTCTGGAAGCTGAGTCCGCTTTCGAGGAACTGCTCCTTGAGGATGTCGTCCGTCGGTTCCTGGGCCAGCACGCGAACGACATAGATCGTGTCGTGCGGCTGGTTGGGAGCGACGCCCGTCTGGCCCGGATTCAGGGCGAATACACCTTCCATGAACTCGTGGCCGGCGTAGTTGATGCCGGGGATCGACGACAGGGAGGGCTCGCCGAAACCGAAGGCGAGCGAACCGGTCGAGAGCCACGAGAACGGCGGAGTGACGATCACCTTCGACGCATCGACGACTTCCTTGAGCGATTTCGCGTCCTTCGCCTTGTCGGCAATCTTCTTTGCTTCTTCCTTGGCGAGGTCGAACGCCTTCTGGCGCTTCCACGCAGTGACGACCTGATCCTTCACGTCGGCCAAGGTTGCGTCCTTCGCTTCTTCCTCAGCCGTCCGCCAGTAGATGTAGCTCGCATCGGGCTCCATCGAGTTGGCGGTTAGCGGCGTGTAGGCCGGTTCCGAGCGGCCGTAAGCAATGTCGGCAAACGAGAGGGGCGTGAAGCGGCCGCTCCGCATGTCGAACTCCATCACGTTCTTGCCGATTTCGTAATCGCGAATCTCGTGCATATCGACAAGCTTCGTACTTCCCGCCTTGAAGCCATACTTCGCGGCGAGGCCGTCGAGATTGAGCTTGCCGGGATCGGTGACCTTGGTCGATTTGACTTGCCCTTCCTTCACTCCCTGCCAGCGGAAGTACTTGCGGCCGTATTCGCTCACCTCGTTAGTGGCCGCCTTCACCGCTGCGTCGCGTTTTTCCTGCGCGATCGGCTGAGCGAGGGCGGTGCGAATGTCGTTCTCAACTTCGGAGAGGGGCTTGAACTTTGGTGCGGGGGCGGGAGTCGTAGCCGGCGGCGTGGTTGCAGGAGGTGTCGTCGCCGGCGGCGTTACCGTGGGAGGCGTCGTTTCGGCAGGTGTTGTCGCAGCGGGTTCAGCCGGTTTGTCGGTTGTCGCCGCCGGAGTTTCGGCAGGCTTCTCGGTTGTGGCAGCAGGGGGTGTTTCAGCGGGAGTTGCCGCAGGCTCTGCGGTTTCCGTTGCTGCTGCGGGGGCTGGTTGTTCTTGTTCGTCGGCTGATTCTTCTTCCGACTCCTCGGGCTTGACACCCTCCGTGGCAGGCTTTTCACCTTCGGCGGGCTTCTCCGTTGGTTTATCACCCTCGGCAGGTTTGTCCCCTTCTGCGGGTTTTTCGCCTTCTGCCGGTTTTTCACCTGGCTTCTCCCCTTCGGCGGGCTTCGCATTTGGATCCGTCGGCGGCGGTGGGGGCATCGTCGGGTCCTTCGGCAGCTCCACGACCTTGTGCAGCCCTTGCTTGATGTCTTCCTCGTACTTCTTGGCGATCTGCTCCGCCGTGATCGTTTTCTTCGCTTCTTCCAGGAACGGAGCGAAATCGACCTTCAGATATTCAAACGCGATCTTGTGTGGCTGGTGAAATCCAGGGTCGGCCAGTGCCGGATCGGGATCGTTGTGCTTCCCTTTCTCGAACAGGGTCGAGAGCTCGGCCGAACTCGGATCGCCGCCAACCTGTGCGACGAGGGGCTCGACGGAGACCGGATACGCCTCGATCGAGAACCGCCGATTGAGCCGATTGTGATAATCCCAAAGCTGGCCGGGCGAAACGCCGAGCAGGCCCGCCTGGGCGAGCATCCGCATGTGCTGAGCGCTTAAGTCGTAGGCGATTTGATCGAGCAGTTGCCCCAGGCTCATCGGCATTTCGCTGGGGATGTTGCGTGATGCAATCGCCTGCCATTCCGACTCGGGCACTTCGGGGGCGAGCTCGTAGAGAAACTTTTTCACCGCGGCTTGATCGACATGCACCCCCATTTCCCGGGCCTTCTCGGCCAGGAGCATCGTCCGGACGGTCGTGAACTCGCTCGCATCGCCGGGAATGCCCGGATCCATCAGGCCTTGCTGCAGCTCCTGCTGCGTGATGGGCCGGCCGTTGACCACCGGCTGACCGCCGCGCTCGACGGCGGTCGCGATGATGTCGCGAAGGAAATTGACCGCCACGACATGGGAATTTCGCATCGAGTGCAGTCGCGTCTCGCTGACTCGGCCTCCCCGCCACGTGACGGCCGTGTCCTCGGCGGCACCTCGACCGCCCGCCGCTCCCGACACCATGTCGAGGATGTACGGTCCGACCACAAAGGTGACCATGCAAACGACGCCCATGACCGCCAGAATGGTCTTCTGGTAGCGCCGCATGAAGTTCATGTGCCGACTCGCCATTTCCGCATCTCCCAAAAGGCGGACCGTTGCCGCCATTCCATGGTCGCCTTTCGCTCCGCGAAAGGACGTGCTTTCACGGAGTGAAAGCCGACATTCCCCGAAAGCACAAAAGGGGCTGACCGGTTGACAGTCGCCCCGTGGTGCGATTATTCACTTGTCCTACGCACGCCAGGCCGGGGCCGGTTGTGCCGAAGTCGCCCGATTGTACGGCGAATCGACGTAAATTCAATCCCATTCGTACTTTGCCACGTGCCAGCGGGAGCTTCGCATTGCCCCCATTCGCGTGCTAGGTAAGAATGACGCCGGCCCAGCGTCGCCGCGAACCACCCGTCAGAGGGTGCATTTGAGAAACGACTTGGCCCGCAATACAAGACGATAGCAATCCCAGGCACCAGCCCAGGAACCGGTGGGAACCCTCGATGGCAAAACGTTCAGCAAGCGGGAAAACGCTGGTGATCGTCGAATCGCCTGCCAAGGCGAAGACGATCTCCAAGTTTCTGGGGGGCGGCTACACCGTCGAGGCAAGCATCGGCCACATCCGCGACCTGCCGCAGGGGGCGAAGGAAGTTCCCAAGGAATATAAAGGAGAGCCGTGGGCCCGCTTGGGCGTGAACGTGAACGACAACTTCACGCCGATTTACGTGGTGCCGCCGGAGAAGAAGTCGCAGGTGTCGAAGCTCCGCGACTTGCTCAAGGGAAGCGATCAGCTTTATCTCGCGACGGACGAAGACCGCGAAGGGGAAGCGATCAGTTGGCACCTGTTCGAGGTGCTCAAGCCGAAAGTGCCGGTCCGCCGCCTCGTCTTTCACGAGATCACGAAAGAGGCGATTCAGGACGCACTGGCCAACACGCGCGAAATCGACGACGGCCTCGTGCGGGCGCAAGAAACTCGCCGCATCCTCGACCGGCTGTACGGCTATGAAGTTTCGCCACTCTTGTGGAAGAAGGTTCGCACGGGCCTTTCCGCGGGGCGCGTGCAGAGCGTGGCCGTCCGTCTGATTGTCGAGCGTGAGAAGCAGCGGATGGCGTTTCGCTCGGCAACCTGGTGGGATTTGCTGGCCCGACTGGCTGCCGGCGACGGCAAAGAGTTCGAGGCGGAACTGGTCAGCGTCGGCGGTCGCAAAATTCCCTCCGGCAAGGACTTCGACGCGGCCACCGGCAAGATCAAGGATGCTCAGTTCCTGCTCTTGGGCGAGGAGCAGGCCCGCGACCTGGCCGAGCGTCTCGCGCGCGGGCAGTTCCGCGTGACCAATGTCGAGCAGCGGCCTTACACTCGCAAGCCGCCAGAACCGTTCACGACGAGCACGCTGCAGCAGGAGGCGAACCGGAAGCTGAATTTCGGCGCGCGGCGGACGATGAACGCCGCCCAGAGCTTGTATCAGAACGGTCACATCACCTACATGCGTACTGACTCGACGAACCTGGCCCAGGTGGCGATTGACGCCGCCCGCGACCTGGTACGAACCGAGTACGGCGGCGAGTATCTCCCGTCATCGCCGCGGATTTACAAGTCAAAGGTGAAGAACGCCCAGGAGGCTCACGAGGCGATTCGCCCTGCTGGCCATCCGTTCGAGTTGCCGGCGGTACTGCGGGGGCAGCTTTCTGACGACGAGTTCCGCCTGTTCGAGTTGATCTGGAAGCGGACGATTGCCAGCCAGATGGTCGATGCCCGCGGGCAGATCATCACCGTGACGATCGAAGTCGATGACGCCGTGTTTCAAGTGAGCGGCAAGACGATCGACTTTGCCGGCTTTTTGCGGGCGTATGTCGAAGGCTCGGACGACCCCGAGGCGGAACTGGCCGATCAAGAGCGGATTCTGCCGGCAATGAAGTCGGGCGACGCGCTCACCTGCCGCGAACTGAAGGCGAAGGATCACACTACGCAGCCGCCGGCGCGCTTTAGCGAAGCCTCGTTGACCGCGGCCCTCGAAGAACGGGGCATCGGCCGGCCGAGCACGTATGCCTCGATCATCGAGACGATCATCGCCCGCGACTACGTCTTCAAGAAGGGGAACGCCCTCGTGCCGACGTGGACGGCGTTCTCGGTGGCCAAGCTGCTCGAGCAGCATTTGCCGGACCTCGTCGATTACGAATTCACGGCCCAGATGGAAGACCTGCTCGACGCGATCAGCCGGCAGGAGCACGACAGCACGGCGTATCTGAGCGACTTCTATTTCGGCAAGAAGAACAGCGACAACCACCCGGGCTTGAAGAGCCAGCTCGACAGCAAGCTCGGGGAGATCGACGCTCGCGAAATGAGCCGCTTTCCACTCGGCAAGCCGGTGGATGGGCCAAATCGCGAGGAGGTGGCTGTTCGCGTCGGGCGGTACGGCCCGTTCATCGAGCAAGGAGAACGCAAAGCGAGCATTCCCGACGAGATGCCGCCGGACGAGGTGACGCTGGCCAAGGCGCTCGAGATGCTCGATCAGGCGGCAGTGGGCCTAGAGCCGCTGGGGATAAGCCCTGAAACGGAGCGGCCTGTCTATCTTAAGCAGGGTCGGTTTGGGCCGTACATCCAGATGCCCGCGGCTAATGAAGATGAAAAGCCGAAGAACGCGTCGCTCCTGCGGGGCATGAAGCCCGAGGACGTGACGCTGGAACTGGCGATCAAGCTTCTCTCGCTGCCGCGAACGCTGGGCGATCATCCGCAGCTGAACGAGCCGATCGTCGCCTTGAGCGGCAAGTTTGGCCCGTACGTCAAGTGCGGCAGCGAAACGCGCTCGCTGCCGGCGGAGATCTCGCCGATCGACGTGACGTTTGAGCAGGCCATTGAGTTGCTCGCGCAGCCCAAGCAGCGCGGCCGCGGCAGAGCGGCCCCCAAGGAGCCGCTGAAGACGTTTGAAGCGTCACCGATCACCAACCAGCCGGTGAAGCTGCTTGAAGGACGCTACGGCAATTACGTCACCGACGGTACGACGAACGCGACGCTTCCCAAGGACATCGGCCCTGACGCGCTCACCTTCCAGCAGGCCCTTGACCTTTTAGCCGAGCGTGCGGCCCGCGGCCCCGCCAAACCTCGCCGCGGCGCGAAGAAAGCAGCCGCTCCGAAGGCGAAGGTGGATGGAGCACCGAAGAAGAAGGCCGCGAAGAAAGCGGCGAAAAAGTCGGCCCGCACGGCAGAATAATGAGGATAGAATAATCGGAGCAAACAATTCCGCATTATTCTGCCTGCATTATTCTGCTGTCTGCCGTACGCTCATTTCCCACTCGCCAGCTTCCTCAGATCCACCAGCCGCTCACCGTTTTCTCGATCGAGCGGCCCCTTATCGGCGATGTAGTCGCGGAGTGCCACGATCTTCTGATCCGGCATCGGCTCGCCAGGCGTTTCACGGCCCGGCGCCGCGCCCCACACGATGCGAGTGTCGCCGGCGGTTCGGAGTTCGAACTCTAGCTCTCCGCCGACTTTCTCCGAGGCGACGATTTTCACCAATCCCGGCTCGCGAAAGCGATCTCCCCAAGCAGCAGCGACCTTTGCCGCGCCGGCGACACGCTCATCTCCCCACGGAGCGCCATACACACTGGCCGGCGTCGAATTGCCGGCCGCGATACGCAGGAAGTCCTTGGCCTGGCTTTGGGCGAAGTCGCCGGAGGGCAACAGCACCCCTTCGGCATCGACGAAAAGAAGCCCTGGCTGACCGCCGGTCGTGATCTCGACCGCAGCAACGGGCCGACGATAGGTGAGCTGAACTTTGACGCGAGCGGGAAACTCCTTGGTCACGCGATCGACCTTCGCCACCCAGGCGTGCAGCGCGAAGGCTTGCGAGATTTGCTCGACGAGTTTCGGATCACGAAGATTCAGCTCCGTCAGCTTCGCAACTTGAACGACTTCCCCCTTCACATCCGCGTGAATCCACGCCGGCTGCAGTGTGACGTCGATCTTTTCCGGCGTAACGAGGTATTCAGCAGCGGTGGTCGTCGGCGCGCCCCACTTGTTCCACGCAACCATGAGGCCGGCAATCGCAGCAACGATGACCACAGCCGCGAGAATCGGTCCGCGATTCTGCGGCCGCAGGGCAATCCGCAGCCACTGCACGCCGGCGCTCAGTTGCGGCGCAGGTTTGGGTGGTTTCGATCCCATAAGTCCAACTCCGTTTGGACAGGTTCGCAAACACAGGAGAAGGAACTAACCACGAATCCAACGAATCGGACGAATCAGGCAGCCGATTTGTCTCATTCGTGTCATTCGTCAGATTCGTGGTTCTTCTCCTCTGCATCCGTCACACAATTGTTGCATTTCTTCGCGTTCTACGAAGATTTGTTATGAATCGCACGCAGGCGCATCGTCTTTCTATTTCAACGCAAAGATCGCAAAGTTAGCAAAGCCGCAAAAGCGAACGAACTGTTCCTTTGCGGCCTTCGCGATCTTTGCACCTTTGCGTTGAGAGGTCTCTGCGGGATTTGTCAAACACCCCGTCGGTTGCAGCTGGGCCATGCGAAGTTTCATTCGTGTTGATCCGTGACTTACTGCCCCAGGATACCTACCACACTTCCAGCGCCATCTCCAACTCCACGCCTGTCCGCTCCACCACGGCATTTCGCACTTGTTCGATGAGCGCCAGCACGTCGGCGCTGGTCGCACGTGGGCCGACGACGACAAAGTTCGCATTCCGCGGGCTGATCTCGGCCTCGCCGGAGCGAGCCGATTGAACGCCCGCTTGTTCGATCAGGCTCGCGGCACTGACACCACCGGGGCTCTTGAAGAGCATGCCGGTGTTCTGTTCCGAGAGCGGCTCGGAGGCACGCTTCAGAATCCACGCCTGCTGCATTTGCTTGGTCAGCCGCTGCGAATCTCCCGCTTCCAGTTCCAGCGTCGCTTCGAGAATCGCGAGGTCGTCTAGGCTGCTGTCGCGGTAGCCAAAGCGAAGCTCGCTCCTTGGCCGCGTCAGAATCTCCCCCTTGCGATTGAGTACCGTGGCCGACGTGGTCCACTGGCCAATGTCGCTGCCGAGCGTGCCGGCATTGGTGTGCAGTGCGCCGCCGATGGTGCCCGGAATGCCAACCAGCGATTCCAAGCCAGCCAGCCCCTCGCGAACGGCGGCCGAAATGACGTGCCCTAGCTTCGCGCCGCCACCCGCCGTGATCTTTCGCCCGGCGACGACAATTCGTCCGAAGACGGCCGGGGCGAGCGACACGACGAGTCCAACAACCCCTTCGTCGCGCACCAGCAGATTCGATCCACCGCCGAGCACCCGCACGGGGATGCCCTTCTCACCGGCTCGCTTCACCAGTCCGGCAAATTCCTCGATCGACGTCGGCTCTGCAAAGAATTGCGCCGCCCCTCCCAGCCGCAACCATGTCAGCGGCGCCAGCGGCTCCTGCTCGCGAACGATGTGCTCAAACCCAGCAAAGGTGCTCATAGCCCGAATTCTAGCTCGATTTGTCTGATGCGTCAGCATCGCATTTGAGTGTCGCCTTTCGCTCCGCGAAAGGACGTGCTTTCGCGGAGCGAAAGCCGACATTCCAGCGGGCCGAACTGCCATTGCGGTGAATCGGCAAAAGTCCGATGATTCCCCGCCTGTTTCTTCCATGCTTGCAGGGAGGCAATCATGTTGCACGTCGCTCGTCTCGCGATTCTCGGCCTGGCCATCGGGGCCCTCGTTGTCGCTTGCTGGCTCATCGGCTGCGGCGGCAGTTCCACGCCCGCGCCCGAAGCGGCAGCCAGTTCCGAAGCGACAACACCGACCGCCGAGCAGCCGCTCGCCGTGACGCCGACATCGGCCAAAGTCCGTCCCGCGCCCCCCAAGCCCGTTGATCCGATCGTCCTGATCAAGACGTCGGCAGGCGATATCCAGGTGCAATTGCACCGCGAAAAGGCCCCGCAAACCGTCGATAATTTCCTCCGCAACTATGCCCTGCGCCAGTTCTACAACGGCACGATCTTTCACCATGTCGATGCCGGCAGCATGATCATTGGCGGCGGTTACACCGAGCAACTCGAAGCGAAGGAAACCCGCGCCCCGGTCTTTAACGAGTCGCAAAACGGCCTGAAGAACGTTCGCGGCACCATCGCCATGATTCGCGATCCCGGCAACACGCACTCGGCCACCTCCCAGTTCTATATCAATCTGGCTGATAATCCGTCGCTCGATTTTCAGTCGGACGAATCCGACGACGCTTGGGGCTACTGCGTCTTCGGGCAAGTGATCGCCGGCCTCGACGTGATCGACCAGATCGCTCAGGCCGAGGTTTCTGAGCAGGGGGACTTCGCCAAAGCCCCGACCCAGCGGATCGTAATTACCTCGGTCGAGCAGATTCGCTGAACCCACAGCGGGGCACATTAATTTCGTAAGTCGTTTCTATTCCAGGACTTGCGACGGAAGCTCGCTCTCCTTCGCGAGGCTTCGGTTGCGCGGTAAACTAGTGGTCAGCCTCTGGCCGTTGGCCTAGCCGCTTGTTGGCGGCATTGCGGCACGAACCCGGCAGCCGCCCGCTCCCGCCCGTATGAGCACCGACATCGGCAAGCCCCCCACACCGAGCCACCCGCTCGAAGACTCGGTGCTGGAATTCAAACCGGACCAGGTCGCGCCGCCGGAACGCCCGACGATCGAGGAGAAGGTCAAAACGCTCCTCGTCGGCAAGCCGCTCAGCCTCGACGACCACCGGGTCTATCACCATATTTCGCTCGTCGCTTTTCTGGCCTGGGTCGGCCTCGGCGCCGACGGCCTCTCCAGCTCGTGCTACGGCCCGGCAGAAGCGTTCACACAGCTTCTCGGCCACGAATACCTCGCGGTCTTTCTGGCTCTGGCGACCGTCTTCACCGTCTTCGTCATTTCGCGCTGCTACAGCCACATCATCGAAGCGTTCCCCAGCGGCGGCGGTGGCTATCTCGTCGCCAGTAAAATGCTCGGTGGCTGGGTCGGGGCCCTTTCCGGCTGTGCGCTCGTCATCGACTACGTCCTGACCGTGACCGTTTCGATCGCCGCGGCGGGCGAGGTGCTCTTTGGCCTGCTCAGTTTCGGCAACCACGAGTGGACGTTCGTCGGCATCGCCGAGCACGAGTGGAAAATCGCCTTCGAGTCGGGGGCGATCGTTGTCCTGATCCTGCTCAACCTCCGCGGCGTCAAGGAATCGATCAACATCCTGATGCCGATCTTCCTCATCTTCCTGGTGACGCACGCGATCCTGATTTTCGGCGTGCTGGGGATGCACCTCACCGAAGTGCCCGAGCTCGCCGTTTCGATCAGCCAGCGGATGAACGCCGACCTCGCCAACCCACAGCTTGGCTGGGGCTTTGTCATCTTCGCTCTGCTCAAGGCCTATTCACTCGGCGCCGGCACGTACACGGGGATCGAAGCTGTGTCAAACAGTATGGCCGTCATGCGCGAGCCGCGCGTCGCCACCGCCCAGCGGACGATGCTCTACATGGCCATCTCGCTCGCCATCACGGCCGGCGGACTGATGCTGGCCTACCTGCTGCTCGATCTGCATGCGAGCCACGATGCCGTTAAAACGATGAACCACGTCCTCGTCGAGCGGTTCGTCGAGATCATGCCCCCCTGGCTCGGCCAGCCGTTCGTGTGGGTGACCATGCTTTCCTCGAGCGCCCTCTTGATCGTCGCCGCACAAGCTGGCTTCATCGGCGGGCCGAAATGCCTGGCGAACATGGCCCACGACTCCTGGGTGCCGCACTGGTTTGGCAGCCTCTCGGAGCGCCTTGCCTCGCACAACGGCATTTTGCTCATCGGCGTCGCCGCCATGCTCGCCCTGTGGGCCACGGGCGGCAGCGTGTCGGAACTCGTCATCATGTACTCGATCAACGTGTTCGTCACGTTCACGTTGTCGATGCTTGGCATGTCGCTTCTCTGGTATCACAACCGTGAGAAGGAGCCTAGGCTCTGGCGGCGGCGCTTCGCCCTGTTCGTCTTCGGCACGATCATGTGCGGTGCCATCCTCTGCATCACCGTCGGCTTCAAGTTCCGCGAAGGGGCTTGGAAAACCGTCTTCGTCACCGGCATGCTCACCTGCGTCAGCCTGCTGATCCGCCGCTACTATTTCAGCGTTCGCACGCGGCTGAAGGGGCTCGACGAATCGCTCGGCACGATCGACGTAAAGGGGGATCCGAACCTTGCCGCTCCCGACCCGGAGCAGCACACCGCGGTGATTCTCGTCGGCGGCTACAGCGGCCTGGGCGTGCATACGTTGCTGAACTCGGTCCGCTTTGTGCCGAACCATTTCAAGAATATGATCTTCATCTCGGTCGGCGTCGTCGATTCGGGAAACTTCAAAGGGGCCGAGGAAGTCGAGCACCTGCGAACCTTCACCGAAAACTCGCTCGAACGCTACGTCGATCTGGCTCGCCGGCTCGGGTTCCCTTCGCGAGCTTACATGTCGATCGGCACCGACGTGGTTGACGAACTTGAGCTCCTCTGCCGCACGGTCCACCGGGACTTTCCGAAGTCCGTCGTTTTCGCTGGGCAACTCGTCTTTCAGCGCGAAACGTGGTACGGCGCACTCTTGCACAACCAAACGGCCTATTCCCTGCAGCGCCGCCTGCAATGGGACGGCGTACCGATGGTCATCCTGCCGACGCGCGTGCGGGAGATGTAGGCGGATTCGGCAGAAAAATGGGTGCAGAATAATCAGCGGAATACGGAACTTTTATTCTGCCGCTATTATTCTGCCGTCTGCCCTGTCTCTTCGCATTAAATCGCAAACGTTGGCACCACGTTCACCTCCACCAGCCGCTCACCGCGGACGACCTCCAGCACCACTTCCTTCCCGGCCGGCAGGGCGGCGAGGACGCGGTGCAGGTCGTCGGTGCCGCCGATTAGCCGACCCGCCGCGGTGACGATAAAGTCGCCGGTGCGCACGCCGGCTTTTGCCGCGGCACCACCGGGAACGACCTCCGCCACCGCGACGGCTTGATCGGAAAGTAGATCCAGCTCGCGCACCGTTCTGCGCGGCAGATCGACCGCGGCTGCCACAATGCCCAGCGACAGCCGCCGGACGCGGCCATGTTCGAGCAGTTCCCCCATCACCCAGCGGGCTGTTGTCGCCGGCACCGAGAAGCCCAGCCCCTGTGCCATCGCGATGATCGCCGTGTTGATCCCGACGACGCGCCCGCGGCTATCGACCAGCGGCCCGCCTGAGTTTCCCGGATTGAGTGGGGCGGTGTGCTGTACGACGCTCTCGATCAGCCTCCCTAGCTCGCTCCGCATCGACCGACCGAGCGCCGAGACGACGCCGGTCGAAACGGTCGAGCGAAAGCCGAGCGGATGCCCCATCGCAATCACGAGCTGGCCGACTTGCAGCGTGTCGCTATCCCCCAGCTCCGCCTGCGGCAGCTCCTTGGCCGACAGCCTTAAGAGCGCGAGGTCCGTCGAGGGATCGTCGCCGATCAGTTTCGCATCGAGCGAATCCCCTTCCTCGGTCTGCACGCGCAAACGCTCGCGCCCGCGAGCCACGTGACTGTTCGTCACCGCCAACCCGTCGGCAGCAATGATGAAGCCGCTCCCTTGCCCCCGCTCGCGATCGTCTGGCCTGCCGAAGACGCTGATGACCGCCGGTCCCACTTTCCTGACGACGCCAATGACCGCCTGCGAATAGGCGTCGAGCACGTCGGCGTCGTTCACCGCCGCGCTGCTTCCCGCTCCTCCGGCAGGCTCCGCTTCATCAGCCGGGCGGCCGCCGTCTCCGATTGTTCGATATCCAGGCACGTTTGCTTCCCCTTTGCTCACATTCCCGCCGCTGGAATTCTACGGACGGCTGCCCGCGGTCAAGCGCCGGTCCCCTGATCAGCCGCTGGGACCGCCCCGAAGGCCCGATAACCGCCATAAAACGCATGTTTTTACGCTCCGCCCGGTGATGTGGCCAATTCGGACACTCCCGGCACACTGTTTGCGAAGTCGTGAAAAAGTTTGAGATATGTTTTCATTGGCACTCAAAAAAGTCTCTTGACGCTGTAGGCCGCTTCCGATACTAGAAGACAACGCGTAAACCCCGGGGTCTCACCGCGAAGTCGTCACCTACAGGATGGAGGTGAATGGTGAGTCCTTTTCCACATGCCATTAGCGCTATCGTTGTTTGCCTGGGTCTCAATCCTTCCGAGGATGTGGCCCGCGAGCGGGTTGACCTGATGGAGGTCAATCACTTCTATGACGAGCAAGGCAGGCTCGTCTTCGATCAGGTTATCTTCTACGACTGGGCCCCCGAGCACAGTCGCTACATGGTCCGGGCCTGGCGGCTGGTGAAAAATCCGTCGCAGCTTCCCGAACGCGACTGGCGCGACGGCGGCTTCCTCGCGGTTTGGCAAGACGGTGAAGTCCTCCGCCGCGTCCGCGCCGAGTCGATGCGCGAAAGCTGGACGCAGTACGATCCCGAACTCGTCGAGCGGGAGTACCTCCCCAAAGAGCGCCGCCGCGAATTGCGCGCGGTGAAGGTGGAGAAGGTCGCCAAAGTAGGCCCCTGACGCAGGCATGGACCAGCGTTTCGGAACCGCAATCGGTTTGAGTGGCTGTGGTTGGTGTCAGCCAACCACGGCAGACGCGCAACCGATACTGCACTGGTCGAGCGACGTTTCCCCGAGGGCCATTCATGGCCCTTTCGCGCAATAGCCCTGCCATTCATGGCAGGGTGCTTTCCCACGCGACTCTTCGGGCTAAAGCCGCTGGAACACAAGCCCCGTGATCGGGCTGAAAAACAGAGTCGTCTCGCGCGCTTCGTAACCCGCCGTAAACGGCGGGCCTGGTAAGGCAAAGGGCCATGAATGGCCCTGGCCTGGTTGCTGCATTCAACGCTGGACAACCCGCGTCGCTGCAACCGCTCTCGCCGACGAAAACGAACTCAAGGAAGCAATTGATCGCAAGGCAAAAGCAATCGCTCTCGCCCAACTCACCAAGTCAGGGCACGTTTACATTCTGTCGAATATTGGCTCATTCGGAGAAGGGATGTTCAAATTAGGGCTGACTCGGCGTCTCGATCCCTACGAACGCGTGGACGAACTTTGCGATGCTTCCGTTCCGTTTCCGTTCGATGTCCACGCGATTATCTACTGCGAAAATGCGCCCGAGTTGGAATGCAAGTTACATCGGCGATTTGCAGAACGTCGTGTAAACCTTGTGAATCTGCGACGCGAGTACTTTCACGTGACCTTGGATGAGATCATCGCGGCTGTTTCCGAGTTTCACGGTCAGATTACGTTCGTGAAATTACCGGAAGCAGCGGAGTATCGAGAGACGCTCGCAAAACGAAAGGCTGCCGCGGTTAATCCCGAATTGCTACTCGAACCACCGGCATGTCGCGTCCCAGAGTTCGCCCACTCCTGACGAGCACCATCGCCAACCTAGCAGTGTTCGGTTCGCTGGCCCCGACGGAGTCGGGGGCCTACTTTGGCGATTTTGTAACAAGTTGCCAGTTTGATGAAATAATTTTGTCCACTTGCGCATCGTAGCTTTAGCGGCGGTGTGCGTTCGCGCCACTGGCATCCGCTCGATCTTTGAAAAACTGGTGAATGGGACAAGGCGGGATGCCTGGGGAGGCGGGCTAGCTCAGCGAGGACCGGCTGGCTGCATCCCAGGTTCGAGCAACCCCGTCATGCCGGCCTTGAAGGAGTTGGCGGGGCCGGCGATTCATAGAATTCATACTGGGGGCATGAATTCGGAGAGAGGCGAATGACGCAAGTGCCTTGCAGGCAACTGTTTGTGGCTATGACTGTTCTTCGTAAACGATGACAAGTGGCGAAAAGTATGAATAGTGGCGAGAAGTCGAGGCTGGGGCAGTTAGGACCGCGATCACTGGTCGCGGCTTTGGTCGGTTAGGCGTTAACGTGCATAACTTGCATACGTGCATAACGGCGATTTTGCAGGTAAGTGGTTTCTGGGAAATGACTTAAGCTCGAACATCGCCGGATATCGACTTTTTTCACGACGAACGCGTAGGGCCAGGGTGGGAGTTCGCCCATTGAAGGACCGCGACCACTGGTCGCGGCTTTGTTGTGCGACTGTTCGTCGCAGCTTTGGTGTACGAACTGGGGGTGGTTTCTTGCTTGCGATGCCTGGGAGGGCGATGATGTGGCAACGCTATCTCTCCCTTGCGACCGGATGCCACCATGATCGACCGCGCCGATTTGCTCAAAAAGTTCCGCGCCACGCCGGGCAAGAAGTTCCGCCTGAAGGAGCACGATCCCAGCTGGGAAGGGGACGACGAGGTGCCGAAGGCAGATCGGAAGAAATTCGCCACCGATTTGCTCACCGAGGATGTGACGGCACTGGCGACCGCGCAGGAGCTGCTCTATGCCGACGACTCGTGGTCGCTGCTCGTGATCTTTCAGGCGATGGACGCGGCAGGGAAGGACGGCACGATCAAGCACGTGATGTCGGGGGTGAATCCGCAGGGGGTGCAGGTCTATTCGTTCAAGCATCCGTCGGCCGAGGAGCTCGATCACAACTTCCTCTGGCGGTGCATGAAGTGTTTGCCCGAGCGGGGGCGGATCGGCATCTTCAACCGCTCCTATTACGAGGAGGTGCTGATCGTCAAAGTGCATCCGGAGTTGATCGCTTCGCAGCGCGTTCCCGATGCCGATCCCGCTAATCCCAAGTTCTGGCAAGGGCGGTACGACGACATCAACGCCTTCGAGGAGCATCTGTCGCGCAACGGCACGGCGATCGTGAAGTTTTTCCTGAACGTCTCGCGCGACGAGCAGCGGCAGAGGTTTCTCGACCGGATCAACAAGGCGGACAAGCACTGGAAGTTTTCGGCGGGCGACGTGGCCGAGCGCGAGCACTGGGACGAATACATGGAGGCCTACGAGCAGTGCATCGAGGCGACGAGCACGAAGTGGGCGCCGTGGTACGTGGTGCCGGCCGATCACAAGTGGGTGACGCGGGCGGTCGTCGCGGCGATCCTGACCGAGCGGATCAAATCGCTCGATCTCACATGGCCGAAAGTGACCGACGCACAGAAGCGGGCGATTGCGGAGTCGAAGCTGAAGCTGGAGCGGGAAAGCTAGTTGGCGGGTAGCTGAACTCGCCGGATTTCAGGCTGCGTCCCACATATGTACTGAACCAAGACGGACGCGGTGTCCGCAGTCCCGCAGACTGGCTGGCACGCTGGCCCGAGGCGTAATGATTATGCTACGAATCGTCCTGTTGGTTATCGGTATCCTATCGGCAATGCCAGCGTTGCTGCTGGTCATGGCGGGAATTTTGGGGCTTGCTGGAATTTTGGCGGACGTTGGCCCAGCTGAAAATCGCAAAATTGGCTTGCAGGCTCTTTATTATGCCGCTCCATTCGTTGCTGTTTCACTGACATTCATTGCCTTGTCCTTCTTCACAACAGGAAAGCACGAAAACGGGAGTGGAAACTGAGCCGTATGCACGAGGCAAGCTGGATCTAATAACAAGCTGGATTGGAGAACAATGCGATGAACCGAAGTCGCGGAACTGGGCGGTGCGGCTTTGCAATGGACAATCAGCTCCCGCGACTCAGTTATTGCTCCACCGTTCGCCCGAATTCTGCCGATTTCGGCTACCGAAGTAATCTCTTTCTCCCTGCATGTTCCACCTCGCCGCCTTCGTCGCCCTCTCGATCGGGCTCCATTTCCTATTCCAGACGGCGGACCGCTGGTTCCCGCGTGAGGAGCCGGCGGATGTTTCGGATTGGCCAGCCGACATGCTGTCCGCGGTTGCTCGGCGGGCCAACTTCTGGGGAACGCTCGCCGCCTTCGCATCGTTCCTGGTGCTGTTGCCGGGATGGATTGCCCTCAGCTACTGGATCGACTTCCGCTTCTTGCCGGCGATGGAGCCGGGCGATTTCCTCGCCATCCCGCTGCAATGGGGACGCTGGATTCGTGGCGCGGTCGCTGCCTATGTGGTCGCCGCGCTCGTCGCGATGTGGGTGATGCGACTGGCGTTCTGCTGGCGGTACGACCTGATGATGGCGGCGGGGAACCAGGCCTACGGCTTTAGCGCCCGGCGGTTCTTTTACTGGACACTCGTCTGGATGCTGCCGTTTTGCTTGGAGTACGAACTGCACTCGATCGGCTGGTGTGCCCACTTTCAGGCGAAGCAACTTGGCATTCACCAGGGGCTGTTCGATCCCGTGCAAGAACACGCTTACGCAAACCTCATGAAGATCGAACTCGTGCAACCCTACACCGAGAACCGCGCCGAGATCGGCCGGAGCCCGGAATTCCGGCTGGCGTTCAAGGATGGTTTCGTGCTCACGGACGTGCCGTGGATGCTGCCGTGGGATGCACAAGGGAAGACGCGAAAGTGGCCGGAGGTGAGCCAGTTTGTGAGCGGGCAGTCCGGAATGCCAACGAGTGTCGTTGGGAAGATCGAGTAACTACCCCTTCGGCCGATAACCTTTGCCTGGCTTGTGGCGCGATTGCTTGTTGCCTTTGACGGGCTTTCCCTTGGTTCCAGCACCCGTTCCCGGCGGCGTGTGAACGTAGTTCCCGGCGAAACGCTGGTTGGCGTCGTCGCGCCGCTTTTGCAGAGCCTCCTTCGGCGGATGCGATGGAATCAGCGAGTCACATCCGTCGCCGATCAGGTCGGTCCGTTTGGCTCGTTGCAAGGCCTCGCGAACTTCGAAGTAGTTTTCGGGCTTGAAGAACTGCATCAGGGCCCGCTGCAGCTTGCGGTCCTTGAGCTGCTTGGCGATATAGACCGGCTTCTTCGTGAACGGGTCGATGCCGGTGTAGTACATCGCCGTCGCCACGTCGAACGGGGCGGGGATGAAGTCCTGCACCTGGTCGGGCTTGTAGCCGTTTTGTTTGAGGAACACGGCGAGGTTGATCATCGCGTCTAGGTCGCTCGCCGGGTGGCTCGCGATGAAATAGGGGACGATAAATTGCTGCTTCCCGGCCCGCTTCGATTCGCGTTTGAAGACTTCGGTGAATTGCTCGAAGTCGTCGTTCGACGGCTTGCGCATCTTCATCAGCACGTCAGGATCGGTATGTTCTGGAGCAACCTTCAGATGACCGCCGACGTGGTGCTGCACGAGGTCGCGCATGTACTCCGGCGAACGGCGGGCCAGGTCCATCCGAATGCCGCTGGCGACAAGCACTTTTTTAATGCCCGGCGTTTCGCGAGCTTCCTTCATGAGCTGCACGAGCGGGCCGTGGTCGGTTCCCAGCAGCTTGCAGATCGTCGGATGCACGCACGACTGCCGCCGGCAAACGGCTTCGACCTCTGGCTGCGTGCATTTCATCTCGTACATATTGGCGGTTGGGCCGCCGATGTCGCTGATGGTCCCTTTGAACTTGGGATCGGTCCCCATCTGCTCGATTTCGGACAGAACCGACTGCTTGCTCCGCGACTGGATCGTCCGCCCCTGATGCGTCGTGATCGAGCAGAACGTGCAGCCGCCGAAGCAGCCCCGCATGATCGTGATCGAATCCTTGATCATGCCGAACGCAGGAATCGGCTCGCGGTACGACAGGTGCGGCCGCCGCGTGTACGGCAGCGAATAGATCGCGTCCATCGACGCTTGCGAAATCGGGAATGCCGGCGGATTGGCCACCACCGCCTGCCGGTCGTGCCACTGTACGAGCCGCTTCGCGTTGTAGGGGTTCGTCTCGTTGTGGATGATCTTCGTCGCCTCGGCGAAGGCGAGTTTGTCGGTGGAAACCTGGTCGAAGGTAGGAAGCGTTATTGTGCTGGAATCAGTTGGTGGTTGTTCACTCGCTCCCAGGCAATACGCCACGCCACGCATATCGCGGAGTTCTTTCACCGATTCCCCCTTGTCCAGCCGCTGGGCGATTTCGAGGATCGCTTCTTCGCCCATGCCGAACACGACGAGGTCCGCCTTGCAATCGAGCAGGATCGACTTGCGGACTTTGTCCGACCAGTAGTCGTAGTGCGCGAGCCGCCGCAGCGACGCTTCGACGCCCCCGGCAATGACCGGCACGCCGGGGAAGGCTTCGCGGGCTCGCTGGCAATAGCTGAGCGTTGCCCGGTCGGGTCGCAGGCCAATGCGTCCGCCGGGCGAATAGGCGTCGGCGTTACGAATCTTCTTGTTCGCCGTGTAGTGGTTGATCATCGAGTCCATGTTCCCGGCACTGATGCCGAAGAACAGCCGCGGCCGGCCGAACCGCCGCCAGTCATCGACCTTCCGCCAATCGGGCTGGCTGACGATACCGACGCGAAAGCCGGCAGCTTCGAGAACGCGGCCGAGGATGGCCATCGCAAAGCTGGGATGGTCGATGTAGGCGTCGCCCGTAACGATGACCACATCGAGTTCGTCCCAGCCGCGGCGGCGGGCCTCGTCCATCGTCATCGGCAATGCCGTTGGGGTGGCCGCGTTTCCTGGGGGGGCTGTGTTCGGCGCAGCCGCCCACGGCTGATCCGCTTTCAATTGCCGTGGTTCGCTGCGCGATCCACAGCCACCCACATTGCTACCCGGCAAAGATTCCAACAGCCGCCCTAATCGCCCGGCATTGGGATTGAACGTGGGCAAAGACAATTCGTGCCCGGACATAGCAGTAGAAGCGCGGCCGAATCTTCTCGGCGGCGGACGAACATTCACGATGTGAGAAGGATCTACTCCCGCCGAGGAATCCGCGAGGCATCTTGCCGCCGCTCGCTCCTGGGGGCACTGGTGACATCATTCTAACAGCATCTGCCCATGTTCGCCCAGGGAACCTGACCGCATTCCGCTCAGACCTGCTCTGCCCTTCAGTTGCGTCCCTCCAGCAACATTGGTTCGCGGTTAATTTGCGTTTTGCAATGCGGTTGAAGGCGAACAATCCCATTGGAGAAAAACCATGAACGCTCGCCGACTCATTCTGTTCTGGGCAATTGTCGCTATCGGCTGGGGAACCCTGGTAAAGGCCGACGATCCCAAGCTGCTGGCGACACTCACCGGCCATACGGATGTGGTGTATGCGGTGGCCTTTTCGCCCGACCAGAAGCTGCTGGCCTCAGGTAGTCAGGATCAGACGATCAAGCTCTGGGACGTTGCCACGGGCAAGGAAACGAAGTCCCTCGTCGGACACACGTCCTGGGTGGCCGGCGTGGCGTTTCTGCCGGATGGAATGAGCCTGATTTCGCTGGGAGCGACGGGCGAAGTGAAGCGATGGGATCTGATCACGGGCAAAGAAGCCGCAACGAAATTCGCGGGGCACACACAGCTTGGGTTTGCAACGGCGTTATCCGCCGATGGAAAGCACCTAGCAACGAGCGGAATTGACGTACTCACCAGCACGATCAAGCTGTGGGACCCCGCAACCGGCATGTTGATCGCGACGCTCGAAGGGCACACCAACTTTGTTTCAGGGCTGGCATTCTCCGCCAGCGGCAAGCAACTCGCCTCGTCGAGTCAGGATGGGACGATCAAAATGTGGGACGTAGCGACCGGCAAACAGCTCACAACGCTTGTCGGTCATACTGATCGCGTGACCAGCGTCGCATTTGCACCGGACGAAAAATCGGTCGCATCAATCGGCTTTGACGGCAGCGTGAAGCTGTGGGATCTGGCCACCGGTAAGGAGCGAGTGGCGCTCGTCGGTCACACGCTCGCAGGATTGACAATCGCCTTTCACCCGGACGGAGTGCAGCTGGCTACCGGCTCGGTCGCGGTGGCTGCCGTTCAAGGGGAAGTGAAGTTGTGGGATGTTGCCAGCGGCAAAGAACTCACCACGATTCGCGGTCAGACGGGTTCGGTCTTTTCGATTCGATATAGCCCCGACGGCAAGCGCCTCGCCGTGGCATCCGGTGATAACCTGGTGCGGCTGTGGAACCTGTCCGGCGAATGACGAGAAACTCCTGCGGCGATTCCTGAGGATTCATCAAAATATGATTGTCCTTCTGACGTGGGGTTGTCATAATCCGGCCTGAGTTCACCTCCCTGAATTCTGGGGATCAGGCCGATGCCAGCAATCGTGATCACGTGCCCGCACTGCCAAATGCGGTTGGGGGCATCTTTTGCACCACAACCGGGGACCATCCTGACCTGCCCGACCTGCCAGCAGCCGTTTGCTGCGGAAGGTCAAACCTCACAGGTCACACCACGCCCGCAAGGGACGCAGACCGGCACGCGTGCTAAGTCGCAGCCAGCTCCTGTCCCGCAGAACTCGCCACAGCAGCGCCCAGCAGCGCCGAAGGCCGCGCCTCTTCCACGCGCAACGCCTATTGCTCCTGTTGCGAGTCGGCCTGCTCCGGTTCAGCCACAGGCCAGTTCAGTCGCACATCAGCAAAAGATTCATGCGACGACGCCCGCGACTGTGCAAGCGCCGCTGGCCGCACCCGCGAACGCTCCTGGCCAATCCAACAAACTCGTCATCGGTCTCGTCGCCGGTCTCGCGGCACTCGGCATTGGAACTGTCGCCCTGGCGATCACACTTGTTGTGGTGCTGAGCCGGCCGAGCGGCAATCAAACGCTCGCCCAAGCTCCCGACGGCGGTCTTCCGAATGCCGCAACGCCGTCCATTCCACCACTGCCAGCATCGTCGTTCACAGGCATATCTCCTACTTCTCCACTGGCTCCACCACCTCCTCCTAACTCGGCGTCCAGCTCAGTACCGGCGCAACCCTTTTCCGCCGCGCCGCCCGGCACGCTTCCATCCAACATCCAGAGCCTCCCCCTCGTGCGGTCGAATCCAGCGATCTCCTACGGCTGGAAGCCAGGCGTGATGTATCACTACAGCGGCAATCTGAAGATCGAGTTGGGGCGGGCTTCAGCGACGTTCTTGTCCAGCGGGTTCTATCAACTCGACGAAAAGTCTTCGTCTCACTTGTCCAGGTTAATTGGACAGGAAGGGGGTGGTCAGGGGAGTGGGACGGCGTTCGTCGTACACGCCGACGGACTTCTTGTCACCTGTGCGCATGTGGTACGTGGGGCGACCAAAGTCGATGTCAGCCTCGGCGGCAAAACCTATTCTGGAGATGTTGTCGGCATTGATGACAAGCACGATCTCGCGCTCGTCCGCGTTGCGGCAAAGGGTTTACCCGCTTTGCCACTGGCGAAGCCCGAGGCAGCGCGCCTCGCAGAAGAAGTGCGTGCGATCGGATTTCCGCTCTCCGATGTGCTCGGAAACAGCGTCAAGGTGACCCGCGGATCCATATCGGGCCTCGTCACGCAGAAGGACGAAAAGCTGCTGCAGATTGATGCCTCGATCAATCCTGGCAATAGCGGTGGTCCCCTGGTGAATGATCGTGGTGAAGTGCTCGGCGTGAATAGCGCCGGCCTCGTCGGTGAGTCAGTGACGAATGTCGGTTTTGCCGTGCCCATCGAATATGTTTGGTCGTTCTTGCGGAGC
Organism: uncultured Pirellulaceae bacterium; assembly: GCA_964384375.1. Lineage (GTDB taxonomy): Bacteria > Planctomycetota > Planctomycetia > Pirellulales > Pirellulaceae > CAYLLN01. The sequence goes on from CAYLLN010000001.1 coordinate 90,141, forward strand.
AAGGGAATCTCGCCAACGGGAGTCTCGGCGGGGCGTCAACTGGATGGGCCCGCGCTGGCGGCTGCGGCGACGCCCTCCGTCGCGCTGGTCAGCGTCAACTTGGGAGCAGGCCAGCCCGTGCAACTGCTCAAATACTCGGGAAACTGCCATCCGAGCTTCGACGACGGAAGTCTCTTCGGCGGCTTCAGCGGCTCGTCCCGCTTTGGCAACGACGAAGGCCAATTGCTCATGTTGCCATCGGGCGACGTCGTTCAGTGCACGGCCGCCGAAGAATTGCCCATGCTGATGATGTTGCAGGCGGAAATGGCGATCGAGAAGCTGCCGGAAGGGAGCGAGCGGGAATGGGAGCACCGACGGGTGACGTCGTTCACGATGAGCGACGGGACCAGCGCGAGCGACAGCCCGTTCATGCCGGGACGCTTCGGGCGGCCACGCGGTTATCCCGGCCGCTACCCCGGCAGCTTTCCTGGCGCCGAGCGGCCGCAGACGGTCGTCCAAATTCCCGCGACAGCGCACGTCAAGTATCGCATTAAGCAGGAGACTTCGGAAACTATTGAGATCGAAAAAACTGTCGATTTGATGACCATCGAGCGAGAGGGGCAGACGCCGCGGCTGCAAATCGTGGGTGACGGAACGTTGACCTGGGACAAAGCCCAGTCGGTGCCCAAGTCGCTGAATCAGTCGATGACGATGGCCATCTCAGCCGGCGGCAACCGCGTGACGGCGCCGATGGAATTTAAGTTGGAACTGTACAGCGCGAAGACGCTGAACGAAATGCTGCGCGATGGGGAAAAGCTGAAGTCTCAACTAGAGGCAAAACAGGCAGCCGACAAGGCGGATAGGGCCGCAGCAGAGAAGAAAGAGCTGGAGGACGCGGCACGCAAGCAGGAGGAAATCATTGCTGTGCTGAAGGCGAATCGTTCCACCAAAGAGGAGACGATTGCCAACCTGCAGATGCTGCGGGACCAAGAGAACGTCGATCGCAATGATCGAGATGAAATCGCGCAGATTCTGGAACTATACCTTACTTCCCGAGAAGCGGAGATTCGCCGCGCGGCCATCGATACTGCGGAAAAATTTGGTAAGGAGATCAACATCGCTACGCTCATCAAACTTACTCGCTCGACGATTCGGGGCGAAGCCAGTATGGCGATCCGGGCGCTGGGTGACATCGGCGGCAGCGAGGAGGCAGCGCGAGTGCTAGGTCTCCTTTTGGCCAATAAGGAGCAACGCTCGGACGCCTTGCACGCTCTCCAGAAAATGGGACCGCTGGCCGAGGATCCGGCACTTGCCCAAGTCGGTGCTCCCGATCTCTTGACTCACTGTTACGCTTGCGATGTGATCGAAGACGTTGGGGGAGTGAAAAGCCTGCAGAAGCTGAAGTCTTTGCCTAAGAGCTCAGATACTCTCCGGCAAGCGAAAATTGACACTACGATTAGCCAGATTGAACGGAGATTAAAGAAATTGAAGGGAGATTAAAGCAGTCGTGATTTATGTCCCGACTCCACACCGAGCCGGCTGTTGGAACTGTGTTGCGTTTGAATCTGCAGCATTGCTGGCTTTGTCGCCGAGCACTTGCCGCAGCCGTTGCCGCAACCGGAAGAAGTGCGCGCGGCGAGCGTTCGCCAGGCACGCCAGAGGACGAAGACGCCGGCCAGTGCGACGAGCGAGATTGCGGCGATGTCTTGCCAGCCATTCATGTTTTCACAGGCAGCTAGAGTCCGATCCACGAGCCGACTTGGTAGGTAACGAAGGCTCCGGCGTACGCGAGGCCCGTCATATAGACGAAGGCGAATAGCGGCCAGCCCCAGTTGCCCGTTTCGCGGCGCATGATCGCCAGCGTCGAGGCACACTGGGCACATAGTGCGAAGAATACCATGACGGAGAGAGCGACGGGAATGTTGAAGACCGGGCGGTCGGTGCCGGCCCAGGTCGCCTGCTGCAGCGTTTCCTTGAGCTCGTCGGATTCTTCGTCCTGCCCTTCCCCCAGGTTGTAGATGACACCGAGCGTGGCCACGACCACTTCCCGAGCGGGGAACGACGCGATCGCCGCACAGCCGAGGCGCCAGTCCCAGCCGAGCGGACGGACGACCGGCTCGATCGCTTTGCCCATCCGGCCGAGGTAGCTCGTTTCGAGGTGTACGCCCTCAATCTGGTTTTCTACGGTTTTCAGTTCGCCAGTAACGTCGTGCCCAGCTTTGGCTTGAGCGATCAGTTCGGTTTGGCGGTCGAGCAAGCCGGCAGGGAGCAGCTTCGGATCGCGCGGGTAGTAGGCGAGTGCCCACACGATGATCGACACGGCGAGGATGATCGTGCCGGCGCGGTAGATGAACGCCAGACCTTGCTCGAACATGCGGTGCAAAACAACGCCTAAGCCCGGCAGCTTGTAGCTTGGCAGTTCCATGACGAACGGCGGCGTCGGCCCGCGGAACAGTGTTTTCTTCAGAATCCACGCGACCGCAATGCCAACCACGATCCCCACCATATACATCGCGAAATAAACGACGCCGTGCAGCCAATGGATTCGCAATAGTCCGCTGCCGATCGTCAGATCGGGCAGGAAGGCCGCGATGAGGAGGGCATAGACCGGCAGGCGAGCCGAGCAGCTCATGAGCGGAGCGACGAGGATCGTCACCATCCGATCGCGGCGGTTCTCGATGACCCGCGTCCCCATGATTCCGGGGACCGCGCAGGCGAAGGACGAGAGGAGCGGGATGAACGACTTGCCTGACAGGCCGATTCGCGACATCAGCTTGTCCATGAGGTACGCGGCACGGGCCATGTAGCCGCAATCCTCGAGGACGGCGATGAAGAAGAAGAGCGTGAAAATTTGCGGCAGAAAGACAACGACTCCGCCGACACCTTCGATGACGCCGGTCACGAGGAGCGAGTGGAGCGCCCCTTCGGAAACGACGCGGGCGACGCCGTCGGCAGCTTGCGACTTGAGCCAGTCGAGCGTGTCGTTGCTGCGGGTTACGTCGGGAACGTAATACACTGCCTGAAACAGGAGAAACATCACCAGGACGAAGACGACGGTCCCCCAGACGCGGTGCGTGAGGATGCGGTCGATCCGGTCGCTGAGCGTAACGACGCGTGAGGTCGGACGCTCGACGACTCCTTGCAGCACCTGGCCCGCCCACCCATAGCGAGATATCGCCTCGACGCCCGGCACTGGCAGGCCGGCATTCGCCAACCGGGCACGTGATTCTCGAACGGCTGCGAGAAGCCGTTCGTCTATACCGGGCAAGCCGGACGAGGCTAGATAGCCGCTCGTGTCGAGCAGCAAGCGTTCGAGCAAATAGCGGGGAAGTTGCGATTCGCCGTTGGACTTGGCTGTGTCCACAAGCGCCGCGACTTCCTGAGTAAACGCTTCGGGAAACGGGCTTTCGATGGGCGGCCGTTTCGTCTCTGCCGCATCCGCCAAAGCCTGCTTGAGTTCAGCCAGTCCAATGCCGCGATTCGCCTGCACGGGGACGATCGGCACGGCCAACTGTTTTCGCAGTCGTTCGAGGTCGAGCTTAAGGCCCTTCGACTTCGCCACATCGACCATATTCAGCGCGACAACCGTCGGCAGGCCGAGTTCGAGCACCTGACTGAGCAAGTACAAGTTGCGTTCGAGATTGCTCGCGTCGAGGATGCAGAGAACGACGTCGATTTGCTCCGTAGCGTCCATGCGCCCGAGGAGGACATCGACTGCGACCATTTCGTCCGGCGAGCGTGGGGCGAGGCTGTACGTGCCGGGCAGATCGACGAGCAGAAACTCGCGGCCGTGAAACGTCATGCGGCCGAGCTTCTTTTCGACGGTGACCCCGGGGTAATTGCCGATCCGCTGCCGCAAGCCGGAAAGGGCGCTGAACAGCGTCGATTTGCCCGTGTTCGGGTTGCCGATCAGAGCGACGGTGAGCGGGCGGGGGGGAGAGGCGATGGACATCTATTCGTAGGGTGTATGAGAGGTAGCGAAATACACCTTGAAAACGGTCAATTGGTGGCTAGGTGCATTTCGTTCCACTCATGCACCCTACGACGGGTCAACCTCCACGCGGGCCGCTTCCGACTTTCGCAGACTGAGCCGATAGCCGCGAAGCTCCAGTTCGAGCGGATCACCCAAGGGAGCCACGCCGATGAGTTCGAATTCCACGCCAGGAGTGAGCCCCATTTCCATCAGGCGGAGGCTGATTTCGTCGTCCCCCGCGATGCGAACTACCTTGCTTCGCGAGCCGACCGGCAGAGCCGCAAGGGTGCTCACGCGACCTCTCCCAACTCGCCGACCCGGACCAAGACGCTCGTCGCCTCGGCACCGCGAAAACAGAGCCTTGTCCCGCCAACAAGCACAATGCACGGCGAGCCAGGCTTCACCATCTCGACCGGACTGCCGACGCGCAGCCCAAGCTCTTCCAGGCGATGCACCTCGTCGGGCCGACCCATGAGCTGATCGATCCGGGCGTGCTGGCCGGCAGCGAGGAGCGGAAGTGGCAGAATGTCGTGCATCGGTCGCGGGCAATCGCTATTGAAACTGAGTCTCACTAGCGAATTGTACCATCAGCGACCACTCATGCAAGGGTCAAGTACATCCCGCAGGGCTCGGCAGGACTGATCGAACAAAATTTGGCCGAAGCATCTCAACCCGAAGCCGGAACAGAAATGCTCGGCGGATAGTCCGCGTTTCCTCGAAACTGCTGCTCCAGGGCCAACATCACCGCCAGCACGATGTCCTCGCGCCACGGCATCGCGGCCACTTGTACGCCGACCGGCAAGCCGACGCTACCTCGATCGACGGCAGCCGCTTGGCGCTCGACTTGATCACGCGACGTCTTTCGTCCGATTTCTTCGCCCGTGCGGACACGCGTCACTGAGAGGACGCCGGCCGGCCAGCCGAGCAGATTGAAGAGCATCGCGGGCGTTGCCGCCGTAAGCAGGTCGAACCCCTTCACATGCTGCGTCGCGGGGAGCGCGTGCGGGGGACAGAGAATCGCGTCGATCCGCTCGCGCTGCATCGCCTCGATCGCTTGCCGCACGAAGTGCTGCTTGCGATAGGAAAGTTGGCGATAGGCGTCGGCCGAGATGGGCCGAACGAGCGATACGACGCGGGCCATCCAGCGCTGTCCCGCGAGTCGCAGGCCGTTGACCACCGCCATTCGCGTTTGCAGCCGCATGCCGGCAATCCACGACAACCGTGCGACGCGCCAATCGAGCTTGCTGCCGTGGGCCAGGCGGCGGGCATCGGCTCCACCGTCGGCGCCGACGAGGCCGCAATAGAGTTCGAGCACCTCGTGAGCTGGAAAAAGCGGCTTACCTTCCGTCGTGAACGGAACGATCGTCGCCCCGCGCGTTGCAAGAGCCTCCGCCGCCTCGCGCACTGCTCGGCCAATTGCCGTCGAAACCGGCAAGGTGCCGTCGCTTTCGAGCACCGCGATCCGCAGCTTGCTCACGTCGATAGCCGCGGGATCGGGAAGCTGCGCTGGCACGACATCGCCGCCGATGTAGCCGTCACTTGGATCGGCGAGCGCTTTCAGCCCCAGATACAAGTCTTCGACGCTCCTCGCCATCGGTCCCGGCTGCGTGACAATTGACTCCAGCCCGCGAACGGTCGAAACCGACCCCATCCGCGGCAGGCGGAGCGACGTGGGCTTCAGGCCGTGAATGCCGCAGAAGTGGCAAGGGACGCGGATGCTGCCGCCGAGGTCGTTTCCCAGGCCCAGAGGAGAACCGCGAGCGGCAATGATGGCTGCCTCGCCGCCGGTGCTGCCGCCGGGTGTGCGTGCGAGATCCCACGGGTTGTTCGTGCGACCATAAACCGGGTTGTCGCACTCGAACCACGTCATCAGTTGGGGCACGTTCGTCTTGCCTACGACGATCGCGCCGGCTCGCCTGAGGCGACCGACGAGCAAGCCATCACTGGGCGAGATCTCATTTCGTCTCCGGTCGAGGCCGATCGTCGCGGGCGTCCCTGTTACGTGAAAGCACTCCTTTACCGTGACCGGCACGCCGTGCAGGAGGCCAAGCGGTTCGCCACGCGCCAGCCGCTCGTCAGCCGCGGCCGCCTCAGCTAAAGCTTCATCGAATCGTTTGACGACGACGGCATTGATGGCCGAATTGACAGCCTCGATCCGCTGGATGAACGCCTGCACTACCTCGCGCGACGAAATCTCGCGGCTCGCGATTCGGCGAGCGATTTCCGCGGCGCTCCAGGCGGTGAGGTGCATAGGTTTTCAGGGATGACTACGTCCCTGAAAGTATAGCTTCTAGATTGCCCCCTCCCAGGCGAGTACGACGTAAGCAAACTGGGCGAACAGTCATTTCAGCCGAGCGCCTCAATGAGCCGCCATCTCGTGGACGTCTTCGCTCTGCGGCCGATGCACACCGCGGAGGCGGGCTGAGGCCGGATGGTGCGAAAGCGAAACGTGCTTGTCCAGGCCGATCACCGCCAGGGCGATCCCCTTCGTTGTGAATTCCCGCTCCAGTTCGCGAAGCTTGGCCATTACCGTGTGATCGACCATCCGCGTTTCGGACAGATCGACGATCACGTTCATGTTCTGGGCTAGGCCGTGCCGCTCGATTCGGCTGCGGATCGAGATCCAGTTGAAAAAGACAGCCGCATCGCGAGGACAAATGAGCCAGGTCCGTTCGTCAATCTGGCGAACTTCGGCCTGTGGGCGGAACAGCGATCCGAGCGGCACTCCGTTGATGAACTGAATAAGCAGTTCGATCGCGATGCCGATGCCAATGCCAATGAGGAGGTCCGTCGCGAGCACGGCGATGATCGTGCCGACAAAGACTACCAGTTGCTCGCGGCCGATCTTATAGACGTGCAGGAACTCGCGCGGGTGAGCCAGGCGGAAGCCCGTATAGACGAGCATCGCGGCCAGGGCGGCACGTGGGATCATGCGGATAAGCGGGGCACAAAACGCCACGGCCAGCAGCAGGAAAACGCCGTGGAACATATTGGCATACTTCGACTTCGCCCCGTTGTCGATGTTCGCCCGGCTGCGAACGATCTCCGAGATCATCGGCAGGCCGCCGATCATCGCACTCCCAAGGTTCGCGACTCCCACGGCGAGCAGGTCGCGGTTCAGGTCGGTCTTGCGCTTCTGCGGATCGAGCAGATCGATCGCCTTCGCGCTGAGCATCGATTCCAGGCTGCCGATCAGGGCGAACATCACGACCCACTTGATCGCGGAATACAAAGTCTTCGAATTACTGAAGACGCTGAAGTCGGGATAGGTAATCGCATCGGCTAGCTTGTTCGGCACATCAACGAGGAAGTTCTTGCCGACGACGTAGTCGTGGCCGAGGAGCGAGTAGTGGTGCTCGCTGCTGAGATTGAAATAAAGTCCGAGCGGAATCGCGGCCGCGAGCACGATAACCGGCGCAGGAATCGCCTTGAAAATCGGATTCTTGAGCAAAGGGAACAGAAACAAAATCAAAAGGCCAATCGCACCGATGGCAGCAATCTCGGGATTGAGGTGTGCGATTTCCGAGGGGATTTCCGCGAGCAGTTCGAGCGGTTCGTGGCCGTGCGGTGTGACACCCAGGGCAACCGGGACTTGCTTCGCGATGATGATGACGCCGATCGCCGCGAGCAGCCCGTGAACGGCAGACGATGGGAAAAAGTCGCCTAGAACGCCCGCCTTCACGAGACCGAAGACGATCTGAATCACTGCCGCGACGACGCCAACGGCTAATGCCATCCGATACGCGGCAAAGCTTTCAGCGGAGCCCGGCGCCGCGGGGTTGAAGCCAAATTCCGTCACCGCGCCAAGCACGATGACGATCAGGCCGGCCGCGGGGCCCTTGACTGTGAGTTGGCTGTTACTGAGCCACGGCGTCACGAGGCCGCCGACAACGGCGGTGAAGACACCCGCGATTGCGGGAAAACCGCTGGCCGATGCGATGGCGAGGCAGAGCGGCAAGGCGATCAGGAAAACGAGGAAGCCGGCCATCGCATCGCTGCGGAGGCGCTCGATCAAGGGCGGCCCGGCATCGCGCTCGGATTCCAGGGACTCACTCAGGGGAACGGCGGTCTGACTCATGGGTTTTCCAGCTTGGTGGCGCTCGCGGAGGCCAGCACCGGTGCGGGGGGCGTCTCGCGCTGGGCGAGGACGAACGTCGCCGCTGCAAAGCGGGACGCGACGAACGGCTGCGGAATCAAACCGCCGCCGAGGATGACGAGCGTAAAGGCGAGGACGGCAGTCCACTCGCGAAACGACATGGCGAGCGGCACCGTCGAAACGTGCCGCGTGCCGGTGAACAGTTTGAAGTACGCCTGCAAAACAGCGATGCCATTGAGGGCGGCGGCGACGATGACCGCGGCCCCGACATACGGAAACGTCTGCACCGCCCCATCGACAAGCAGTTCCGTGCCTAAGAAGCCGAACGTGCCGGGGAAGCCGACGCTCGCCATTCCGGTGAGCAGGAAGCAGACGCCCAACAGCGGCGTGTGCTCATAGACGCCGTGATACCCGGCGAGAGACAGGCGGCCGTGGCGAGCTTCCAGGGCCCGCAATGTCAGGCCGAAGCCGGCGAGGGAGAGGCCAATCGACAGCCAGACGCAGAGGGCCCCGGTCAGGCCAATCGTGCTGACCGTTTCGAGCCCCACAAGCACGAGAGCCGAGTGGCTGAGGAAGATGTAGCAGAAGAAGCGGCGGGCCTCGCGCTGCACGAGGGCCATGCCAGCGGCATAGACGGCTGTAACGAGCGAAACGATGCCGATGCTCCTCAGTACCCAGTCGGGAGCGATTGGCAGCACGAGCCGCACTGCCGCATAGGCCCCCATCATCGGCATGACATAGAGCAGGGCGGTGCCAAACGTGGCGTGCTCGAACAGGTCGGTGATCCAGCAGTGGAACGGAATGCTGCCGGTACGAATGAGCACAGCGGCCAGAAGCGGCAGCACGGCCCAGAGGGAATGCGTCTTCTGCCGGCTATCGAATTCGACAAAAATCCAGCCGATCACGAGCAGGGCGACAAACAGCCCCATGTGCAACAGATAGACGCGCGTCGGCTTGCCGCGGGCACGCAACTCGAAGTAGGGGAAGACTGTGCCAATCGCGAGCAGGGTAATGACGCCCCAGGGGCTGCGACTGGTGAGCGTCGCAAGCACCACAGCCAGCGAAAGTAACGTGGCGGCAAACGAGAACCGGCGGACCTTGGTTCGCAATGTCGCGAGGGCCGTCAGGAAGTAGAGCAGCGACGTAAGCGGCAGGAGTGGGGCGCTCAGTGCGTCAAGTTCCAGATACCCTTGCAGCGACGCTAGCGGGCCGGGGTCGTGCGCGAGCATCGCATGTACGCTCGCAAAGTCGCACCAGGCGGCGACAGCGCAGGCGAACGTGGCAGCGCAAACCGCCAGGCACCAGCGGCGGGCATAGTCGGCATCGCGCAGCCGCGCTACGATCGCCGCTCCCACCAAAGGGACGGCAATTGCGAGTTCCAGCCAAGGAATGTGCAGCAAATTCATGCCGAGTCCAATTTCAGGCCAAGTCTTCCAGCGATCCAGCCGCGGGCGTAAGCCGGTCGGACTCGCGCGAGGTCGTTCCAGCCAAAAAGTCGGTCCAGCGGCGCTCCCACCTGTCGCAGGCCGCGAAGACCGCGAGCGACGGGCGAACCAGATAGTCGTCGAGCCAAATGTCGAGATAGCCACGCAACAACGCGACGCGGTACAGTCGCTTCGTGAGCCACGCCGGCAACAAGCCGGCACCATAGAGCGAACCACCTGTCAGGCGAGTGCCGATCGCGTTTTCCAGCATGCCGTAGTCCTGCAAGAGCGATGAAGCCCGCAGGAATTGCAGCGTGCGGATGCTGGCGTGTCCGAGGATGTGAATCAAAGCGAGGTAGCGAAAACCGAGGCCGATTTCCGCCACGATCAGTCCGACTTGTGTGAGCGAAGCGAAGGCGAGGGCACTCTTGATGTCGGTCTGCGCCCTGCCAATGAATGCTGCGAGCAGCGCTGTGGATAGTCCCAACACAACGACGGCGATGCACAGCCAGATCGAGAGTTCCAATAGCGGACTGATCCGCAGGAGCAAAAACGCACCGAGATGCACTGACAGCGCGCCATAGAAGATTGCGCTCGAAGGGGTCGGTCCCTCCATCGCCCGCGGCAGCCAGCCGCAGAAGGGAACGAGGGCCGATTTGCCAGCCGCGGCGACGAGGAGCAGAAGCCCCACGACGAGTGCCTGCGACGAGGTAAGCGAGGCTTGCCCTTCCGGCCACGGCTGCGTGCCAAGGACCGCGGCAAAGTCCCCCGCGCCGTACATGTGGTGCAGGGCGATTGCGGCGAGCAGCAATGCCGCATCGGAGAGGCGATAGACGCTCCACACCCGCAGACCGTTTCGGACCGGCCCCTGGCGATCTTGGAAGAATGCGACGAGCAAGGCGGACGAAATGCCGACCAGTTCCCAGCCAGTGAACAGTGTTTCGATCGTCTCGGCCACCGAGGTCAGAATCATCCCCAGGGCAAACAGGGCATAGAGTACGAAGAATCGGTTGTAGCCCGGTTCGCGGTGCAGGTACTTGCTGGCGAACGCGCTGATCGTGCCGCAAAGCAAATATGTCAAAATCGCAAACGGAACCGACAGGCGGTCATAAACGAACTTCAGAGCAAAGTGGAAATGCGGATGAGCGGCCGTTGAAATGGCCTCGGCACTCGTAGCCTCGGTCGCATGGGCATCGGCCGTTGTTTCCGCGGCGTGATGCACGGGAAGCTCGACCAGATTGCCGAACGAGATCGTCGTATGGCGGTTTCCCGTCGCCAGCATCAGCGTGAGCACGCCGACGGCCGATAGGAGACCGACCATCATCGTTGCCTGCACGAGGTGGCTCGTCGTCCGTTCGCCGAGCGGGCGGCCGGCCAGCGTCGGCAGGCCGAGCGCAGCCAGGAGCAGCGCGGGAAGAATGACCACCGCGGAGCCAAGGACGTGGATGATGGTTTGAGGATCGAACATGCCGAGCGGCACTCAGGAGTTTTTGAACGAAAGTTGGGCGTAGCCGAGATGCTCGCGCTGGCCGCGATACCAATCGGCGGACGACGGAACGCTGAGCAGCGGCGGCGAAGTCGGCTGGTAAGGTTCGAACTTGTTGCCGCGCAGCAGGTGCATCTGCGGCGAGTACGGGTCGAGTGTCGCCACCTGCACCCAGCCGTGTTCGCACAGGCGTCCGATACCAGGATTACGGGCAAAAATCCCCGACAGCACCGTTGGCGTCGTTTCGATCACGAAGAGCAGCCGGACCGGCTCGTGAATCTCGACCATCTGCCACGGCAGACCGGTTCGCAGGTCGCTCGCGTGGCCGTCCATTACACCAAGTAGCGACGTGACATTGTGCGGCAGCTTCGTCCCGCAACCGTAACCGGGGTTATCGACGTACGAGAAGTAGTATTCGAGGTTGATGCCGCCGCAAACCGGGACCGCTGCCGACAAAAGGCGAGTGAGCGTGAAACCCTGCTCGTCGTCGAGCGTCGGATCGTACGACGTGAGGAACGCCCGGCGATCCATGAACAGGCCGCGGGTCCGGCTGCGACGGGCGACAACGCAGAGGGCGTTCGTGGCGTGGCCGCATTCGGGCCGCGTCTGGGCGAGGTCTTCGGACCGCTCTTCGACATGCCTCCGGGCCTGGGCGGGCGTCATATTCCACGGAGCGGACACGAACCGCCGACACCGCTCATGAGCGTTGCGATCCGACGTTTGATCGAGCAGCCGCTTCACTTCCTGCAACCGGTCGGCGTGCGACGAGGGAATCAGGGCTTCGTCGAGATAGGTGATGCCGTCGTTGCACGTGTTGTGCCAGCCGCCGACAAACCAGGTCGTCTCGGGAATGGCGAGTCCCCGCTCGGCGAGACCCGTGCGGACGCGCGGGTCGTTGAGCATCCGCGCCAAAGCCCGGGCATTGGGCCCACCGCAATTGCCGCCGCACGCGCCGCAGTTGTAGGCCGAATTGTGCGGGTTGTTCAGGCTCCGCGAGCCGTGGCCGAGGATGATGACGATCGGGGCGAAGCTGCTCGTCAGGCCGATGTCCTTCAGCAGTCGCTCGGTCATGTCCGTCATTTCGGCAAGTGTAAAGCCGAGGGAATGATCCTCCGGCCCCGGCAGATGATCGTCCCGTTCCAGTTCCAGGTGCGTGCTCGGCGGGGGTTCGACGAAGCGGCCGATGGATTCACGAATCTGAGCCGTCAAACGCGGGAAAAGGACGCGAGCGACGAGCGGAATCGACGCGAGCGCCCCGACCCCCGTCGCAAGCAATGCTCCGCCGGCGAAGCCGCGGCTGCCGACATGCATGCCGTGCGTTGCGACACCGAGCGCCTTGCGCGTCTTCGCGCGGCGCGTGCCGACTTGGCTGTGGTCGGCATCGACGCTCTCGGCCACCCAGTGCTGCGGACGAATGACGATCGGACAGAGCGGCACGAAGTGAGCATCCGCGGCCCCGCGGTAGTACATTGGCACGCCGTAAAACCCGGCGACTCCGAAGGTCTCAACGCCGGGGGCAATCTCTTCCAAGTGCCGCCGGAACGATTCTTCGCGTTCGTCGAGGCAGCACATGACCTGGAATTCGGGATTAGCGACGCGAGCCGACGATTGCGCCGCTTGCTGGGCCACCGCATCGAGCGACTGGATGCGATAACGCCGCTCGAACGCCATGTGAAGGACACGGCGGCGAGCGAGCGACGGAAACGCCTCGATCTCGGCGACGAGCGCCGACCATTCCCGCGGGGTGAGCTGCGCGAGGGCGGGCGGCAGCCAGCCGAGCACTTGAGCGAGCTGAAAAACCTGAAAGGCCCGCTGATCGACGCCGGCCGTTTCATGCCGCTGCGCCTGCCGGGTGAGCTGACGTCGCAGATCGGCAAGAGGGCCATCAAACTCGAGCATCGTCCGTGCGACGTGAGCGAGTGCGAGCCGTTCGAGCAAGAGCCGCACAGCCAGGAATTCGACGAGGCTGCCCGGCGGAACAGGATACGCGACGCGATCGCCGCGCTGCTCCATCTGCTGGATCATGCCGCCCCAACCACGAAGACCTAGAAGCGTCGCCGTCAGGTAATCGTCCTGCTCGTTTTCGCGGACGCCGAGAATCGCGAGCGATTGCTCGACCATCTCCAGCGGCGTTTTGCCTGATTCGAGGAGTTGCGATAATTCGGCCTGCAAGCCGTGCAGCCAAGCATCGGGCGCCCCCCCCGCGTCAGAATAGACGGCAGCAAAGGCACGGAAGAAACCACGTTCTCGGGCCGGCAAGGGCCACCGCGACAAGCCTTGATCGAGAAACGCCGCACAGAACCGGACGAGCACTTCGTTGACCTGCAGGTCAATGTCGTGCCCGGTAACGTCGAAGAGCAAATCGCGATGCCGTGTGAATTGCGGCGGCTGATGCGGCGGCAGCTTGACGCGATGCACGCCGTCACGAACAAGTCGCCAGAGCGCCTCCAGGGTGAACGATTCCCAAGTCGTGTCGCTCCAGGACTGGATCGACTCGCGGCCGTAGTGATCGATCAGGCCGGCAAGCGCCGCATCCGTTTGTGTGTATTGCGGGTCGTCCTCGTGGTTGCCGTTAGCGAAGTCGCGGATGATCCAGTGTTTCGTCTCTTCGAGGAAGCGTCGGCGAACCTCTGCCGGGGCATCCTGGCGAAAGCGAGTCAGGGCATCGGTCTCGGCGACGAACCAGCGGAGCTCCGCGGCGGGTGCGGTTCGCAATGGGTACTGCAGCATCGCCTGGCGGAAGTGAAACCGCGTCCCCATGAAGCCGACGAGCGAGTCGGCTTGATCGCCCAGTTCTTCCAAGAGCGCGGCGGCGATGTCCTCCTGCCGGATGCGGCCGCGAGCCAGTTCCTGCCGGTAGCGGTCTTCCAACAAATACGGCTGGCAGCCGAAGAGCTTGCTCCCTCGTTCAACCCCTTCGTAGAAGGAGTACTCCTCGAAGGCGTGCAGCGTGTTGTGGTGGATGAAGACGTTGATCGGTCCCTGCGCCGGCAAGTAGTGCGCGGCGTGCTCGATGCTCGCGGCCAAGTGGTCGAGCGCACGGGTGGCGTGCGGCGCTTCGACCGATGGGTGTGCGGCGTCCTGCACGGCAAGAGCCTGGTTCATCCGAGGCACAGAGTTCATCGAGGTGCGAAATCAACCGGGGGCGAATGCACGATCGCGGTGGTCCCGGGGAGAGGTGGGAGGGACGACTGGATCGGGCAGACCGAAAATCCTTTGCGGCAGGCAACTCGCAGTGAGCAACTCGCGTAGGTGGGAGGGAACGGGCGAGTGCTACAACGATCACTCTACGCAGATCGGCTGCCAGGGGAATGAGCGACGACATTACAAGTCTGTAAGTCGATCGTAAGTACTGGCCAGCCAAGCGATTCCGCGAGATTGCCTGCCCGAGGTGGTCATTACGAAACCGTTAGTTTTCCCGTCCCGCCGCCCTAAAACGGGCAACGATGCACACAATGAAAGCAGAGCAAGTTGCCAGTGGCGGGTGTATAACGAGGATGTATGGACCTGTTACTTGTCGAAGACGATCGCGTGCTGGGAAAGGCCATCGAGCGAGGCCTCTCGGACGCGGGGCATCAATGCACCTGGGTTCGGAGCGGGCAGAAGGGGCTGGAAGAAGCGTCGTCGCAACGGTTCGACGCGGTGATTCTCGATCTCTTGCTGCCGGACCTGGCAGGCTTTGACGTGATGAGGCAAGTCCGTGCCGCCGGAGTTCGCACGCCGGTGCTGATGCTCACGGCGCTGGGCGCGGTCGAGGATCGTGTCAGCGGCCTCAACGCGGGAGCCGATGACTATCTGGTGAAGCCGTTTGCGTTTCCTGAATTGATCGCGCGGCTGGAAGCAATCGTCCGCCGCTCAACGAGCCGCCCCTCCACCGTGCTCAACGCGGGGCCGCTGTCGCTCGATTTGACCAATCGCCGAGCGACTCGCGGCGGCAACGAAATTACGCTCACACCGACCGAGTTCAGTCTGCTCGAGTTTCTGATGCGTTACGCCGGGCAGGTCGTGACGCGCAAGATGCTCTGCGAGCATCTGTGGGAATCGGACTGGGAGGGGGTGACAAACGTCGTCGAAGTGCACATCAACCGACTGCGGGGTAAAATTGATCGGAGTTTCGACGATCCACTGATCCAAACCGTGCGTGGCCGGGGCTATGTTCTTCGAGCGAATTAGCGCTATCCTCCGTTCGCTCCGATTTCGGCTGATGCTGTGGAATGTGGCGGCCGGCGTGCTGACGGGAATGGGCATTCTCCTCGCCGTCCGCGAAGGGGTGCGATACACGCTGGTGGCCGACCTCGACCAGGTGCTGCGGGCGGACCTGGCCGAGATTCAGCTCTATTTCCAGCCGCACAACGGCGGCAGTGCAGCCGGCGATTACGATTGGAACGTCCTGCAGGAGGAACTGGAACGCAAGGCGAGCGGTCACGAATATCACGGCTGGTTCGTGCAGTTTTATGACCGCAACGGCAAGCCAACCTGGGCCAGCAAGAGCACGCCTGACTTGCCGGCGCTCACGTCAGAGCAACAAGCCGTCAAGACCTTTCGCGTCGGCAATCATCGCATTCGCTACGATCGCCTTCCACAAGAAACGGAACATGCCGCGGCTGCCAGCGTCGGCTGCAACGAAGCGTTCATCGCCCGCGATATGCAGCGGATCGACCGGCTGGTGATGCTGGTGGGCGCTGTGATCGTGCTTGTCGCGCCTGTCGGCGGTTATTTGCTTGCCGGGCGAACGACGCGTATCCTCGCCAACTTGATTCACCGGACCGACCGCCTGCGGCCGAGCGAACTCAAAGAGCGATTGCCGATTCGTGGCACGGGGGACGAACTCGACTCGCTGGCCCGCACCGTGAACGGTTTGCTCGATCGACTCGCTGATTACTTGCAGCAAAAGCACGACTTTCTGGCGAATGCCGCACACGAGCTCCGCACACCGCTGGCCGCCATTCGCAGCAGCGTCGAGGTCGCCGCCAGCGGTCAGCGGAGCGAAGCCGAGTATCGCGAACTGCTGGAAGTCGTGATCGAGCAATGCACCGCTCTCGAATCGCTCGTCAATCAGCTCTTGCTGCTGGCCGAATCGGACGCCGACCGGCTGATTACCAGTTCCGAGGTCGTCGCGCTCGACGAAGTCGTGCAGCGAGCCGTCGAGATGTTTCAGGGAGTCGCCGAGGATCGGGGCATCGAACTCGTCAGCAATTGGCCTCCGCACGCGCCGGTCGTCGGCAATCGCCACCACTTGCGGCAAGTGCTGAATAACCTGCTCGACAATGCAATCAAATTCACCGCAGCGCGGCATCAGGCGGAGAATTCGGGCACGGGCGGCCGGGTCGAAGTGAAGCTGCTCCGCGACGACGCGCGCCATCAAGCAATTCTGACCGTGACCGACAATGGCGTGGGAATTCCAGCCGAAGCGGTGCCGCAACTCTTCCAGCGGTTCTTCCGCGTCGATCGCTCCCGCAGCCGCGAAGGAGGCCTCGGTGGCACCGGCCTGGGCCTTTCCATCTGCCGGGCGATTATCCAGGCCCATCGCGGGTCTATCGACGTTCAGAGCACGCACGGCGAAGGAACCACGATCACGCTCGTCTTGCCACTTGCTCCGCATGAAGAGTTGCCCAGCGATCGCCAACCGATTCCGGCGACGGTAGGTACGCTCGTGGAAGGGCGGTAGCAAAGCACCAGCCGCGCAGCAAAAAGCCACCGCCGGCGAGGCGCCTACTGCGGTGGCTCAGAGGTGGAGGCGAGCGGGATCGAACCGCCAACCTCAGCATTGCGAACGCTGCGCTCTCCCAGTTGAGCTACGCCCCCTCACGGAAGCTGCCACTATATCACTCGCTCTGTCATGTGGGTAGAGCCAAGTGGGTAGAGCGGGCGTGCTCGCTAGCGGCAGCTTCCACGAGCGACGCGGTTTGCCGCCGCCAGGTTCGCCGATGGTTTACAGCCCGCGCGACCTGCGGCATACTGTGCCCCTTATCAAAGGCGGGCCCCTTGCCAACGGCGGGCTCGGCCAACCTGAGGAAGGCGGCAGCGTTGGTTCGGAGCACGGATGGATGGCCCGACTAGGGATTAGCGAGCTCACGACCCTGCGCTGGTCGTTTGAAGAGGATGTTGCCCAGTACGCGGCTGCCGGGGCCACGGCAATGGGCGTGTGGCGGCAAAAGCTCGCGGATGTGGGAGTTACTCGCGGGGCCCAGTTGCTCGCCGATGCCGGGCTCGCCGTTTCGAGCCTGCAATGGGCGGGCGGATTCACGGGGAGCGACGGCCGGTCGCACGAGGAAAGCATCCGCGACGCCCGCCAGGCGATCGATACGGCGGCGACACTTCGTGCCGGTTGCCTGATTGTCCACAGTGGTGCGCGGGGGACGCACACGGCGAACCACGCGCGGCGGCTCTTCACCAAGGCGCTGGAAAAGTTGCTGCCGCTGGCCGAGGAGCGGGGCGTGCCGCTGGCGATTGAGCCGATGCACAGCGACTGCGGCGCGGAATGGACGTTTCTGCATTGCCTGGACGAAACGCTCGCATTAATCGGCGAGCTAAAGTCGCCGGCACTGAAGATCGCCCTCGACACGTATCACTGGGGTCACGAGCCGTCGCTCCTGGCCCGCGTTCCCGACCTCGTGCCACATCTGGCGCTCGTGCAACTGGGAGATGGGCGTCATCCGCCGCGCGGCGAGCCGAATCGATGCCCGCTCGGTCTTGGCTCTCTGCCGCTGCGAGGGATCATCGCGGCACTTGCGGGGGCGGGGTATCGCGGCGCTTACGAGGTTGAACTGATGGGCGAAGACATCGAAGCCGGCGACTATCGCGAGTTGCTCGTGCAATCGACGAAGACGTTTGCCCAGTGGTATGGTTCGATGGCTGGGTAACGCAGTCGAGATAACGCCAATAAAAAAACCGGCCGGCCCGCCAATGGTTCGCGCGAAGCGAAGATTGACAGGCCGGCTCGGTCGTCCGTGGTTCGTTTCTAGCGACTAGCGTCGAGCGCTCCGTTATCGACGAGCGCCCGGCACCGACGCTTCACTGCCGGTCGAGATGCTCTCGCCTTTCTCTTCGCTCATGATCTGACGAATCCGCGAGGCTTCGTCGCTGTCTTCCGCGTGAACGGAGAGAAGCAGATTACCTTCGCGGAGCTTCCCTTCGTACTGTTGGGCTTCGTATTCCGGGATGCCCAATCCGACGAGGGCGCCGGTCAAACCGCCGGCAGCACCACCGAGGGCCATACCGGAAAGTGCGGCGAGAATCGGGCCAGCGGCGATGAGCGGACCAACGCCAGGAATAGCAAGGGAGCCGACGCCGACGAGCCAGCCGAGCGCACCGCCGAGGATAGCGCCCGTTCCAGCACCTGCAACCGCCGCTTCGGGGGCCTTGGTTGAGTCCTGATGAGCCAGATCACGAACGCCGCCACGATCGGGGCTGAGGATCGAGATGTCGTTGGGCGAAAAGCCGCTCGTTTTCAGGCGATTGGCGATACGAATTGCTTGGGCGTCGCTCTTCACGAGGCAATAAACGGTGGACATGAGAAACTCCTTTTGGTTCGTTGTAAGTGGGAAAGGTGAGCGATCGGTTACGGAGCGGCGACTTCCAGTTGGTTTTCAACGTTGTCCGCCCCGGCAACGTCGCGAGCGATCTTGTCGATGACAGCCTTCTCGGCAGCCGAATCGACCGGGCCGCGAAGCGTCACTTTGCCTTGCATCGTGACAATCTTGACGTTGCGAGCATTGATCGAGATCGACGAGTCGCCGGTGACCCGCGAACGGATGTCGGCAGTTGTCTTCACATCAGCCGAGTTTTCATCCTGATCGATCGGCGTCTTAGTCGTGCCGCTCGCATCACGCTCGTTGACGCCCGTATTATCGGGAGCGGCTGGTTGGGCCGGATCGTTCGTCGCTTCCGTGGGGAGTGGTGCGGTGCTAGGTGCCGTCATTGGCTGGTCGCAGCCCACGGCGAACAGAGCCGCCAGGGTCACCAGCGTGAGGAATATCGTGGTACGCATGGAAAACTCATTTCGATTGCGGTTCGATTGCAGTGAATCTGAATTGCAGCGGCGGGCGTTAGTTCCCGCAGCCGCCGCCGGTGAGGAAGTACAGCACGACGAGGACGGGCAGCGGCACGCCGATGACCCAGAAGAAAGCCCAAATCGCGCGGTTGCCCATCGACACGGTGTTGCTCCTGCAGTTGGCTGATTGCGTAGAGGGTCGCGTGAAGTGCGACGGCGAAAAGTCATAGTGGCAACAATCGTGCCAGAGCAAAAACAGCCGAGTTTCAGCGAGAGAAAGGTCCGTTGCCGGACACCCTGTCGCGACTGAGACGACCAGCAAGGCAAAGCGGCATGAAGTGTCTGGGGCGGAGCGGTGGACCGGCTGCGAGCGACCCTTGCGAGAGGATTGAGTAGAGATACAATGCGAGTGAAACGAGAGCGATTCTCAATATCACTTGCTGGTAGCTGCCGCCAAAGCAAGGCTTCTCTCGCCTACCTTGCCGATTTCCTCCCACCTTAGGCAGCTACCTCCATGCGATTGCGATTCCGCGCGGTACCAGTTCTGCGCTCCGCCTTTACCCTGGTCGAACTGCTGGTCGTCATTGCGATCATCGGCGTGCTCGTGACCCTCTTGCTGCCTGCCGTTCAAGCCGCACGCGAGGCCGCTCGCCGCTCTTCGTGCAGCAACAACCTACGGCAGATCGGCCTGGGTCTGCAGAACTTCGAATCGACCTACAAGACGTTCCCGTCGAGCCTGCGGCCTGTCATTCCCAACGCCAGCGGGCAGTACGACGGTTGGTCGGCACAAGGCCAAATCCTCCCGTATCTCGAACAAGGCAATCTCTACAACAACATCAACTTCGACCTCACCTACAACGGCCAAACGATTGTCGTGGGTGGACAAAACCAGGCGATTGCGGCGGTGCGGGTGAACACTTACCAATGTCCCTCGGAGGTCAACAATCGAGTGCGTCTCACCGCGGCCGGCATTCCTGAGCACTATCCATTGACCTATGCCGCCAACCTGGGAACCTGGTTTGTTTTCAATCCGGTCAATCAGGACGGCGGGCGTGGCACATTCCAGCCCTACCGCCCACTCCCTCTGTCAAGCACCACGGACGGCCTTTCCAACACACTCTGCTTTGCGGAATGCAAGGCGTATAACGCCTACTATCGGAACGCCGCCAATCCGAGCCTGACGCAGCCGATGCCGACCGCGACTGGTGTGTGCAGCCTCGGCGGCGAGTTCAAGAACAATAGTGGCCATACCGAATGGGTCGATGGACGGAGCCACCAATCAGGATTCACGACTGTTTTCCCACCGAACGCCAAGGTCATCTGCAACGTCGGCGGAACGAATTACGACGTCGATTGGAACAACCAGCAGGAAGGGAAATCGACCACGGTGCCAACTTTCGCCGCCGTCACTTCCCGCAGTTATCATCCTGGCGGCGTGATGACGGTGTATATGGACGGCTCGGTCCATTTCGTTCCGCAAACGATCGATTTGGCCGTGTGGCAGGCGGTTTCAACCCGGGACGGCGGCGAGGCCGTCCAACTGCCGTAGGTTGCTTTCATCAGTCCGTCGGTCGACCTAAGGAACGGTCATCCCTAGGGAAGCTGCTCCGCGCCCGCTAGAATCCAAGCTCTCGCCAGGATGGGCGAATAGCTGGATATGATTCCGCCGCGCCCATCCGCCGATCCGCCTCGGGGAATGGCTATGTCGCGGTTGGTGTCGTTTTTGGTTCTCGTCGCCATCCTGGTGGTGATCGCGGTCGTTTTCTTCCGCGTCATGGCCGGGTTCTTTGTGCCGTTGTTCCTCGCGGCGCTCTTGGGCGTTGTCGTGCAGCCGGTCTATCGCTGGATCCTCGGCAAGGTCCGCGACTACCGGTATGTCGCCTCGGGGCTGACGACGGTCCTGGTCCTGCTCGGCCTGCTCTTGCCGATTGGCCTCGTCATCACAACCGCCACGATGGAAGGACTGTCGCTGATCGACCAACTGCAACTGGCCGATGTGCGAACGAAGCTCGATGAGCTGCGCGGCCAGGCCGGCCTGCAAATCCCGCGGGAAGACGACCTCCGCTACATCGAGGCCCGGCTCAAGCTGTGGCGGCGGCAACAGATGGATGGCGAATCCCCATCGGTCACGCCCGGCAAGGTCGATAACCTCGTGCAGCGGCTCGACGACATCGCCAACTGGCTCAAAGAACAGGAGGCGCCGCACCCGATCAACCTGCCGACGCTCCGCGACGAACTGCTCCGGCTGCGAAACGCTGCCGTCGATACAGTCGAGCACGATACGGCCCTTGTTGCATCGGATGCCGAGTTCCGTGAATTCCGCCGCAACCTGCTGGGGGGCACGTACCGGGCGTTTCTGACCGACCTTGCCAATCCGACGGACGAACAGCTCGAACAGTTTCGCCGCGCGACCGTTTCGACCGCAGGCACGGTGGTCTCGTTTGGCGGCGACACCGTCGTCATGTTCGGCAAGCTGCTCTTCGGCATTGTCATCATGGTCGTCGCTCTGTTCTTCTTCCTGGCGGAAGGGGCGCGGATGCTTGACGCGATCGTTCGCATCTCTCCGCTTGAAGAGCACTACGTTCGCGAGCTCGTCGCCGAATTTGACCGCGCCTGCCGGGCCATCGTGTCAGCGACACTACTTTCTGCGCTCGCTCAGGGCGTGCTCGCAGGCATCGGTTTCTATGTCGCGGGCCTGCGCGGGTCGGTCGCCCTGCTCATGTTGCTCACCATGGTGCTGGCCCTGGTGCCGTTCGCCGGTGCGGCAGCCGTCTGGATTCCCGTAGCCTTGTATCTCTATTTCTTTGAGGGGCAGCCGTATATCGCGATAGGCCTGGCCCTGTACGGCGGCATCGTCGTCTCGCAAAGCGACAACGTCATCAAGCCGTATGTCTTGCACGGCCAATCGAACCTCCATCCGCTCCTCGCCCTGCTCAGCGTCCTCGGCGGCATTCAAGCGCTCGGGCCGATCGGCATTCTCGTTGGCCCGATGGTCGTCGTCTTCCTGCAGGTACTCCTCAAGCTCGTGCAGCGCGAAATGTCGTCGATCGACCGGTCCCAATGGCTTTCGTGGCCGCCGCTGGCAGCGTTTGCTGGAAAAACCGCTAGCACTACGGCGACCGATCCGCCGCCAGATCGACCTCCGCCGGAGGATGGCCAATCAGGCGGGGGCAGCAAGCCGCAGCCGCCAAAGAAGCCAAAAAAGTGACTTCCAAAAGCCGGTTTCTCTATTTACCCCCGCTCCCCCGTTCGACTAACATGCCGCGGCCAATACCTCGCGGATGGATCAGGAGTGTGGCGATGAATGGATTCGCGCTACTGGTGGCCTTGTCGTCGCTCGGCGTCGATTACAACGTGCAGACGTCGGAAGACGGCAAGCTGGAATACGTGATTCAGATCGAGCCGGAAGTGCTGCGCCTGATGGCCGAGGGGCAGCAGATTCACAGCGACGTGCCGCCCGAAGCGGGTGCCATTGAGCGGGTGCTCGTCCGCGTGGGTCTCTCCGCCGCCAAACACAGTCAAACGCATATCGCCGAATATCGCCGGCTGCTCGTGCAAGGAAGTCGATTTGCGTCGGTCGCTCCCGGCCAGGCCGCGCCAGACGCTGCCGCGGCGATCGTCTGGCCCGCCAAGAGCAAGCCGGAGTTGAATTACAACGTCACGACCGGCTATCAGCCCGATTCGATGACGGGAGTCCAGTCGTACTTTGTGCAAATCAACTCGACACTGATGCAGTCATTGCAAGTGGGCGATGAGATCCGCGCCGCGGTCGATCCGGCCGCGGGCAAAGTCGGTCGCTTCGTCATTCTTGCCGGCAACAGTGAGTTGCCGAAGATTCCCGTCGAGCCGGTCGCCACGATCGCTCCTCCGGCCGGTGCGGGCCGAGGCGCAGCTCGCGGAGCCGCCGGTGGCCTTGGCGCGGCTGGCGGCTTCGGTGCAGCCGGGGCGGCCACAACTCCGCCAACGCAGCCCGGCTTTGGCTCCCCCTTCAATCCGGCGCCGACGACCGATCGCAATTCCGTGCCCCTGGCGAGCACGCCCGATTATCGCACGCAGGACTACGGTGCTGCCGCCACGCAGCCGCCGCTGTATGGTCCTGCAACGGGCCGGTTTGGCAATGTAGGCGACGTGGCGACCGATCATCACTTGCAGCCCCCTGCCACCGCTCCGCCGGCCACGTATGGCCCGGCGCCGACCTACGGCAGCCGGTTTGATACGCAGCCGCAACAGTACGAGTACAGCCAGGCGCCCGGCTACGTTTCGCAAACCGGCGGCCAGCAGCCCGCCGCCCAGTTGCCGCCGCAGCTTCCCCCGCGAACCAATGCCTTCGCACCGACGACGAGCCAGCTGCCACCGCCACCCACAACCGACGATCGGCTTGCCAGCCGCAATACGTCGCTGACGAACACGGCTCCGCTTCCCGCGCCGCAGGTGAACCCGCCGAGCACGACGAAATCCGCAGCGGATTCTTCGGCTGCTGAGAGCCGCTGGATGCCGCTGATGTTCACGGTCTTCGCACTCTTCCTCTCCATCGGCGGCAACCTCTATCTCGGCTGGACGGCCGCGGAGTTCTACAGCCGCTATCGTCTGGCGACCGAACGGCTCCGCTCGGCAGGGCGCTAAGTACCATCCGCTTGCCCGCTCCGGCCTCGCACCCTAGATTGCGGTCGAGTTTTTCTCCTCCTCGCCCGCCATCCGCATGTCCACCGACCCCGCCGCGTCTTCGCCCCCCGCTCGCAAATGGCAGCCGCTGAACTCCCGCCAGCGACGCGTTTTCGGCGTGCTCGTCGAGAAGGCCAAGACGACGCCCGACGTCTATCCCATGACGATCAACGGCATCGTCACGGGCTCGAACCAGAAGAGCAACCGCGAGCCGCTGATGAACCTCTCGGCCGACGACGTCGAGCAGATTCTGGACGAGCTGCGCGGTATTGGCTGCGTGACCGAGGTGCAGGGAAGTGGACGAGTTCCTAAATATCGCCATCACGCCTATGAGTGGTTGGGCGTAGAGAAAACCGAACTGGCCGTGATGACGGAGTTGCTTCTCCGCGGCGAACAGACACTGGGCGAACTTCGCGGCCGCGCTGCCCGCATGGAACCGATCGCCGACGTGGCCGCTCTCGTCCCCGTCGTCGAAAGCCTGAAAGCGAAGGGGCTGATGATCGAACTCACGCCGGCCGGCCGCGGCCAGGTCGTGAGCCACAATCTTTACAAGGAACGTGAGATCGTCGAATTACGAGCCCAGTTCGCCGGCTATCGACCGCCACCTGATTCCAGCGAGGCCTCCGAAACTCCCGCCGCCGTTGCTGCCGAGTGGAAAACGGCCTCGCCTACGTCAGCAGCCAGCCGTCCGCCGAACCCTCCGCCGGTCAAGGGTGTCACCGCCGACGAGTTCGCCGAACTCTCGGTCGATGTGGCCGAACTCCGCGCCGAAGTCGCACGCCTGAAGGATACGGTTCGCGAGCTAGAATCCAAGCTCAACGCAGTGTTGTCGTAGCGACAGCTCGTTCCCAAGCTCCGCTTGGGAACACAAGTGAGGAAGCTCCGCTTCCCGAACCTAACACTGCGTTGAGCCTGGGAAGCAGAGCTTCCAGACGTTTCATCCCAAGCAGAGCTTGGGACGAAGAACCTGACCCAGTCCGGTTACTTTGGAGAAAACCGCGCGATCGCCTCGCGATTCAGCGTCACGCCCAGCCCCGGCTCAGTCGGAATTTGCAGCATCCCTTCTGCGTCGAGCGAGAATGGCTGCTCGATGATCTCTTCGATGTAAGGCACGCCCGTCTGATACTCGACCCATCGCGCGACAGGCAACGCGGCCACGAGCGCGAGGTCCGCGGCCACGCCGATCGCCGTGTTCCAACCGTGCGGCACGAGCAGCACGCCGTGGTCGAACGCCGCCCAGCCGAGCTTGCGCGCCTCCGAGAGGCCGCCGCACTTGGTCACGTCCGGCTGGATGATATCGACCGCCCGCTTGTCGATGAGCGGCTGGAACGACTGACGTCGCGTGAGCACTTCGCCAGTGGCAATGAGCACCGGCGAGTTCGCCTTGAGCTCGGCAAAGCCCTCGAAGTCATCCGGCCGCAGCGCCTCCTCGAACCACGTCACGCCGTACTCGCCGAGCATCCTGGCCGTTTCGCGAGCCCAGCCCACGTTGTGTGGCCAGAACTGCTCGCTGCCACCCGCATCCACCATCAGTTCCACGTCCGGCCCGACCGTGTCGCGAGCCGTCTGCATGAGCAGTTCGTCGAGCTTCCGGCTGACGCGACCGAAGGGTCGCCAGCCCATCTTGATGGCCTTGAACCCGCGGGCGAGCTGTTCCTGCAGCTTCTCGCGGAGTACAGGAGGATCGTCGAACAGAATCGAGGCATACGGCTTGATCCGGTCGCGGTAACAGCCGCCAAGCAGCCGTGACACGGGCTGGTTCAAGGCCTTGCCACACAAGTCCCACAGGGCGATGTCGATGCCGCTGATCGTATGTTCGACCGAGCCGCCGCGACCGAGCCAGAACATGCTCTGACGCAGTTTTTCGCTGACTCGCTCGGGTTCCAGAGCCGACTCGTCCAGTAAATGCTCTTTGAGCAGTTGCAGCGAGCCCTCGACGAGTGCCCGTGTCGTATAGCAGCTGCCGATGCCGCTGGTTCCCTCGTCGCTTGTCACTTCGACGAGCGTGTTGTACTGCACATTGGGGTCGGTTCCACCGGGCCAGCCGTGATCGTGTGTGACGCCGCCGAGGGGGATCGTGCGAACGGAAGCGATTTTCATCGTGATGGTTGCGGTGCGTGCCGGTGCGAATTCTTAGGATTGGCGAATGCCCAAGGTTGACGCAACGCAACGGTCGCTGTCAACAGGCGAGTCCGACGACTGGGGCGATCTTCTGCCTATCGAGGCTGATTTGCAACTGAAGGGTGTGCCGCGACCTGGCCATCGCGAGCATGCCCCAAGAGTACCAACCGCTTCCCCTTCAGAAAGAGGTCCGTCTCGGCGAGAACAGCCACGCCGCGCGGCAAATGGGAAGTGACTTCGGGAAGCTCGTCGCTCGTTGTAATGACAAAACCTTCGGGATTCCGAGCCAAGTGGTCGGCCACTCGCCAGCCGGCCGATTGCTGCTGCCGCTCGTCCTCGCGCCACGAGAGTTCCTCGATTGGCCGGCCGGCATAGAAAACCCAGCTTGGTTCGAGAATTTTGTACGCGGCGATTTGCGGGTCGGCGGATTGCTCCTGAATTGTTCGCAAGATGATGTGGCTAGTCTGGTGCTCGTCGGCTCGCTGAGCGCCGATGGCGAAGAGCATCGTCGAGAAAACCACGGCCGAACCGGCGAACGTGGCCGCGGCTGCCCGATAGTTGCGGATCATTGCCAGGCCGATGCAAGCGACTCCGCCAGCCAGCGGAGTCAGGCCGATCATGCCTAGCCACTCTTCGCCGGGGAGATACCGCTCAGCCACTTGCGGAATCGCCGCGGCAAAGACCGCACCGAACAAAGCGAGCACGCCGAACGATACCGGCAGCCACCAGCGGGCAATGGCCGCCGCGTCACGACTCCAGCGATCGACGTAGCTCCCCGCCAGCAGCGCCAGCGCGGGATAGCACGGCGTGATGTAGCTGGGCAATTTTGTCCGGGCGATCGAGAACAGCCCGACGTACACGAGAACCCAGCAGATCGCGAAGATGTAGCCCGCCCCCGCGCCGTCGCGGCGACGCACCTGCGTGGCGCAATCGAGGGTCAGCGGCATCGCGAAGCAAGTCCACGGGAAAAAGCCGATCAATATCGCCAGCGGATAAAACCAGAGGAATCCGCCGCGGTGCCCTTCCATCGCTTCGGTCGCCCGGCGGACGTTGTGTTCCCAGAAGAACCCTTCGAGGAACGCGCCGTCCGTCGCCAGACCCACTGCCCAATACCACGGCAGCGCCACGGCCAGGGCCGCGAAGATCGCCGTGAAGGGACGCATGTACCAACAGGTCTTCAGGAAGTGCAGCGGCTCAAACGGCCGCAGAATCCCGAGCAGGAAGTTGCCCAGATTGAATTGCCGCGGCAAACCATCGGTAGGTAACCGCATGATGAGCAGGAACATGCCGATCACCGCCGTCGGCAGGACAAGTCCGACCGGCCCCTTCGCGAGCACGGCCAGCCCCATCACGCCGTACATTGCGACGACCGTCGGCCAATGCTGCGGGAAGTAGTGACCCGGTGAGTAAAGCTGTGGCGCCGTATCGGGCGGGGCGTTGTCGAACCGCGGGCGGAACGTGCCGCCGACATAGATTGCCGTGGCGAGCGTCGTACAGAAAATGAGGACCGAATCGGGAGTTGCTGCTCGCCCCGCCACGCCGAACATCAGGCTGCTCGCCAGGGCAATCCCGGCCCACACGCCCGCCATCGGCCCAAACAGCCGCCTGCCAATGAACCATGTGCAGAGGACTGTGCCAATCGCACACAGGGCACTCGGCAGGCGAGCGGAAAACTCACTCACCCCCAGCACGCTGTACGACGACATGATGCACCAGTAGAGGAGCACCGGCTTGTGGGCGCGAAGCTGAGCATTGAACGTCGGCACGACCCAGTCGCCGCTTTGGAGCATCTCGCGGGCACAGCCGGCATTCCGCGGCTCGTCCCGATCCCACAGCCGCGGCCCGCCCAGGTTGGTGAGCATGACGATGGCAGCGACAGCGGCGACGAGCGCCATCTGCTGAATGCGAGGTGCGAGCAAGACGATCCTCCTTGATCTGGAAGCCCGAGGCGTCAGCGAGGGGAGCACGCCAACCCGACGCGCCAGCGAGAAACGAACCGCGAAATCCACGGTTTTTCCCGTCGCGGAGTCTATCTGCACCCCGCCAACCCACCAATGGCAATTTGGGTAATTTGGTTCGCGGACTTGGTCCAATGACGGCAGCGGAAATTGCCGCGCTCCCTGCCGGCCACTCCGAGAAACTGCATGAAATGCATTCCGTCGGACGCTGGTGCTCCGCACGACCGACTCCACCAAGCAAGCAGCAACAACTCTTCCCACTTTCTTCACGCGATCTTCGCCGCCGTCGGCTGTTTGGACGCATGGTCCTTCGCCAGCACATCATCAGCCACATTCGCGGCAATCCCAACCGCCTTGCCGCTTGGCTCTTCGACGTGCGTGGCATCACCGGCGAGGAATTCCCGATCCAATTGCAGGGAAAGCCGTGGAGCCTCGTCCTGTTGGTGATTGGATTGGCGTTCTGGATTCTGCGGCGTCTCTCGCCGCGCGAATGGCTCGCGCATCTGCTCTTCGAGGCCGACTCGTTCGACGGCGAAACACACCGCTGGACTCGCGGCACTCCCAGTGCATTCGGCGATCTCTACGCGATTGCCACTTTCGCTTTCAGCCTGACCCTGTTTGCCTGGCTCGACGTGCGGCTCTGGCCGCTTCTGCTCGTGTGGACGGTGCTCGTCGTGCAAGAGACGCTGTATCAGGCGTTCTGGCGATATGTCGTCCGCATCGTGCCGGCCGTTCCCGCGAGCAAATCGATCGGCCCGTCGCTCGACGGGGCGATTGCCGCCCAGCAGCACGTCCGACTGCTCGGCCTGGCCGTGCTCGCGCTGGCGCAAATCACGTGGCTCTTTGCGATCGTCTATTACCTCCAGTTCGGCGACGAAAAGCAGATCGAAGGCTCCCTCGTCACGCTCGCCGACGCCCTCTACTTCAGCAGTGGCATCACTTGCTTCTTCGGCATGGGAAAGTTGCAGCCGATGCTCGACACGGTTCTCCTCAAGTACGTCATCGCCCTGCACTTGGCGTGCTCGGGACTGATCCTGATCGCCGCCCTCTCCCACGGAACCGCCGCCCTCGCCACCGCCCGCGAGCCGTATCTGGACAACGGCTAGGCATTAGCAAGGCAGTCTTGGCCCCAGCCTTTTCGGAGGGTGTGTTCCTGCCTCGTCACCGTGCTTGAACAGGGCCATGCAGCAGTTCCAGCATTCATATGATTGGAGCGGAATTCATCGCGCCCCGCGATATGAATCGTCGCAAGCCCTTGCCACCGCGAGCCTTCGCAATTCACCTCGGCGACGCGAGTATGACTTTTATTCCTCCTCGCTCAACCCGGCCACGCGATCTGAACACTCCATAACCAGGTGGTGTATTCCTGGACGCATTTTGCGCTGTCGCTAGTCAACCGGGTTGTCAAAGAACGAACGTCGCCGGGGCTCAATCGCACAGCGAAATCGCCCACAAGCGCACCGTGAGCGTGCCATTCTGACAGTCGCCACGCGGTGTGTACAAATGCTGCAATTGGCGTGCCAAGCCGTGGGGCAGGCGTCCCGCCTCCCCTCTCCCAAAGCCGTGACCAGTGGTCGCGTTGTACCCGCCCTCAACCGGGACCAAACCTGCGGCCCGACGCAAAGTAGTCCCCTCACGCCCGTGAGGGACGGATCGGTGGCAACGGCCTCAGTCTTCGGCGAGTGTATTTGCTGCTCGGCGTCCTATCCTTCCCAGGCCCCGACGGAGCAGTCGGGCCAACACCCGTCCGACTGGGCTGACCGGACCACATTCAGCCCACCCTACGATTCCAACGCTGCTGCCATTTCTGCTGCCGATGCGAAGCGTTCCGCAGGTATCTTCGCGAGCGCCCGGCGGCAGACGGAGGCGAGCTGGGGGCTGAGTGTGGCGTTGTCGGCGCTGCTGAACGCGACCGGTTTGCCGGAGACGACTTGCGCGAGAACATCCGGCACATTTTCGCCCGTGTGTGGCGGGCGACCGAGAATCAAACTGTAGAGCACCGCACCGAGGCCCCACACGTCGGTGCGCGGCGAAATCTCGCCCCAGCACCGATCGACCTGCTCGGGGGCCATAAACGCCGGCGTGCCAGCAACGGCATGCAGCGAGCGAGCGTCGGCGACGTGAACCGCCAGGCCAAAGTCGGTCACAAGCACGTTTCCCGCCCGATCGAGCATGAGATTGCTCGGCTTCAGGTCGCAATGCACGATGCCGTGCTCGTGGGCAAAGTGAACCGTGCGCGCCGCGGCAGCAAGCCAACTCGCCGCTTCGCTCGGCTGGATCGAGCGGCTGCTTTGCAGGTGTGCCAGGTCGTGTCCGTCGATCAATTCCATCACCAGAAACAGTCCGCCTCCGGGCGTGCCGCCGATGCCGTGAATGGGGACGATTCCGGGATGGGCGAGCGACCGCACTAGTTCGACCTCGCGCAGGAACTGATCGGCGACGTGCGGCAGATCGACGAGCGATTTCTTGAGAAATTTCACCGCGACGAACCGATTGTCCGCGTGACGCCGCGCGCGATACACCTTGCCGGTCGCGCCGGCACCAATTTGCCCCAGGAGTGTGAAGTCGGACCACTTGAGTTCGCCGACGATGCGCTTCCGCGTCGTCGGGGTCTTGTTGTGCTTGCTGGCCTCGTCGTTCGATGCGGTTGAACTCGATAACTCCATTCCCCCTTGCCGCAGCAGGAACTCGCGTGCCAGGGCGAGTGCTCGCCGCACCGTTCGCTCCGAGCAACCCAGCCGCTGGGCGATCTCTCGCTGCTCGTATCCTTGCAGCCGCAGCTCGACGATCGAGCGCGAAGCGACGGGCAGTTCGGCCAAGAGAGCTTCGAGTTGCTCGCAGGCAACTGCCGCTTGTTCTGGGGTCGGTTCACGAGCGAGAAAGGCGCTGTTGTCGGTGGCAGACGCGAGCTTTTCGCGATCGACCGACCGCCGAGCCGCACTGTGCCGCTCAGCCAGGCGATACAGCTTGTGCAGCGTCACCTCGACAAGCAGCCGCCACAGATCCCCCTCGCGCTCCCAGGTAAACCGCCCCTCGCGAGCGGCGCAGAAGAAGCTGCGATAAGCCGACTGCACGATGTCCTCGGGATCAACCCGCGTTGCCATCCGCGCGGCCAGGCGGCTTTGGGCCAGTCGCACCAGCCGCTCGCCGTAGCGGGCAAAGACCGCGGCGGCTGCCGCTTCGTCCCCCGTCTGACAACCGGCCAACAGTTCGGCGGAATTCTGCTCGCTCGCAGGAAGCATGGGAGTCACCTGCCCAAGTCTATGCGGCGACGCGACTTGCGGCCAACGGAATTCCGTGTCCGCTCGCGGCGACGAATCCGCATGTACTGGGTGAAGGGACTTTGCCCCAGGAGGACATCATGGCCCACGTCGTCACCAGCCCGTGTTTTGGCTGCAAGTACACCGACTGCGTTGTCGTTTGCCCGGTCGATTCGTTCCGCGAGGGAGACCAGATGCTCTACATCGACCCAGAGTCGTGCATCGACTGCGGTGCGTGCGAGCCGGAGTGCCCGGTCTCGGCCATCTTCTATGAAGACGATGTGCCGGAGTCCGACCGGCCGTTTATCGAACTCAATGCCGAAATGGCGAAGGTCAGTCCGCCGATTGTTGAGAAGCGGACGCCGCTGGTGGCGCGGAACTGATGGCTGGGTTGGCGAATCTGTAGAGTGGGCTCCGCCCACCACTGAACACAGCACGAGATCGTGGTGGGCGCAGCCCACCCTACCGCTTACCGCTGCGCGGGGTCGGTTAGTTGTCCCCGTCGTTGTTTCTGCGACGACCACGCCGGTCGCCTCCGTCAACG
The DNA here is from genome assembly GCA_964384375.1 of uncultured Pirellulaceae bacterium. Classification (GTDB taxonomy): domain Bacteria; phylum Planctomycetota; class Planctomycetia; order Pirellulales; family Pirellulaceae; genus CAYLLN01. Next base: position 121,637 of record CAYLLN010000001.1, read on the forward strand.
ACGCCGGGATTGAACGGCCCGAGTTGTGCCAAATCGAACGGCTTCCCCTTGAGGGCCGCGAATTTTTCCTTCTGGTCGGCGTCTAGCACGTCAGTCGCCTTGGCTAGCATTGCAACGCGGATTTCCTGGACTTTTGCCAGGGTTTCCTGGGGAGTTCCGTTGCGTTGCGCTCCTTGCCGGAACGGGTTAAGGTCCGAGATTGACTTGTTCCCTTCGGCACGGATATCGACAATCTTCTTCTGTTGCTCGTCCGACAGGCCAAGTCCCTTCACGACGTCGGCATGGGTCAGAGCGGCTACGCCGTCGGCCTGAACCTTGATCTCCTTGATTCGCGCAAATTGCTCGGCTGTCAGCGCCTCTTCCAACTTTGGCTCGAGTTTTTCGGCTACCTTCTCGGTGATTTCAGCAGCCTTCGCCAATCGCTCACGTATCTTCGCACTGCCTTCGGTTTGCGGCAGATCGCGCAACTGTTCAATACCGAGCCCAATGGATTCATATTCTGACCGCATCGCGTTGGTGAACTCTTCAGCAATTGCCTGCACCTTGCTGGGATCGGCGAGGCCGATCTCCTTCTGAACGGCTTTGTTCCGGACAAGCGTGAAAAGCGTCGGGGCCCGTCCCAACACGCCGCCATCGGGCCCCTGCTGTTGAGCCTGTGCCGTACCAGCCAGCGACACCGCGAGCAATCCCAGCGTCATGCCCGACAAGCATTTGCGAATCATGCCCGACTCCTTGCGATGTGACCGAGTGTTGAAATTCGCCCAGATTGCGCCCTGTAGATTAGCACAGCACAACCTACGACTTCTACAAAAAAAGATCCCGGCCTGACGACCGGGATCTTCGAGGTTGTTTGGATCAACGGACGATGACCGAACTCTCACGAGTTCAGCTACCGCAGCGAGGGTTAGTTGTTCCCGTCGTTGTTGCCGCGACGGCCACGCTGGCCGCCGGGGCCGCCACGGCCACCGCCGAGCTGGGCGACGTCAAACGGCTTCCCCTTCAGGGCCGAGAACTTTTCCTTCTGGCCGGCGTCGAGCACGTCGGTCGCCTTGGTCAGAGTCGCCGCAGCGGCTTCGCGGACCTTCGTCATCACTTCCTGGAAATTTCCGCCGCCGCCACGAGCCGAGGCCATCATCTCCTGCCGGGCCTTGTCGGCTTCGGCGCGAATGTCGGCGATCTTCTTCTGCTGTTCTTCCGACAGGCCGAGTTCCTTCACAACGGCGGCATCGGAGAGCGCGTTAATGCCGGCGGCTTGAATCTTGATCTCGTTCAGGCGGGCGAGCTGTTCGGCCGTAAGAGCTTCCTTCAGCTTCGGTTCGAGCTTCTCGGTCACCTTCTTCGTGACTTCCGCCGACTTCGTCTGGAATTCACGCATCTTGGCGGCACGCTCGGCTTCCGGCAGGTCGCGCAGACCCTGGAAGCTCAAGCCGGACGACTCCATCTCCGAGCGGATCGACGAATTGAATTCTTCGGCGATTTCCCGCACCTTGGCGGCGTCGGTCAGGCCGATGTCCTTCTGCACGGCTTCGTTGCGAACCAGCGAGAAGATCGTCTGCTCCTGCTGACCGAAACCGAACCCGCCGCGACCGCGTCCACGACCTTCTTGCTGGGCGCTTGCTGGGCCAACGAGGACCGCGGCAGCCAACCCGAACACCAATGCTGTCAACCAGTTACGACTCATGACTCAATCCCCATGTACGTGTGTGTGTGAAACTCGCCCCAGAGCGGAAAATCGAAGTTCGCCAGCCCTGCCGTGGGCATACCCCGACCGCCACGTGCCTCCGCAACAGGCCATTCAACCGGCAGCCGGCGGGAAGGTTTCGGTGATTCCGCTCACCAGAGTTGCAAATAGATAATCAACTTGCACTTCTGGCCAGCGTGTCGAGATGAATGCCAGTGCCCGGCTGGCCTGCTATGGGCTCGCCGGAACCACCCCTCGTCCCTTCAGCCACGCGATGCAAGCTGCCGGCCAAGCGTCTGTCCCCGGAACGTCCTTCCCCAGACCGACGCCGTGCCGCCCTTTCTCATAAATGTGCAGTTCGGCCGGCACCTTGTGGGCAATCAGGGCCGAGTAGAAGACAACGCTGTTCTCCGGCGGGACCGCCTTGTCCTCGGTTGTGTGCCAGAGGAAGCACGGCGGCGTCTCGTCGGTCACTTGCTTCTCGCTCGACATGCTGGCGATCAGCTCGGCTGATGCATCCTTGCCGAGCAGGTTCGTTTGCGACCCCTTGTGCGTGTACGGCTGGTCGAAGGCGATCACCGGATAGCAGAGGATGCCAAAGTCGGGACGGCAGCTGGTCTGCTCGATCTCGTCGTCAAAGTTCTTCTTCCCCGCGTCGAAGTGCGTCACCGCCGAGGAAGCGAGGTGGCCGCCGGCCGAAAAGCCCAGAATGCCGATCTTTGATGGATCGACGCCAAACTCCTTGGCCCGCGCGCGGACCGTCCGAATCGCCCGCTGGGCATCGTGCAGCGGAGCCGGATGTTGGTACCCCTTGCCGCGATGGCGATAGTCGCAGATGAACCCCGCAATGCCGTTCTCGTTGAGCCAGCGGGCGATCTGATGCCCCTCGTGGTCCATGGCCAAGCCGCCGTAGCCGCCTCCGGGGCAAATGACGATCCCCGCGCCGGTCGGCTTCTCGGGCAGGTAGATGATGAGCAGCGGCTTGTCTTTGTCTTCGACCCCATTGGAGGCCGGCGTCCCCTTGGGCCAGAGCATTTCGGTCTTGGGCTCGGCCGAAAATACGGCGACCGATAATAGCAGTGAGAATAGAGGACCGGTTCCGCCGCCAAGAATGTACTTCATCGATGAGGCATCCCATGTGAGTAAAGTGACGAATACACAACATCCGGAGCGGGTACTCCCGGATCGCGAATCATTTTTTGGGGACTTTCTGCCGCGGTGCGAGCGGCGAATTGCGCACATCGATCGGCGCAAGGTCGTTCATCAAGAACATCTGTCGCACCGACTCGTCATTTACTTGGTGACTTACTATTCGGACGGCACCGTCGGCCATGACAACCAGGAATCCGCCCAGCCGTTCGCTGCCAAGCCCGTGGCGCGGATGGTCGGGGTCGAAGTCGAGGTCGCGGGGTTCAATCCAAACCACTGCCCGGCGCTGGCTCGCTTCGACGCACAAGACCGTATTGCTGGTGCCGTCAAGTATCTCACGAAAACTCGTCCCTTCGGCGAAGGGACGTCGCAAATCCGCCGCGCGCCGCCGGAATATCGTCGATGCGCCGCGGCGTTCGACCTCGCCTTGTTCCATGACCGGAACCAAATAAACCGTCTGCGTTGGATTACCCCGGCCTCCCGGCGCCGCATAGCAGGAGGGCATTTCATTCAGCAGGAGGCGGTTATTGGGACTGTCCCAGGGCTCATCCCACTTCACGCGCTCGGCCAGTCGGCGACCTCGCGGCAAGTAATGAAGCAGCCGGGTCCGCCAACTCAATTGCGATTCGGCCGATGGTTCGGTCGATCCTGGCGCGGGAAACGTAACGAAGGTGTCCGTGTGGTCGTGCATCGCACGCGCTATAATGTCCAGATCCTTGACCGCCTGCTCTCGCGAAACAGACTCGGCATACATTGCATAAACGAAAACCGACACGATTGCCATCGGCAGGAGCAGCAGCACCGAACCTGCGGCAGCCAGGCCGACACCCACGTGCGCAAGATGCAAGCCGCAGAGTTGTCCATGGGAACGCCTGATGGCCCGGCGGGCAAGCAGCCAGCAGTACAAGGCGGGAAAGCCGCTCACACAGCCAAACGCCAGCGATCCGACACCCAGCAGTAGCGTCAAGATCGCCAACCGGCACAGACGCGGTTTGTCGGGCGCGAATGTTCCCGCCTCAGGCGACTCGGACATATGAACCATGGTCGAGTCCCATGGGGGAGATGACAATCGTCGCGAAGATTCTCGATCGTAGCGGCCCGGTAACCGGCGAACAACCAGTTTCGATCGCTCACTGGCCAAGTAGTTTACCCGGCCCTGGAGCGAACCTGCGTCCAGTGGTAGCCGTCCAACATTAGTTCATCCAGACCTCTCTCGGCCAAACCGCGCCACGATGATTCGTCCGCTTCTACCGAACGACGCAGCCCCCTACCGTTCAATCCGCCTGCAGGCCTTGGCCGAGCAGCCGACGGCATATGTCACTGCCTATGAAGAAGACGCGGCTCTGACCGAAGAGCAACTGCGCGAGCGGCTGACGCCGAGCCCTGCCGCCCAGACGTTCGGCGCGTTCGCGGGGGAGCAAATCGTCGGCATCGGCACGCTGGTGCGCTACGAGCGAATCCGGCTGAGCTTCCGGGCGATGATCGTTGGGATGTACGTCGCCCCTGAGCAGCGCGGCACGGGCCTGGCCCGCCGGCTCGTCGCCACCTGCGTCGAACACGCCCGCACGCTCCCCGGCGTCGAGGAAGTCTGCCTCTCCGTCACCATCGGCAACGAAGCGGCCCGCCGCTGCTACCTGGCCTGCGGCTTTGTCCCCGACTACATCGAGCCGCGGTACTTCAAGCTCGATGGCCAGTACTACGACATCGAGTGGATGACGCTGCGGCTGGAGTAGGCACGGCCTGCCGGGCCGTACCTGAACGTGCCAAGGGGCCGCGTCGGGTAGCTGAAGTCGCTAGACTTTAGGGAACAGCTTCAGCGTGAATTCTAGCAACAATCTTTTTAACAGCTGCCCGATTGTCGTTTCGCAATGCTTCGAGGAGTTCCACCCCCAACTGCGGCTCTATTCTCCCAATTTCCTGCACGCGTTTTCTAACATCCGGCACATACCAATTGTCGCCGAAGTCGAGGCAGCAAATGCCATTGTGGAAGACTCGCGGCCAGACGAGCCCCCACAGACGCCACTTTTCCCAGCGGTCGATTTCGTGATGGCAAGGTGAACCGAGGTCTTCGCAAACCATCGCAAGTAAAGGGCTGTGATCGGGATGCTGTTTTGACCAGATTGGCCGATGTAGTACGCGATACTCAATCACATCCCAGTGACTGGGACAATTGCGGCAATGCTCAACCGTCCATGTGTAGTCCACTGCTGAAAACCACACCGCAATCGCAGCCAGTGCAAACGCAGGCCATTTCACGAAGCGATACGACCGAAATCGCCATCCGATTGCAACGAGCAAGCATGCAATCGCGATCCCAATCGCTTCGTCGCGCCCCGCCATCCGAAAGACGAACGCGCATTGGGCCGCTGCAGCCGTCAGCGCGAACAGCCACCGCAGGCCGAAACGGAAACTGGTTTTCGCCGGCACTAGAGCAGCCACGGCAGCACTCCTCCGCGATTCAGTTTAGTAGCCCAGTCCCTACGTTGCCCAGTTCCACGTGTTCCGCTACCCCTCGAATCCTCCGCCACTTCAGCTACCATCGAAGGCTGACCCACGTCTCCGCGGAGCCACCGATGACGGCTGATCTCTCCACGCGCCACGAACTGGTTGGCGACTTGTTCGACCTTCCCAAGACCAAAGCGGATTGGGACAAGTACCGCCTGACCGACGAGCAGGTAGCCTTCTATCACGAACACGGCTACCTGGCCGGCGTCCGCATCCTGACCGACGAGCAGTGCGACCGGCTGTGTGGCGAGCTGTCCGAGTTCTTCGAGCCCAAGCACCCCGGCCACGAGCTGTGGTACGAGTACCACACGAACGAATCGACCAAGCCCGACACGGTCCTGTTTCATGCCCTCGGCGCGTGGCGGATTCGCCCCGGCTTTCACGACATCCTCTGGCACCCAGCCTTCACGGTCGCGGCGAGCCAGCTGCTGGGCGGGGCGGTCCGCTTCTGGCACGACCAGCTCTTTTGCAAGCCGGCCAGGCACGGCGGCGTCGTCGCCTGGCACCAGGACTATTCGTACTGGACCCGCACGAAGCCGATGGCCCACCTCACCTGCTGGATCGGCCTGGACGAAAGCACGCGCGACAACGGCTGCCTGCACTATATCGACGGAAGCCACAACTGGACCCTGCTGCCGATCACCGGCTTGGCGGGGGACATGACGGCGATCAAGGAGGTCCTGTCGCCCGATCAATGGGCCCAGTTCCAAAAGCCGGTGGCGATCGAGCTGAAACGGGGCGAATGCTCGTTCCATCATCCGCTCCTCGTCCACGGCAGCTTCGAGAACCGGGTCGATCGGCCGCGGCGAGCGACGGTAATCAATGCCTTCCGCGACGGCACGCGCAGCGATAGCAACGATCCGCTCCTGACCGGCGTGCCGCCAGTGCCGAAGGGACAGACAATGGGAGGGCAGTTTTTTCCGCTGCTGTACGAGGGGCGCTAGTGGCCATACCTCCATTTCGCGACGACGGTTACTTGCCAATCGGACTTCATCGAGCCACGGAAGGAGAGGTTGCCGAGCGATTCGGGCAAGCAACTCCTCATCGAGCGAAGCTGATGGCTCAGCTTTCACGTTGGCTGGTCCTTTGCCGCGGTGTGGGTGCGGTTCGATTCTTCGTCAACGGCAGCTTTGTGACGGCCAAGAGCGACCCGCAAGACGTCGATTGTGTCTGTTGGCTGCCGAACGACTTTGAGCAACAATATGAATGGGGAAAGTACGAAGCATTCCGCCTGCGTGAGGACATTTATCGGGGAGAGCCGAAGGAGCTTTATCCCGTATTCGATATCCACCAGTGGAATGACTGGATCGAATTCTTCGGACGCACCCGTGAAGTCGATCAAAGACGCAAAGGTGTGGTAGAGGTGCAATTGTGATTCAAAACGAACAAGAGCTTTCCATTGCCAAGGAGCAGATCGAGACGCTCCGTCGTGACCGTGATGCAATCTTTGAACGCAACGAAGGTACGCCATTCTCGATGCACCTTGCCGCTAACGGCTTTGAACGGATGATGGCACGGCTGCAAGACGAAGTGGATGAGTATGAATTCCGCACCATGGTGCCAGCTTCCGCTCAGCGTTCCTAAACCCATGATCCTGTTGATCGACAACTACGACAGCTTCACCTACAACCTCGTCCAGCGACTGGGCGAGATCGATTCGCGGCTGGACATCGAGGTCCATCGCAACGACCAGATCACCTGCGACGAGATCGCCGCGAAGAAACCGACACACCTGATCGTCTCGCCCGGCCCTTGCACGCCGAGCGAAGCGGGGATTTCTGTTGCGTGCATCGAGGCCTTTGCCGGCAAGATTCCGCTCCTGGGCGTGTGCCTCGGCCACCAGTCAATCGGCCAGGCAACCGGCGGCACGATCGTCCGGGCCAAGCGGCTGATGCATGGCAAGACCGACCAGATTCACCACGACGGCCAGGGACTCTTTGCCGGCCTTCCCAACCCGCTGACGGCGACCCGCTATCACAGCCTTGTGATTCGGCCCGACACGCTGAATCCCGACTACATCGTCTCCGCCTGGGCCGATGGACCTGACGGCACGAAAGAGATCATGGCGATCCGCCACAAGTCGCTGCCGGTGGTGGGCGTGCAGTTTCATCCCGAAAGCTTCCTGACCGAGCACGGCCACGACATGCTCCGGGCGTTCCTCGCGATGAAGGCCTAAGCTTCCGACTTTATCGCACCGCCACCGCCCCCTGCGTTACGCCCCACGGCAACTGCATGATTTCGCCCTTCTCGCCCGGATCGGCAGCAAAGGCGAAGACGACGGCTTCAAACGGCGTCTCCTGCCCTTCGATTGGATCGACTTCCACATCGAGCAGGTAGAGTTCCTTGCCACCCGCGTCGAGGTCGGGCACGCGGCGGCGACGATACGGCCGGTACATGTCGTCCTTGAGCAAGGCAGCCAGTTCAGGCGCTTTGGCCTGAGCGCTGGGGGACGAATAGACCTTGCCGAACCATGCCGCCTGCTGGGCCAGCCAATCGGCCGAATACTGATCCGGCGGCAAAAATGTTCCTAGGGCCAAGGCGTGCTTCCGGTCGGGCCCGATGATGATGAGCGGCGCGATGATCGCCCGCAGCCGCTGGGGATGCTTCGCCGGGTTGTCCCCCATCGCCCAAAACGGCTCGAACTTGAGCACCGACCACAAGGCCTGCAGGCCGGCCAACGTCCAAATGATCGTCGGCAGCATGCACATCCCGGCGATCAGCAGAATGAGCCAGCCGATCAGGCAGAGCCAGAAGGGCGTGTTGAACTCGTCGAGGATCGCGGCCCCAGCCGGCGTGCGTAAGAATCCCTGCAAGTTCGCCTGCAGCCGGGCGTCGTTGATCTGAATGCGGTCCGATTGCATAAGCGAAGCATATTCGCCGCTTGGCGGTTATGATAGCTGAGCCCTCCTGCACGCCCCCGCCCACCATCCCCTCTGCGAAGAATCATGACCAGTGCATCTCTGGCACTTACGCTGCTCGCTATTGCCGCCGCGCCGACCATCGAGCCGGGAACGCAGCTCACCTATGCCGGCACGATGGTGGGCGTGAAGGAAGACGGCAACCCGGCGGTGAAGAAATTCAACCTGACGCTGGTCGCCACGGGTCGCGCTGGCGATGCGACGCAGCTCGTCTGGACGCTCGATGAAGCCGGCCGCGGCAACTGGATGTGGCTCGATCATTTTGGCCAATGGACGCTCACACCAACCCGGGGCGTCGGCGAGGGAGATGATTCGACCAGCGTTGGCCCCGCGCTCTTGTATGAGCGAGCCGAAGGAAAGAGCATTGTCCCCCTTCTTCCGCCGCACATCGCGCTGCCGGAGACGCTGGCGAAGGACACCACTTGGACGGTGGGCCCGCTCACGCATCGCGTTGTCGGCGAGGGGGCCAAAGCGGGCCGGATCTGCTGGGAGATCGACGTCCGCAGCCCCTACGGTCACAAGCGAACTGTCTGGATCGACAAGGATTCGTCGCTCGTCGTTGCAGTGAACGAGACCGTCTTCATTGGCCAAGGGGAGGAGCACAAACTCCAGTTCGAACTGACTGAGAGCAAAAAACTTACGGCCGACGACTGGTCCAAGATCATCGACTCTTACATCGCCTGGAAAGACCTGCGCGCGTCGATCGAGTGGCAACCTCGCAGCCGTCGCGAGGAATTGACGACCGAGCAGCTTGCCAAACTGAAAGCTGAGTTGCCAAAGATCGTCGAATCGGCCGCTGCCGGACCTTTCGCAGCAATTGCCGAAGCAGCTCAGGCCGATGCAACGGGCCAGAAGAATCGTGCCGGCGCGGTGGCCGCTCTGAAAGCCGCGATCCTCGGCAAGCCGCTTGGCGAACTCAAACTGACCGACATCGCCGGCAAGGAACTGCCCACGGCTGACTGGAAAGACAAGGTCGTGGTGCTCCACTTCTGGTCGTACGACGGCAACGTCCTGGCCGAGCCCTACGGCCAGGTCGGCTATCTCGATTTCCTCCTTCGCCAACGTGGCGATAAAGGGGTAAAAGTCATCGGCGTCGTGGTCGGCGACCAACTTGGCGACGAGCACCTGCGCCGTGCCGCGGCTGCTTCGTCCCGCAAGTTCAAAGCGTTCATGAACCTGGGCTATCCCGTGGTGCTCGACGACGGCTCGCTGCTGAAGAAAATCGGCGATCCGCGCGTCGCCGGTGGCAAGCTCCCGCTGTTTGTCGTGATCGGCAAGGATGGCAACGTGGCTGAGTATCACGCCGGGCACTACGAAGTGAAGCCCAACGAAGGGCTAGCCGAACTCGACGCGGTCGTCAAGAAGCTGCTTCCGTAGTTTCCAGACGTTATCATGGCGGCCGATCGAGCTCCGTCCTTTCCCTGCGGGAGTTTCGCATGACTAGCCGTTCGATTGCCAATCGTTCGTCGCGTCCCAATCGCCGCAAGTTCCTCGCCGCTTCGGCCGCCCTTGGCCTCGGCTTCACGATCGTCCCGCGGCACGTGCTTGGCGGGCCGGGGCAAACGCCCCCCAGCGAGCGGATCAACGTCGCGGGCATCGGCTGCGGTGGCATGGGCGGGGGCGACATCGCCACAGTCAGCAAGCTCGGCGCAAACATGGTCGCTCTGTGCGACGTGGATGAGGCCCGAGCGGCCGGCACGTTCGCTGCTCATCCCCAGGCGAAGCGGTACAAAGACTTCCGCGAGATGCTCGACAAGGAAGCCAAGAACATCGACGCTGTGACGGTCGGAACGCCCGACCATATTCACGCCGTCGCTTCGATGGCCGCGATTCGGGCCGGCAAGCACGTCTATTGCCAGAAGCCGCTGACCCACACGCTGCACGAATGCCGCGAGCTGACCAAAGCAGCGAAGGCGGCGGGCGTGATGACTTCGATGGGGAACCAGGGACACGCCAGCGAAGGCTCGCGCCTGACCAACGAGTGGATTCAGGCAGGCGTGATTGGCGAGGTGCGCGAAGTGCACTGCTGGTCGGACCGTGCCGGTCACCTGTGGAAGCAGGGGATCGGCCGCCCGAGCGAAACGCCGTCCGTGCCCAGCACGCTCGACTGGAATCTCTGGCTCGGCCCCATCGCTGAGCGGCCGTATCATCCTGCCTACGCTCCCGTCGGCTGGCGCGGCTGGTGGGATTTCGGCACCGGGGCGATGGGTGACATGGGTTGCCACATCATCGACCATCCGGTCTGGGCGCTGAAACTCGGCGCACCCACTTCGGTTGAATCGCGCGTCACGCTCGACGGCACGCTGCTCGACGGGAACAAAGTCAATGCTGAGACCTTCCCCATTGCGGCAATCATCTACTACGACTTTCCCGCCCGCGGAGAACTGCCGCCGGTGCGGCTCACGTGGTACGACGGCGGCCTGATGCCTCCCGCTCCTGCAGATCTACCCGCGGGTCAAAAGCTCCCCGACAACGGCGTCCTCTACGTCGGCAGCAAGGGGAAGATGTACCACGGCTCGCACGGCGGCATGCCCCAGCTGCTGCCGGGCGAACTGCACGAAGCGGCCAAGGCCGTGCCGAAAACGATGGAGCGTTCGCCGGGGCACTACGAGGAGTGGGTCAACGCCTGCCGCGGCGGCAAAACGCCGGTGGCGAGCTTCGACTATTCCGGCCCCATGACCGAAACGGCGCTGCTCGGCGTCATGTCGCTCCGGATGCCCGGTACGCGGCTCCTCTGGGACAGCGCGAATCAGAAGGTGACGAACGTGCCGGAGGTGAACCAGTACGTTCACACGGAGTATCGCAAGGGATGGACGCTGTAGGGCAGCGGGTAGCCACAGATGGAACACAGCCGGCCCAGTCGCAATCAGTCGGTTCCCGCGCTCCCAGCGTGGCTGCGGCGCGAGAACGGAACGATCAACGCAAAGACGCAGAAAATGCAAAGGCGCAAAGCATCCTCCTGCCCGCATTGCGTCTCCGCGATTCTCTGCTTCTTTGCGTTAAAATGTGAGTGGCTGACCCCGCTCAGCGCCCGGCGTCCACCATTGTCTTCGTCGCCAATAAAGACGTTCGACTCTTGTACGGATGCGGCACAACATTAGCCCCATTTGCGCCCTCCGCGAAATCCGCGGTTCCAACTTCCAGCAGGGGTATTTCGATGCGAGTCGCAGGCTTGTTGCTCGGCATTTTATTGGTCAACTCCACCGCTTCCGCGGCAGACAATGTGCTCTCCGAGCAGGAGCAGAAGGACGGCTGGGTGCTCTTGTTCGACGGCAAATCAACTGCCGGCTGGATGTCACCCAAAGGGAAGCCGCTGCCGGCGTCACACGTGCAGGAAGGGAGCCTCAACCCGCACTCGTGCGACTACATGCTCACGCACGAGAAGGTCTGGGACAATTTCAAGCTGGCTCTCGATTTCAAGATCAGCGAGAAGTGCAACAGCGGCATCTTTATTCGCACGTTCCCGCTCGAGCCGCGGCCGGGCAAGGACGTCGGCTTCAACGGCCTGGAAGTCGCCGTCGATGACACAAAGAACGCCGACTATCACGACACGGGAGCGATCTACGACCTTTCCAAACCGACGAAGAACGCCATGCGTCCGCCCGGCGAATGGAACCACATCGAGATCACCTGCAATAAAAACGTCATCGAAATCGTGCTCAATGGCGAGCCGGTCAATCGACTGGACCTCGACCAATGGACTGAAAAATTCAAGCGGCCCGACGGCAGCGACCACAAGTTCGACGTGGCTTACAAGGACCATCCCCGCAAAGGGCACATCGGCCTGCAAGACCACGGCAGCAACTGCTGGTACAAGAATATTAAGTTGCTGCCGCTGAAGTAACCGCGAATGTTCGCGTAGCGATTCCTACCGATACTGTGGCGCCGTCTCCGCCTGCATCATCGCCGTGTGGGCGGCGGTGGCATACGCCTGCGGCGATTGCTCAAAGGCCTTGAGCGACGCCTCTTCGGCAAACAGATAGATCTGCCGGTTGTACGTCAGTCCGTAGCTTCGCTTCCCTTCAATCTGCTCGCCGCGGGTCGCGAAGACGACCGGATCGAATCCTGAGAGGACCGGGCTATACCGATCTGGATCGCCCAGAAACTTCGACTGGTCGGCTGCCGAGCGAAAGAGGTACGTCCGTCCGCGATGGATCGCTCCGAACTTCGGATCGGCCTTGTGCCATTTGCGAGCATCGAGCAGCGTCACGGGGCAATACCCTTCCATCGCGATCGGCGGCGCCTTCGACGCTTGCACTAGTTGCCGGTCTGCAACCGCGCCGGTCGTGAGTTGGGCGGCCGTGTTGGCAGCAGGAGCAGGCTCCGAAGGCGGATTGGATGCCGCTGGCGGCGAGTTGGAAGCTGCCGGCGGATTGCCGCGGAGCGTTGCAATGGCAGCCGCCACTTCGGGCGGTGGAGCGATCGCGTTCGTCGGCGCCGATGTGGTCGGAGGAGCAGTCGCGGCCGGCGGTGCAGCGGCGGCTCCCGGCTGCGGTGCTGCTGCGACATTCGGACCTTGCTGCTGACCGATCCAAGGATTGTTCGTCGGCAAGGCAGGCTCGGGATTGGCCGGCCCCGTGGCCGCGGGGCCTGGCCCATAGATGCTTCCCGTCGCTGCGCCAATCGCGGCTGCCGTCGGCGAAGCGGGCGAAGCCGCACCATACGGCAGTTGTCCGCGGAGTGCTGCCGGGTCCCAAGCGGCACGCAGGTCGCGAGCCGTCGTTTGGGCAGCCTGGCCAAACTGCTGCCCGGCCGCATTCAGTTGTCCAGCCGAATCGCCGATCCGCCGCGTCCAGTCCTGCGCCTTGGCTTGCGCTTGCTGAGCAGTCTGTGTTGCCGTTTGAGCCGCCTGATTCACTTGCTGCGTAGCGTTGGTGACCTGCTGATCCGCTTGCTGGGCGTATCCCTGGACAGCGGCATTTGCCTGGCCAAGATAACCATTGCCCGCCGCAGCTGCCTGGTTGGTTCCATTGGCCGCGGCCAGAATCGCTGCGTCCTGCACGCCGGCCAGTTGCTGGCCAACATTCTGTGCCCCCGCGGCCGCTTGAGCCGTGGTCTGGTCGAGGGCTTGCTGCCCGGCGACCTGCATCGTCGTCGCCCATTGCCGTCCAGCGCCGACTCCCGCCTGCAGCGCCACGTTGTCGCACAGCAGGATGTACTGATCGGGTGACTGCGGACTGACGGTCCGATAAATTTCCAGCCCTTCGGGCGTGCAAACGAGATCGACTGGCCAGCGCTCGACGCGATAATGCTCGGCCACTCGCGGCTGCTGCCCCGCGTGAATCTTCACGGGGATGTAGTTCCGCCCGATCGACTCGGCCACTTTCGACTGGCTGAAGACGTTCTTCTCCAGCCGCTCGCAGGGGGCACAGTTGTCGTTATAGAAGTGCACGAGCAGGAGCTTGCGCTGCTCGGTGGCGGCCCGCTGGGCCTGCTCCATGCTGGTCGTCCAGGGAATGAGTTCCTGCGCTTTGGCTTCCTTGAGGCCAACGACCGAGCCGGCCAGGAAGCAGAGCGTCGCGAAACCGAATCGAATTGCCCAAGTCATGTCCATATTCCCCGTGCAAACCGAGGGCACCTTTGGCCCCAAGGCGAGCGGCCCCAACGTATGGGGCTCCACTGGCGAAGGCAGAGCCGCATGCTAGCTGCGGCTGCAAGGCAGGCGCAAGCAGCTTCCGCCACACCGCCGCGCGCGTCTCACGCTCTGTATCGACGGTCCACCCGGTTGGATTGCAGCAATTTTGCCGGTTGTAGGGGAAGTTGGGAGACGTAGAACTAATTCTGGGAGGGCCCGGGAACTCACCTCTTTTCACGTGCGCGCCGAATAACTTCAGCTCGTTGGCGACAGAATTGCTCTTGCTCCTTGTTCCCTGTCGCGGCATACAGCGGCGCGAGTAACTCGTAAGTCTCCGGTTGAGCAGGGTCGATCTCCAAGACTCGCTCTAATGCGGCAATTGCGCCTGACACGTCGCCCAACCTCTGACGGCAGATGGCCAGAAGCATCCAGTCGCGAGGGTCGCGCGCGAGCAAGGCGAGTTCGTCGAACCGCTCTCGGGCATCCCCAATTCGCTCCGACCTTAGTTCCAATCCACCGACCAAGCGAAGCGCCGAGATGCGTTCTGTTGTGCCGGCCCGTTCGTGGTTCAGAGTGCGGCGGCCCCAATGTTCGGCCTGCGCAAGGTCGGATCTGGCGGCTGCCAGTTCCGCCATGGCCAGCGCGATTCGACCGTCCTCGATGCCTCGCGCAAGAACCGCTGCCAGCAGCGGTTGCGCTGCCGACAGGTCGCGCGCGGCCGTTGGTGCGTCTGGACTGTTTCGATAACGCTGCAAGTAAGCCAAGCCCAAGGCCAAGTCGCGATCCAGCTCGGAGTGATGCGAAATGTCCAACTGTGACACCAAGGGAGCCCAGCTCCGCTGGGAATTCTCAGGCGACTGTTTCGTTGCCTTATGCACGCCAATGCGATGGTGCGTAAATGCAATGTGAGGCACGTCGGTGCCGGACTGCGGCATATGGCATTTCGCGCAATCGTTGCCATTTTCCCTGTCACGCTCCGAGTGCGAGACTCCGCAAGCGGTCTGGGTGTGACACTGCAAACAATGTGAGCGATGTCGCCCGACGGACTCCTGGGCGGAAGCCACAGCATGTGGATCGTGACAAGTCAAGCACGTCAGGGAATCGCTCTGCTGGTAGCAGCGGCTCGCCCGCAATTGCGCGACGTGCCCCACGACGGTCATTTCCTGCGAGGTCGATGCGGGGCCAAAGTCAATGGCGTAATCTTGCCATCGGCGCCCTGGCCGAAAGTCGCCTTTCGAGCGTCCGCGCACCGCAACCTGAACGTCGCTCGTCAAATGGCATTGATGGCAGATGGCTTCCGCGAATTCTCGCGGCAGTTTCCTCGGATTGGCAATTTGTTCGTCGTCGGCATCGTTCTTTGGCGCTGACGCAGTAGCGTGTTTCGACATGTGCAACGATCCTGGGCCATGGCAGCGTTCGCAGCTGATCCCCAGTTCATGCAGCCGAACTCGGTGGGGATTTTGGTCGAGCATCTCCACTTCGCCAGCATGGCAGAAGAGGCAGTCAAACTCGATGGAGCGGTGAAACGACCGCTGGTAGGCCCCGTCAAATCCTGGTGACATACCCCATTGGCCAATCGTCTGATACCAGGTGACAGGTGCCTCGACGAAGAATTCGCCGTCGCGCAAGGCATAGGTCCGGGCAAATCGCCCGGACCCGATCAGGTACTCCAAGGAAAAGTCGCCCAGTGCAATGGCCCCAACGCTAGGCAGCGGCATCAGCTCGCGCTGGCGCAGGCGATTTTCCAGCCGATAGATTTCATATCGGCGGTTGGCAGGCGGATGATCCACGCTGCCGTCGGCCGGTTCCCGCGCGGGATCGACGACGCTCATCGATTGGCCGTGACGTGTGAGCACCAACGACTGGTGTTGATCGGCGTGACACTCGGCGCAGGCCGCAGAGCCGACGTAGCGGGCCTCGGAGCCTTGGTTGGGATGGGGGCTGTCCGGCGGCTGAAGACTGAATTGGGATGGAGAAGTTTCGTTTGCCGACGACGAATCGCGCTTCGCGAGGTCTGTCGCGACGAAGCGCCAACGGGCTAGCCCGAGCGCAACGAGTACCAGAGCTGCGGCGAGTACTCCAAGAACGCCAAACCGAAAACGACGGCCGGCCGCGGATCGCCGAAATCGTCGCTGGTTCATGGCTGACGCGCCGAGTCGGTTCGCGGCCTAGTCCTTCAGGTCGAATGTAAACTGATTGTCCCCGCCGCTGGCAACCGTCGCCTTCAAATCGGTGACCGCCGGATCACCGTAACGCATCGGGAGAGTCGACTTCGACGTTGGCACGGAGTAATCGTCGGACGAAGCCTCGGGCAGTTTCGGCGACACCGTGACGGCATATTCACCGGGGGGGACGCGTAGTGAAAACTTGCCCGTCGCGTCGGTTTCACCCATCGGGCTATCGCCCGCAGACCCTGTTTTGGGCACAAACCCGACCCGCGCGCTGGCCACGGGTTGACCGTTGTAGTTGATGATTCCGCTGATGCTTATGGGCGAGTTGCTGCCGCAACCACCCAGCGCAATCATCGTTCCGAACAAACAGAGCAGCAGCCGTCGTTTCATGTTTCAATGCCAGCAGAACTGAGGAAGATCCGAAACAGCGAGGTGGGGCGGCAACTGGATCATTGCTGCCCCGCGATATCGAATGAGAACACCAACTAGTTGGGAAGTTGCGCCACTTCCCCGTTGGCCATCGTGCCCAGGCTGCGATAGAGCGTCAAATCGATGGTCTGAGGAACGAATCGTGTGCTGCCGTCGGCCAAAGCAAATTGGGCTCCGCCCGGATGCATGCTCATGAACGTGTAGTTGTTTGGCCAATCGCCCCAGCAGGCGTTCAAGTCGGCGGTTCGGTTGCCGGTGTTTGCGCAGATGGCGCGTTGGTTTAGCGGAACCGCGGTGGTTGCCGTTGTCCCATTGAACCACCACCACCACGTGTGCGTACACCAGCGTGGAATTGCCTCGCCGATCATCAGCGTGTTGCTGGTTCCGTCGATGACCGCCGCCATCGGGGTTGCGCTTTGTCGATTGATGTCGGCGCGCCCGCCGCGGAAGAAGATGCCGTTTCCGGCATCGAGACCGTCGTTCGTATTGCCCCACTGCGTGGAGTTGAAATTGACAGCGGTAGAACCGGCTGGCGGCGTGACTGTCGGAAAACTGCCCCAAGCCCAGTTGGACCCCAGTACCCCCTTGTAGTTGTTGACGGCCCATTCGCCACTGCGGTTGGCGCGGGTCGCCAATCGGCCCCGATTGTTGAGGCCGTCGCTCGGGCACAGGTAAGTGGGCACGACGGTTCGAGCCACGAACGCGTTGCTGGGGCTGTTGGGGTTGGCGATGGCCCCATTGCGAGGATCGAGTTTCAAATCGAAGTTGAAGTCAATCTGGTCGTACAGGTTTTTCTGCTCGATAAACGGAAGAATCTGAACCATCCAGCTGGTCGAACGATGCAGCGTGTTCGGCGGGTCCGCCCAATGGGCGTTACTGGGAGTCGTGGCGTAATTCATCGGAAAGGCTTTCGTCACATCGTGGTAGTTGTGACAACCAATGGCCAACTGCTTGAGGTTATTACTGCACGACGAACGTCGTGCCGCCTCCCTAGCCGCCTGCACGGCCGGTAGCAGCAGGGCGACGAGGACCCCGATGATGGCAATAACCACCAGCAGTTCGACCAATGTGAAACCACGCGATAACGATCTTTTCATAGCGGTCTCCAGGAAAAAATGGGGAAAAACAAGGAAAAGCCGCAAGGTGGTTGAAGATACCCTTACAGACGGCACAATGCAATCATCATTGGGACTAAATGCATCTTCGCCTGCACAGTGAGGTGACGATCTGCCGCCAGAATCACTTGAAAACTTTCCAATTGCCTGGCCGCTATCTCTTGACACAACGCCAGCAGTCGGTAACATTTGTGGCAGTGGAACTTCTGTCTTTTGGTAAGCGTTCGGCCCGTGCCTGCTGGCGGGCGTCTGCTGGATAGTGCATCCGGTGTCGGTTCCTCCGCCCGCGATGTAGCCCGCAGAAGACGCTTCTCTGACTCTGGAATTGCCGTGGTGCAGTTCCAGTCCTTGGCTCCCTGACCGGGGTGCGAAACACGGAATTTGGTTTCGCCAGCCGCAGGGTACGAGGATTGCGTTTCCATGCAGGAGGCGGAGTGCCCGTTTGGTTGGCTCTGCAATTGGTGCATGACCAGCCATCGGAAGGCTTGCAACCAATCAGGGTTTTGCGAACTGTTCGCTTCCGCGGCGAGACTACGAGGCTCGCTCCGGCGGCTTTCTTTTGAGGACCGAATCGACGGTCAAATTGACCGCGGCTGACTGCCAGCTCGCCCCTTTTGGCGTGACGCTATCTCAGCTGACTCGCAACCGTACAAATCCCATTCGCCGCTGCTTTGGACTGTGCTGGTCTGGGCGGGCGCGTTTTGGTCGCCGCGACAAACGTGGTCGCGGGTGACTTCTGACGCCTGCCGCGGACACTCCGCTGACTCGCTCAGCGATTCGCCACGTCATCAGCCAGCGGCTTAGTTAGGAAATCACGTTCTTCCGTTTCGCGCGGGCTTCTGTATAACGCTCACGCACTGCACCCAATGGAGAGCTTTCCGCTCTCGACCAAGATCATGGGAAAGAAGAGATTTCGCTCGCGTGGCCAAGGTGGCCGCGGCACCGGAACCGGCGGACATTACGGCGGTGGAGGTGGCGGCGGCTACTATCAAGGATCGAATGGCCAAGGGGGCGGCGGTGGCGGCGGCGGGCAACGTCGCGGCCGGCGGCGTTATCATCGCGACGGCGGTGGTGGCGGCGGATATCCGCCCCGCGACCGGAACGCCTTCGGCGGCGAAGCGGCGCCCCAATTTAACGAGGACGGCACGCCCATCGATCCGCAGCAGCAGGGCGATTTCCAGCCGCAACTGGGCCCCGACGGCTTGCCGATCGAAGGTGGCGGCTTTCCGGGCGGCATGGGCGCTCCTCCGGCGACCGAGACGCCTCTTGAACCCGGCTACGGTCTCCTCGAAATGCACCCCAACGGCTACGGCTTTCTCCGCAGCCCCGACAACAACTACACCCGCGAGCGCTCCGATCCATTCGTGCCCGGCACGATGATCGAGCGCTACGGCCTCCGCCAGGGCGTGATGATTCGCGGCACCGTGCAGCCGGCCCGCCGTCAGCAAGGCCCGCGCGTCCGCGAAATCACCGACGTGGACGGCATGCCGCCGGATGACTACCGCAACGTCAAGTTTTTCGATGCGAAGACGCCGATTAACCCGGACCAGTGGTTTCGCCTGGAAACTGGCGCGACACCGCTGACGACTCGCGTGATGGACCTGCTTACGCCGCTCGGCCGCGGCCAGCGAGCCCTGATCGTCGCTCCGCCCCGCTCGGGCAAGACGATCCTATTGCAGCACATCAGCCAGGCGATGACGGTCAATTTCCCCGAGGTCAAGCAGTTCATCCTGCTGATCGACGAGCGGCCGGAAGAAGTGACCGACATGCGCCGCAACGTAAAAGGCGAAGTCTGCGCCAGCAGCCTCGATAACGACATCGAAAGCCACGTCCGCCTCTCGCAGCTCATCATCGAGCGCTGCAAGCGGCTGGCCGAGATGGGGCAAGACGTGTTCGTGCTGCTCGATTCGATCACCCGTTTGGCCCGGGCCTTCAACAAGTGGGTGGGCGACAAGGGTGGCACGATGTCGGGCGGCCTGAACATCAAGGCGATGGACATCCCAAAGAAGCTCTTCGCCACGGCCCGCGCGTTCGAGGAAGGGGGCTCGCTGACGATCATCGGCACCGCTCTCATCGAGACGAACAGCCGCATGGACGACGCGATCTTTCAGGAGTTCAAGGGGACGGGCAACATGGAATTGGTGCTCGACCGCAAGCTGGCCGAGCGTCGCGTCTGGCCCGCCATCGATGTCACGCAGTCCGGCACGCGCCGCGAAGAGTTGCTTCTGCCGCCTGACGTGCTGCACGCCGTGACGATGCTCCGCCGCACGCTTTCGAGCATGCACCCGGTCGATGCGATGGAGCAGCTCACCAAGCAGCTCGGGCGCTTCAAGACGAACTTCGAGTTCGTGAAGCTGATTTCGAGCGCCCGGATGGACTAGCGTAGGGTGGGCGTCCCTCCTGCCCAAAGCCCCGACCAGTGGTCGGGGTATATAGCTGCGCACCCCGACCGCTGGTCAGGGCCTTGACTGTCCTTAGGGACCAAACTTGGTCTCGAAATGTATGGGGCATGGTCGCCAACGCCGGCGTTTACTACGGCGCACCCTGACCACTGGTCAGGGCTTTGTGAGCTGGACATGCTTTCCGTCGATGAAGCCCTGAAGCTCGTCTTGGACCACACGCAACCGCTCGGACCCCAGCGGGTGGAAGTCGATTACTCGCTGGGGATGCTCCTCGCCGAGACGATCACGAGCGACATCGACTCGCCTCCGCACGATAAGTCAATCGTCGATGGCTATGCCGTAATCGCGGCTGACATTCAAGCATCTGGCAAGGAACTGCTGGTGCTTGAAGAAGTAACGGCGGGCAACGTGCCGACGCACGCCGTCGAGCCAGGGACCGCGACGCGGATCATGACTGGTGCCCCGCTGCCGCAGGGCGCCGATGCGGTGGTGATGGTCGAGCAGACGACTCTTGCTGGGGACAAGGTGCGCATCGGCCAATTGGCGGTGCGAGCCGGACAGAACATCATGCGCCGGGCGGCATCGCTCGCTCGCGGGCAGCAATTGCTGCAGCCGGGAAAGGCGCTGCGAGGGATCGAAATTGGCCTGCTTGCCGAAGTGGGACGCGAAACGGTGCAGGTCATTCCCCGCCCGCGAGTGGCTGTGATTGCCACGGGCAACGAACTCGTCTCTGCCGCCACGATTCCGGGACCAGGGCAAATTCGCAACAGCAACGGACCGCTGCTGCTGGGACTCGTCGGACAAGCAGGTGGAGTTGGAACGGCTTTAGGCATTGCCCGCGACATAGTCGAAGACTTGCGTGACCACATCCAGCGCGGATTGGCCCACGACATCCTTGTTCTCTCCGGCGGCGTGTCGGCTGGCGTGCTCGATCTGGTGCCGCAGGTGCTGTCCGAACTGGGCGCGGAACAGTTCTTTCATAAGGTCAACCTCAAGCCGGGAAAGCCGCTCTGGTTCGGCGTGAAGCGGCACGCCGAAGGGCATCAGACGCTGGTCTTCGGCCTGCCCGGCAATCCAGTCAGCAGCCTGGTTTGCTTCGAGCTTTTCGTCCGGCCAGCGATCCAAAAGCTTAGCGGCCGTGAGCCGGTCGGACTGCCGCGGATGACCGCGAAGCTCACCCAGGACCATCAGCAGCGGGGCGACCGGCCGACTTACTGGCCGGCCCGATTGGATATTGGCGCGGCTGACGCAATGGGGGTGGTTGTGGGCGGCGCAGCCAACCACGGCAATTCAGTGCCCCATGCCGTAAAGCCCAGCGTGGCGCCACTTCCCTGGAAAGGCTCCGGCGACTTACGGACACTCACCGATGCCAATTGCCTGGCGCACTTTCCCGCAGGCGACCGGATTTTTCAGGTTGGTGAGGAAGTCGAAGTTCTCGTCCTACCTGAACCCTGAACCCAAGGAACCCTATCGCGGCGCTGACGCCTCCCGCTCGCCGGTCACTGTCGCGCCATTGCCATTGGTATTCCCGTGGTCGCCTGGCTCCGCTCGCCGCGGGCGATTGAGTTCGTCGAATTTCAGGTTGACCTTGCTCGGCGCTGCTGCCTGATTGGCCCACATCCACGGGATCGTCACGCGGAACGTCGAACCCTTGCCGAGTTCGCTTTCGACGGCAATCTCTCCACCAAGCAGCTTGCAGAGTTCCTTGACAATTGAGAGGCCGAGCCCCGTGCCACTGTATTCTCGCGTGAGGTTGTCGCGCCCGAGCACCGCTTTCCCCTGACGGAATTTCTCGAAGATGATCTCCCGCTCGGATTCGGGAATTCCCACGCCGTTGTCGGATACCCAGAACTCGACACGTCCACGCGGATCGACCTTCGCGCCGACTTGAATGCGCCCGCCGTCCGGCGTGAACTTGATCGCGTTCGACAGCAAGTTCATCAGGATTTGCTGTACCTTGGCTTGATCCTGAAACAGGAATGGCAGATCTTTCTCAATATCCGTGGTGAGTTCGATTTTCTTGTGTTCCTCAGCGACGTGCCGAACCAGATCGCACTGGGCGGAGATGATGTTCTCGAGCTTGAATTCCGATGGCCGCACCTCCATCTTTCCCGCTTCCATCTTCTCCAGATCGAGAATGTCGTTGATCATCTCGAGAAGATCCTTGCCACCCTTCTGAATGTTTTGCACGTAGCGCCGCTGCTTATCGGTCAGCGACTCGATATTTCCCAGCACCTCCGAGAAGCCAATGATGCTGTTGAGCGGCGTCCGTAGCTCATGGCTCATCGTCGCGAGATACTCCCCCTTCATGCGGTTCATCTCGTGCAGTTGCATGTTGAGCCGGGCGAGCTCATCGACCTTGATGTCCAGCTTCTCGTTGGCGTTGCGCAGCTCCCCCTGCGCAGCGACGAGATTGCGGAGCATTTTGTTGAAGCTCGTCGCCAAGTCTTCGAACTCGTCCCCCGTGTGGATGTCCGCCCGCTGGGCGAGGTCCCCCGTCGCGACCGCATCGCTCACATCGCGCAGGTGCGTCAGCGGCTTTACCACGACATAGCGCACGACAAGCCACAGCGCGAGCATCGAGAGCGACATCGTTACAATGCCGACGGTGATGAGCACGGCTCGCGTCCGATTGACGGCAGCGCGCGTCTCATCGTAGGGCATCGAAATGCGGACGACACGGAACGGCTTGCTGGTCGGGTCGAAAATGCTGCCGTCATAGAACGCGGCCGACTCGGCACTGCTGCCGTGCATGCCCTCGTGACAGAGTCTGCACTCATTGGTCCAGTTGATCACCTGGTAGTAGTAGTAGCGCCCTTGCTTGGGTGAACTGAACGCTTCGAAGACGGGGCGTGGAGCAGGCGGAGGGAGCGGCGCTGCGTCGCCGTCGCCTGCGGGGACCGCGGCCGGTTCCGGCGGCGATCGCAATTGCGTTTCCGCGCGGTTCTTAAGTTCCTGAAGGATCGCCTTCTCGCGGTCGGTTTCCCCTTCGATGACATGCGAGATTGGCAGCACCACGTCCGTCTCGCTCCGCGCCACCGCTGCGATCGTGAGCAGTTGGGCCTCAAAATCTTCCTGAGCAAGCTCGCGCGTCATGGCCGCGACGGCTTCCTGCTTCAGCTTGGGGTCCACCTTCTCCTCTTGCAGCGTCCAGTGCTGCCAGTGCAGATCGAACAGCATGGTCCGCACGAGGTCGCGCCCCTTATTCTGCGCGGTGTGCTCGATCAAATCCTCGGCGATCCAATCGACCCACCAGAACGCCAGCAAAATGAGTCCACCGACGCAAATGCCGAACAGCCACCGAACCTTGACTTCCAGGTTGGTCTCGCCGAGCACGCGCTTGAGGGAACGGTAGCCACTCATGTCTTGCGGCAACTGGTGAACTTGACGGCACTTACGACGATTCTACGCCCGCGGCAAAGCAGCAGCCAGGGCAATCAGTAGCTGAACTTCTCCAACTTCACCTTCCCGCGAAACACCCAATACACCACCGCCGTGTACGACACGACGAACGGCATCCCCAGCACGGCAATCGCCAGCATGATGCCGAGCGTCTTCTGGCTCGAAGCGGCGTTGTAGATCGTCAGGTTGTATTCCTCGCCGAGCGTGCTGACGACGAGATTCGGAAACAGGGCCACGCCGAAGAGAAACGTGAATGCCGCAATCACTGCCGCGCTCGACAGGAATGCATACAGCGGCTGCTGCGACATGATGGCCCGCGGGATGTTCGCGATCGCCAGAATGTTGAGCAGCACCACCAGCCAGAGCCACGGATGATTGCGGAAGTTTGCCGTCGCGGCTGGTACCTGCATGAGGGTCATGATCGTGACGACCATGTACATCACCAGGAACAGGCCGAACGTCGTCCACATCCAGCCGTGAATCCGCCGCTGCAGGTCCCCTTCCGTCTTAAGGTACAGATAAATCGAGCCGTGCATCGCGAACGTGGCAACGGCAAAGATTCCGGTCATGATTGCATACGGCGAAAGCAGGTCGAGCACCGTTCCGTCAAACTCGCGGTCGGCCCCGATCGGCAGGCCGAGCATGCAGTTACCCACCGCGACGCCATAGAGGAACGTCGCCAGCGTGCTCGACGCACAAAAGGCAATGTCGAATAGCCCTCGCCACAACTTGCTTTGCGACTTGCTGCGAAACTCGATCGACACGGCCCGAAAGATCAGCGCGAGCAAAAGCAGCATGAACGCCAGATAGAAACCCGAAAACGCCGTCGCATACGCATCGGGGAACGCAGCAAAGATCGCCCCACCAAACGTCACCAGCCATACCTCGTTGCCGTCCCAGAGCGGACCGATCGAGTTGAGCAGAATTCGCCGCTCGGTGTCGTCACGCACGCACAGATGGACGATGCCGACCCCCAGGTCGAATCCGTCCAGAATGGCATATCCCACGAGCAGCACGCCGAGCAAGAAAAACCAAATCAGGTTGAGGTCCATAGCACCTTAGCGTAGCGAAATCGGCAGCTGCCCGTGCTTGCGATTGAAATGATTCGAGTTACGCAGCCGTTTTCGGTTGCCACTCGCTCCGCTAGCGGGTACGATTGTTCGCATCAGCGGCGGCCGATGCGAGAGTATCGGGAAACAGAAGCCCATCGCGCGAGCGAGGGCTGCTCACTCACCCGTAGCGACAGCGAGG
This sequence comes from uncultured Pirellulaceae bacterium, assembly GCA_964384375.1. Classification (GTDB taxonomy): domain Bacteria; phylum Planctomycetota; class Planctomycetia; order Pirellulales; family Pirellulaceae; genus CAYLLN01. The sequence continues at coordinate 146,235 of CAYLLN010000001.1, forward strand.
GATCGCCTGTGAAGAATGCCGCAAACTCCAATGCCGCAACCTTTCGAGCGACCCGCCGCTCGCTGCTTCAGGCCAGCGCCGGCTCGATTGCCGCATTCTGGTCGGGAGCAATCACTCCCAGCCTTGCAACCGCTGCGCCGAAGGCGAAGGCCAAGTCGGTCATCTTGATCTTTAACTGCGGCGCGCCAAGTCACATCGATCTTTGGGACCCCAAGCCGGACGCTGGCGAAACGGTTCGCGGCGAGTTTTCGCCGATTGCGACCAAGGTCGCGGGAATCCAGTTCACCGAAATGTTGCCACGCATGGCCGAACGGGCCGACCGGCTGGCGGTCGTGCGCTCGGTGCATCATCAGCACAGCAGCCACAATGCCGGCATGCACTGGTCGATCGTCGGCCGACCTTATGCCGTCGATAGCACGCTGATTAATCCTGCCGCCACTGACCTGCCGAGTTTCGGGACGCTGTGCGGGTGGCTCGCCGAGCGCGACGGCTACAGCGGCGCTGTTCCTCCTTACGTCATCACCCCCGAGCCGCACTGCGACAGCCGCGTCTATCTCACGCCGGGCCAATTCGGCGGCTGTCTCGGCCGGCGATACGACCCGTTCGTCCTTGGCGCCGATCCGAATGCTCGTGACTTTCGCGTTCGCGATCTTGCGATTCACGAGAGTTTGAGCAAAGAGCGACTCGGCGAGCGCGACTCGCTTCTCGGCCAGCTATCTGCCAATACGCGCCGCATACCTATCCCCGCAGCCGACGAGTACGACCTCCGCCGCCGCCAGGCCGCGAGCATGGTTTTCTCCGGAGAAGCGGCCCGCGCGTTTGATCTGTCGCAAGAGCCCGATTCCGTTCGCGAGCGTTACGGCCGCCACTCGTGGGGCCAATCACATCTGCTGGCCCGGCGACTCGTCGAAGCCGGCGTCCGGTTCGTGACGACAGTCAATGGCCCCAGCATCATCTGGGATACGCATCAGGACAATTTTGGCCGTCTGAAAAACAAGCTCGTTCCGCCGATGGAGCAGGCTTACGCGGCGCTGCTCGATGACCTGGCGGAGCGCGGCTTGGCCGATTCGACGCTCGTCGTCTGGATGGGCGACTTCGGCCGCACTCCGATCATCAACAAGGACGCCGGTCGCGATCATTGGCCGCAGTGCTACAGCGTTGTCCTCTCTGGCGGCGGCATTCGCGGAGGACAGGTCGTCGGCGCTTCAGATCGTACGGGTGCGTACCCTGCCGAGCGAGCCGTCACCCCGGCTGACATTCACGCAACCGTATTCCAAGCCCTTGGCTACGACGCATCTCGCACAATCTATCCCTCGGCTGATGGCCGTCCGATGCAGCTTTCCACGGGAGCGCCGATTCGCGAACTAGTCTGATTCAGTCCGAGGGGATTTGTCGGGGGGCTTGTCCGGCTATTCAGGATGGTGGCACCTTCGAAGTTGAAAAGTAGCCGTGTGATTTCCCGCGAATCGCGGAAAATGTGGGAAATGCAAGGAACTTTTCTTTCCTGGCGTGGTTGCATCCGAATCCCTGATTTTCCAGGGTGAAACTGCGTCCTCGCCAGGTTAAGAGTGGCTCCAGGGGTATTCACTATTAGCTGGCAACGATCGGCCGTTCATGGTTTACTAAGTAATTCCCGCTCTTCTTATTTTTTGCATCATTCGAGGAGATTGCGATGGTTCGGTTCCCCTCTCGCACCCGCCGGGCGTTCACCCTGGTCGAGTTGCTCGTGGTGATTGCCATTATTGGCGTGCTGGTAGCCTTGCTGCTCCCTGCTGTGCAAGCGGCTCGTGAAGCGGCCCGCCGTTCGAGTTGCTCGAACAAGCTCCGCCAGTTGGCGATCGGATTGCACAATCATCACGATACTTTTGATAAGTTCCCTCGGGGCGCTGAGCAAGACGTTTTCCCAGTCCCCAATCCGGTCGGCAGCACGACGACGATGAGAGGGACGACGTGGATTGTGTTCACCTTGCCATACATCGAGCAAAAGCCGCTGTACGATCGGTATCGCTTCGATCTGCCGTACACCAACACCCTCAACAATACGAATGTGGGGAACATTGTTGTTCCGACACTCTATTGCCCATCCGGTCCCGATGCGAAGAGATATCTGGATCCGAATTCGAACGCAGCGAATGCAGTAACGACGCACTACTACGGGATCATGGGACCTGGACCTGCGGCCGGCTACATTTCGACGGAAACGGCGGTTGACAATCACGTCATCACGCACGGAGGCATCAACTATACATTCCGCCGAGGTGACGCAGCCAACAATGCTGCCTGGTCAGGGCATGGGATTCTCAGCCAATATCGCGATGCGACGGGCAGCATCAGCACGAATCGTATCGTCCGCATGGCGGACATCACCGATGGTACGACCAACACGCTCATGCTGGGCGAAATTTCTCGCAACATGCCGAACAATTACTGCAGTCCGTCGAGCCATTCTTATCGCTCGTGGATTCGGGGCAACAACGGCGGCAGCGGCACGACGAAGAACATTTCGTACCCGATCAATTTCATGTACTACAACTGCAGCAACAATTTTAATGACATCAGCATGATGAGCAATCATCCCGGCGGGGCGCAGTTTGCTTTGGGGGATGCTTCTGTTCGTTTCATTGCGCAGACGATCGATCTAAACGTGTACCGACTAGCTGCCAGCATGGGTGGTGGAGAAAACGTGCCGCTGCAATAAGCAGCGGGCACATCGAGAAGTCGAGCCCCGGTCAAAGATTGTCCGCAGGTTAAAAGTGTGTAAGCGTAGCTGAGGAGCGTTTCCGAATGATATCGTCCTGGCGATTGGCAGGCTTCGTACTGGCGTTGGTTATTTCGCTCCCGTTTGCCCTCGGTTGCGGCGGGAGCAGCGGCAATCGAGTGTCGGGAAAGGTCACATTCAAAGGGCAGCCCGTGCCGGCTGGCAAGATCTATATCGCGCCGGACGTTGCGAAGGGAAACAGCGGCCAAACGGGTCATGCAGATATCAAGGACGGCGCATACGATACGTCGTCGTCCGGCGGCCAAGGAGCGGTTTCAGGCGCGGTCGTGATCACGGTGGAGGGGTTCGACCCGAACCCTCCTCCAGGAGCTGAACCCGACGTGAGTTCGACAGTTCTCTTCAGCGGGTACAAAAAGCCGGTCGAGTTGCCATCCGGAGCAAGCGTTCAGGATATCGACGTTCCTGCCGACGCCGTGAACGCACCGGTGGCACAGCCGGGTCCCACGCTCGTGGATCCGTGATTTGATACCCCGAACTCTTCGTCCGCTTCATCTGTCGCCTTCTGTCAGGCGCGCTTGGTGAGCGTTGCTCTGTGTGGAAATCGCCGTTACCATGCTTGGTCGGCATCGCGGCTTGAAATTCGTGCTGAAGCCCCGGTAGCTCAGAGGATAGAGCACCGGTTTCCTAAACCGGGGGTCACAGGTTCGAATCCTGTCCGGGGTACCTTCATTCTGCGACCAGGCCCGTCATGTTGCAATGCTAGCTGCCTTCTCTCGGCGATTGCGGCCTATCGGACGTCAGGGCATCGCTGGTGATTGTGCGGTTCACGCCTCGACGGAGCAGAACGGGTCGGGCAAAATTGCCTAACCTCTCTAAGCGTATTACCATCGAATCCCGCGAATCGCACGTTTTCCTCTATGCCCTCCGTCTCTCACGTCTCCCCCGCTTTTGCGCAGCGGCCGCTGTTTCTTGGGTTCGATGTCGGTGGCACGGGGATCAAGCTCGGCGTGGTCGATGATCTGGGCCGGCCGCTCGGGCAGACGAAGGTGCCGACGCTGGAGGATCAAGGGCCGCAGAATGCAGTCGCGCGGGCGAAAGTCGCTGTGAACGAAATGCTCGGCGGGCTCGGCCTGAAAATGTCGGACCTCGCGGCAATCGGCCTCGCAACCCCCGGCACGATGGACATACCCAAGGGGATCTTTCTGCAGCCGCATAATTTGCCGCACTGGCACTACTTTCCGATTCGCGACTGCGTGGCCGAGGTGTTCGGCCTGCCGACGACGTTCGCCAACGACGCCAACGCAGCCGCCTACGGCGAATCCTGGGTCGGCAGCGGCCAGAGGTTTCACAGCATCGTCATGCTCACGCTCGGCACCGGAGTCGGCGGCGGCATCATCATCGGCGACCTCTCGGTCGATGGCGAAAACAGTCACGGCAGCGAATGCGGCCACATCATCATCGACAGTTCCCCCATCGCCCGGATGTGCGGCTGCGGCCAACCGGGGCACTTGGAGGCGTATTGCAGTGCGACGGCACTCGTGAAGCGAACGCACGAATTGCTGAATGAAGGTCGCGCGAGCAGCCTTTCGCAGCGAATCACCGCCGAGTCGCCGCTCACCGCGCTGATGATCGACGAAGAAGCAGACAAAGGAGACGCACTGGCGACAGAAGTGATTTTCGAGCTTGGCACCTGGCTCGGTCTAGGCTGCGTGAGCCTGATGCATACGATCGACCCGGGCGCGGTGATTCTTGGCGGGGCAATGAACTTTGGTGGTGCCGACGATCCAACCGGTCGGCGATTCCTGGAACACGTCCGCGGTGTCGTACGCAAACACGCCTTCCCCATCCTCGCGCAGCGGACAACGATTGAGTTTGCGGCTCTCGGCGGCGATGCCGGCTTCATCGGCGCGGCGGGGATTGCCCGCGTGGAGTTTCATCGCAAGCGACCGGCGTAAAGCAAGACAATCGAGCTTCCCGTCGCCTCTTGCATCGCCTGTGGCCCATTCGTTGCTTGTGCTAGGATGAATCCGCCCGCCTGCCGGGATCATTCCGCTCCCGCAACGTCGGCAACCGAATTGCCGTAAGTCCTTGCTGCACAAAGACATGCCATCGCCCGTTTCGCTGATTCGCAACTTCTGCATTGTCGCCCACATCGACCACGGCAAGAGCACGCTGGCCGACCGGTTGCTCGAATACACCGGCACCGTCAGCAAGCGCGAGATGCAGGACCAGTTGCTCGACGACATGGCACTCGAGCGAGCTCGCGGCATCACGATCAAGGCCCGCGCGGTCTGCATGCACTACGATCGCGGCGGGCAGACGTATGAGCTGAACCTGATCGACACGCCCGGCCACGTCGATTTCCATTACGAAGTGTCGCGGTCGCTCGCCTGCTGCGAGGGAGCGATCCTCGTCGTCGATGCGGCCCAAGGAGTCGAGGCTCAAACGCTCGCCAATGGCTTCGCCGCGATGAATGCCGGCCTGTCGATCGTCCCGTTCATCAACAAGATCGACCTGCAAAACGCCCGCACCGATGAAGTGCTGGCCGAGATCGAACATACGCTGGCGATTGATGCCCGCGAAGTCTTGAAAGGGAGTGCGAAGGCGGGCCTGGGGATCGCCGAATTGCTCGACGGCGTCATCGACCGCATCCCGCCCCCCAAGGGCGATCCCGACGCAGTCCTGCAAGCAATGGTTTTCGACTCGCACTACGACGACTACCGCGGCGCGATCACTTACGTCCGCGTGATGAACGGCACGGTGAAGAAGGGGCAAAAGGTCCGCTTCCTCAGCAACGCCTCGACGCATGAAGTCGTCGATCTGGGGCAGTTCGTTCCCGGCCCGCAGCCGTGCGAGTCACTCTCGGCCGGTCAGGTCGGCTATCTGATCTGCAATATCAAATCGCTGAGCATGGTTCACATCGGTGACACGATCACCGTCCCCAGCGACAACGGGGCGCCGGCCCTGCCCGGCTACAAAGAGCCGAAGCGAATGGTCTATTGCGGGCTCTACCCGTCGGACGGGCAGGACTTCAGCGAGCTGCGCGAGGCCCTGGAAAAGCTCTCGATCAACGATCCGAGTTTCGAGTTCGAGCCCGAAACGAGCGACGCCCTCGGCTTTGGATTTCGGTGCGGATTTCTCGGCCTCTTGCACATGGAGATCGTGCAACAGCGGCTGGAAGGGGAGTCCGACGTCGATCTGATTCAGACCGCGCCGAACGTCACGTACGAAATTCTCACGCGCGACGGCAAAACCTTCACGATCCACAAGCCGCAGGAAGTTCCTGATGCCGGCCAGATCGAAGAGTTCCGCCAGCCGATCGTCCGAGTCAACCTGATTCAGCCGGTCGAGTTCATCGGCCCAGTGATGAAGCTCTGCCAGGATCGCCGCGGTATCCTCGTGCGGCAGGAATATCTGTCGCCCACGCGGCAGATGCTCGTCTATGACATTCCGCTGGCCGAGGTTATTTACGACCTGCACGACAAGTTGAAGAGTGCGACTCGCGGCTACGGCACGATGGACTACGACCTCGTCGGCTATGCCCCGGCTGATCTCGTGAAGCTCGACATCCTCGTGAACAACAACCGGGTCGATGCCCTCTCGGTCATTTGCCACCGCGGCGATGCCGACCGCCGCGGCCGCGCCGTCTGCCGCCGTCTGAAGGACGAAATCGAGCGGCACATGTTCGAGGTTGCCATCCAGGCCGCCATCGGCAGCCGGGTGATCGCTCGCGAAACGAAGCCGGCAATGCGAAAGAACGTGACCGCCAAGTGCTACGGCGGCGACATCACCCGCAAGCGGAAGCTATGGGCCAAGCAGAAGGAAGGGAAGAAGCGGATGAAGTCGATCGGCCAGGTCGATATCCCGCAGAAGGCGTTTTTGGCTGTGCTGGATACGGGGGAGGAGAAGTAAGTCTGATTGCGAAGAGTTCCAAACCGTGAGCGTCAATGCAACGACTCAAGTGAAGCAATCGTGGGTCGCCGCCGTGCATTCAAAGACGGCAGCCGAACGTCGCGCCGCGCTGGAAGTTTTCCTGGACGCACCAATTGAATCGGTATTGCGCTACGCCAGGGAGGGTAGGAAATCCGTACTACAAAGAAGCCGACCGCAAGAAACCGGGGCAACACGCAGCTTCATTTTCGCTGCATCCATAGCCCGGAACGTGCTGAACGACGCAGTTCACATCCATACAATGTCTTCGAATCGGCGGGTACAGGTCTCGAAAATCCACCTGTGCGAGAAGATCATCGTCAGTCGCATTCCAAACGATTCCTACCTGATTCGCGAGATCGTGAGAGCAGCAGCGGGAAATCCCGGAGGTGCCCGCATTGTCAATGTTGACGAGTACATGGGCGGCTGCCACCCCGATTTTCGTGCTGATTTCAAGCGCAATCTGCCGCGGCTCAAAAGCTATAGATTCCGCGGTGGAGCCGTCCCTTGTTTTTGGACTGGGCAACAATTGAAAGTGAACTCTTGGGCAAAACGGTTGTCGTGCGATCGAGACGTGGAGTTGGAATCGACATTGAAGGAACTTGATTCAATCATCACTTACAGCAATATCGACTCAGTAGCAGAGTCTGATGCACGCACAACACTCAATCGGCTGCTCACTTCGCTGTTTGCATCGAGAAATCTTACGATTAAAAATACTGCGACTCGTGTGTGGAATTTGCTGAATGCCAGCGTCCTCTCCACGCAGGGCTGACCAGAAAGCAGGTTTACCACCACCCCTTCTTCTTGCACACATTCACCCGCTTCACGTCCAATAGTTCCGTCACGCTGTGCTTGTCGAAGCCCGGCAGCAGGGCTTCGGTCCCTTGGTCGAGCTTGATGACCATTTCTTCCTGATAGATCGGCACGATCGAGAAGAAGTGGATTGTCTTCTCGGGACTGATGACGAGCTCGCTGAAGCCTTCCTCCGCCCGGAGCGGCGAGAGCAACAGGGCACAGCAGAGCTGGGTGTTGTCGGCATACGGCTCGGGCGGGTCGCCGTTGGGCATCGTGTGCCCCCACCAGAGCCACGTGTTGTACTGGTGCGGGAACCGAGCCAGCATCTTGAGCAGGTAAATCGGCCAGTAATTCCGCCCGTCTTCCAGTGATTTCTCGTCGAGCGGCCAACTCGGCGGCAGGCTGAGCATCAATTCTGCGTACTGGCACTCGGCGACCTGCTCGGGGGCGTTCATCGGCCGGTCGCTCATGCCGCTGGTGACGAGCGTGTGGTACGGCCGATCGCGGCTGGGAGCGACGCAGTGGATGTCGATGTGGACCTGGTCGGAGACGAGCTCGTGAAAGACGTTGTCGGCCGGGCCGATATGTTGGGCGATGTGTTCCGAAATCCGTTCGATGTTCTCCGAGTCGCCAATCGCCATTTCGAACGGGTTCTGCTTCGACTCGTCGGTGTACTTATAGACGGGGTCGCCGTGTCCCGTTGTCGCAACGGCTACCGGACCTTGTGGCGGCTTGGGAACGACAAAGATGGCCTGGCACTGTTTGCACTTCACTTTCCGGCCGGCCAGTTCGTCCTTGAGCTTGTACTGGCAGCCGCACGTTTCGCAGGCAATGGCGATCGTCATGGGGCAACTCCCGAGGAAGAATGCCCCGCAGTATAGAAGCGATCCGCAGCAAACGCGAATTGATGCTTGGAGCCGACTCTAGCCCAGATTTCGTCGCACGAGCCCGCGAAGCGCATTTCCTGACGAAGCGAAGTCGGCCCCACCCGCGCCGCCATCGAGATACGTCACATAACTCGTGCGGCTGTTGCGGACGGTCAGGTCATCGCTGCCGTCGCCGGTCTTGATGTTCATCCGCTTGAAACGTGTGTACTTGGCTTCCACGTCGTCGTTGCCGCTGTTGGTATGCAGCTGGAGTTCATCGGCGACGACATACTCCAGCTTGACGAAGTCACCATCGTTGCCCGTGTTGATCTGCACCTTCTCATTGACACCAACATCCACGATGCAAATCATCGACGGACCGGACGGATCGAGCACCTTCAAGTGCTCGCCGACTCGGACGTGCCACAGCGTCAGGTCGTCGTCGCCGTCGCCGAGATGCACGTGCAGATTCCCCTTGATGCTGACGGCGAACTTCAGCGACTCCGTCGCGCCCGTCGGCGTGAATTCGGTGGGAAACTCGATCACGTCGTTGCCGCCGCCGGCCTGGATGATGAGCGATTTGTTCGTCTTCAGGTTGGCCACGTCGAGCTGGTCGTTGCCATCCCCCAGATCCACCCAAATCCCTTGATTCACAAACAGCCGATGGGCGACGTTCGTCCCCACGCTCGGATCGTTGCCGGCTCGGCCCAGTTCGACGGTATCGTTTCCGCTCCCCATTTCGATCGTGAGCTTCTTGCCGATGGCGGTGTAAACCTGGTCGGCCGCGCCAAAGTCGAGCTTGTCGTCCCCCACGCCGAGGCGCACCTGCACGTGCTTCACGCCACTGAATGCGGCTGGAGTTGCCGCGCCGTTGATGGTCGTGGCCGAACCTCCCGCATCGGTCCCGCCGATGCGGTGCTGCTTGGTGGCGACGTCGTAAATGATGTTCACGCCGTTGGACTGTTCGTCGCCAAGAATTGTCAGCGTCCCCTCGGTTAGGACCGCAATGACGTTCCCCGCCAAGGCATGGCGTGCTTCGAGAGCTTCGAGCGAGGGGCGACGGCGCAAGGAGCGGCGCGACAGCATGGGCATCCTTTCACGAGCGGACAAGCACCCAAATCCGATTCGGGCCAGCGCAATACGCGATGGCAAAGAGTTCGGTTCGGGTCGCGGATGCTACCCGCCGGCTTGCCGTAAACCAAGCCCGAAAGCAGCTATCATGGAAGAGATGACTGGCAGTAGCACCATCCGCTGGCTCCCCCGATTTTCGCTCCGGCAACTGCTGCTAGCGACGACGTTCGCCGCCATCGGCTGCTATGCCCTCCGGTGGGCGTCGCCGTGGTGGTCGATCGTAATCTTTTACGTTGTGCTGGCGCTCGTCGTCGGCGGATTGCTCGTTGCCATCAACTGGCCAGGCGAGGCGCGGTCGTACTGGTTGGGATTCGTGACGATCGCTCTGATGCACTGGCTGCTCGTGTTTCGGCCGGGCCTGGAGAATGGCATCCCGGCGATCTTTCCTAACGCTTTTGTCACGCACTGGTTGTCGGCCTACGTGTACACGCTCATCAAGCCGCAACTTATCGTGAAGCCGATTCAGACGCGTCCCACGGACCTCGGCACAATCCGCGGCAGGTGGGATGGAGAGTATCAGCCGCTCCCGGGAACGAGTACAGGTGGATTCGCGCCAACGCTTCATGCCGGTGAGGACGGCTACTTTCGCGGCTTCGGGCCGGGACCGTTTTACATTCACCAGGAAGACTTCGTGCAGGTAGCACTCGGCCTTTGGACGCTCCTCTTGGCGTATCTCGGCGGGCACGTATCCTTGATGCTCTATCGCTTTCGCGCACGAGAGAAAGACCCCGCATGACCGACGACGAGCCGATCGCCGACGCCGAATCGCTCGACCAACTTCGTGCCCAGTACGCTGAACTGGCTGCGCTGGCGGGTTCGCTTGCGCACGAGATCAAAAATCCGCTCTCGGTCATTCGGATGAACATGGATCTCCTGGCCGAGGACTTTGCCGAGCCACAGTCCCCTCGCGAGCGGCGGGCGCTGGCCAAAATCGAAATGGTCGGCCGGCAGTGCGAGCGGCTGGAGACGCTGCTCAACGACTTTCTGCGGTTCAACAAGGTCGGCCGGCTGGAACTGCACCTGGGAAGCCTCAACGATCAGATCGAGCGAGCGCTCGACCTCTTCGATCCGCAAGCGATCGCGGCCGGCGTCGAGGTCGTTCGCTATCTTGATCCCGACCTGCCGAGCATCCAGCTCAATGCCGAGACGCTGCAAGCGGCCCTCGTCAATCTCGTGAAAAATGCTTTGGAAGCGATGCCTGATGGCGGGCAACTCATCGCCCGCACGCGAGTCACGCGGCAGGGAGTGGCCCTGGACCTGATCGATACCGGCTGCGGCATGGACGAGCGGACGGCCATGAAGATGTTCGAGGCGTTCTACAGCACGAAGAGCGGCGGCAGCGGCCTCGGCCTTCCCACCGCCCGGCGCATCATCGAGGCCCACGGCGGCCGGATCGGCGTGCATAGCGAAGTGGGCCGCGGAACCCAGTTCACGCTGGAGTTTCCAACGCCAGCACGGATTGGAGAGGCAAGCGTTGCCGCTGAACAGGGGAGTAGCGACGAGTAACGCTCAGTCCAACGGCATTCCACTCGCCCTCAGCACCGTCTCTTGCACGCCGAGGTCGTGATCGTAGGAGAAGTCGCACTCCTTTTCGCCGCGTAGAATACGGGCCATATCGGCCGCATCCCCCACATAGCGCGAATAGTTGCCGAAGCGGATCTCTTGCGTCCCTTTGCGATATTCGCCCCGATCGCGGTCGAGCGTCAGACGGACATTCGGCGCATCGAGCGGCTGAATGTGACACGTTCCAGCGGTTCCGCATACGACGAAGTGTCGCCGCGAGCCGCCATCGACCTCGATGGCGGCTGATTTCACCGTGGCCGTTGCGTTTGGGTATTCCAGCACGGCGAGCATGTTATCGGCCAGGCCATCGTCGTGCTTGCCGCTGGTGCGCGGAAACGGATGCACGCGGTCAGGCTTGCCAAGGACGCCGACGACGAGGTCGATCACATGGCAGCCGAGTTCGAACATGATGCCCCCCTTGAACTCCGCGAGCTCCGTACGGTCCGCCGGCGGCACCACCTTGCTCATCACCGTGTGGACCTCGAAGACATTGCCGAGCCAACCTTCCCGGAGCGCCTGCCGCATGAGCAGCACCGCCGGGTTGTAGCGATACATGTAGCCCATCTGCACGAGTTGCTTCTTGTCTGCCGCGGCAGTAAGAAGCTTTTTGTATTCCGACAGCGACGCGCCAGCCGGCTTGTCGAGATGCACGTGCTTGCCGGCAGCGATGCAGCGGCCCGCCGTGGCGAGCAGGTCGCGGACGCGAGTCTCTACGGTTACGACCTGCAGGCCAGTCACATTCAGCAACTGCTCCTCGGTCATCCACGGCAGATCGCGAAAAGCCGCTGCCCCCGCTGCCCGCTCGCGGAGCGCCTTGTCCGGTTCGACAATGCCGACGACTTCATAGTCCTCTGACCGGCGATAGACCTCCAGCTTCGTCGCATGGGCGTGGCCAACGCCGATTTGACCGACCTTGATCTTTGGCTTCCCCGGCTCGGCAGCATGGACGACGGGAACCGACAAGGTCGCGAAAGCACCCATGGTGACGGTGAGAAACTGGCGACGATCCGAGGGACTTGGATTCATCCGTCTTCCTTTCATCGGCTCACTCTGCCGCTCGGCTAACTCTGCCTCAGCTTGCATCGACGGATTCTAGCAACAATGGTAAACTGACGAACCTGATCGATCGCTGCCGGCGGCATCCATCCCCTGGCAGCGAATCGGGCGACTAGCTCAGTTGGTTAGAGCATCTCGTTTACACCGAGAGGGTCGGGGGTTCGAGTCCCTCGTCGCCCATCCCGCAAGGGCTTAGGTAGACAACTGGAGACGATTCTTCGCTATTTGACGCGGCATTTTCATAGTCCGCTGCCGCGCCTGTCGTCTCCAGTTGTCCCAAATTGTTGCCAACATGCAGCGCTAATGCAGCGCTAGCCGGCCGCTCAGACGCCGCTTTGGAGAAATCGGCGTCAGTGACCTGCAAGTAATGCTCGGCCGCGACTGCCGCTTTGTTTCCGAGCCACGCGCAAACAACGTGCAGCGGGTACTTCTCGGCCAACTCAGTCTGTCGCGTGCTGCGAAGGTTTTGGAAGAGCTTTGGCCACGGCTTGAGCCCAGCCCGCCGGATGATCTTCATGAATCTCGTTCGCAAGTTAGCCTGATTGCGGTATCGCCTGATGATCGGTTGTTCGCTCAGCCGTGTCGCTTTGGGGTCAAAGTCTTCCAGCAGTTCATCGAGCACGGCCTGCAGATGTGGCCGCAGCTCCGGGAAGATCGGCACCCACCGCGACTCGCCTCCCTCGTGGTGCTCCGTCTTCGGGGAACGGACGAGGAATTTCCCCCGCTCCCAATCGACATCGCCCCAGGTTAAGCCGTAATGCTCACTCGGCGTGCGCAGGCCCCCGTAGCGAGCCAGGGCGACGATCAGCCGCCATTCCGCGTCTGGGCAGGCCACAAGCACCTTCTCGGCTTCTTCGCGGCTTACGAATTGCTGGCGGGCTTTATTCGATTTCACCTTGCCGCCCACGCCCTCGAACGGGTTCGACGTTATGAAGCCCTTGCGAACCGCAACCCGGAAAAACTGCGAGGCCAGCGTGCAGCGGCGACGGGCCGTAGCTTCCGACAGTCCCTGGCCGCCGGCGGTCTCTTTGGGGGCATCCTTCGCGGGTTTCGCCCGCAACAGCCACAACCGGAACTCGTCGGCATCGCCGGCGGTCACGTCGGTCAGCGGCTTGTCGGACCCGAAGAACTCGACGAGGTTTCGCTCGGTGTGCCCGTAGAACGTTGCAGTAGCCGGTTTGACATCGGAACGCACTTTAACGTAGCCTGCGGCGAACGGCCCGAGCGTCGGCACGGCCGCGGCCTCAGGCTCGTCCGTCAGATCGGCGGGAAGGACGCCGTAGGCAACGAGCTTCCGTTTAACGTCCGAGGCGAAACGATCGACCCGCTCCAACAGGTCGCCCGAGGGGCGACGACCGAGCTTCGCCAGATCATTCAACGATTCAACGTCGTCCGCGCAGCGCTCGGCGTCGCGTTTGCCAACGCGGCCCAAGCCCAAAGTACGCCGCTTGCCGCTGGGCGCCACAATCTGCACGGTCGCCCGGCCATCGCGCCAAGTGATGCTCGCCATGCTATTTCCCCCTTCCGTTCTTCTTGGATTTCTCAGGTTTCTTCTCGGCGGGAACCAGCTCCAGCTCGAGGTAATCACAAAGGGCATCGACGGTTTCCATCGACAACCCCATCCGCTCGCCGCGGACAAATTTGCTCAAGACTGCTTGGTCGATGCCGGTTGCCTTGTAGATCGCGTACCTGCTCACCGAAGCCTGTTCGACGGCCTTCCGCAACTGCTCGCTGACTTTGGCTCTCTTGCTCATCATCGTGATGCTATTCGGTGCTAGGCGCAACGTCAAGTATCGTCGGGTCACCACCACCGACCCTAGTTGTTGCGTCAATTACGCAATCCTTGGACAGTTCACGACCCTGGCATCATTTCAGCCAGAAGGCTGCGAATCTCCTCAATGGCCATCCTCTCGTGCCGCACTAGCTCTTGCTCATCCTGCTGTGTCGCCGTGGCCTTAGCCGCAACTTCCACGTACTTGGCGTAACTGCGGATGCTGGTTTCCAGCCAGCCGATGGCCGCGCGTGAAGGCGCCGGCTCATGCGCCCGGTCGAGCCTCACCACCGTCGCCCCGCTCGGCCGCTCCTCGACCACGTAGAGCCGATTGGCCTGCACCCAGGCAATCTCCGCGGCCAGACTGGCGTTGGCCGGCATTTCGGGCCAGCGAGTGGGGATGTCGGCGAGGCCCTGCACTCGGCCTGAATCAGCCTGCTGGCTGGCTGGCGTGGCGGCGGCCGGCGACATCGGCGGATACGGCCGGTCCATCGCGTCACACTCCGCGACGACCTGCGACGGCGTACTCTCGGATGCCGGTCCGATCGGTGGCTTCGGTGGCGGCAGGGGTGGGAAGTTTCGAGCCGCTTCGGACCATGCTGTCTCGTGGGCTTCTTCTTTGCTCACCCCTCGTGCCCTGCACTCGTCCCGAACCTGCTGGCGGAACCGGGCCACTTGCTCTTCCCGCCCTTCGCGCCTCCAGCGATCTGTCAGTTCAGCTTTGGACTCAGCCATACTACATCTCTCTTTTGAAATTGATAAAATGCGGCCTCGCGCGCCCGCCCGCCTGCCTGCGAACTACGACGCCGAGGGCTCCTCGCGGTGTCGAGGCGGTTAATCCCCATCGGAACGTCGCCAACGCGCGATCTGCAATTCCGCGTATCGTCTCCCTCCAGGCCCGCTAGCCGTTCGTGGAACCTTGGAACCTTGGAATCAATATGCCGGTTAATTTTGATACACGGGCCCGCGTGAGCGCTTAACCGGCAAATAGCCCTCACCCTTCCAACCTTCCGCCTCCTATAGAATGGTTATTCCGCTGTACCAAGTGCCGTTGCTGACACGCTTTACGACGCCACGGCCAGCGAGGTACTCCCCAAAGCGCCGGCCGCTGACGGGCTTTTCGCCGTTCTCTTTGCACCATTCGGCGTAGCGCGTGCGCAGGTCGCTCGCCTTGACAGTGTATTCCTCGGAAAAGTTGCAGCACTCCGCCACGAACGCGGCGAGCACGTCCATGGCATCGCGGTAGTCGGCCGTCGCCTCAGTCACTTCGGCGGGTTGCCCCAGACCGTCCCGCTGCCACTCACGACACGCATCGACCAACCACCGCACGATGCCCGCCAGTTCGGGCCGCAGTTCCTCACTAAGACGGGAATTCGCCTCCATGTCCGCCGGTCCAGACTCGCCCTTGCTTCGATGCCAGAATGTTTGCGTGAATGGGACAAGCCGCAGCCGCCGCCAAACGCCGTGATCTTGGCCACGGACAATCGGCTTGTGGTTGGTGACAAGCATCAGCGTATGCGAGGGCCGGAACGTCCAGAAATCTTCGCGCATCCGCCGGGCCGTCACCGTGTCATTCCCGCTCAGCTCTTTCAGTGCTGCCTCAGCAAAGCGCCGGCCGTCATCAGTTTCAGAGCAGACGACCAGGCGCTTACCCCACAACACGACCTTGTCACACGGGTGCTTGTCACGGTGGCTCGCCAAGAGCAGATCGGCAGGCGCCTTGCTGGCATAGTCGCCGCCCATCGCGGCCAGCAGTGTTTCGACCAGCAGGGACTTGCCATTGCTTCCGCATCCCCACAGCACGGGGAGCATGTGCTCGATAACCTCGCCCACCATTGCCAGGCCGACCAGCCGGCGGACGAAGCCAATCAGGTCCGGCTTGCCACCGAAGATCCGGTCAACGGTCAATTCCCACAGTGGCGCTTCGCCTTCCGCGCCGAGTAGGTATTCGTGCGGGCAGAGCTTCGTCAGGAATTGCTCGCGTTTGTGCGGCAGCCGCTCGCCGGTTTTCAAGTCCACAACGCCGTTCGTGCAATTGAACAGCCACGGGTGCGCGTCGAACTGCTCGGGCAGGATCGGCACGCCCGGCTCACTCTTGGCCATGGCCAGCATGTTGGCGATGCCGCGGGCATCCGCAGTCTCGCCGGCAAACTTCACCATCGCGGCCCTGGTCCCGGCCTCAACGTGTGGCAGCTTGTCGCCGACTTCGCGCCAAAGCGTGTCCGCGGTCTGTTTGGCCAGCGATTCCGCCTGCCGCCGTGAATCCACTTCCCAGCGCCGGCCATCCCAGACGAGCCACTTGTGCCACGGCTCGCACCAGCGGACGTTAGCGCCGTGCTGGGCAATGAAGCGGCGGCCGTTCGCCGTGTCAGTGCGGCCGGCTGGCGCGGTGATGTCCGGCCCCTCGCTGGCGACGGGCGCGGCGGTGCTGGCCTGCCTTGCCGTCGCCTTTGATCCGTTCGCCCGCGGCTTACCTTCCGCCACGGGCAGGAACATATCGATCCCAGCGCCGTCGGCTTCGGCTTCGTCGAAACGATAGGCGCGCACATGCGCAACCCCGGCAAGTTGGCGTTCCCCCTGTGCGCTCATTCGGCGATTCCCTTTAACGCTTCCGACGCGGTCTTTCGGGCAGCTTCCAAGTAGGCCGCTTCCTCCTGCTCCTTGTCCGCTTCCGCGTTGAACAGGTCCATGTCGAGCACGCTGGTGATGGTCGTTTCGAGGTCGTCGAGCATGACCTGCGGGTCCAGGGCTTCGAGTTCGTAGACGGATTCGTCACCGTCGTTGCGCTCCACAAACCACGGATGGAGGCTGGAGGTTTCCTTGGCGAAATTCTGTTCTGGCAGGTCGTTATCTTCGATTTGCTGGCGCGTCACGCCGGCCTTAATGATGTCAAAGTCATCGGCGCCAAAATCATCGCGCAGCGTGCGGCCACCGACCTGCGGAATCATTTCACCTTCCGGGTCAAAGTCGGACAGCACAATCACAATCAGCCGCTCTTTGCCGCTAGCAAGGTATCGATCGTGTAGCTCGTTCCACGGGTCGATCGAGTTGAAGCCGCGGCCGCTGCTCGTGGGAATCTGGAAGCGCTTGGTGACCTTGAGCACCATGTGATAAATGGTGTTCTTTTCGCACAGCACCTCGACGTGATTTGGCTGCGTCTGAAGAAGGTCGCACCAGTAGCCGCTAAAGAGGTTTTGGATCTCCTGCCGCACGAACTCACAGGCATCAGAGAACGGGTTGTAGGTCGTAATCGGCCTGGTTCCGTCCGTGAACGCCGACCATGGAATCTCACCATTCAGGCGCAGCCGGGTAATCAAATCGCTGGTCGCCTGATAAGACTCATCGTCGTTCTTGTAGGGCAACGCGCGGGGGATGTTCCGCAGGAATTTGTAGTTCAGCAGCGCGTAATGGACGGCGCGAACAGACAACGGCCAGTACGACTTGCGATCGGTGAAAACGACCTGTTTGACGTACTTTACGTGATCGGCTTTTTGACCGCTGATTTCGTGCCGTACTTTCCTGCCCTCAATGTGCAGCGCTTCAACGCCACTAATCTCGTAACCGTACACGGATTTGTCGCGAAGCGCCCGCAATGCCTTGTGCGCTTCGGCCGGGTTGATGTCGATCAGCTCTTCGCGAATCTGCTCCACAACGCTTTTGGTGCGCTGCCGGTTGTGCTCGCGGAGGAGCGCGATGTATTCGTCGGTCGGCATGTCCGACCGCTTTACGCTC
Organism: uncultured Pirellulaceae bacterium; assembly: GCA_964384375.1. GTDB lineage: Bacteria > Planctomycetota > Planctomycetia > Pirellulales > Pirellulaceae > CAYLLN01. Next base: position 163,801 of record CAYLLN010000001.1, read on the forward strand.
AATACACGGCACGGCACGACCACTTGGCCAGCGACCTGGAGCGCCACGTATCGCCGGTGGCCGCTGACGACGTATCCGTCTGCCGTGACAATCAACGGTTCCTGGAGTCCATGCCTTTTGATCGACTGGGCGAGCTTGACGATTTCAGGGTCGCTGCGCTCAACAGGTCGATACAGCTGCAGGTTCTCAGGACTGGGCTTAATCGAGGAAAGCCGCTTGCGAGTAACGCGACTGGGCGCCTTCATGGCGTTCACGGTGTGGCCTCCTTCGCGCGGCTGCGCTGAGTGAGCCAAGCGTCGAGGTCGGCCACCCGGATCCGGACGGCGCGACCGATCCTAACGTGTGGCATCTCACCGCGACGGCAGAGCCGGGCGACTGTCTCGGGATGCACGCCGATCAGTTCGGCGGCGCCATGGACGTCAACCGCCAGCGGCTGCGGATGCGGCTGCCGAGCGGCCGCAAGATCGGCCGTTGGTTTGGCGCGGGCGTTCACGAGGTTACCGCCTTGTCAGCCTTTTGTGCGCGATACGCATTGACAGCATGTCGGACGCGGGCGACGGCTTCCTGATCGAACACGCCCACGCTTGCAGCCATTGCAGTCGGACAAATGCCGCGTTGACGTAGGATGCGTCGCAGAATGGACTCGGATACGTCAAACGCGCGTGCGAGGTCCGCGACGGTAACAAGAGCCGGGATCGACTCGGCCATAAATGTGGCTCCTACTCAGAGTGCTTGGTCCGGGCGTCCGGGCATCCCGTTTGTAGGATCAAGCGAGAGCGGCCAATTGACCCGTAGCTTTTCGCCTCGAAGCCATTCAAGAAGTGAGAAAAGCCCGCGATTTGCGGGCTTAAAAAAATTCCGAATTCTTCAATCGTTGAGGGCCGCCGCCAAAGCCCCAACCGGTCAATTGACCGCTTTGACCGCTTAGCGATTCGCTCTACTAACCTCTTCCGCTGTGACGCGAAGGAGAGTCTTTGCCGTCTCGTCCGGAAGCTTGGCGAGTTCTGTGCCGTCTTTGTCGAACAACTGATTGGCAGCCACAAGGCGGGCGATGAGTTGTTCTCTCGTCGCGTCAGTCCCCATCAGATACTCGACTCGTTGGCGAGTCTTGTGATGTGCGATCTCTTTGGTGGCGTTGATGAATTCTTTAACGTCCAGGACAGCATCAGGGTCATCCTTGGTGGGCATCGCCCCGGGATTTACCGCACCCCAGAGTGCCATTCGTGACCTATATGCATTTGACCTGCCGACCGTCTTGACGCCAACGCCCGCTTTCTCCGCAATTGCCCTTTGCTCAGACCCACGGGGAAGTGCTCGAATTGCCTTCTCAATTCGCTCTTCGTTTTTCGCCGTAACGCCTTTCTTGTTCTGTTTCGCCTGACTTGGTGTTCTGCCGCCCGGCCTCGCGTCCAAGTGCTTGTCGGTCGAGGGCTGCGGTTCAAGGCATGCCTCCAAGATCGCCTTGATTCGCTCCGCTCCATCTCGGATCGCTTCTAATTGGCGCTCAAATATCTCAGGGTGATTTCCGTCTATTGGTCCGGTCGGAAGCCCGCTCGACACTTCGGTGATTGCCGCGGCCTCCTTCGTCCAACCGCAGTCATACAAGTCGCTTGCCGCCTGCGCCGCGGAGCGCCGCCAAGGATAGGTGTTTTCGATCTGAGGGCGGGCGATAGGAGGGTGCCGCATCGCCACCTTTTCGCGAATGCGGTACTGCTGCATTCTCCCTTCCTGCTTCGATGGCGTACCGAGCATCGACCGCACGACTTGCTTGTAGTACTTCGGCGGAGGCGTCTTTAGCTTGGCCGTTGACGGTGTACCTTCTGGTAATGCCGCCAATCGATTGAGCTCGTTGTGAAGTTCCTTGTCATTCTCAACGGATTGCCGACTCTTCAGGTAGTCGTTGATGTCGCCGACCGCCCGCTTAAGATTCGGACGGATCGCCTCATACTCGGATGGTCGCATAAGAAGTCACCTGTGGGCAGGCAGCGGCGGGGCTGGTGACAGGGGAAGGCCAGCGTCGTCGCCGGTTGCCGCTTGGCCGGGGTGGTTGCAACACACCGCCGGCCGTCCCGACAATGCCGCAATTGTACCGGGAATTCCTATTGCAGCGCCACCGTCGCCACGCCAGGCGCGAAGCGCGATCAAGGCGGGTAGCTGATGGCCTCAAACAAGACAGATACTCCTTCCGCAGCGACCTCACCGAAGGACTCGCTGACGCCGCGAGAACGATTGCGGCAGAAAGTGAACGCGATGCCACCAAAGCAGCGAAAGGATTTTATCAGACGAGCATTGGCTATCTGGCGAGAAAACAGGTTGAAGCGTTCGAGCAAGAGCGGGACGAACGAATAAGGCTTGCGCGGCAGCAGATCGGCAAACCTCGAAGGTAGTTTGGCACGCGGGCCACGTGCGAGCACCCGGCGTTGCCAGTTTATCCCCGGCAAAAGCGTTTCCCTCTCCACGCCGCTCCAACTGCTAAGCCAAGCACGGACCAGATGGCGAGGGATGCAGGTTCGGGGACGACGGGGGCAATCTCATCCGATGTCACTCGGAAGTTGTCAAAGTACGCCGGAGCGTTGCCAGACCAGACTCCCGACTGACCACTGCGGTACAAACTGCTTGTTTGGTGGGTGAGGATGTAGTCGTCGTCCAAGTAGATTGCCAACTCACCCGTGTTACTGTCCGCCTCAACTCGGAGGTCATACCAGATATCGGCCCCTGTCCGGTGCTCATACAAGAACGGCGTGGAACTCCCATCCACCATTTCCAGAACACGCAAACCGGTCGAAAACGGATAGATGAACGCGCTCACCCAGTTGTTCTCATCGTGGAACCAAAGGGTAACTCCAGCATAACCTGAGGTCTTTAGCTGCGTTTCAATTACTTGATCGGACAGGAACAAGTCGTCCACCAGCCCCATATTCCAGTCGGTGGAAGCGTTATTCACTAAAGCTTGGTTCTCTACTCTCCAGTCCCCAGGGCCGCGAGGGTCGAATTCCAGAAACGTCCATCCATCAGCGTTTCCGTCATTGAAGTCATCGACGATGAATCCCGCCTGCGCTTCCACCGAAGCCCAGCTCAGCACCATCACAGCGGCCAATCCGAAATTCCAACCCTTCATCGCTCCGCCCCCGCGTTACGGTAGCCTTAGTGAAGTCGGCGATGGCGCTATCGTAGTCGCCATTGTTGTGGTAGGCCAGTGATCGTCCCTCACGGAACTACCGCGAAGCGTTGCCCGAGATGTCCGAGCAGGTCGGTGGCATTTGTCTTTCCTCCCTCTCGATCGGCAGCTTCACGCCCATTCGGCACACAGTGCCTCGGCCTGTTCCAGAACGGTCGTCGTCGCTGCTTCCTGGAGGTCGGGTGGGTAGCCGTATTTGCGGAGAATCTTCTTCACCAAAACCCTCAACTTGGCCCGCACCGTCTCCTTGATCGTCCAATCGATTGAGACATTCTTCTTCACGTTCTCGACCAGTTCGCGAGCGATGATCGACAGATTCTCGTCGCCGAGGACCTGCACAGCGCTCTCGTTTTGCGCCAGGGCGTCGTAGAACGCCAGCTCGTCGTCGTTCAGCTTCAGCTTGTCCCCACGTTGGCCAGCATCGCGCAAGTCCTTGGCGATCCGGATCAGTTCATCGATGACCTCGTGGGTCGTGATGGCTCGGTTCGTGTACGCTTGCAGCGCCTTCTGCAGCAGGTCCGAGAATTGCCGCGATTGCACCACGTTTCGCTTGCGCCGGATCTTGATTTCGCCAGCCAGCAGCTTTTTCAGCAGTTCAACGGCCAGATTCCTATGCGGCAGGTTGCGGACTTCGGCCAGAAACTCGTCGCTGAGGATCGAAATATCGGGCTTCTTCAGCCCAGCCGCGGAGAATACGTCGATAATTTCGTCGCCAGCCGTCACGGCACGCGAGACGAGCTGCCGGATCGCCTGGTCCAACTCCTCCGGGCTCTTGCGATCGCCCACAGCCTTGAGGAATGCCGCCCGCACCGCTTGGAAGAATGCCACGTCGTCACGAATGCGGATCGCCTCGGGGTGCGTCGGGCACAGGGCGAATGCCCGCGACAGGTCATAAACGACCCGGCACCAGCGCTGCTTCCCCTCCGCACGGTCGGCGGCGAGGATGTGCTCCTGGGCCAGCGGCAGTAAGGCCAGCTTTTTCGCGGGATCTGGCCCCATCCAAGCTGACCAATCGAAACCATGCAGCATGTCGCAGCAGATTTCGTGCTTCTCCAGCATCACAGCCACCGCTTTGGCCGTGTCGATCGTTGTCTCCCCGCGGCCGCCGCTCTCGGTGTAGGTCGCAAGGGCCTTCTTTAGCTCGTCGGCGACGCCGAGGTAATCGACGACGAGGCCGCCGGGCTTGTCCTTGAAAACGCGATTCACGCGGGCAATCGCCTGCATCAGGCCATGGCCGCGCATCGGCTTGTCGAGGTACATCGTGTGCAAGCAGGGCGCGTCGAAACCTGTCAGCCACATATCCCGTACAATGACCAGCTTGAACGGATCGTCGGCCTTCTTGAACCGCTTGGCCAGTTCCGCCCGCAATGTCTTGTTACGAATGTGCGGTTGCCACTCGGGCACGTCGTCGGCCGAGCCCGTCATCACCACCTTCAAGGCGCCGCGCTGGTCGTCGGCGTCGTGCCACTGCGGACGAAGGGCGATGATCGCCTTGTAAAGCTCGACGCAGATTCGCCGGCTCATGCAGACGATCATCCCCTTGCCGTCCATCGCCTCCGTTCGCTTCTCGAAGTGTTCGACGAGGTCCGCGGCAATGAGCGCCAGCCGTTTCTCGCTTCCCACCAATGCTTCCAGGGCAGCCCACTTCGTTTTTAGCTTCTCCTTGCGGCTCTCCTCCTCCCCCTCGGTAATTTCCTCAAAGGCCGGATCGAGCTTGGGTAATTCCTTCTCGTCGAGTTCGAGGCGGGCGATGCGGCTCTCGTAGTAGATCGGGACGGTCGCCTTGTCCTGCACCGCCCGCTGAATGTCGTAAATGCTGATGTAGTCGCCAAATACACCGCGGGTGTTCTTGTCCCCCAGCTCGATCGGCGTACCGGTGAAGCCGATGAACGAGGCGTTGGGCAGAGCATCGCGCAGGTGCCGCGCGAAGCCGTCGATGAAGTCGTACTGGCTCCGGTGGGCTTCGTCCGCGATGACGACGATATTCCGCCGGTCGGACAGCAGCGGGTATTTCGCCCCCTTCTCCTCGGGCATGAATTTCTGAATGGTCGTGAAGATCACGCCCCCAGCCGCCACAGCGAGCAGCTTCTGCAGTTCCTCACGGCTGCCCGACTGCACGGGATTCTGCCGCAGAAGCTCCGCGCAGCGAGCAAACTGGCCGAAAAGCTGGTCGTCCAGGTCGTTCCGGTCAGTCAGCACGATCAGCGTCGGATTCTCCATCCGCTTGTCGCCGATAATCCGGCCGGCGTAGTACGTCATCGCCAGCGACTTGCCCGAGCCCTGCGTGTGCCAGACGACGCCGCAGCGGCGATCCCCTTCCTGGCGAGATGCCCGCACGGTCTCCTCGACTGCCTTCTCGACGGCGTGAAACTGGTGATAGCCGGCCAAGAGTTTGCGGACATTGTCGCCATCTTGCTCGAAGGCGACGTAGTTCTTGAGCAGTCGCACCAGCCGCGTGCAATCGAAGACGCCACGGACGAGCACTTCCAGCGCGACGGCATGCTGCACGGGGTCCTCACCGGCTATCGTCGGCCAGGTCTTGAACCACTCCATCCCAGCCGTCATCGGCCCGATGCGGGCATTCAGGCCGTCCGAAACGACGAGTAAGTCGTTGTAGGTGAACAGCGCGGGAATCTGCTGCTGGTACGTTTGCAGTTGATTCCAGGCGTTCCAGATGGTCGCTCCCTCGTCGAGAGCGCTCTTGATTTCCAGGACGGCGACCGGCAGACCGTTGACGAACGCCACGATGTCAGGTCGCCGGTTGTACGTTCCGTCGATCACCGTTAGCTGGTTCACCACCAGCCAGTCGTTCTCGTCGGGGTCGTCACTAACCAAACGCGCCCGTCCACCAGCAATCGAGCCGTCCGGCCGGCGATACTCGACCTCGACCCCATCCCGCAACATTCTGTGGAAGGCACGATTATTGACGAGCAGCGCGGGAGACTGCGGCTGGAGGACTTTGCGGAGGGCTTCCTCGTGGGCTTCCGGCGGTAAGTGCGGGTTCAGCCTGTCGATGGCATCGCGCAAGCGGCCGACCAGGACGACGTCGCCGTAGGTCGTCCGCTCCCCCGAGGGCTCACCGGGAGCAATCTGGTTGCCGTGGAGAACCGAGTAGCCCAGGTCGGTAAACCAGCCAAGTGTGGCGGCCTCAATGTGGGACTCGGTAATTCGGCTCATTCTTCCGTGTCCACGACAAAACCAGTTGGCCTAACTAACCGGAAAGAACGTCCTTCGCGTTCAAGCTGACCCACGCAAGTTATTGGGGTCCGGGATTCATGGGCTAGGACCGCCTTGCCGTAGTCTGGCTCCTCCAACTCGATTGTCACATTGCGAGACTCATCCTCAACAATGGCACGAACAGTCACCTTGCCGATGTCAGCTCCCACAGGCCGCTCCAAGCGTATGATGGGACCCCACACACCAAAATCGTCAACGGGTGATTTTGCCTTCAACTGCCGAGACGCCTCTCGCAGCACATCCATTGAACCGCGGGGAATCACGCATCTACGTGGCGTATCGTCATCGAGCGGTCGCGCAGTGGCCCACGAGAATTCGACAGTAACGTCACGCTCCTTGATTCCGCTCCCCAACCCTACAATGGCATCGCACAGATTCGCGGTCACGCCACTGCTAACGGCCGATTCAAACTCATCGAGCGCCATGGTCGTAGCGACACCTTTGACTGCACTCTGAACCGCCACAAGTGACCTTGCGAGATTGACAGTGACCTTTCGCTCAAACGGCTCATCGATCTCAAAAAAGACTGGTTGTCTTCCCGACGTCATTGCCGGTGGAACTCGAGAAATCACGTTGACTACAAAGCTTCCGCGTTCGGTCTGTCCAAGCCGAACTTTTTGCATATAAGCCATAGCTTCAGACGGCTTTCTCGTTTGGAAATATGCCCGCCGCTCTTTTGCGCTACAGGCAGCCGCCAACAGCAAATCCCTCGTCGAAGCAAAAATGTCCACACCATCGTTAATGGACACTGTTCCGTCGAAAGTCTCGTCTGATGATATTCTCACACGGACTGTGTCAGCCGACGCTCTTGCTAGGTCGGTCAAAATGGCCAGCTGTGACCGGTCCTCAACAACCTCCAGCGTGCGAATTATCTCCGCCACTCGCACGACGAAGTCGCCCATCTGTTCATCGAGTGGCAATTCAATCTCGTAGTCTTCCTTGTGACGTGACAGCCGCCAAACGGACACGCTTCCAGGCTTTGACTTAGTGAGCAGCCAGCCATTGACGGAAAGGTAAGCAGCGATATGCGAAGGAAGTAGCGAAGCGATCAATGCGCGATCGTATTTGTCCACTTTCATGGGAGGCCTCCATCGCCAACTCGATCCATGATTTCCTGGACAGCGTGTGCGGTGAATCTGTGTGACTTTGGTATCGAGACAGACACGGTTTCAGTGTTGCTCGTCGGAGCGAAGCCGGTAAGCGAAAGCCAATAACCACAGTGCCTCATCGCCAACTGCTGGTGGGTCTGCTTTACCCAGTCGCCAATTTCTTCGGGGACAACCACAACCACCAGGATTCTTGGAACCTGAAAGTTTGTTGGTCGAAGCTCCTCGTAGTTTTTAACCTCAAGGGGAAACACGACTTTTCGAGGACGAACAACGTCTCGGCCAGTGCATTTTAGCTGAATATCGAGTTTCGGGGACCTAACGGTACCGCCACCGCCGCGCAATGCCATAGTCCAGTCAATGCTGTCATGATCGACGGTAGGCAGGAACAACGAATATCCCGCTACCGCGGCAACGGCCCGCAGGAACGCTTGGCTAAACTGCTCCTTTCTCTGGTTAAGATCCATTAGCAGATCCGTGCAATACGTCCCTCTTTACGATTTAACACGAGCCTCGCGTCTGCGTTTTCGACTTTCTCCGGCGACTTCGCAAATACTCGCAGCGAATGCCGCAAACCTCGACGATCTCGTCCGATTCCGAGGTGTCATCCTGCCCAGCCGCATGCAACGGCTTTCCCAGAACTTTCCGGTCCGGATACCGTCGCCAGATACGTTCCTTGAGCAATCGCAGTTCGTCGCGAAGGCCTTGATCTAGCCTGACGCGATGTCCCTGCCCGAGGTTCTCGATCAGGCGGGCCAGTTGCGGCGCATCGCGTTTCCAGTCGTCGGTGCCAGACGCGCCGAAGTACCGAAAGTCGTTGGAGAGGAGTGTGCAGGCGTTGAGGAAGTTGGGTGGATTACCCAAGTCCTTTCGTCGTTGGTCCGTTGCGGTGTGAAATCGGGCATCATCGCGCAAAATAAACTCGCCGCTCCGCTTCCGGCGGTAGATGCAGTCGGGTCGCGACGCGAACCTGGGCAACTGGTAATAGCCTGCTCCGCGGACTATCTCCGTTACGACAGCGATATAAATGAGCCGATTGGGCGGGACTTCGTTGTTGTTCGACCCGAACGCGAAAATGATGTCCCCGTCATCCGCGGTTCGGCGAATGGCCGGCTTGCAGATCGAGAGCGAATAACGACCCCGGTGGATGCAAGGAGCGCCGCCGTCGTCGTTGACGCACTTGTAGAGATAGTAGCTGGGAGCAGTCATACGACCTCGGCGGCGAGTTTTTCGGCGGTGGGGATGCGGATTTCGCCGGAGAGGAGTTTGGGGAGGAGGGCGTCGCGGAGAGCGGCGAGCGTGCGGGAGCTTTGTTCGTTTGCATCGTGCTGCGCCCATAGGGGAGCCACGACGTGGGCGAATCGCTCCCTGACTTCAGCCGGAGGAATGATCGTGGGTTCTTCGTGCAGGTGATTTCGATTCACGCCGGGAACAGCCCCTTTGTCCGTGTAGTTTGAGAACTCGACGCCTTCCAGCGCGTGGAAAATGAACCGCGGAGGGCTGCCCTTGAAGTCCTCGACGTACAGCGTCGTATTGAGCGGCCAATAGTCGGTTTCGACGAAGAAGATCTTTCCGATCGTGCCGTAGCGGCCCGTGATGACGCCAGGTCCAACGGACTTCGCTTCGTTGTGCATTCCCGATATGCCAGAGGAGGAGACGACCGGTACTTCACCAGCGGTCCTGGCGCTGGCTGGCAAGTCGTGTCCACGCTTAAGGGTACACAGGTCAAAAAGCACACCGCACTTCCAGCCCTTTGGCACGAGTCCAAGGTCGGTGTGCTCGAAACGGTCGGGGAATAGGGAGGCGGTGGAGGGGGGGAGGTTTTTGAGGGGGCGGCGGTTGAGTTTGGCGCGGACGGGGTCGAAATCGACGAACCAGGACTTGAACAGCGCCCGCGCCATCCCCTCCAGCGTCTCGTTCATCCGCCGGCTTAGCTCGATCTTGTCGTCCAGCGCACCGAGGACGGCGACAATTGCTTCTTGCTCTGCGAGAGGTGGGAGACTAAGTCTCAACTGTCGAGCCGAACCAACATTGAAATGTTGCTGCACAGCCCCCACGAGATGGGCCGCAACATGACCGGTGGCCACCGTGTTGACATAGTAGGCGAGGAAGCGGTTATTAAGCTGCTTGCCACACCGGACGATCACGAGATCGGAACAATTCGCGTCGGGAAGCCACTCTGGCACGACAGAACAGGCGCCAGGTTTTCCAGTGCGGACAATCACGACATCGCCTGGGGAAAGGGATGATTTGCGAATTCGTTGGTGAAATTCATCGCTTATGTATTTCAAGTCGTCCTTGTTGATTCGCAGCGGCTCAATGTTTAGCGAGCGCAGAAACGGGATGCCGTCGTCCACGTATTCCGACGCCATTGTGCCGACGAAACCGACAGTCAATTCGTCTGCTACGTCGTCGAGTCGAACGTCTTGCCAGCCATTCAGATTCATTTCTTAGCTGGCCTCCCCCGTCCGAAAAGCCAAGGGCGGCATTTCTTCATCAGTTCTTGCGCAATTGCCTCTACGTTTGCGCCTTGAGGCATCCCAAGCAAGTGCGCCTGCTCAACTGTGTCCACGACGTTTTCTACGTTCTGCAGAATCATCGGGTACTTCTTCTTTCTAGCTGCGTCCGTGGGCTCCGGGACGATCAGGAGAACATGGACGACATCAAGCCGCTGCCGTTCTGTACCGGCCTGACCTTTTATGTCCACCCAGAGCCCAAGCGGTGTCATAGCCGCTGCCGCTTTACCGAGTGGATTTGGTTTGGTTTCGGATGTCCGTTGCTCGGACTGGATGACGACACCAACAAGAATCTGTCGCGAAGGCCCGCTACTCGCAGACGTATGCCATTTGGTAACGAGGAGACCATCCGTGGCGACGAGCGTAATCCACTGGTAGGTGCCGCCTTTGAAGATCAACGAGTAGAGCTGATTGTTGTCTGTCGCCAGCAACTTTTGCTCTTGCTGGCGGAGCTTCGCAATTGCCGTTGAAAGTTGGACTGTGAACTTGGGGCGACCTCGCTTACGTGCCATAGCCCAGCTCCCTCAGGTTGGACCGGATGGCTTTCTCCAGCTTGGCTGACTCGGCCAACTGCTGGTTCAGCGTGGTCACCAGCCGCTGCATCTTCTGGTCGAACGGTTCGTCGTCCTCCTCCTGCTCGGCGGCGCCGACGTAGCGGCCGGGTGTGAGGACGTGGCCGTGGGCGGCGATTTCGTCGGTCGTGGCAGATTTGCAGAAGCCGGGAGCGTCGGTGTATTTCGGCAGCTTGCGGTCCTTGGACAGCGTGTCGCCTCGCCAGGAGTGGTAGGTGTCGGCGAGGCGCTGGATTTCCTCGTCGGTCAGCTCACGGTGGACGCGGTCGATCAGCTTACCGAGTTTGCGGGCGTCGATAAACAGCGTCTGGCCGCGGCGATCGCGGAAGCGTCCGTTCTTCTTGCTGCGTGCCAGGAACCAGAGGCAGACGGGGATCTGCGTGCTGTAAAAGAGCTGGCCTGGGAGGGCGACCATGCAATCGACGAGGTCGGCCTCGATGATCGCCCGGCGGATGTCACCCTCGCCCGACTGGTTGCTGCTCATGGAGCCGTTTGCCAGGACGAAGCCGGCGATGCCGCTGGGGGTCAGGTGGTGGAGGAAGTGCTGTACCCAGGCGTAGTTGGCGTTGCCGGCCGGCGGCATGCCGAACTTCCAGCGCACATCCTCACGCAAGCGGTCGCCCCCCCAGTCGCTGTCGTTAAACGGGGGATTGGCCAGGACGTAGTCGGCCTTCAGGTCCTTGTGCTGGTCGCTGTGGAAGCTGTCGGCGTGGTGCGGGCCGAGGTGGCACTCGATACCACGGATGGCGAGGTTCATCTGCGCCAGTCGCCAGGTCGTGGGGTTCGATTCCTGGCCGTAGATCGAGATGTCCCCCAGGCGGCCGCCGTGGGCCTCGACGAATTTCTCGCTGCTGACGAACATGCCACCGGAGCCGCAACAGGGATCGAAGACGCGACCCTTGTAGGGGGCGAGCATTTCGACCAGGACTCGGACGACGCACTGCGGCGTATAGAACTGGCCTCCTTTCTTTCCCTCGGCGCTGGCGAACTGCGAGAGGAAGTATTCATAGACGCGGCCGAGGATGTCTTTGCTGCGGCTGGCCTGGTCCCCCAGGCCGATCGTGCCGACGAGGTCGATCAACTCGCCGAGTCGCTGCTTATCGAGGGCCGGGCGACCGTAGTCCTTGGGAAGCACACCCTTGAGGCGCGGGTTGTCGCGCTCGATGGCGACCATCGCGGCATCGACGAGCTGGCCAATGGTGGGCTGCTTGGCGCTCTTGAGCAGGTACGACCAGCGGGCCTCCGGCGGTACCCAGAAGACACCGATCGCGCGGTACTCGTCCGGGTCTTCGGGGTCGGAGCCCGATTTTTTGTCTGCAGTTAGCGCGGCGTGCTGCTCCTCGAAAGCGTCGCTGATGTACTTGAGAAAGATCAGCCCCAGGACGACGTGCTTGTACTCCGCCGCGTCCATGTTGTTGCGGAGCTTATCCGCTGCGGCCCAGAGTGTGGCCTCGAAGCCGAGGTTGGCTCCGGAGGCGGAGCCGTTGGTCTTGGCGGATCTGCGTTTAGCCATCGGAGAGGGGCGGTGCGGCTCACGGTGCGTCTGGTGCTGGGGGATAATCTACACCCCGCAAGAGCGGTATGCTATCGTCGGGCTCTATTTCCGGCGGTGGGCGCATGTGACGGAGCCCTTCAGCCGCCACTCGCGCGTGCGCGTGCGAGTCGAAATCTGCCAAAGGGGGCGGGGGAGAGACGGACCTCCTACTTTGACGGTCAATTTTTGGTCCGGTCCGGCGCAAATATCCACGTGGGATGGGACCCAAGGCCGGGGGGATCTGGACCAATTTCCGGTTACCGCGCGCGAGGCCCCATTCACCGCCACGGCCGCGGGCTGCCCTGGACGGTCCGGGAGAGCCATCCGATGCCCCGGAACGCCGTCGGCGATCGTGAGCATCCGCACCGCGTCCCATCTGTTGCGGTCATCGGTAAGTCCTCGCATCGCCCTCGTCAACCAGCTTCAAGATCACCGTCTTTACGGCCGCCGACAGTTGGTCCCAGCAGGCATCGAGCCGGGCCTTGTCGGGGTCGGTTGCGGCCGCTTTCGACCCCAAATGCAGCGCTAATGCAGCGCTCGATGCCGACTTGCATGTTTTCCCCGCACTAGAAGCGTAAATTTCGAGTCCCTCGTCGCCCACATGGATCGACAGGATTTTTCACGCAATTTGGAAAATGAAGTCGTAGCGGTTCTGCCCGTGAGACCACTGATCGAACGATGATCGACGTTACGGGCGAAGCAGTCAAAATGGCTACTTGAGAAGCCACTTCAAGATTGCTTCCTTATTGTCCGGAACATCCCCGAGGAACTCGGTGCCATCCGGCTTGCCGACGGCACTTTGGCCAGCCTCGATGATTGCTCCTTCTATCGTCTCGCCGCCAATCAGGAGTTGGGCATCCGTCGCCAGCGAGAGCATGCCGAGGATATCCAGATACTTCGCCCCGCCAGGTAGAAAAGTCGCATCGAGGTAGTCCTTCACGCCATGAAAGCGGAAGCCTTTGGTGTCGATGGCGATCTTTTTCACGCTCAGGCCATTGCTTTGCGACGCGGCAAGGGCGGCAATCGGTGCGGTGCCATCGAGGGAGACGATACTCACGCCTTCTGCGTTCTGATCGTCGTACTTGATGAACGCAAGCATCGTCAGCACGTCGTGCGCGCGCTGGGCCACCAGCGAGTGGTTGTAACCGAAGGTGTAGCCGGCGAACTGACGGCTATTCCCCACCGGACGGTTGCGCGGCGGAGCTTCGCCAGGCGCGAGAAACTCCCCTTGCTGGAACAAGTCGATCCCTGCCACGCTGTAACCAGCGTCCATGAGCCGTTTGGTATCGGGCGATGGGTTCCCCTCATCGTCGAAAATGGCTGATTTCCCTTGCTCGGAGAGCCAGAGCACGACCTGCTTCTTCCACTTCTTCGGGTGCAGAAATGCGACAGGTAGTTCTGCGCCGGTCACCTTGTTCTTCAGTAGTCCAGCGAAGCGGAAATAGTCGCCGAGGTCCGTCTTCTCGGTTTTTTCGAGCTCGACTTCTTCAGCCGCTGGTGCGCCGTGGCCAAGAATCGACTCGATGCCGCCCCCCACGACGCGTTTCCACTCAGCCAGCGAGGCCGCGTCCTTCGGAGCAAGTGCCGCAAGCTGTTGTTGCGAGTCCTTGTGCCAATGCGTGACCAGTTTGCGTTCAAACTCATCGCCCCCTGCCGGTTGCGGGTGCTGCACATCCCAGACGGTGATCTCCTCGCGCGGCATCCAGCGATGATCGTCGGCGACCACCGGCTCCTCGAGGCCGAGCTTGAAGTGCTTGTTGATAAACGAGAAAAACGCGCTGCGGCTCACGTAGTTGTAGTTGTGGCCGAAATGGGTGTAGCTGAAGAGTTCGACGTTTTTAGGAGCCCCCATCAGGTCATAGAGCTGCCGCAGTTCGGGAAAGCCCTTCTTCGCCATCTCCTTGGTCCAGTCGTCGGCCGCGGTCAGTCCTTGTGGCTTGGGAGCGAACAGGGCGGCGAACTCGACGTTGCCGGTATCGACTCGCAAGCAACTTGCGTTCTCGCACGTGCAGCCACCTTGCATAGCCGTCGAAACCATGACGGCCGGAAACGCGAGCGTCACGCGCGGATCGACAGCGGCAAGCAAAAACGTCTGCGTCCCGCCACCACTAGCGCCCGTGACGGCGATTCGCTCGGCATCGATCTCCGGCAGCGAGAGGAGAAAGTCGAGTGCCCGGATCGAGTTCCACGTCTGCAGCCCCATTGCCGATTGCAGGTGCGATTCGGCCTGCGGACTGAACAGGCCCCAGTTCTCGTGGGCGTTCATCTCCGGGCGCTGCTTGGCAAAGCCATGAACCAGTTCGAGCGAAAGCTGTGTGCTGTCGGCATAGCCGAGCATGTCGTAGTGGAACGAGACAACTCCCATGCGGGCGAGTTGCACCGGCAGCGGCTGAAGTGGGCTGCGGCCCCCTTCTTCGAAACGCTCCGCCCCTTGCACGATTTCCTTGCGAGTATTGAGCCGGCCGGCGTCGTAGAAGCGGCCGTTGGCCCAGTGTCCGTGTGGCACCAGGGCACCTGGCACTTTGCCGCTCACGTTCTTGGGCCGATACAAGTTGCCGGTAACATAGAACCCCGGCATCGACTCGAAAAAGACCTTCTCGACCGTGTACGACCCTTCGTCGATCTTGCCGTGGATCACCACGTTCAACGGCGTCTTTGTCGGCAGCGGCCAGAGTCCCTGCGACACCAGAATCTGCCGCTTCACCTTCTCCGCCCGCGTTTGCCACTCCTCCTTGGTTTTGGGAACCGCAAACGGAAAGTAGCCGTTCAAATCCTTGGGAGGCGCTAGTCTAGCGTCCTTCGGTTTTTGCCCTTCCGGCAACACACGCGGCGGCGCGGCGAGCGACGAAGAAGCAATCAGCGAAACGAAAGTGATGCTCAGCCAACAAGACCGACGAGCAAAGTGGCGAACCATGATGGGCTCCAGAAGCACGAACCAAACAACAACCGTTGATCGGTGAGTGTAGCCACCGGCCGGCGCATAAGCAAAGCGGCAGCGAGGCCAGCTGCGGCCAGCCCATTCACTCAACCCACGCGCCTTGCTATGGTTTAGCCGCTGCTGCCATTTCCATCGCCAGCTTGTCGAAGTGGAACTGTAACTGCTTCACAACTTCCGGATGCTCGGCCGCCACGTTTTTTTGCTCGGCTGGATCAGCACGTAAGTCGAACAGTGCAGGGCCTGTGCTCGAATCGCCGGTCGCAATGCCGGGAAAATGCTCAGGACCGTACTGCTCCGCGGGGGCGAGGATCGTCAGTCCATCCGGCGCACGCGGATCGACCCAGCCCTTCCGGCGATTGTCGGGCCGGGGTGTGCCGCGGGGATGGAGCTTCCACGAACCCATCCGGACGGTGCTCAGATTCTTCCCCTGCACGCTGAAGAGCACTTCGTGCGGCGACTTCACCTCGCTCGCGAGCAGAGGCAGAATGTTTTTGCCGTCAATCGTTCGGTCTTGAGGCACTTCCAATCCCGCCGCGGCTAACGACGTCGCAAAGAGATCCATCATGATGGCCGGCTCGTCGCTCAAACGCCCCGCGGGAATGTGACCCGGCCAGCGGGCGACGAGCGGCACACGGATGCCACCTTCCCAGTTCTGCCCCTTCATCCCGCGCAGTTCCGCGGTCGAGCCGCCGTACCACGGCCCATTGTCGCTGGTGAAGAGGACGAGCGTTCGCTCGTCGAGCGTAAGTTCCTTCAGTTTCGCGAGCAGCTGTCCTACGGCAGCGTCGAGTTCCGCGATCACGTCGCCGTAAAGTCCCGCACCGCTTTTCTTGTAGAACTTTTCCGATGCCGCCAGCGGCTTGTGCGGCATCGCGTGGGGCAGATAAAGGAAGAACGGCTGATCCTTATTCTTTTCGATGAACGCCACGGCACGCTCGGTATAGCGCCGCGTGAGCGTCGTCTGTTCGACGGGATACTCGGCTCGCTCCTCGTTCTGTCGCAACTCCACCGGCCGCATGTCGTTCGAGTAGAGAATGCCGAAATACTCGTCGAAACCATGCCTGGTGGGAAAGAACTCCGGGCGATGCCCAAGGTGCCACTTCCCGTAGCAAGCGGTCGCGTAACCGGCCTTTTGAAACAACTCGCCGAGCAAGAGCTCGCTGGCGGGGATGCCCAGATCGTTCACGCCGCCGTCCGGCGCGGGATTGCCATTCATTCCGCTGCGGAATGGATATCGCCCCGTCAGCAGTGATGCCCGCGTCGGAGCACAAAACGGGCAGGGGGCATAGAAGTTCGTCAGCCGGGCCCCTTCCGCAGCCATGCGATCCAAATGAGGCGTTTTGAACGTCGGATGGCCATAGCAGGCGAGGTCGCCGTAGCCGAGATCATCGGCCAGGATCAATACGACATTGGGCCGATGTTCGCTCTCGGCCGCGGGTGCATTGGACATGGCAAACACCATGCCGATGAATGTTCCAGCCATGAACGAGGCGAACGTCAAATGACATGAAGAGTTGGTTGTTGACATGGTTGCACTCATCATGGTTTTCCCAAAGTGAATTGGCCTGATGCCAAGCGAAACGCGGTAGCATTAGCCGACGGCAGCCAGAGTCTCTTTGAGCAGCGCATCGAGCGGCCCGATCGCACGCAGTTCGTCGATCAATCTGCGGTGGACGAAGATGCGGACGCGCTTCACGTAGTCGTCGAACTGCTGGCGGGCGAGTGTGTGAATTGCCGGCGAGACTTCGGAGAGCGTGCGATAGACGTTCTCCTTGGGAAAGAACACCTCGACGTTAAACTCGACCTCGCGGCGAACCGGCGGAGCGTCGAACAGCACTTCGTGCGGCGCGATGCGGCGGCCAAGGCGTTTGCTCGCAGCGGCGGCGAACGCATCGCTGGCGGCGACGAGCCACGAGTACGGTTTTCTCGCGATTCGCTCGTAGAACTCGCGCTGCTGAAAGTGGCTCAGCTCCGTCAGCCGCTTATAGAGTCGCCGGGACGGGCCAAAGAGGCCGTCGAGCAGATCGGCAGCCGGAGACTTGCCAGCTGCCGCAACGAGTTGGTCGATCATCGGCTGCTCGGTCAGGCGGAAGAGCTGATCGAGATCGAGTTGCCCGTGCAGCAAGTAAAACGCCCGCTGGAGCATCGCCGTTGCCGAGCGGACGGCATGATGCCAATAAACCTCGCTGAACATCACGTAGCGGGCAAAGACCATCATCTCGGCGGCCGTTCGCCCCTTTTCGCTGATTGCCAAGCCGTCCCCCGCCTTGTTCAGGCATAGGCTGCCGATGAGCCGTTGCTGGTCGAAATTGCGGCCGTAGGGAACACCCGCGTGCAGGCTATCGCGGACCAGATAGTCCATTTTGTCGATGTCGATCGGGCCGCTAAGCATGCTCTTAAGGACGCGTTGCTTGTCGCTGGTCGCCTTTTCGGAAAGCAACGCCGTCACATCCCGCGGCTGCAGATTCCAGTCGTCGCGGAGCGTATCGGCGAGTTCCCCTTCCAGCAGGAAGCTGTTTGCGAACAGTTCGTGCGTCGGCACTCCAGGTAGCGCGATGTCCTCGATTGCGTGGCAAAACGGCCAATGCCCCAGATCGTGCAACAGGGCCGCCACAAGGAACATCTCGGCATCGCGCTCGTCGATGGTCGCAGCAAAGCGTTCGTCCCCAGCCAGTTGCTTCAAATACAAAAGCGCATTGCGATAGACTCCCAGCGAGTGCTCCAGCCGAGTGTGGTTCGCCGCCGGATAAACAAGCGATACGAGGCCGAGTTGGCTGATCTTCGCCAGTCGGCGGAACTCCGGACAATCGAGCAGCGACCGTACGCGATCAGTCAGCGGCACGTCGGTCTCGTGCGGGATGCGCACCAGTCCGCGGCGGCTGTCGAGAGAGCGGAGTTCGGGGAGAGACGACAGCATTGGACTACGTGATCACATCCCAATACCCGCTCATCCCCATGATCAGCCGCAGGATGACCGTCGCGGCGAGATACAGGCAGTAATGCATGGCTGCGGGGCCAAAGTCGAGTTCCAGGCTCGCCTGGGCGGTGATCGTGCCGAGCAAGACCATGCCTGCCACCGCAGGCATGAGTGCAAGCAGTTCGGGCGCCGACTTGTCGAAGCCAAAGTACGCAAAGACGAACCAATACAGTCCCCACAATAGCGGATAAACGACCGATGGAGCGATCAGCCGCAGGAGCAGTTCCATTCCTCGGTGTGGGGCCGCCTCTTGGTCACGCAGGAAGGTGTAGCCCGCGAAGGCCAATGGCGGCGCAAGGAGCACCGAGCCAACCATTGCCATAAACTGCTTGGTCGCTGGGGGCTGCCAACGCATCACCAGGGCCATCAAGAGCACGACAACGACTGAAGCGACGATGCCGATGATGAGCGGCATCGAGAGGTTCGTTTCCTCGCGAAAGATCGGTTCGAGGACCGCCTTGCCCGTGCTGTCCTTGGGGCCGGATTGCTCCGGCGCGTGAATGACTACCTCGTCCTTCTTCGACGGGACCTCGATGATCGCCTTGCACTTGGGGCACGGTCCCTTTTTGCCCGCGAACTTGTCGCTGACTTGAAAGCGGGTCTTACAGCCGGCACAGGTGACATCAATCGCCATAGAAGCAGGGGCGGAGGAAAGGGGACAGAGGACAGAGGACAGAGGACAGAGGACAGAGGACAGAGGACAGAGGACAGAGGACAG
>CAYLLN010000001.1:182676-218201 GCA_964384375.1 uncultured Pirellulaceae bacterium
AAAGTGAGCGCGGACTAGCGAGCGGTCAGTTTCGCATACGGCGATGGGGCGTCAATACGCGGCCGACCAGCGATTGAAGCATGAGGTAGGCTGAACTAGCATCATAAACGTTCACAGACAGCCTTCTGACTCCTGGCCCCTGGTTTATGGTCATCAAGTTCCTTTGCCCGAATGAACACCAGCTTAGCGCGCCGGAATCGATGGCGGGGAAGCGCGGGAAGTGCCCCAAGTGCCAGTCGGCATTCGTCGTCCCCACGCTAGAGGAGCTGGCTGCCGCCGAGGCGGAGGAAGCCGAGGAAGCAGCCACTGCCGCACCAGCCGCCAGCGGGACGCCGGAGCTTGCTCCGCCGGAAGCAGCCGTGGCAGGCTCCGGCGACTCGGTGCGGATGAAACCTGCGATGGGAAGCGGCAAGGGGTTGCCGGCAGGCGAGGTATTCGTCTTTCTGTGTCCCAATGGTCACAAGCTGAACGGTCCGCCCAGCATGAAGGGGAAGGCGGGGCAATGCCCGCATTGCGGGGCCAAGTTCCGGATTCCCGACGACGATGAACCCGAAGAGGATGTTCCCACTGGACAGGCCGACGATGACGACATCGCCAGTGGCCAACTCGAAGGCGAGGCAAGCGGCGGTTTTCAGTTTCCGTTCGGGCAAATCGGCGACGAAGTGATCGATGCCGCCGTCGAGGAGCCGCTTGCACCACCGCCACCTGGCTCGGCTGGGATGGGCTACATCTTCGCCCGCCTCTGGGAGCAGCGCGAAGAACAAACCGAAGTCGAAATCTTTCTGACCGAAGGGGAAATCATGTCCCCCGACAAGTTCAGCGAAATCCTTTCGAGCAGCGACTACGGCGTGTTCGCCATCCAGGAAGGGGACGGCAATCATTCGGTCACCATCATTCCGTGGAGCGCCGTCCGTCGCGTCGCCGTCCGCAAAGTCGCCGATTTGCCGGGCGAGATGTTCTCGTAGCTTCGCTAGTCGCATGCCGCCCAGTTCGGGCCCGTATTGACATCCACCTTGAGCGGCACGGCCAGGCTGGCAGCGGCAGCCATCTCCTCGACGACAAGCTGCTTGAGCGTCGTTTCTTCCTCCGGCGGAGCCTCGAAGACGAGCTCGTCGTGAATCTGCAAGAGCATCTTCGCTTGCAGCTTCTGCGTGGCCAGTCGCCGATGGACGCGGATCATCGCGACCTTGATGATGTCGGCGGCGGAGCCTTGAATCACGGTGTTAATGGCGATCCGCTCGGGCAAAGTTCTCTGCCGCGGGTCGCTGAGCGTGCGCGGATCGCGAACGCCGGTGACCGGGCGGCGGCGGCCGAGGATCGTGCTCACAAAGCCGTCGCGACGGCATTGGAGCAGCGTCTCGATGATGAAGCGATCGACGCCCGGATAGCGAGCAAAATACCGGTCGATAAACTCGGCCGCTTCGCGCTGCTCGATGCCCAGCCCCTTGGCCAGGCCGAACGGGCTTTGGCCGTAGATGATACCGAAGTTGACGGCCTTAGCATTCCGTCGCTGGGCCGAGGTAACCTGGTCGAGCGTAACGCCATAGACCTCGCTCGCCACCTGGGCGTGAATGTCGCGATCTTCCACAAATGCCTGCCGCAGCGTTTCGTCACCGGAGAAGTGAGCCAGCACACGCAGTTCGATCTGCGAATAGTCGGCCGTTAGAAGCAGCCAGCCATCGCGGCCGGGAAGGAACGCCGAACGAATCTGCCGCCCCTGCTCGGTCCGAATGGGGATGTTCTGCAGGTTTGGATCCTGCGAGCTAAGGCGGCCGGTCGCGGCCACGTCCTGCTTGAAGCTCGAGTGGACCCGGCCGGTCTGCGGATGTACAAGCTCCTGCAGCGAATCGACGTAGGTGCTTTTCAGCTTCGCCACTTGACGGTATTCGATCACCTTCGCAGGGAGCGGGTGCAAAGCCGCCAAGTCTTCGAGCACCTCGGCATCCATGCTGGGGCCGGTCTTGGTCTTTTTCAGCACCGGGAGTTTGAATTCCTCGAACAGGAGCTGGCCGAGCTGAATCCGCGAGTCGATGTTGAATTCGCGGCCGGCGATCTCGAAGATTTCACGCTCCAGCCGCATGATCTCGTCGTTGAATTGGCCCGACAGCTCGCGCAGCCGGGCCACATCAACACGAATGCCGTTGAATTCGAGTTCGGCAAGCACCTCGACCAGTGGCATTTCGAGGTCGGCAAAGAGGCTCGTCAGGTTCTGACTCGCCAGCCGCGGAGCGAGCACGTCCACCAGTCGCAGCGGCACATCGGCATCTTCGGCCGCGTACCGCGTGATGAGCGGCACCGGGACTTCGTCCATCCGCTTCTGGTTTTTGCCACTGCCGATGAGCTGATCGATTGTGATCGTATGATGGCCCAGATGGCGGCGGGCCATGTCGTCCATGTTGTGGCTTCGCTCGCCCGGTTCGAGGAGGTAGTCGGCCACCATCGTGTCGAACTCGATGCCAGCGAGTGTGACGCCTGCCGAGCGGAGCACGACCATGTCGTATTTCAGGTTCTGACCGATCTTGCGAATCGACGGGTTTTCGAGGAGCGGCCGCAGAACATCTCGGGCCGTCGTCGGATCGATCTGAGGCTCCCCTGCCGGAGCGCGGACCGGAATGTAGCAGGCCTCGCCTTCCTTCCATGCGAGCGAGTAGCCGACGATTTCGGCCCATCGCGGCAGAACAGAGGTTGTTTCCGTGTCGATCGAGAGGCGCGGGCAGTTGGCAAGGTCTGCGACAAGCTGCGTCAACTCCGCAGGCGTGCCGATGGTGCGGTAGTTTGCTTTCCAAACGGGCGAATCGGCAGTGGTGAGCAATTTACTGGCAGGCGGAGACGCTGATGAGGCGAGCGGGGAGCGTAAGCTCCCTGAGTCGTCCAGCTCAGTCTCAGAGGGCTGACGCCCCCCGCTCGCCTGCTGAATGTCGCTCGCCTGCTGTCCCTCGCTCACCTGCTGAGTCGCGCCAGCCAATTGCTCAATTCGCCGCGCTAACTGCCGAAAGCCACAGTCGCGACAAAGAGCATTGAGCTTTTCTACTTGATATTTCCCGACGCGTGACGCTCCCCAGTCGATCGAAAGCGGCATGTCGGTTTTGAGACGAACGAGCTCGCGACTCTTGAGTGCGATGTCCCGTCCGTTCATCAGATTCTCTTTGCGTTTCGCCCCGCTTACCTCATGCGCGTGGTTGAGCACTCCTTCGAGCGTGCCATACTTCGTCAGGAGTTCCTGTGCGTTCTTGGGGCCAATGAGCGCGATGCCGGGGACGTTATCGACTTTGTCGCCGACGAGCGACTGAAAATCGACGACCTGGTCGGGTCGGATGCCCCACGTCGCCATCAGGGCCGCGGCATCGAACAACTCTTGCTTGCGGATGTTGTAGATCCTGACCCGATCCGTAATAAGCTGCCGCAGGTCCTTGTCGGCACTGAGAATGAAGCACTCGCCGCCGGCCGCTTCGACCTGCCGGGCCAGCGTCGCGATGATGTCGTCCGCCTCGTAGCCGAGAGTCGAAAGCACGGGCACGCCCAGCGCGTGCAGGAACTCATGGATGACCGGAATCTGCAGTTGCAGGTCGGCCGGCATTTCCTCGCGCTGGATTTTGTACTGGTCGTAAATCTCGTGGCGGAATGTCGGCCCAGGATGGTCGAAGGCTGCCAGGACGATGTTCGCTCCACGGACTTCGATGACGTCCAACATGTCGCGGACGAATCCGTGAACCGCTCCGACGGGCTGACCGCCGGGACCAGTCATTTCGGGGAGGGCGTGAAAGACCTGGTAGATGAGTGAATGGGCATCGACCAAATAGACGGTTTGACCAGCCAATGGCCCATCGCCGGCAGTGGCTGTGAGTTCACTCGATCTGACGGCAACGGGCGGCTTGGCTGTCGATTCCGTCGCCGACTCGGCAGGATCGTCGAATCCGGCCAGCGACTTCTGGCGGCTGCGTTTGGGCATGTAGGGGGATGCCGAATTTGGGCGTGTTGGGCGTAGGGGGACAAGTTTGCGATTCCGACGGCCATCCTATCGGCCCTACGGCTGATTGCCTATCAAGCAGAAATCCAGCCGGCGACTGGAGTTTCGTTGACACTGCCAGACCCCGTATTTATGCTCAAAGGAGCATCTTTTCCGCGGTTCTCCGTGGGCAGTTGGATCGACCAGCCCCGGCGGGCGCTCGATTTGTCGGCAGCCGGAATAATCGGCACGTCCGCCAGCGAATCCGGAAGAGTGGCACGTCGGCCCTTTGCCGACGACCGATTGGCCGTGCGGCTTCGCATCCCGCGGAGCCGGCACCAGGAGTTATGCAATGGCAGCGCGCGAAGGACAGGGGCTCCAGATCGCCGTGATCATCTTTGCGATGCTCACGATCATCCTTGCGATCACGACGTACATCTTCTACGCCCAGTCGCAAACCGCGTACAAGGAACGGGACGACAAGACGGCCGCCGCAGCCGCCGCCCAAAAACAAGCCAACGAGCTGTTGTATCGCGTGCGGGCCTATCAATATGTGCTCGGCCGCGAGAGTGCGACGAAGGAGATGGTCGATCAGGCGAAGGGCGCCGTCGGTCAGGATGCCGAGGTCGATGCCCTGCTCAAGGAGTTCGAGTCGGACAAGGCCCTGATGACGCCGCACCTGGCCGAGGGGCAAGTCGCAACCTACCGCACGATGCCGGCGATCCTCCTCACGGCCATCAACCGGAAGAATGCCAGCGTCGTCGATGCCAACGATCAGGTCACCAAGGCGCAAGCCGAGCAAACCGCAAATACCACGCGCGAAGCGAGTCGGGCTACGACGGCCGAAGGTGCCCGCGACACGGCGGTCGCCGATTTGACGAAGGAAAAGGAAACCTACACCGCCGAGCGGGCTCGTATTAATACCGAGAAGACAACGATTTCGACGCAACTCGCCAACAACGACAAGAAGTTCAAGGCGGACATTGACGTAGTAGCGAAAGAACGAGACGCGCTCAATGTGCTGGTCGGAACGACGCAGGACACGGTGAACAACCTGCGGGGAAAGGTCAAAGAACTCGAAAGCGAGCAGGTCAACCTGTTTGAAGCTCCCGATGGCAAAATCGCCTGGGTCAATCAGCGTCAACGGCTTGCCTGGATCGACGCGGGGCGTGCCGACGGCCTCATGCGGCAGACGACGTTCTCCGTTTTCGATCACGACATCAATGGCGTGACCAATGCGAAGCCGAAGGGTCGGATCGAAGTGATTCGCCTTTCCGATGAACACATGGCCGAGTGCCGGATTCTTGAGGACTCGCCGACGAATCCGATTCTGCCTGGCGACGTGATTCACACGCCCACCTGGTCGCCGGGGCAGCGGCTGCACTTTGCCCTGGCTGGCGTCATGGACATCGACGGCGACCGGATCGACGACTACGAGATGGTGAAAAACATCATCACACTCAATGGGGGTGTGATCGACGCGGAATTGCTCAAGGACGGAACTCGCACCGGCAAGATGGACATCAACACCCGCTACCTGGTCTTGGGTGATCGGCCGGATGAAAACTCGCCAGAAAAGGCTCGCCAGGAATTCACGAAGATGGTGGACGAAGTGAGCCGCTACGGCACGGACGTGATTCCCGTGCAGAAGCTCCTCACGCAGATGGGCTGGAAGGCTGAAGAGCGGACGGTGGAACTGGCCGGTGGCGGGGGCAGCAGCGCCTTCCGCACCCGCAAGCCCGGTGTGAAGCCCGCTCCCGCCAAGCCGGGCGAAGCTGCCCCTGCCGAACCGATGCCCGCCGCCGAACCGGCTGCTCCTGCGGCCGACCCGTTCGGCGCTCCAGCCGCTGATCCGTTTGCAGCTCCAGCGGCACCCGCCGCTCCAGCTGCTCCCGCTGCTGGCGAAGCGGCCGACCCGTTCGCCACGCCAAAATAGGGTCCGCCTGCCGGGGCGGACCTCCAATCGTCGATCAAGTTTACGCCTTCGTCCCTTCGCCGGCGGCCTTCTCTAGCCCAGCGAAAATTCGCGATCGCAGTTCCGTCAGCCGCTTCCGCACGTTCGGCGAATCGGCGTGAGCGATTGCGCTTTCGAGCAGGATCGGGTCGAGAAACACGAGTGCCGGCTGCAAGAGCTGCCTTTCGGCGGCGAGCCATTCCAGCAGTCGTTGCTGTGCGGCGGAAAGTTTGTGAGCTTTGCAAAGCTCGCTAAACAGTTTCTGCGGGCTGTGAGGCGGCCCGCTATCTTCCTCTCGCTGGGTGCGGGACCAGCGCGAGCAGCACCACGCGATGAGCACGCCGACGGCCAGCCCCGCGGCCAGCGCACCCATCCGCGACAGGCCAAACGACGAGGCATCGGTCCAGCGCGACCAATCGCTCAGTTGGGCCAACACAAATATCCAAGTAGGTTCCATAACAGCACGTGCGTTAGGCGGGGAACAAAGGGTCCTTAGGTGACATTGGCCAGCGGCTGGCTCGTAACGAAGGGCGATTCAATCGCAACGGGAACAGCGGCAGTTGACGGTATCGCGACATCATCCGTGGCGAGTTGCAACAGCTTACCGAGCGCCAGCTCCGCGGCTTCCTGCACGAGGGGATGCGTATCGACTAGCGAATCGCGCAGGGCGTGCCGCGTGGTCGTGCAGTCGCACGTGGCGAGCACACGAATCGCTTCGATTCGCAGGAACTGGTCGTCGTCGCGCAACAGAGCCGCGATCTCCGCAATCGATTCCTCGACCAGCCCCATCGCCAGGCACATTTCGAGTGCTCGCTTCCGGCGGCTCCGGGCGGCGGCGGTAAGCTCCGCTTTCAGAGCAGTAAGCGTGTTATTGTCGATCTGTTTCACGAGCAGGCCGGTCGCACGGCGGGCATCGGGCGAGAGCATGTCGAACATGGCCAGATACCGCTCGAAGCGAAACTCACCGAGACCCGTGTGCGCCGCCTCTCGCTCGATCTCGTGCGGGCTGTCGAGCATGACGAGCAGCCGCTGAATCGCTCCCGGCACGCCTCGATCGCGGAGCTGCGCTGCCGCCGCCGCCCGCACCTGGGCATCTTCGTCGTCGAGTGTGCGCAGGACCATGTCGTCGGCCCCCGGTCCGCGAAACTGGGCGAGCGCCTTGGCCGCAGCTCGGCGACCGGCCAGCCCGCCGTGCCGCAGCATGTACGCCACGCACTCAAACGCGAGCTGCCGCGGAATCCCCGACAGTGCGACGAGTTGCACCGCGCCCGGCTGCTCGTGATCGCCCAGCGCATCGAGCAGCGTAAAGTTCACCTGCATCCAGGGAATCGATTCGACCCGCTTCAGGTTCAGCCGCACGACCGGCGTCGGCTCCGCGCCGATCTTCCGCAGGAGCCGCCGCAGGAACGCGACGTCGCGGCGGCGAACCATGATCTGCATCGCCGCCAGCGGAGCAAACGGGTCGTCGATGTACGACAGGAGCAAACGCTCCACGCCCAGGCGCGTGCTGTTCGTGAGCACCTCCGTGAGCGGTCCGAACGTCCGGTCGGTCGGCGACTGCAGCACGTGCTTGAGCGTCGCGTTCTCGCGATTGGCCAGGAGCAGGAACGCCTCGACGAGCTCGCGCCGGCCGTGGACGTGGTACTCGCAAGCCGCCTTTTCCAGACTCACCAGCACGTGGGCCCGCTGCATCTGCGGATCGCGGCGAATGCGATAGTCGCGAGACGAAATGAGCTCTTCGCTCAGTTGCTCGGCAAGCTGCAGTACGGTGGTTGCCGCACGGTCGCCGTGGGCGGTGAAGGCCTCGACGGCGGCCGTCACGAGAAGCGGGATCACGTCGTAGTCGCGCGTCGCCACGGCCACTTCGCAGCCGATGCGATGCAGGTCGTCGTGAACGTCGAGCAGCGCCTTCCGCACGGCCCCGGCAATCCACTCGCCGTGCTGGGCAACTTGCTGCCTCCAGCGATCCGAGAGCTTGTCCCAGCGGCGGAACACTTCGGCCGCGGCCACTGTGCTCGAACGCAGGAGCAGCGTCTGCATCGCTCCGTCGTGGATCGCGTGGTTGGGCAGATCGAGCGCAGCGACAAGCGCCGCTACCGACGCTTCGTTGTCGGTGGCCGCCAGCGCAGACAGCGTCGTTTCCAGCCCGCTCGGCATCCGTTTCTTCCCCTCCAAGAAACGTACTTTGCCGCTCGCCTGCCGGCCCGCCGCCGTGCGGCTTTGCGCGAATTCGCACCCCGCAAAATAACCGGCAAAATGCAAAGAGAACGATGCCGGGGAGCCTCGTTCAGGAACACTCGTAGCGATCGTAGCGATCCTCGGCCCACCCTGCCGCGGCTTGGCGAGCGTTACGCGAAAGTACCGACGAGCCGCCGAACCTCGGCTGCCGGGACCTTGTCTGAGAGGAAATACTGCCTCAGGGGATGCATTGTCCGCGCATAGAAACGCAGACCGCTCCCGGCCCTTGTGAGGCCGCGTCATTTTGCTACCTTGGTAGTTTCGCCCGTGCCCGCCCCGCTAGCTCAACTGGCAGAGCATCTGACTCTTAATCAGAGGGTTGTTGGTTCGAGTCCAACGCGGGGCACTACTTAACGCCTTACAGCACAACGATTTGAGGTGGGAGTTAGACGTTTCTTGGCGGACGTTTTTGAACGGCGATGCAGCGGCGCTACGACGCAATAGAATCGCCCCGCTACTCTGGCGGGGCGAAATGAAAACCGCGGCCGGGGCCAGCCGAAACCAGCCCTCATGGTGGCGTGGGTGGTCATAGCCACTCGGCATTTGCTCCGAGCCATAAATCCAAAACGTGCGGACGAATGCCGAGCTTCGTTGCGGCATTCCGTCGATGCACATCCACCGTAGCGCGGACCAAGTCCAGCGCTGACAGCGCCCCTCCCCAAAAGTCGGCAACATTCGCCCGCCTTGGCACGTCGGTCACTCTCGGCAACGATGACAGCCTTGTTCCCATTGACGCGGTTCTCGCGTCGCCCATCGGTGCATTCGCGCCACCTGTATGCCAAAACCATCGAACGACGGCACCATTCCGTGCCTCATGTGCCAGGGGTCCAAACTCTGCCCGGTCTGCCGTGGCGTTCCCCCGCCAACCACCGATCAGCCGGGCGAGCCGCCGTGCGTCGAATGCAAGGGCACCGGCGAGTGCCCCTATTGCAACGGGAAGGGTGTGATTCCGTTTTCGTGACTTGTCGCACGGCACGTCCTTGGCGAGCGCCAGCACCTTGGTTGCGTGATCTATGCTCTTGCCGCTGACGCCTACTGCTTTGCCGACGGCATCGCGGGCTTTACCGGAATCCAACTGTGGCAAACTTTCCACAGTTGCCCCGGCCTGCTTTCCCTTGCGAACTTGCTGCCTCTCCTTCGCCTGCTTGTCGTACACCTCGCGAGCACACGCTCAGACCATCGACAGTTGCGTTGGTGACAAATGCCGACGATGCAGGGCATAAGAGCACTCGCCAGAGCGGTGCATCGTCGGGCGGGAGCGTCCAATCGCGTTTCATGGTCAATCCTTCGTTAGTTGCTCGCCGGCCGCACGTTCTCCGCCTTCGGCTTCCCGCTCTTGTGGTCGATAGTAACGTCGAACTCGACACGCTGCCCGGTCACGCAATGGTGGCGATTACCGTCATCTGGATTCTTGCGATCCCGACATGGGGCTGGCTGGCATATCGAGCGGCAACGACGGAACATTACCAATCGCTCTATGCCGACAAGAACGAGTTGTTTGAAATGGCGTTTGGCCAGGCACTGACTTCGGGCCTTTGTTGTCCTACCGTTCCCTATCTGCTTTACATGGCCGTTCTTGGCTCTGTAGCCTTTGCATTCAAGCCCGCTGAAAAGAGCGACTGAAAGCGGCCATACGCCTCCACGCCGCCAGTTTGTCCTGCCGCGCGTGCAGAATCGTGCCATGAAGACGCCCGCGATTTTTCCAGGTCAGCCTACGCACGCTCTTGGATGGCACCGGTCGAACGATGGACTTGGTGGGGTGGTGGCTGACACTACCCGCCGCACCACTCCACGTAGTTCATGAGCGCCGGCCCGACGATCGGCACCTCATTTTCAACGGCCAAAGCAAGCGGGAAATAGAAGCATTCGAGCACGGTATGCGTCGTCTCGCTAAATAGTCCCTTGGAATCCAGCCATGCCATTGGCCCAATGGAGAGAACGTAGAACACCGGCAGCAAGATAAGAATCGCCGCCACAATCAACACCGGCCCCGCACTGCCGCCTTGCCTGTTTTGCTTCTCGTCCATGTCGGAATTGTCGTCAGTCGCCGCGACTGGGGGCAATGGCAACCACCCTGTAATCGAGCATCTCCCACTCTGCGGCGATCGCCCGCTTAAACTGGTTAGTGGAGGCTATTTACATCCCGCTTCCACGCAATCACATCCCGTACGATAGCATCCAAGTCGAGTCTCGCCTGATAGTTGAGCGTCGCCTTGATGCGCGACAGATCCGGCACGCGGTGGCGGATGTCCTCGAAGTCGGCGTCGTAGGCAGCGGCATACGACTGGAACTCGATTGGCGACTTCGATCCGGTCAGGGCGACGACGCGCTTGGCGAGGTCGAGGATCGACACTGGCTGATCGCTGCCGATATTGAAAACCTTGCCCGCCGCGGCGGGCGTTTGCATGAGAGCCAGCACGGCGCCGACGACGTCGCTTACGTGGGCAAAGCAGCGAACTTGCCGACCGTCGTCGTGGACGAGGAGTGGCTCGCCGGCCAATGCCGCATCGACGAATCGGGGGAGCACCATGCCGTAAGCCCCCGTTTGCCGCGGGCCGACGACATTAAAAAAACGGGCAATCACCACCGGCAGACCGAATTGTCGGGCACAAGCGAGCGTCAGGAATTCGTCGATCGCTTTGCTCGCTCCATAGGACCAGCGGGGTCGCGTCGTCGGTCCGAAGACCAGGTCGTCCTCCTCGTTCCAAACTTGCTTTGGATTTTTTCCGTACACTTCACTCGTGCTGGCCAGAAAGAACCGGACGCTTTGCCCGGCCCGCTGGCGACGGCACAGTTCGTCGAGCAGAAGCTGCGTCGGATAGATATTCCGCTCGATCGTTTGCAGCGGTTCTCGGGCGATCAGAGCGACGCCGACCGCCGCGGCCAGGTGATAGACCTCGCTCACGCCGTCGAGCACGCGCGCGATGAGTGCCGCATCGCCGATTGATCCCCGGACGATTGTGAGCCGCGGATTGTTGGCGGCCGCGGCCAGGTTCGCCGCTCGCCCCGTCGATTCGTCATCGACGACAACGACCTCGTCGCCACGGGCCAATAGGGCCTCGGTCAGGTGCGAACCGATGAAGCCGGCGCCGCCGGTAACCAGGATTTTTCCCACGTTAGCCTTTACTCAGAGATTCCCTCGCTGACGCTTCGGGTTGGTAGGTTGCGTTGCAAGTTCTGCTTCGGAAGTGAACTATTCTCCAATCGGAGCCATTTGCCGCAAGCCGAGCAAGCACCGGTCCGTTGCGGCGAATGATCTTTGGCCGCAATGACTTGTAACGCCTGCCGCCGCAGCGACCATCGAGTTACGAGACTGGGGCACACCGCTTGCTTTACCGCCGCAGGCGTCAGGACTAGACTTGAAGTTTGGCGGCCGACAACTTGCCCAAACCCCCACGGGTCAGCATTCGCAAGTTGTTGGCCGCCAATTAGTTGTGACTTGCGGCGAGTCTGGGTTAGGGACGAGTATCGGTGAGGGAACAGGATGATGAGGAATCTGGCACTGATGGCTGCCCTGGGTGGGCTGCTGGCTTGGTCGCTTGCGGCCGGTACGAACCGGGCCCAGTCGCAAGACAAGCCAGCCGAAGCGAAGTCGTCCCCTGCTGCGATGCAGATTTACCAGGATGCCGCCAGCGCCCAAAACGGCGGCTCGTTCGAGATCGCCGAGGAGGGATGGCGGAAACTGCTGAAGGAGCATCCGCAGGATCCGCTCGCCGCCAAGGCTCAGCATTATTTGGGCGTCTGCCTCGTGCAACTGAAAAAGCCCGAGGAGGCTGCCGCGGCTTTTCAGGCGGTGCTGAAGAATCACCCCAAGTTTGAGTTCGTGGAAGACACCCTGCTCAACCTGGCCTCCAGCCAATACTCGCAGGCCGCGGCCGGAAAGGCGGGGCAATACGCTGCCGCTGCGGAGACGTTCGCCGCGCTGCTCAAGCAGTTCCCGAAAGGGAAGTATGTTGAAGACTCGCTCTATTTTCAGGGAGAGGCGAACTACGCCCAAGGGAAGAAGGCCGAAGCGATTGTCAGCTATGACCAACTGGTGAAGGAGCATCCGAAGTCGGCGCGGCGGGCGGATGCGCTCTATGCCCTCGGCGTCGCTCAAGAGGAACTGAGCAAGTTCCCCGAAGCTGGTGCGACGTATGACGTGCTGCTCAAGGAGTTTCCGACAAGTCCCCTCGCCAGCGAAGTGAAAATGCGGAAGGCGGAGACCGTGCTGCAAGCGGGTGATCTCGCGGCAGCAGCGGCGATGTTTGCCGAAGTCTCCGCGGTCAAGGATTTCGCTTCCGCGGATCATGCGATCTACCGGCAGGCGTTTTGTCTCGCCAAGCAAGACAAGTTTGCCGAAGCTGGCGACCTTTATGCCAAGGTTGCGACTGACTTCGCACAGTCGGCGTATGTGCCGGAGGCGACGATTGCCGCCGGCCGCTGCTACTACAAATCCGACAAGGTCGCACAAGCCGATGCCTGGCTGGCCAAGGCGATCGACCGGAAGGACGCAAACTCAGCAGAAGCGGCCCATTGGCGATCCAGGATCTTGCTTCGCGGCGGCAAGCCGGCAGAGGCGGCGGCACTCGCGGCGGCGCAACTCGCGGCCGGCGGCGACAGTCCGTACCTCGTTCACCTGAAGATGGACCAGGCGGATGGACTGTATGAGATTCCGGAGAAACGAACTGAATCGTTGGCTCTCTATGCCAAGATCGCTGCCGATCATCCGCAGCACGAGGTTGCTCCGCAGGCGCTCTACAACGCAGCGTTCGCGGCCTTGGAACTGAAGGACTTTGACGGGGCACTCAAGCAGTCGGCATCGTTTCTGACAGCGTATCCGCAAGACAAACTTGCCCCGGACGTGAAGTACGTCGCTGCCGAAGCGAACCTGCAGCAGAAGAAATATCCCGAAGCAGAAAAGCTGTATGCCGAAATCGCGGCCGTCGCCGACCATCCGCAAGGCGATCTGTGGCGTGTCCGCCGCGGCGTTGTGGCTTACGTGCAAAAGAAGTATCCCGAAACGATCGCCGCGCTCTCACCGGTCCTCCCATCGCTCAAATCGCCCGATGCTGTCGCGGAGGCGAACTTTCTCGTCGGAGCCAGCCAGTTCTTCACCGACAAGTTCGCCGAGGCGGAGAAGTCGCTTGCTGCGTCGCTCGCGGCCAATCCCAAGTGGCGGCAGGCGGATGAGGCGCTCGTACTGCTGGGCCGCTCGCAACTGAAACTCGATCAGAAGGATGCCGCGAAGGCAAGCTTCCAAAAAGTTGCAGCCGACTTCGCCGACAGCTCGCAGGCCGAGCAGGCTCACTTCCGCCTCGGCGAGCTAGCCGCAGCAGCGGACGACTATAAAACGGCGATAGCGGAGTACGAGACGGTTGCTACGAAGTGGGCCGATTCGTCGTTCGCCCCCTTTGCCCTGTACGGCAAAGGGTGGGCGCAGATCAAAACGAAGGAGTACGGTCCGGGCAGCGAGTCGTTCACCGCCCTGCTGACGAAGTTCCCCGAGCATCAACTGAAGGCCGAGTCGCTCTTCGGCCGGGCGATGTGCCGCCGTCTCGCGGGTGATTGGAAGGGTGCCGTCGCCGACATTGGTGAATACCTGAAAACGAACCCCGAGCAAGGCCGCAAGTCGGACGCACTCTACGAGCAAGGTCTCGCTCAGGTCGCCCTGAACGACAACGTGGCCGCGGCCAAGTCGTTTGCCAATCTGCTGGCCGGCGATCCGAAGTACACGGCGACCGACAAAGTGCTCTACGAACTCGGCTGGGCGCTGAAGAGCCAGGAGAAACATGCCGAAGCGGTTCCGCATTTCGCGAAGCTTGCCGCCGAATTCGGCGATAGCCCACTGGCCGCAGAGGCATGGTTCCTCGTTGGCGAGAACCACTACGACAAGAGGGAATTTGCGGAAGCGGCCAAGGCGTATGCTGCCTCGCGAGCGAAGTCGCCATCGGGCGAGCTCGCGGAAAAAGGGGCATACAAGCTCGGCTGGTCGCACTATCAGCAGAAACAGTACGACGAGGCCCTCAAACAATTCAGCGAGCAACTGACGGCGTTCGGCCAAGGGGCGCTCGCCGCGGACGCAGCGTTCATGAAGGCGGAGTGCCACTTCCGCCTGGAAAACTACAAAGACGCGTGGCCCGCTTATCAGGCTGCCGCTAAGACGAAGGCGAGCACGCCGGTCATCGAAGTGCTCACACTCCTCCACGGCGGACAGTCGGCCTCGCAAAACAAAGATTGGAAATCGGCCGAGGAAATGCTCGCGGCGATTCCCGCGAAGCATCCTGAAACGCCGCTTCTTGCCGAAGCGCTCTATGAGCTGGGCTGGGCTCGGCAGAACGCTGGAAAGAGCGCCGAGGCCTTGAAAGACTATGAAGCGGCGGCTGCCAAGTCGCGCGATCATGTCGGAGCACGGTCCCGCTTCATGATGGGAGAGCTGTATTTCACCGAGAAGAAGCACGAAGAGGCCCTCCGCGAATTCCAGCGGGCGATGTTCGGCTACGGCGGCGAACAGGCCCCGGCGGAGACGAAGAACTGGCAAGCCAAGAGCGGCTACGAAGCAGGCCGCTGTGCCGAGGTGCAGATCATGTCGGCTAAGGACGCTGCCGCCAAGCAGAAGCTCGTCGCCGACGCGAAGCGGTTTTATTCGTTCGTCGCCGAAAAGCATGCCGCGCACGAACTCGCCGGCGAGGCGAAGAAGCGGCTGGAGGCGCTGGCGAAGTTGTAGTTTGACCTTCGGGAAGCAGAGCTTCCTTACTTTTCGTCCCGAGCAGAGCTTGAGACGGAGGATTCCCATTGATGAATAGTCCGTCCTATCTCCGCCTGGCCGTTTGGATCGGTACGGCCGCGGCAGTGTTGTATGTGCTCGCTACCGGCGTCGGCCCGGGGCGTTTGTCGGCCCAGCAACCAGGCGAAGTCGCCGGGCCGAGCGCCGAACCAGCACCTGCCGGCGATCCCAGCGCTCCCGCAGCGCTCGCACCGGCCACGCCGACGAACAAGTCGATCAACCTGCTCGACCTGACGATCAAGGGCGGGATCTTCATGATTCCAATCTTTGCCCTGTCGCTGCTCGCGGGCACGATCAGCATCGAACGGCTGCTCGCTCTGCGCCGCAGCCGGCTGTTGCCCGATGGACTGGTGACGGCGCTCGGCGATTTGGCCGGTCCGCAGGGTTCGTTCGATCCGCGGCGAGCGTACAAGCTGTGCCAGGAGTATCCGTCGAGCGCGGCCAACGTGATTCGCGCGATGCTGCTGAAGGTGGGTCGCCCCGTTTCCGAAATCGAGTCGGCTGTCGCCCAATCAAGCCAGCGTGAGGCGGACAGGTTGTATGCCAACGTCCGCTGGCTCAACATCTCCGCATCGCTCGCCACGATGCTCGGCCTCATCGGCACGATCCAGGGGATGATTCTCGCCTTTCACCAACTGACGAATATGGATGCCGGCACCGACCGGACGCAGGTGCTGGCCGGCGGCATCTATACTGCGCTTGTGACAACCTTCGCCGGCCTCTCAGTGGCGATTCCCGCGGCCTTCATGTCGCACTACTTCGAGGGGCGCATCCAAGGAGTCTTTCGCGAGATCGACGAGTTGGTCTTCAACCTACTGCCACAGCTGGAGCGGTATGAAGGGCGGCTCCGGTTCAATCGGGCGGCGAGCGACGGCGAACCGGCCGCTCCGCCGCAGGAAAAAGCTCCCGCCCTGACCCGTCAAACAGCCGCGGGGTGAGCCATGCCAGTCAAACTAAGCCGCGGCATGGCGAGCAACCTGCTCGACCTGACGCCGATGATCGACATGGTGTTTAACCTGCTGATCTTCTTCATGGTCGTCAGCCAGTTCGCCAGCGAAGAACGCTCGCTCAAGGTCGAGCTGCCGATGGGGAGCGAGGCGATGCCCCTCACCGCGCGGCCGAAGGAGATCTTCATCAACATCGATCAGGAGGGGCGGTATTACCTCGGTTCGCAACGGCGCGACGAAGCCGAGGTGGCCCGCTTCCTGCGGCAGGCGGCGATCGACAATCCGCTGAACCAGACGGTGGTCATCCGGGCCGACCGGCGCTGCCCGTGGGACTTTGTCGCGACGGCGATGCGGCTGTGCAACGAGGCGGGGATTCGCGACTATTCGGCGTCGCTCTCGGAAGGAACGCAGCCGTAGCTGCACGCACGAGCGGAATCGACTCATGGCCAAAATTCGCCGCGTGATCCGAAAGGTTGCCGCCAATAGCGGCGACTATTTCGACGAGCACCTCTGGCCGGTGTATATCGCCCTGGTCGTGCTCGGCGGCTTTTTGATGGGGATCAGTGCGGCGTATCTGAAGTTTTCCGAGGTGCCATGGTACGCGAACGCTTGGACGAGCCTGATCATGATTCCGGTCATCGTCGTGGCGTTCATGGCCGCGTTCCGGCTGATCGACAATCGACTCTTGCGGCGGTCGATGCAGCTTTCGGTCGTCGTCTGCGCGATTCTGCACATCGCCCTCGTCGTGCAGATGGTCGAGACGCAGCTCTTCAGCGGCTTGTTCGAGCGGCCGGCCGAGCGGGCCGAAGTGGTGCAGCGTCGGCCGCGGCGCGTGATTCCCGAATATCAGCCGCAGCAGCTTCTGCCGGAGGAAGACCGCCCGCGGCAGGACTTCGAGCGACCGCTGGAAACTCGCACGCCGGAACCCGACCGGCAACCGGAAGAGATCGTCCGCCAACCCATGCCGGAGGAGCCCCAGTCGCCTCCCGAGCCGCAGCCGATCCCCGTGCCGGAGAATCAGCCGACGACCGAGCCCAACGTCGTCCGCCGTAATCAGCCGAATGAAGCGGCCCCACGCCAGGCCGAACAGGCGAGCAAACTGAGCCGGCAGACGAAGCCTTCGGACTTGAAGATCAGTCAACTCATCGAAACTCCGACGCCGCTGGGCGTTCCTTCGGCCGGCGTCGAAGCGCGTGCGGCCCAATCGGCGGTCGAGCGTCGCGCGACCGATTCGCCAGCCGTAGCCCGTGCGAGCGAGGCCCAGCCGACGACGACCGAGCCGACCGCGACGCCACAAGTCGCCCGGCGGACCGAAGCGGCCAGCGCCACGCCCGAAGTGACGGCCCAGCCGACGCTGCGGCGGCAAGTCGCTCAGCCAGCCGCCACACCGCGTACGCAGGTGGCAGCGGCGGATACGCCTTCGCCATCGCGAGAAACGTCGCCAACGGCCGTTGCTCCAGCCACGACGACCATGACGCGGCAGACGACGACCAGTCCTGAAGTCGCTCGCTCGACGATCGAACCGACCCCGGAGGTGACTGCCGATCCGACCTCCACGCCGCAGCGGCGCGAGCATCCAGCGGAGGCCGAGCCGACGGCGATTGCGCAAACGCCTTCGCCGGTGGCGAATCGTCAGCCTCGCAGCACGACGCGGCCTGACGTAGCGACGACCGCGGCCATCGAGTCACCGAACCGGTCGGCGAGCAATAACGCGGCAACCGCGGTCGAAGCTTCGGCCGAAGCAAGCCGCATCCAGCGGACGAGTTCGCAAGTGACCACGGCCCAGCCGGCGACCACGCCCGCTGCGGAGCCGCGTTCGGCCGATCGCTCGCAGCCGGCTCTGTCGATGGCCCGCTCGCAAGGGCGCGAAAGCCCGATGACTTCGACGAATCCAACCGCGGCCCCGACGCTCACGCGCCGCTCGGGAGCGCCGAGCTTGCCGAATGCGTCTCAAACGGCAGATGCGGCGGGAGCGGTTGTGGCGACGCAGAGCGCAAGCGAAGTCTCGCCGACAAGCACCGCGACGCGCCGGCAGGCAACGGAGAGTCCCGTGGCGGCCTCCGCGAGTGGCGAACCGTCGCCGGCTCAGCTCGCTTCGTCCGCAACGGAACCAACCGCTACGCCCGCGATGATCCGCCGCTCTTCGGCAACGGGAACAGCAGCGATGGAAGCTCCGGTGATCGCTCCGCAGGTGGGTGCGGTCGCCACCACCAGCCGCAGTACGGATAGCGCGGTGACGAACGTGGTGACGACAGTCGGCGATGTCCCGGCCAACGCCGGTCCGCAAACGGCTGCGGCCGCCAACCCTGGCCCGTCGTCGTCGGCCATTTCGCGGCAGACTTCGCCGCAAACGAGCGGCGCGACCCGCACGCAGCCAACGCTTGCGGCGGACTCGGCCAGTCCCGCCAGCCAACTCGCTCGCGGTGGCGCCTCGCGGTCGCAATCGACCAGTCAGCCGACGGTTGACCCGAGTGGCGCTGCTGTCGGCTCGCCTCGGCGGGCCATCGCGGAGGCGGCAGCCGCCAGTTCGCCGACGTCGGTCGAAAGCCCCGCAACAGCGGTCGCTTCCTCGGGCGCGAACGATCCGTCGGCTCAGCCGGCCCGATTGGCACTCTCTCGCTCGCAGTCGGGGACGGCCGGTTCGGGACGCTCGCCAAACATGGAAAGCTCACTCCCCGGCGGGAACAGCCCGGCTCTGACAGCATCGATCTCCGCGCGACGGACCGAATCAACACAGAACGCACCTCCGGGCGACGCACTTTCACCGAGCAGCCCGGCCACGGTTGCCCGCTCGCGTGCCGGCGCCGACGCCCCGACTTCTTCGCTGGTCGCACAGACGGCCGAAACGGGAACGACCGGTGCGGGGAGCGAACTGGGTGAAGTGACCGCGAGCGCGAGTGCCGCTCTGACTCGGGCCGACGCTGCTGCTCGCCATGCCGAAGTGACTGCGACCCGCGGCACGGGAGAGGTCGATCTTGGGCCGACGCAAACCATCGCCGAAGCGGGCTCGGGCCGGGCTTCCGGCGGCGGTCAACCGGAACTGAACTTCCAATCGCCCGCCAATGCCGTCGCGCGATCGGCGGCTGGCGGCGCTCCGCAGATGGCTCTGGCCGCTGCCGAGGTGGGCGAAGTCGCCGCTCCTGCGGGAACTGCAGGTGGAGAGCCTTCCGCCAGCGAACCTGGTCCGGCCGCGCTGGCCGCCGTTCGCACCGTTGCCGGCGGGGAAGCGACCGCGTCCGGTGGCGCGTCACGAGCGGAAGAAACCGGTCCGCTCGCGGAGGCCAATACCGCGTCGCTCTTGGCCGAAACGAACGTGAGCCGCAACGATAACGCCGAGGGGCGGAGCGGCGGAGAAGCAGCTGCCGGCCAGCCCGGCATCGAGGACGAAGAAGAAAAGGCTCGCCGCCTCGCGCGTGCGGCCATTGGAGGCGCACCACAATTGGCGCTCGCCGGACCGATCGCGGCGGAAGTCGCCGCCAGTCCGATGGGCGAGGCGGGGGACGGTGGCGCACCGGGAGCATCGCCCGAAGCGAGCGCCGCGGCGCTCGCCGTCGCTCGCACCAGTCGCGACGGCGGCGTACCGGCCGGAGGAGCGCCGCTTGCTGCTGGCGATCCGGGCGAAGCGGGACGCAGCGGCACCGACGTCGTGGCTGCCGTCACCATCGCCCGCGCCGAAGCGACCGATGGAGCTCCGGGGCAGGCCGTCGCCGGCGGCGGCTCGGCCTCACCGACGCGCGTCGCTACCGGCCCAACGATCGCCGGCAGCACCGTGGCGGAAACGATCGCCCTGTCTGGCGCTCCCGAATCGAGCGGCACGGAAAATGGTGCTCCGCTCGAAGCTCGCGGCGTGGAAGCGGCTCGTCTGGCGGGAGGAGCTCAAGGACCAGCGACAACCGGACCCGTCGGCGCGATGGCTGGGCCGGAGGTCGTGGAGAGCACGTCAGCCGGTGCAATCGGCGGTGGTCCCGGCCGACGGCAGGCTTCGCCCGCGAGCGACGATGGTCCCGCCATTGGCGCTGTCGCCAATGCCGGCTTCCCCGGTCGCCGCGCGGTGGAAACGGAACTGGCCGGCGGCAGCACGCGGGCCGAGGGAATCCCAGAAGTCGGTCCGCAATCGGCCGTCGCCCAGGCCGAGCTCGATCACATGATGGGAGGCGTCGGCAACACGCCGATGACGCGGCAGACGGGTGACGCCGTCGCCGTCGATATCGAAGCCCCGGCCGGGCCGGGCGGCCTGGGAACCCAGTACACGCCGGAAGTCGGCATCAACACTCGTCAAGCGCGGCAAGAGAGCCTAAACGTGCAGCTCCGCTCGGCCCGCTTCGTGAAGAGCACCGTCGGCGGCCTGCCGAGTGTGAGCACCTCCGCCGTTGCGGCGACCAGCGCGTTCGCAACTCGTGGCAGCCGGAATGAAGGAAACCAGCCCGGCGGCGGCCGTGGTGCTCCGGGACCGCAGACCGAAGAAACCATTGAACGGGGTCTCGCGTTTCTCGCCCGCTACCAATTGCCCGATGGCGGTTGGTCGCTGCAAGGCTTCCCCGAAGACGCTCAGCTCGCGACCGACACCGCCGCCACTGCCCTCGCCGTCCTCGCGTTTCAGGGGGCTGGCTTCAACCATCGCGAGCACCAGTATAAGGACGTAGTCCGCGGCGGTATCGATTTCCTCGTCAAATCGCAGAAGGAAAATGGCGACCTGTTCGTGCCGCTCGACGACGAATCGAACCGGAGCGTCTGGCTCTATAGCCATAGCCTCGCCGCCCTCGCCCTTTGCGAAGCCTACGGCATGACGCAAGATCCGCAACTCAAGGAGCCGGCGCAGAAGGCCCTTGATTTCATCGTCGCGGCCCAGCATCCCGAGCGCGGCGGCTGGCGCTATTCCCCTGAAGTCGGCAGCGATACGTCGGTCACCGGCTGGATGATGATGGCCCTCAAGAGCGGTGAACTTGCCGGCCTGCAAGTCCCGAAGAATACGTATCAGAAGATCGAGAAGTGGCTCGACGACTCGCAGCAAACCGGCCAGCCGCACCTGTATCGGTACAATCCCCAGGCCCCCGATACCGACGAGCAGCGTCATGGTCGCGCCGCGAGCAAGACGATGACGGCGGTCGGCCTCTTGATGCGGCTCTATACCGGCTGGAAGCGCGACAATGCGAACTTCGCCCGGGGGGCCGATTATCTCCGCGAAAACCTCCCGGCCATCGGCACGCCGCGCGAGCCGCAACGCGACACGTACTATTGGTACTACGGCACGCAGGTGATGTTCCACATGGGAGGGCAGCACTGGCAAACGTGGAACGCCCGGCTGCACCCGCTGCTCGTCGGCACGCAGGTGAAAGGCGGCGCGATGGCCGGCAGTTGGGATCCCAAGGGGGCCGTCCCTGATCGCTGGGGTCCGCACGGCGGGCGGCTCTATGTGACGACGCTCAACCTGCTGTCGCTCGAAGTCTATTACCGCCACCTGCCGCTGCACGACGACACGGCCAAGTAGCTTGTGGTCGGCTGAAGTCAGCGGCGGGCTTACGACCGCACTCCTTGCGGCTTCTCCATCAGCCCCAGCCGCTTCATCTTCTTGTAGAGTGTCGTGCGATTGATGCCGAGGGCGTCGGCTGTCGCGTTGCGATTCCAATGGTTCAGCTCGAGCACTTCGCGGATGATCTGCCGCTCGGGGGCTTCCATCGCGTCTTTGAGGGCTTTGCCGCTGGCGGGCTCGAAATGGGCAGGCTGGCCGAGGGTGAGCTGACTCGGGAGGTCTTCAACCGTTACTTTCGGCCCGCGGCCGAGGAGCACCGCTCGCTCGACGACGTTCTGCAATTCGCGGACGTTGCCCGGCCAGTTGTAGCGCTGCATCGTGGCGATTGCGTCGTCGTCGAAACCGTGCGATTGCTTGCCGGCATCTTCGCAGGTGCGAGCGTGAAAGTGCTGGGCCAGGAGCGGAATGTCGGCGAGCCGCTCACGCAATGGAGGCAGCTCAATGTTGATGACGTTGATCCGATAGAACAGATCCTGGCGGAAGCGGCCTTGCTGCACGGCCAGCTCCAGGTTCTCGTTCGTCGCCAGGATGACGCGCGAATCGACCTTCTGCGTTTTCGTGCTGCCGACCGGCTCAAAGCTGAACTCCTGCAGCACGCGAAGCAGCTTCACTTGCAGCCCCGGCGAGCTCGTGCCGATCTCGTCCAGAAAGATTGTTCCCTTGTCGGCTTGTGTGAACTTACCGATCTTCTCGCCCGTCGCGCCGGTGAACGACCCGGCGGCATGACCGAAGAGCTCGCTTTCGAGGAGCGTCTCGGGCATCGCCCCGCAAGCGACCTCGACAAACGACTGATCGCGGCGCGAGCTGCGGCGGTGGATGGCCCGCGCGAGGAGCGTCTTGCCCGTGCCGCTCTCGCCGGTGATCAGCACGGTCGCCCGAGTATCGGCAATGCGATCGACCGTGTCGAACACGCGCTGCATCCGGTGGTCGTGGCCGACGATGTTCTCCAAGCCAAATCGCAAGTCGAGCTGCGCCTTGAGCTGCCGATTTTCCTCGACGACTTTCCGCTGGGAGAGTGCCCGGTCGATCGCCATCTCCAATTCTTCGTCGATCAGCGGCTTGGTAAGCAAATCGAACGCGCCGGCACGCAGAGCGTCGATGGCCGTTTCGACGGTTCCGTAGCCGGTGATCAGGATGACGGTGATCCGTGGGTAGTGCTCGCGGCACCAGGCGAGAATTTCAAAGCCGTCGCCATCGGCCAGTCGGATGTCGGCCAGCACCAGGTCGATCGGCCTTTCCTTAATAATTCGTAACGCTTCCGTGCAACCGGAGGCGGTGTGGACCTGATAACCTTGCTCCCGCAGCCACCCGGCCATCGCATCGAGCACATGTCGATCGTCGTCAACGAGAAGGAGATGACCGGACTTCATGGTTCGCCCTGCGGAGTCGAGGCAAAATGCAACGTGATGACTCAAGTGCTGCTGTGTAGTTGATTTACGTCACGGTGGCGAAAGGTCAACAAACGATCCCAGGGTCAGGGCATGACAGAAATTGTCAGGGGCAAGCGAACCACCGGAATAGAGGATATAGTGAGAGTTTTCCGGCGGCTTTGGTCGGTTAGCTCACAAATGTGAATATCGCTCACCAACCGCTAACAGGTGAAAAAACAAGAACTTACGTTCACGCACCAATTGAAGTACTCATGCGGTTCTGCGCAAAATGGGTTCTGGAATGGAACGCCCTTCTGGGCAAATCCCCTCCAAAGCATAGCATGATGGTCTATCGCCGCAACAAGCTGCAACAAATCCCCGCCAGCGACCGTTCGATGTTGCTGTCAGGGGGTGAATTCCTGACGGGCGTCCTTTTCATTCAATCTCCGGAAGCAACTTTGACGCCCGGCATTTCCGGGAGAAACTGAGGAGCGTGATGAAGATTAATCTGTTGGTGGCTGACGATCACGACGTGGTTCGCGAGGGGGTGCGATCCATGGTCCAGGGGTCCGATATTCAGGTCGTAGCCGAAGCGACAACGGGGAACCAGGCGATCGAGCAGTCGATGAAACTGCACCCCGATGTGGTGCTGCTCGACGTGCGAATGCCGGACACGGACGGGTTGGAAGCTCTCGAACGGATCGCCGACCGCTCACCTCGGACCAAGGTGGTCATCTTTACGAGCTACGACAACCCGACCTATGTCGCCCGTGCAGTTGCTCTGGGCGCCGCCGGCTTCCTGCTCAAGGGGGCGACGAAGGACGAAGTGCTCGGCGCGATCAATCGGGCACATACCGGCCTGCCGCCGGAGAACGACAGCCTGATGGGGAAGGTCCGCAACACGATGGCCCGCCGCCGTCCGACATACGACGAAGACATCCCGCTCACCAATCGCGAAGTGCAGGTGCTGCGGCACGTGGCCCTCGGTCTCTCGAATCGCGAGATCGGCCGTTCGCTCGACATCAGCATCGAAACGGTGAAAGAGCACGTGCAGAACATCCTGCGCAAGCTCGAAGCCGGCGACCGCACCGAAGCCGCCGTCTGGGCGGTGAAGAAGGGGCTTGTCTAGAACTCGGGTAGGCGCCCTCGCCTGCCTTATCGACGAAGCGACGCGGCGGCCTTTCCAGGGCCGCCTTTCTCATGCGCTCGCTAGGAGGCAGCACGCGCTGAGCGCGCCCGCGGGTGTGCCTTCTCATAGACCGCACGCAGTCCGGCCGTACTGACGTGCGTATAGATCTGCGTAGTTACGAGGCTTTTGTGGCCAAGCAGCTCCTGCACGCTCCGGATGTCGGCGCCCCGGTCGAGCAAATGAGTGGCGAACGAGTGCCGGAGCGTGTGTGGCGTCGTCCGCAGGTCGAGGCCTGTGAGCTTCAAATACTTCAGCAGCATCCGCGCGACGCTCCGGGTCGTCAGTCGGCTGCCGAAGCGATTGGTGAAGAGGGGCGTAGCAGGTCCGGCTTGCCGAGCCGGACCTTGCGTAGCGTTTTGACGTGGTGTCGAACGATTTGGTCCCACCCGGCGGGCAGGACCTACCTGGCGGACTTTCACCCACCTCTCGATCGCCTTGGCCGCAAAGCTGCCGATCGGGGCGAGGCGTTCGCGGCGTCCTTTGCCGCGGATGCGAACCAGCCCCTCGGCCAGGTCGAGGTCGGCATCGTTGATGCCAACGGTCTCGCTCACACGGAGGCCGGCGGAATACATCGTTTCGAGAATGGCCCGGTCGCGCAGACCCATCGGCGTCGTTGCCGGCGGTGCGTCGAGCAACTTGCCAATCTCGTCGGTCGAAAGGAAGTGCGGCAGCTTGTGGTCGCGGCGTGGATTGCGGAGCGGCTTGGCGGGGTTCGATTCAGCCAGGCCTTCGCGCTGGGCGAATTTATAGAACGTCCGCAAAGAAGCCAGGCGGCGGGAGACCGACGTTTTTGCATAACCGGCTTCGTGCAAGGCGGAGACGTAGCCGCGAAGGTCAATCGGCGTCACTTCGCGCGGCTCGGGCTCACGGCCATACGCCTGATTCAGATAGTCGGCGAGCGAGGTGAGGTCTTCGCGGTAGGACTTGATTGTCAGCGCGGCGGCATTGCGCTCGACCGAGAGAAAGCGGAGGAACTGCGTGATCGCGGAGTGCATGCGAGGATTTAGGGTTCAGGGTTCGGGGTTCAGGACGGAGGTATCCTGGCTTCGCTGAACCCTGAACCCTAGTGCCTACTCATCCGTCGGCAGTGGCAGCTTGAAGCGCGGGTGCGAATGCGGCACAGCGGCTTCAGTATCCGCCTCGACTTCGGACGCTTCCTGAGCGGTCTGGCGAACACGCTGGCTCAGCACTGCAGCGTCGTACCAGCTGAACGATAGCTCGGGGTTGCTGGCAAAGCGGCCGAGGGTACGGAGAGCTTCGGAGCGATGGTCGTCGTCGAACAAAAAGATGTAGCGCTCTTCGCCTTTGACCAAAGCCAGCACGTTGATGTCTTGCGTCACGGGGCTGCGTCTCCTCTAGCCGATAGCGAGCGTCCGAGCCTGGGTAGGCCGCGCGAAGTTGGCGCGGCGAGCGGTCCCTCACGGGTCA
The DNA here is from genome assembly GCA_964384375.1 of uncultured Pirellulaceae bacterium. Taxonomy (GTDB): domain Bacteria; phylum Planctomycetota; class Planctomycetia; order Pirellulales; family Pirellulaceae; genus CAYLLN01. Next base: position 208,045 of record CAYLLN010000001.1, read on the forward strand.
TATCGGCCAATGGGCCAGCGATAAATCACGCGCGCTTCACCGGCCCCACCTCTTGCCGCGAGCGTCTCGGTCACGTGCAAGTGGCAGCAGAAGCGAACGTAATCCTCGGGGCGCTGCAAGTATCCGAGCCAGCCGCCGAACCGGGCGTCGTCGCGAAAGAAGTAATAGTTTTCCAGAAGCTCCGTAACTTGTGCGTCCTGGCCGTGATAAATCCGCGTGTGCGTGATGATCGGTTCGTGCTGCGGACGCGACGTGGGTCGAATGGGACTGGGTGCTGGCGGCACAAAACCGCGTGGATCGGGCCAGTCGGCGGGCAATTGTGGTACCGGTGCGCCAGCGTTGCCAGCGCCGGCAGCACTCGCACTAGCAGCGTTACCCGCGAGATTTCCCGCAGAGTTTGCCGCGGAATTCGTGGCGATTTTGTTCTCCGCGACCTTGCTGCTCGTACCGGTCGTGGCGGATGCGTGCGATACGCCGCCCGCCAGCGGATCGAGCGGCTCGTCGGGAGCGATCTCGGGCGTTTGCGTTTTGAGTTGCTCGCGGGCCAGTGCGAACTCGGCTTGCTCGACGAGCGTGCTGGGAATGTACTCTTCCTCCGCGCGGCCCCACGGCAAGCCGTAGCCGGCGGGGATCGAATGGAAGCTCGGATTGGCCGCGTACCAATCGACCGCGATGCCGACGCGGGGCGGATAGTACGGCGAGAACTCCGTCACCGAGCCGACGAGGACCGCATCGACTCCCATTGCCCGAGCGAGCTTCTGAAAGTCCGATCCCATGCGCGGCTCGATGCCGCTGGCGATCATCAGTTGCTTGGCGACGCCAACGGGCATCACCTCAAAGCCGGGAATGTCTTGCAGCTCGTTGTAGTAGGCGAGCGCTACGTCCTCTCCATCGACGGTTGGCTCGGCGCTTTGGTTGTAGAACGGCAGCACCGCGACCCGGTGCAATTGCGGGAATGGATTGTGATAGCGAGGCTCGACCCGACGATCGGGGAACCCCGCACAGCCCGTCGCGAGCGCACCGCAGGCCAGCAACGCGAGAAGCCAAACGGGCCGATGGCACGATCCAGCTAGCATGACAACCTGCCGATGCGCGAGCCGGGTAGCAGCCCGCAGCGTCGCGTTTATCGGCAAAGTCGGCGCAGGTTCTTCAGGTTATTGATGAAGCGAACTCACACCAGCGACTGCATGCTCGTCATCCCAATTGGCTCGCGCGAGTGGAACGGCTCGCCATACGCCACGCCGATCGCCTTCCCCCAGTAAGCCGCTTCGTCGCGTAGCTGATCGAGGAACGTCGGCGGGTCGGTGCTGCGACCTTCGACGAACTGGCTGTGATAGCAGCGAATCGCTGCCAGCTTGCGGTCCCAGTAGGGGCTGATGTCGAGAATGAACGCCGGCTGCGCGGCGTGCTTTAAATGGACGCAGTAATAGTTGTAAATCCGCCGCGGATGCCACGGCTCGCCGGGTATATCAGTCTTGGTCAGCTTCGCCCAAAAGCGGGCCGCTTCGACCAGTTGCGTCGCCGCGACGTGATCGGGATGTGCATCGACCCAGTATGGCGCGAAGAGCCATTTCGGGCGAGTCTGCCGAATGACGACGGCCAGTTCCCTGCGGGCCTCAAGCGTCGCTTCGAGACTCCGATTGGGCAGGCCGAGATTCTGCCGCCAATCGAGGCCGAGAATCTTTGTCGCTTCGGCCGTCTCGGCCGCACGCTTTTCGAGCGAGCCAAATGGCGTCGGTTCGCCGCTGGTCAGATCGAGCACGCCGACCTTGGCCCCTTCCGCCTTGAACTTCAGAATCGCCCCTGCCATGCCGAGTTCGGCGTCGTCGGGATGCGGAGCGATGACGAGGATGTCGAGCATGGTTTGCCTGCAAGACAGCGATTGAGCCGGCCGTCATTGGCACTCACTACTTCCGCGCCCGTTTGTGTGCCAGTGGCAGCCAGGCGCCGTTTTGCTTACTGGAAGCGACGCACTGCTCGATGAAGTACATTCCCTCGACGCCGTCGTTGATGTTGGGATATACGGTGTTGACCCGCTCGAACTTCTTCCCTTCCGCCCGCTCAATCATCGCATCGTAGGCCGAACGATAGACATTGGCGAACGCTTCGAGGAACGCCTCAGGATGGCCGCTGGGCAGACGGCTGGCGGCCGCGGCGGCCTGACCGAGGTACGGTCCGCCGGCTCGCGTGTACAGCTTGTGCGGTTCGCCGTTCTTGCGCAGAACCAGCACGTTCGGCTCCTCCTGCCGCCACTGGATTGCCCCCTTCGTGCCGTCGATCTCGATGAACAGGTCATTTTCGCGGCCGTGGCTGATCTGCGAAGCGGTCACGGTTCCTAGTGCCCCGTTCTGAAACTTAATGATCGCCGTGCCGTAGTCGTCGAGCTGACGGCCTTGTTCGAACGTCTTGAGGTGGCAACTGATGTCGCTGGGCAAGAGGCCCGTCATGTACCGGGCAAGGTTGTACGCGTGCGTGGCAATGTCGCCAAAGCAGCCCGCTGCGCCGCTCTTCTTCGGGTCGGTCCGCCAGGCGGCTTGCTTCTGATCGCTCGTTTCCAAACGCGTCCGCAGCCAGCCTTGGATGTAGAACGAGCGGACGGCGTTGATCTCGCCCAGTTCGCCCGCCAGGATCATCTCGCGCGCCTGCCGCACCAGTGGATAGCCCGTGTAATTGTGGGTGACGGCAAAGACGACGCCCGATTTATCGACTGCTTCGGCCAAGGCCTCGGCCTGAGCGAGATCGAACGTCATCGGCTTGTCGCAGATGACGTTGAAGCCCGCTTCCGCGGCGGCCTTTGCAATTTCGAAGTGCGTGTGGTTCGGCGTGGCCACGCTGACGAAATCGACCCGTTTGTCGGCAGGGAGCGCGGTCTCTTTCTGGACGAGCTCCGTGATCGAGCCGTAGGCGCGATCGGCGGGAATGTCGTAATCCGGCGCGCTCGCCTTCGCTTTCTCAGCATTGCTCGAAAGCGCTCCGGCAACGAGGGCCGCCCGATTGTCGAGGACCGCGGCCGTCGCGTGAACGCGGCCGATGAACGCCCCCTGGCCGCCGCCGCAGAGGGCCATTCGGAGCTTGCGATTGAGAGAGCCGTTGGTCGTCATGGAGAGGAAATCCTGCGAAAGAAGCCTATGGCGTGAACGGTGAATCGGCCGTCTGTTGTAGCAAATCCAGCGGCTGAAAGGCAGTCACAGAGACTGCAAACCAATCGAGTGCGGTTGGACCGAACCAATCACGAAAGCACGAAAACACGAAGGGGGGCAAAAGGGAGCAGAAGGTCGAAGAAGTTGCCCTGACTTGGGAGAAGTGGAGTAAATCCGTGACTTCACTTCTCTCTGCCGCGTTCGTGCTTTCCCACTTTCGTGTTTTCGTGATCTGCCGGGGCCAACAACCTCTTTTTGACAATCAATTCCCCGCGATGGCCGCCATCGCCGCTTCGGGGATCGTGAAGTTGGCGGAAACGTTTTGCACGTCGTCGTGATCGTCGAGTCCTTCCATCAGCTTGAGGACGCTCTTGGCCGTTTCGACATCGGCCACCTCGACCACGTTCGTCGGGATTCGCGTCAGCTCTTTGCTTTCCGGCTCAATGCCCGCCGTGAATAACGCATGGCCGACGGCATTGAAAGCTTCGACCGGGCAGGTGACTTGGAAGTGTTCCCCTTCGAGCTTGATGTCGTCCGCGCCGGCATCGAGCGTCGCCTCCATCAGCTTCTCTTCGTCGGTCTTGGCTTTGTGAATGAGGAAGAGGCCTTTCCGCTCGAACATCCACGCGACGCAGTTGGTGGCGCCAAGCTTGCCTCCCCAGGTGTCGAAGATCTTGCGGATCTCTGGAGCGGTGCGGTTCCGGTTGTCGGTCATGATCTCGCACATCATGGCGACGCCACCGGGACCGTACCCCTCGTAGATGATCTCTTCGACTTCGCCCCCTTCGATCTCACCGGTGCCCCGTTTTACCGCCCGTTCGATGTTGTCCTTGGGCATGCTCACCGCTTTGGCGTCGGCAATTGCATAGCGGAGACGGAGATTCGTTTCTGGATCACCGCCCCCCATGCGGGCCGCGACGATGATCGCCTTCGAGAGCTTCGTCCAGAGCTTGCCGCGTTTGGCATCGACCGCGGCTTTGCGGTGCTTGATGTTTGCCCACGGGGAATGGCCAGCCATGGGAAACTCCCGATTCAATACTCGTACAAAGAGTAAACCCAATCGCGCGACCAGACTTAAATGACCAATGACCAAATCCCAATGACCAAGGCGAAACATCTACCATTGGTCATTGGTGCTTGAACATTGGTCATTTGGGCTCTAACGCGGCTTCTTCTTGGCCAGACCCTTGGCTGGCGACTTCTTATCGTCCTTCGGGCCGGCTACGTCGTCTTTCTTCTTGGGGGCCGGCTCGGTCGGCTTCGACTTGGCAGCATCGGCGGGCGCGGGAGGGGCGGGTGCTGGTTGCGGGGGCGCCTTCCCTTTTCCTTTGGCGGCTTTGGCGGCCGCTTTGGCAGCGGCTTGGCGAGCTTCGGCAGCAGCCGCTTCGCGTGCGGCAATGGCCGCAGCTCGTGCCTCCTGACGTTTTTCCTTGGCGACTGCCTTCGCCTCAGCGGCATCCTGCTCTAGCTTTGCCTGGCGGCGGGCGAGGCGGTCCTTAAAGTCGTCGTCAATCTCGCCCAGGATCGACTTCAATTTGGCCGAGCCGGGGGAGGCGAAAAAATCGGCCCCAATCTGCTGCAGAAGCGAGCCGAACTCGACCCCCTTGTTCTTGGGAATCGCCCGTTCCAGGCCTGGAACCTGCTGCTTGTCGGCCTCGGCATCGCTGATCGCGCCAACGGCGCAGAGCACCTCGATCGCACCACGGCTCACGGGTATCGCGTGTCCCGCCAGAGCGTTTTGCGTGACGTACGCCCGAACGAACGGCGTCATCCCCTGAATCTTTTCCAGGTCCTTTTCGGCCTTGCCGATGTTCTGCTTCTTTAGCGGCTCCAGGTCGAACGAGTAGTTCGTCTCGAAGACCGACTGCAGCGCACGCTTGACCCGCTGCGCAGCGGCGGCGGCGTCGGGAACCGCGGTCATTCCTTCCGAAATCTCCGTGACCGTCGTCACGCGAATCTCGTTCAGGTCAAAGTACAGCTCCTTCAGCTTCGCGAACGCCTCGTCCGCGGCTTCGTACCGCGCGTTCTCAAGACACGCGGCATACAGCAAATGATCGAGCACGGTCCGCTCGGCCGGCGGCGCGACGGGCTTGTAGTGCTTCTTCAGCACTTTGTGAATCTTGCCAAGAATGGCGGTACGGTTGGTGCTCATGCAAGGATGATAGGCTCTAGGAGGGATGCCGGGAGGGTCATTCGGCCTGGTCGGTTTCGATTTCTTCCGCGTCGCTCTCGTCGGATGATTTTTCTGCCGAGGCCGGCTTGGGGAGCACTTCGCTCAGGATGCGATGGACTTCCAGGGCGTTCTTTGCCCCCTTGTCCATCACGAACGACAGCCGGGGCGTGTAGCGCGTGTCGATCCGGTCCGCAATCTTCTGCTGCAAAAAGCCCGCCGAGTGCCGCAGGCCGGACAAGGCCAGTTGCTGCTCTTTTTCGTCTCCCATGATCGAGACGTTCACCTGGGCCGACTTCATGTCGGGCGCGACGTCGATCGAAATCACCGTCACGTTCTTCACGCGCGGATCGCGCACTTCCGTCAGGATCGCCATGCTGACGACCTCGCGGATAGCCTGGGCAGCCTTGAGGAGTCGACGTGAGGACACAGGGGTCAGGGGTCAGGGGTCAGGGGTCGGGGGTCGGGAGAGGAACGGCCCGGGATTTTGGATCATCGCGCCGAGCATTTTGCCAATTTCATTGGATAGGGAGACTAATTCACGATGGGTTTCTGCGGGCATGTAGCCACAATCGCGAGCAAAATCGAGCGAGGTTTCGGTCTCGCTGTTTTCGCTATCGGCATCGGTGAGCTTGCTGATGAAGTGTGCTTCATAGCGTCGCTTGGCCCACGCTTCTCGCAAGTTCAGGCATATTGAACGGGAAGAGCGGCGAATCTGGCTCGTCAGGGAATACTGCTCTTCATGGGGGAATCGTTGGGTCAGCCGGAAAATGCGGATGGCAAGGTCGTAGGCCTTGATATAGACGGTCAGCTCCTTCACCGAGCGAACTGCCATCTTACGCTACTCCAAACTTTGCTGACTCCTGATTCCTGTCCCCTGACTCCTTGCCTCGACTGCTGTGCTTACCGCTACAGCGTCCGTGCTACCTCCTCAATCTTATACGCTTCCAGCAAGTCGCCTTCCTTCAGGTCGTTGAAGCCGGCCAGCTTGATGCCGCACTCCATGCCGCGGGCGACCTCTTTCACGTCGTCCTTCTCGCGGCGGAGTGAATCGATCGCGTAGTCGCCGATCGTTCGGCTGTCGCGGTTCACGCGAATGCGGCAGTTCCGTTCGATCGACCCGCGAATGACCTGGCAGCCGGCGACCGCGCCGACACGGCTGATCGTGAAGACCTGCTTGACAAAAGCAGCGCCGGTATCGATGACGCGCTCTTCCGGCTTGAGCTTCCCTTCGAGCATCGCTTTGATGTCGTCGGTCAGCTTGTAAATGATGTCGTAGCGGCGAACCTCCACGTGTCGCTCGTCGGCGAGCGAGCGGGCGGCTTCGTCGGGGATCACGTTGAACGCGACAATCACCGCTCCAGAGGCCTGCGCGAGCGTCACGTCGGCGACAGTCACACCGCCGACGGAGGCCTGCAGCACCTTGACCTTCACCTCGGGGTGCTCGAACTTGCCGAGTTCCTTGAGGATCGCCTCGATCGAGCCGCGCACGTCGGCCCGGATGATGAGGTTGAGTGTGGCAACCTCTTCCTCCTGACCCAGACGGCCTTCAGCCAAACGCTGCTGGAAGTCCTCGAACGAAACCTTCGTCGAGATTCCACCCAGCGATTGCTGGCGCGACACATCTTGCCGCTGCGAAGCAAGTTCGCGGGCCTTGGCGATATCGTCGAGCACGTAGAACTTGTCGCCGGCATTGGGGGCTACGTCGAGGCCGGTGACGTTGACCGGCGTGCTCGGCCCGGCATCTTTCACCTTCTGCCGTGGGCGGAGCGTGTCGTACATCGCCTTGACGCGACCGTGACCGCCGCCGCAAACGATGATGTCCCCTTCGCGGAGCGTGCCGTTTTGCACCATCAGCTTGGCGATGACGCCGCGGCCAGGCTCTTGCTCGGCTTCGAGGCACATGCCGCTCGCCGCCCGATCGGGATTCGCCTTGTACTCGTGCAGTTCGGCAGTAACGAGGAGCGTTTCAAGCAGCGTTTCGATCCCCTGACCGGTGATCGCGCTGGTGCGAACGACTTCGACGTCGCCGCCCCACTCGCTCGGCAGGAGACCCGCGGTGGCGAGTTGCTGCAAGACCTTCTGCTCATCGCGACCTGGCAGGTCGATCTTGTTCATCGCCACGACGATTGGCACACCAGCTGCTTTCGCGTGGCTGATCGCCTCTTCCGTCTGCGGCATAACACCATCGTCGGCCGCGACAACGAGCACGGCAATATCCGTGACGTTCGCGCCGCGAGCACGCATCTCGGTAAAGGCCTCGTGACCCGGCGTATCGACGAACGACACGTGTCGGCCGTCCTTCGTTTCGACGAGATAGGCCCGGATGTGCTGCGTGATGCCGCCAGCCTCGCCGGAGACGACATTGATGCCAATGATCTTGTCGAGCAGCGACGTTTTGCCGTGATCGACGTGGCCGAGCACTGTGACGATCGGTGCTCGGGGCTGCTTCGTCTCGGTGTCGTCCGCTTCGCCGTTAAACTTGGCCAGCAGCTTGTCCTCGAGCGATTCGGCAGCCTTGAACTCCAGCTCGACCCCCAGCTCCGACGCGAGCAACTCGACGAAGTCGTCCTGAATCGGGGCGTTGATGTTGGCCATGACGCCCATGCCCATCAGCGCTTTGATCACCTGCGCCGCGCTCACGCCAGCCGCTTCCGAGAAGGTGCGAACGGTGGCGGGAAGCTCGAGGGCGACCTTGTCCTTGCGCGGAGCAGCCGTGCTGCCGTGCGCCTTGATGCGCGTCAGGTTCTTCTTACGGCGGATCGGGCCGGTATCATCGTCCTCACCGGGACGCCCCTTCCCCTTGCGCCCCTTCGCGCGGTCGGCGCGGACCGAGGCCATTTCGGCCAGGCCGCGTTCTTCTTCGCCCGGACGCCCTTTCTTCTTTCCTTTCCCCGCCAGAGCGCCGGCTCCCGGCGCTGTCGTGCCGGGTTTGCCGGCTTTCTTATCCGCTTCCTTTTGCTTGCGCTCTCGCTCGACTTTATCGGCCAGCGCCTGGAGCGGCGCGGCTCGGTTCCCCTTCCCCTTCATCACATCGGTCGGCAACTTGAGCAAAGGCTTTTGCGTCGGCTGCTCGTTCGACTTCGCACCGGGGGACGGTTGCTTGACCTCGGGCATCGCCGCGAAGCGAACGCCCGGAGTCCGGCGCTCGGTCGGCTTGGGCGATCCGCTACCGCCACCACCGTCATCATCGCGTTTGCGCTCGGCGGGCCTCTTCGTCTTGGTATCGAGCACCTTCATTTTATCGCGGCGATTGATGAGCGAGTCGCCGCGAACAGGCGCCAGATCGGGGCGCGTCGGAGCAGCGGGAGGTGGCGGCGGCGCGGACGGAGTCTTCGCGGCGCGATCCGCCTGAACCGGCGATGGCGGCGGAGGTGCAACGGGGGGCGGCGGAGGAGCGGGCGGCTCGACAACCTTGGCCGAAACAACCGACGGCGCAGGCTCAACGTGCTTGGGTGGAGGAGGGGGCGGCGCAATGGCTACGCCACCACCTTCTTCAACTGGCGCGGCGGCAGGTGCCGTCGGACCAGGCCGGCGCAACGGACTGGGCCGAGGTGGAGGAGGGGGTGGCGGTGGCAACGTTGCCGTACCTGCCACCGGCGTCGAGAGGACGGCCTTGGTATCGACCAGCGGGGCCGGACCGGCGGGCCGCTTGGCGGCCGAACCTTCCATGTAGGTACGGAGCTTGACGACTTCGTCGTCTTCCAAACTGGCCAGCGCCGAACCCTTGCCCTGAATCCCTGCTTTGATGCAGAAATCCACGAGATCCTTGCTGTCGATCTTTAAATCTTTTGCGAGCGCGTAAATCCGAATGGGCACGTCCGCCCTCCTATGCCGCTTCGGCGCCCGCGGTCCCGAGACCGACGTACGACAGCGCCGCAAGCAAAGTTGCACCTGTCTAATTCATGACCGCTTCTCCTGTGGATAACGGCGTCCACGCAACCGCGCGGACCTCACCGGGAATCCCATCGCTGCCACAGCGAAGTTGCAATACGCAATGTCGTCGTCAGCTAGCACCGCGGACCTGACCGGCCAGTTTCGAATGCCGACAATTGGCGTTCAGCTTCTGCGGAGCAGCCACCCACCCCGCTTGCGGCAGCGCGGTCCGTCGAGCCGGTCGGCCCAACTCGCCAATGGGGAGTGATCCCACAATGTACAGGATCTCTTGCCGCAAGACCAGTTGGGGCAAAGAGAAATTGCGTGTCGCCTGTGAAGGTTCGGCGCGGAGACATTTGCCTCGAATTGCCAGTTGCTGCCGCGACTTTCGATGTCGCTCGTACGACAAACTGCCCACTTGAAAGTTGTGCAAATTTTTCCCCGACAGACCTAGCCTGAACGGGAGCATACCCCTTATACTTCGCGATGGATGGTCGGAGGACGTGACTCTTGCAGCAGTGGTTCCCCAGGAATCTGCCCGCTCGTTTGAATCCCCGCCTGATCGCCTGGCAGGCCGCCATGTGAGGCCCTTTCCATCGACCCGGAAAGCAAAACGGGGTCGAATGTCCTGTTCGAGGAGTTTTCCTGTGGGAATGCGTTTGTATGTCGGCAACCTGGCTTATAGCGTGACGGATGATTCGCTAGAGGCTCTGTTTGCCCAGTATGGTCCGGTGAAGAGCGCTCAGGTCGTCATGGACCGCGACACCGGCCGCAGCAAGGGTTTTGGCTTCGTCGAATTCAACGACGACAATGCCGCTCGCGAAGCGATCAAGGGTCTGAACGATCAGCAGCACGAAGGTCGCCCGCTCACCGTCAACGAAGCTCGTCCCCGCGAAGATCGCGGCGGTCGTGGCGGCGGCGGTGGTGGCGGCCGCGGCTACGGCGGCGGCGGTGGTGGCGGCTACGGTGGC
>CAYLLN010000002.1:0-177339 GCA_964384375.1 uncultured Pirellulaceae bacterium
TATCCCAACCACCTCACGCCCACCAAGATCACTTTGGAAACCGTGAACGGCTACGGGCGCGAATTGCTGTGGGAACCGGTACCAGCGCAGGCGTCACTGCGATTGTCTATCGGTATTTTAATCGTGCAATAAGGTCAGCTGATCCATCAGCTGCAATTAACGCACTACGACGTTTTCAATCGCGCACATTCACCATCAATGGGACAACCATATTGTTGGATAGAAGTGCGATGACACATATACTGCAAAGGCACCACCCGAACTACTGGAACGGCACTGTAACGCGGGAACAAGACTTTTTTGATCGGAGTATGACGATCCGAGAAATTGAACATGCCATCGCCGAAGTACTCAGACAAAACCGCGATCAAATCGCCAGAATCGGGGCTAATGGTATCGGGAACGTGAGGGGGGTTGTGGGTGGTCGAACATTCCAATTGGGAATTAATCGCGGTCGTGTCGGCCAGTTCACTCCCATCGGGGCGCCATAGCTCATTTAATATTCACTATGGAATACAGCATTCAATCGTTGCTTCTTTTGGAAGGACGTTTCGTCCCTATTCAAGAGGTGAATACTCCTCCGTATGACGAGAACTATATTGAGGGAGCAATCGTTTGGCGCATCGGGAGTGCTTACTTACTTACAGAGCGTGACCACGATTTGGTGGATCAGCTCTGGGCCTACATTGTCGACGGATTAGAATCACTTATTCGTCGCGGGCAGTTTGAAACATACTTTCCCGATCAACCGCTTTGTTTGGCTTGTCAGCTAATTTCTCGAACAAAGGTCGAAGTGAGAGTCGGTTCGACTAGGACCGTCGTTGAAACGACATTACTTTATCGCTCATTGCTCGAAGGTGCCGAGCAGTTTTTTGTAACAATGCAGCAATTACTTCCAAAACACAACTCAACTTGGCAACGATATCTCAATATCGTGACGGAATTGCGCACGGACGTTTTCCGGGGAGGGGAAAAGGGGTCAGGCTTCATTGATTAGGCAAGTGCAGTGACATTGCAACAATCCGACTTCTTTTCACTCTGAAAATAAGTCCTCGACATGGCTTGGACTGACCTGGCGCGACACCACCTTCGCCTACGACGATTACGGCCGGCAACCTCGTCCGCAAGATCGACCGCCTGGGGCGGGTCACGCGGTACACGCTGGACAATCTCGACCGCCTGACGGCCGAGGAGTGGTACATCGGCGGGACCGTGCCGACGGGAAGCTCCACCACCACGACCCAGGGCGGGGGTACCAACGAGGTGCAGCGCATCGGCTTCCCGCCCCGTTTGGCTGGAAGCTGGCACTTTCCGGCTTGCCCGAACCGACCCGCGGACCGGCTGCCTATGTGCTGTCGCATCGCATGACCAAGCGGGGCCGCGACACCGACGCCCAGGCACTGCTAATCATTGCCACCGAAATCTCGCCGGCTGATAGTTCTGTCGGCCGACTGACAAAGCAGCCGTGGAAGAGGCTGTTACGCTAATTGAACGAGCGGCAACGACTGCTTCGTGCGATTTGCCACAATAGCCCGCTGTTCGTGGGCCAGATCGACAAGCTGGTACCGCACATTCCGCTGACGGGGCGTGTAGCCCAGTTCCTCGATCGCGCCGCGCATCTGATCGAGCGTGAGGAAATGGACGGTTCCCGCCTCGGCAACAACATTCTCTTCGATCATCAGGCTCCCCATGTCGTTCGCGCCGTAGAGGAGCGCGAGCTGCCCGATCTTCAGCCCCTGGGTAACCCAGCTCGACTGGATGTTCGGCACGTTGTCGAGATAGAGCCGCGAAACGGCCTGCGTTTTGAGGTAATCGAACGAACCGGCCGGTGGAATGTGGGCCATGTCGGTGTGTTCCGGCTGGAACGTCCAGCAGATGAACGCCGTGAAGCCCCCCGTTTCGTCCTGCAACTTCCGCACACGCTCCAGGTGCTCGATCCGCTCGGCGAGCGTTTCGACGTGACCGAACATCATGGTCACGCTACTTACGCCGCCAAGCTCGTGCCAGACCCGCATGACGTTCAGCCAGTCATCGGTCAGCACTTTGCCGCGGGTGATCTCCTTCCGGACTCGATCGACCAGGATTTCCGCCCCGCCACCGGGAATGCTTCCCAAGCCAGCCGCCTTTAAGCGTTCGAGCACCGTGCGGATCGGCAGCTTGTTGATCTTCGTGAAGGCGTGCAGTTCCGGCGGGCTGAAGGCGTGCAGATTCACCTGCGGGAAGTGCGACTTGATGTCGGCCAGCAGCTCCTCGTACCACTCCAGCTTATAGTCGGGATGCAGCCCACCTTGCATCAGAATCTGATCGCCGCCAAGTTCGACAGTCTCTTTCACCTTCTGCAGTACCACCTCGCGCGGCAGAACGTACCCCTCGGCATGTTTGGGCTTCCGATAGAACGCACAGAAGTCGCAGACCGCCGTGCAGACATTCGTGTAGTTGATGTTCCGGTCGATGTTGTACGTCCGCACGGGCTCCGGATGCAGCCGGCGCGTGACGGCATCGGCGGCTCGGCCAATCGCGGTCAGGTCGTTCGATTGCAGCAGCGCCAACCCTTCGTCAGGCGACAGGCGTTTGCCGGCGACGGCTCTATTCAGAATGGTCTCAATCATATTCTTAGCCGCGAGCAAACTTGACTCCGGAAACCCCTTCCAGCTGCGGAACCAATCCCAATCGCTCGGCATGTTCCCGAAACAGCGAGAGTCCCATTCGCTCGCGCGGTCCTAGCGTGAAATGCAAATGATCGCGGAGGTATGTGAGGCACTCGTCGTAAGTCAGGCCAAATCGAGCGTGCTCCTCGCGTGCGATGCTCTCGACATTCGCCACGCCCAAGTCGCGAGACTGGTTGAGTGCGTCTGCCAACTTGCAAAACTCTTCGTCCGACCTCTGACCTCTGACCTCTGACTTCTCTCCTCGCACCCACATTGCAAACACAAACGGCAGCTCCGCCCAGCGGCACCAGATGTCGCCCAGGTCCCACGTTTCGACGTACTCGCCTGCCGGAGGGTGCATCGCCCGGTCGCCGATCATGAGTAAGGCATCGGCCTCAATTTCCTCCGGCTGGGAATCGATCGGAAAAGGAACGAGTTTTGGCGACAGGGCGAAGCGCTCGCGGAGCAGGATCTGCACCAGTGCCGCACTCGTCCGCGATCCCTCGTCTAGCGCCAGCGTGCGGATGCTCTTCACTGGCACACGGGCGAGCAGCTGCACGCTCCGCACCGGTCCGCGGCAGCCGATACAGGCGTCAGAAATGATTTGGTAGTCGGGATTGGCGAAGAATTCGACCGACGGGATGAGCGCCACGTCGAGCACGCCGGCAGCCAACCGATCGGCCAAGCGGCTGGGCAGGTCGAAGATCAGCTCGTGCTGCGGCGCAAGCTCCGCCAGCCCGTAAACGAGGGGCTTCGTGTTGAGGTAGGAAACCGCGCCGATCCGCATGGCAGGCCTGAGCTTAAGGTGAAGCTGCGATTGTAGTTGCCGCGTCTATCGCGACCAAGGCGGGGCGAAGGCCGCTCCGCTTGCAACCTAACCGCAAATCCAACCCTCAATTCACCTGGGCGTCACGCACTCGCCACGTTCACAAAGCAGTGCACGTGCGGCAACACACGGTAGTTCCACACAAACCCCGGCCCCTCCAGCCGCCAGAAATGCCACGGCTGATCCGCCTTCATCGCGTCGTCCTTGTAGAACGCGACGTTCAGATGGTCCATGCCGCCGCCGGTCTTCACGATCTCCATCACCTCGTCCACGTCCTCCTTGCGGAACGGGCCGAGGAGCGTCCGCATTACCGTCTCGACAAGCTGCTTCTGCTCAGCGGTCAGCTCGCTGTACGCAATGCCGTGCCGTGGGTTGGTTGCCTTCAGGCCGCCGAGGCCGTCCCCCGGGTTGTTCGTCGCCATCGCCTTGGTTCGCTGCTTCTCGTCGAGCGAGTCGAACACGGCCTGCACGGTTTGGGTCTGATAGTTATAGACGTTCTGCTTGCTATAGCCCGCTTCGCTGTGGCCGTAGTAGAGCGGTCCGCCCCACGCTGTCTTCGGCTCACTGTTGCCGTCGCATCGGAGCGTGATGTGGTGCCCGCTGAAGACAAACGCGAACGGCGAATTGTCCTTGGCCTCGCCGAACAGCACCGCCCCGCAGCCGTCGAACGAGCCGCTGTCGTCCCACGTTCCCTTGCGGCTCAGCCGGTCGAACGCTTCGTCGCCGGCCAGAATCGACCGGACGATCCGCTCGACCAACTCTCCCTGCGGCTTGGTGTAGTTTTCCGCGATCGACTTCTCGTTGAAAGCTGCATTGAACGTCCGCTGCCGCGTCGGCCGCCCTTCGCTCGCCCCGTGATCGTAGGGCTGCACGAGCGTTTTCTTCTGTTCGTCGGAAAGCGTCGAGAACAGCTCCTTGATCAGCCCTTCGGCCGGCTTGGGCGTTGCCTTCGCGTCTTCCGCACGAACGACCGGCACCGCGGCAGCCACCGCGGTGGCTCCGCCCATCGCGAGCAAAAAATCGCGCCGGCTCCGCATCTGCGGGAGCGAGAAACCCTCATCGCATTCCGGACAGTAATACTTGGACTTGCGGAGCATGGCCGTTTCTCCCGTGTTCGAGTCGCGTTTTGCCCATTTGCCGCCCAATGCTCACTCAGTACGCATCGGCCGCGGCTGATTGGTTTATAGCAACTTGCCGCGCGGCCCGCAAACATTGCTACAGTGAGCGGGCTAGGTGAGCGTGCGGCGTAAGCCCCATGAGTCTAAGCTCATCAATCTCTCCACTCCTGCGAGTCCTCCCATGCGATCGCACCTTGTCGCCGCCCTGTTCCTTGTATTTCCCACCGTTGCTTACTCTGCCGAGCCTGGCTACCGCGTCCTGGCCCAGGACAACGGCCACGTCGCCATCGTCGATGCCGCGGGCAAGGTCGAATGGGAAGTCGAGTGCAAATACAACTCGCACGACATCGCGTTGCTGGAGAACGGCAATCTGTTGCTCCATACCGGAAACACGACAATCGTCGAGATGACGCCCGACAAGAAAGTCGTCTGGCAATACGAAGCCAAGCCGAAGGATGGCTACAAGGGCCGCATCGAGATCCACGCCTTTCAGCGCCTGCCGGATGGCCTGACGATGGTCGCGGAGAGCGGCAACCGGCGAATTGTTGAAGTGGACAAAGATGGCAAGATCGTCAAAGAGATTCCGCTCACTGTCGATCATCCCGATCCGCACCGCGACACGCGGATGGTCCGCAAGCTCGCCAGCGGCAACTACCTGGTGTGCCACGAAGCTGACGGCATCGTCTGCGAATACGACGAGAGCGGGAAAGTCGTGTGGAGTTACAAGCTCGATCTGGCCGGCCGCCCCGAATCGCCCGGTCACGGACCCGAAGGACACGGCACGGCGGTCTTCGGCGCGCTCCGCCTCCCCAGCGGCAACACGCTCATCGCCTGTGGCAACGGCAACCGGGTGATCGAGGTCACGCCGGAAGGGAAAGCCGTGTGGAGTCTCGAACAAAAAGAACTCCCCGGCATCACGCTCGCTTGGGTCACCACGCTCCAAGTGCTCCCCAGTGGCAATATCATTCTCGGTAACTGCCACGCGGGCGAAGCGAATCCGCAACTCATCGAAGTCAATCGCGACAAAAAAGTCGTCTGGACGTTCAAAGACTTCAAGAACTTCGGCAACAACCTGGCCGTGGCCCAGGTTCTCGATCAGAAAGACGTGCTCCGCTAAGGCTGCAGCTGCCACGGGCCGGAAGCTATAATCCGGCCCATGAGCAAGCGACATTCCTCTCTGGCTGGTTGCGGCGTCCTCGGCGTCGTAATCCTTACAACCACTTCGCTTTTCGCGGCTGAACCCTGGGCCGATCCGCGTCTCAAGGTCACGGACGGCCTGCAGCTTTGGCTCGATGCCACGAAAGCAGCTGGTGAGCAAGCCATTCCGACGGAAGGGCCGCTTGCCACATGGCGCGACGCTTCCGGCAAGCGTCGCGACCTCGCGCAGGAAGCCACTGACAAACAGCCGCGAGTAATGAAGCTCGGCGAAGCGGCCATCGTCCGATTCGATGGTGTGGACGACCATTTGCGCGCCGTCAAGCTAGCCGCGGAACTCAAGTCGCTCACGGTCTTTCTCGTCGCTGCACCGCGGCAGAACGTCGGTGCGTTCCGGGGTCTGTTGGCGTTCAACAAGGCCGACGAAAAGGACTACACGAGTGGCCTGACAATTGACCTGGGCCCGTTCGGCACGCCGCAGTTCAGCACGCTCAACGTCGAAGGCCGCGGCTTCGGCGGGGCGCAGAGCTTGCGGAAAGGGGACACGCCCTTCGGCAAGCTCTACACGATCGAGGTTTCGTCCGACGCTGCCGCCAAGACGATCCGGCTCGCGATCGACGGTCAAAGCGAAGGGGAGCGGGGGCGCGACGGCTCGCCGCTGTCGCTCGATGAGATCACGCTCGGGGCCCGCTACTACAACAACGGCGCTGGGCCGCAGCAGGTCGATGGCCCCCTACAAGCCGAAATCGCCGAAGTCCTCGTCTATGACCGCGTCCTGACTGCGGACGAAACCAAGTCTGTCCGCGAATACCTCGCGGCGAAATACGCAGCCATCAAGGACGCTTTGCCACCAATCGGCGACGGCACGAGCGAGCCGCTTGTCCCCGTAAAGGACGCGCCTCCCGTGCAGGTCTTCTTTCCCGGCTTCACGATCCGCGAGTTGCCCGTCAATCTGACCAACCTCAACAACGTCAAATACCGCGAGGACGGCACACTCGTTGCCGTGGGTTACGACGGCCGTATCTGGCTTGTTTCCGACACGAATGGCGATGGCATCGAGGATCGGGCAGACTTGTTCTGGGAAAACAAGGACAGTCTGCGAGCCCCCATCGGCCTGGATCTCACGCCTCCCGGATACAAGCACGGCGACGGGGCGTTCGTCATCTTCAAATCCAAGCTGCTGCTTATTGTCGATACCGACCGCGACGGCAAGGCGGACAAAGAGATCGAAGTGGCCGGCGGCTGGCCGGAGAGCTTCCAGCCGGTGGACGGAGTGGGAGTCGCGTTCGATCGCGAAACCGGCAGCGTCTATTTCGGCCACGGGACGATGAATTTCACCGATCCGCTACTCCGCGATAAGGAGGGCCATTCGCACTATTCGCGGACCGACGAGACCGGAGCGATCATTCGTGTGTCGCCCGACTTCAAGACCCGCGAAGTCGTCGCCAAGGGCATTCGATTCTCGATTGCGATCCGGCTCAATCGCGCCGGCGACCTGTTTTGCACCGACCAGGAAGGGGCGACCTGGGTCCCCAACGGCAACCCGTTCGACGAACTGCTGCACATTCAGCAAGGCCGGCACTACGGCTTTCCGTCCCGACATCCCAAGCACCTGCCGAGCGTGATCGACGAGCCGAGCACGTTCGACTACGGACCGCAGCACCAATCGACTTGCGGCCTCAACTTCAACGAGCCGGTCAAGGAGGGGGGCCCGTCGTTCGGCCCGGCAGCATGGCAGGGCGAGGCGATTGTGGCCGGCGAGTCGCGCGGCAAGCTGTATCGCACCAAGCTCGTAAAATCACCTGCAGGCTACGTGGCCCGCACGCAGTTGCTCGCGGCTTTGGGCATGCTCACGATCGACGCCTGTCCCGCCCCCGACGGCAGCCTCGTTGTCGCTTGCCACAGCGGCGGCCCCGACTGGGGGAGCGGCCCGTCTGGCAAGGGGAAACTCTTCAAGATCAGCTATACCGATCCGAGTCATCCGCAGCCTGTATTTGCGTGGGCCACTGGACCGCGCGAAGTGCGAGTCGAATTCGATCGGCCGGTCAAGCCGGAACTGCTCAAGGATGTGCTTAAAAACTCGAAGCTCACGGCCGGCCAGCACGTCCGCGCCGGCGACCGCTTTGAAACGATCTGGCCGGGCTATGCAGTCGTGCAGATGCAGCGTATTGCCCCGCGCTTCGACGTGCCGCTCCGTTCGGCGCAGCTCACGCCCGATCAACGGTCGCTCGTCCTGGCCGTCGATCCCATTCCGGCTGCCGTCCACTATGGGCTCGCGCTCCCCGGCATGGGGCGGCCAGTTGTTGACAAATCGCCTGTCGGTGCATTGCCGCAACATGCCGCGATTGACCTCGATTTCGACCTCACCGGCTGCGAAGCGACCTGGACCCCCGGCGGCGGCGGACCCGCGACGACCATCTGGCTGCCGCACTTGGATCTGAAAGTCGCCCGCGAACTGACAGCCGGCAGCGCCCCGCACGACGCCTTTTGGGAAGCAATCAAGGCTCCTGGCCAGCTCGTGCTGCGGGCGCAGCTCGATCTGACCGACATGCTCCGCCCCGCGGTGCAACCCGGCTCGCAGATCGACTTCGAGCTGCCGCCGGAGGAAGTGGCCGTCGCGTTTGCCTCCGTCTCGCCGCTTGAACTTGCATCTCCGTCCGCCGCCGTGACCAAAGCCGAAGGCCGTGTGAATCTGTCGCTTGCGCCCGAGCGAAAGAAAACCGTTTCGGTCGAGCTCCAACTCACCAAGTCTGCCGGTGACGTGGGCCTCGATGTCTCGTGGACTACGAGCGAGGACGACCGTGCTCGACCGCTCCCGCTCCGCCGCATCCTCGTCCCCTGGGCCGACACGACCGGCAAAGCCGCAGAGCCTTCCGCCCCGTCACTCGTACCGGAACTTGCTGGCGGAAGTTGGGCCCGCGGTCGCAAGGAATTCTTCGGCAATGACGCCGCTTGCTCCAAGTGCCACACCGTGCATGGCCAAGGGGGCAACATCGGGCCAGATCTCTCGAACTTGATTCATCGGGACTATACCTCGGTCCTCCGCGACATTACCACGCCCAGCTTCGCCCTCAACCCCGATCATCTCTCGTACATCGTCCGCTTGGGCGACGGCCGCACGTTGACCGGCGTTGTGCAAAATGCCGGCGGCAAGCTGCGGATCGGCGACATCAAAGGGATGCTCACCGAGGTCGATCCGGTCGAGGTCCTCGAAATGCGGGCGTCGCCGCAATCGACCATGCCCGAAGGACTGCCGAAGCTGCTCGGGCCCGATCGGCTTCGCGATCTGATGACGTTCCTGCTCGTGCCCGCGCCGCGGATGCCGCGCGACTATGTCGGCCCGCGACCGAAACCGCGAACGCAGGCCGAAGTGAACGTCCTGCTCGCCGGCGCGCCGAGTCCGCCCGAGCCGACGCGGCCCATTCGCGTGGTCCTCGTCGCCGGACCGAAGGACCACGGCCCCGGCGAGCACGACTATCCCGCCTGGCAAAAGGCCTGGGCCGAATTGCTGGCTGCGGGGGACAAGGTCGAAGTCGCCACCGCCTGGGAATGGCCGGACAAGGAGGAATTCGCCAAGGCCGACGTCATGATCTTTTATCAACACGGCGATTGGGACGCGCGGCGGGCGACCGAGCTCGACGCCTTCCTAGCCCGCGGCGGCGGCGTCATCTACATTCACTGGGCGATCGACGGCCGAAGGCTAGGCGCCGACCTGGCTAAGCGCATCGCTCTGGCCGCTGCGGGAGCGGCCGGTTTCCGCCACGGTGAGATCAAGCTCGATTTCAATACCAAGGCCGATCATCCGATTACTCGCAATTTCCAGACGCTCACCATGATCGACGAGACCTACTGGAAATTGACTGGCGCCGTTCCAGCCGATCGACTGCTTGCCAGCGCCGTCGAGGAAGGCGCCCCTTACCCGCAGCTTTGGTCGGTCGAGCACGGCAAAGGGCGGGTCTTCGTCTCAATCCCCGGCCACTACAGTTGGACGTTCGACGACCCGGCTTTTCGCATTTTGCTCCTGAGAGCCATCGCCTGGACCGCCCACGAACCGGTCGATCGTTTCAACGACCTCGTGTGGCCAGGGGCGGAAGTGAACCGCTGATGTAGGTTCCGCCTCCCTGGCGGGACTTTTGTACTGCAAACGCCGTTTTTCCGAGCCCTTACCAAAACCGGTACCACGCCTCTTGCTCGCTCGCCGCGCTCACACTCCCGCCGCCATAGACGCTGCTGGAGTTTGACGAGGTGGCCCAGGTTGTCTTGCCGCCGGTCGTCGTCAGGCCGACCGCGTCGATGCAGGCCCACGAGCCACGCTTCGTGCTATCGACGTGGACCTTCACGCTCTGCACCGATTTGATCGACGCCGGCACCGGCACCTGAAATATCCCCGTGGATGCCGGAGCGGGTGTCGGATCGGTCCCTTTCCAGATGCTGGTTTCCTGCCCCCAGCGATCGGTCACCAGCACTTCGGTCACGCAGCCGACCGAATAGGTTTCATGCACGTCGATCGAGACGGTCGCGATGGGTTTGTCGTAGCCCACTTCCACCCAATCGACGGCACTCGACCGCTGCGGGCACCACGACTTGCCGGCCGAACCGGTCGGATCGTCGGGCGCGCCCAGAACATCCGCCGCTCCCCACAACGTTTGCCGCGACGGCGAGTACATCTGTTCGAGCTTCTGCAGCCGTTGTTCCAGGCTCGTCCGGTCTCGCCACCAGACGGCTCCCATCCCGGCCACGAGCATCAGCCAAAAGATCGTCCCCAAGCTGAACTGCGGCCGGAACCAGGAGCGGCGGCGCGGCAATTCCGTGGGTGGCGACATGGCGGTTTCCCAGTGGGGCCTCGCCATTATCTGGTCCCCCACTGCCGCGCTTCAACCAGAAGTTACATCACAAGCTACTCCTTGAATTCTCCCTTGTCGTACCGCTCCCAAAACTCCTCCGGCTTCCCGGTTTGATTGCCGGGCGTGCCGATGGTTTGGATCGTTTTCAGCCCGCGGACAACGTCCATCCCCTCGGTGATGTTCTTCGGATTCAGGCGGAATTCGACCAGCGGCATCCCAGCGAGCGGCTGCAGGTTGCTGACGCCGGTGCCGTCGATGTGCAGTCTCGTCAGCGGCAGGCCCTTGAGCGGCGAGAGATCGGTGATCTGCTCGCCATGCATGAGAAGGTCAGTCAGTTTCAGATCTGCGAGTGGAGACAAGTCCGAAACTTTGGTGGCTTGCAGTACGAGCGTTCGCAGCGTGGTCATGCCCTTCAGTGGCGAGAGGTCCGAGACGGGAACGTCCTGCAGGTTGAGCCCTTCCAGCGGCATCCCTCGGAGCGGCTCCAGGCTGGTGACGCCGACCGTGTGATACAGGTCCAATCCCGTCAGCGGCATTCCAGCCAGCGGAGAGAGGTCGGTCACTGGGAGCAACTGAGCGCCGAGCAGCTTGATCTGCATCCCCTTGAGGGGCGAGAGGTCCGCCACTTGAGTTTCCGCGATGCCCAGATTTTCCAGCGGCATCTTTTTTAGCGGCGATAGGTCGCTGACTGGATTGTGATTGATGTGCAGCACCGTCAGTGGCAGGTCGGCCAGCGGCGAGAGATCGGAGACTTGCGTCGAGGAGCAATCGAGCCGGCTGATCGTCATGCCCCGCAGGGGCGAGATGTCGGCCAGTTTTCCCTTGTTGGGATACGTGCCGCGAAGATCAAGATAGATAAGCTTCGTGAGCGCGCGGATGGGGGCGACATTGAGGATTTCGTCGGTATTCACGGAGAACTCCATGACCACGCCATTCTCGATCGTCGGCGTCACCTTGCCGTCGAATCCAGGATTCAGCCGCATCAGCGCTGCATGCACTTCCTCGACCTGCTCAGGAGCCGGCAGCGCGGCGATCCGCTTGGTATCAGCCTCGGTGAACGGGGCGACGGCAAACTCCCCCTTGTCGTAGCGCTCCCAGAACTCCGCAGCCGGCCAGGCCTGGTTGTATTCAATACCGATGGTTTTGAGGCTCTTCATTTCGCGGAGGATATTCAGGCCCCGGTTGATGCTCTTCGGGGTCAGGTAGATCTCGTCCAATTCCATCCCCTGCAGAGGTTTCAGATCGGTGACACCGGTTCTGTGGATGGACAACTTCTTCAGCGGCATCCCCTTGAGCAGCTCCAAATCTCGGATCGGAGTGCCGGCAAGCAACAGCTCGGTAAGCTGCATGCCCTTGAATGGCGCCAGGTCCCGGACCTGGCAGTCATTCAGGTGAAGCCCGGTGAGCGGCAGGTCCGCCAGCGGCGTGAAGTCCTCGATCTGGCTACAGTAAGCAAGGCCCAGCGTGGTGAGCGGCAGGCCCGTCAGCGGCCCGCAGTCCCGCACGTGGCGGCTAAAAAGGGTCAGCTTGGTGAGCGGCATGTCCTGGAGCGGTTCCAGGTTCTGGACCTGGCAACGGTAAAGTTGAAGTTCAGTAAGCTTCATGCCCTTCAGCGGTTCCAGGTCACGGACCTGGAGGCTGACATTCAAGCTGCCGATGATCAGCCGGGTGAGCTTCATGCCCTTCAGAGGCTCCAGATCTTCAAGCCCAACGCAGCCCCAGAGGTTCAGGGATGTCAGTCCCGTCAGCGCCCGCACGGGCGAAATGTCCGTCAGTGCGTCCTGACCTTTGACGGGCGTGAACGTCAGCTCCGTCACCACGCCCCCCTCGACCTTGTGTTTCGCCGTGCCATCGAAGCCGGGGTTGCGACGCATCAACTCCTGGCGGACTTCCTCGACCTGCTCGGCGGCCGGCAGCGCGGCGATACGTTGGACGTCAGCGTCGGTGAACGGAGCGACAGCGGTCGGCGTCTTCGCCGCTTTGACGGCATCCACCGACAGCACCGCGCGAAAACCAACCGTCCCGTGAATCGACTTGGCATCAAAGGCTCCACGATCTGCCGCTCGGCAATGCATCGGAGGGACATAAAAATTGCCGCCACGCGCCCCGCGTGCGGCGGTAGCATCAATGGGACTCAGCGGGCTGACAGATTTCTGCTCACTGAGGGAGGCGTAAAAACTCGGATCCCACCCGTCCTGAACCCATTCCCAAATATTGCCATGCATGTCATGCAGGCCAAATGGATTTGCCGGCAGCTCGCCGACAGGGTGCGGCCGGCCTGTTGAGTTTGCACCGAACCAGCCAATCTGCATTAAGTTCTCAATCTCGTTTCCGCTCCAGAATTTTGTGGACGTCCCGGCACGGCAGGCGAATTCCCATTCCGCTTCGCTCGGCAGCCGATAACCAGTTCCCTCACGGAGCTTGATCAATTCGCCATCCCAGGAATAACAGGGTGGGATGGCTTCCTGCTCGCTGAGGCGAACGCAGAAGTTTGCCGCATCCTCCCAACTCACCATTTCGACGGGGAATCGGGCGGTGTCCACTCCGACGACCAGATCTTTTCCCAGCCCCTGCGGACCAAAATAATTGGGATTCGCGCTCATCAACTGCTGGTACTGGGCCTGAGTCACTTCATGAATACCGAGATAAAAGGGCTGCTCAAGAACGACTCGATGACGAGGAGCTTCGCCTTGAATGTGTTCTTTCCAGGCATTGTTGATTTCAGCCGCTTCTAGCAACGCCACCTCGATTTCTTCGGGAGTGCTTCCCATCTGGAACTCGCCGGGCGGGATCAGGCGGAACTTCATGCCGATGCTGTTGGTGTACTCGACCGGCACGCCGAGGTGCGTGGCCCAGGCATCCTGGTGTTTCTTGGCTTGCGCAGTGTCGAACGGCGCGACGGCAAGCGGAGGTACTCCGATCGGAGTGACGCGGCGCGCCACGCCGTTGGCATCAAAGACGATCTTGCCGGCCGGGTTCTTGGCGGCGCGCCGGAATTCATGTTGGTCGTCGCCTTGGAAGATCGTGTGTCCGAACCGGACGCCGTCCGACGATTCAAAGGCGATAGTCTGCGTGGTTTCGTTCCAGGTTCCGCTCAATTCGAATGCTTGCCCGTCGCCAAGAAACGCCCAGAGTCGGTATCGTTTCGCGGCAACGTCATACCAGAGCACGGAATAATCGTTGCTATTTGTCGTCTCGTTGGTGGTCAACGTCTCGATCATCCGGCCGCCCAGGATCGACCGGGCCTGCGTCCGCTGCACCTCTATCTTCGGCTGGGCGGGTGTGCCGGGAATTGTGACGGTAATCTCGTCGCGCCACTCCCCGACGAGGCGGTCGAGCACCTTCATCTCGGCGGGGCGTTTCGGGTCGATCGCCGAATTCGGGACAGCGGGCGGCTGGCTGGTCCGCGTGAACGTCGCGTGCGACGCGTAAACGGTGTTGCTCGCCGCGTCCAAGTCGTAGTTCCTGGCACGGACTGTGTTCGCGTCGGCGAAGTCCAGTTCGTGGATGGACTGCGTGCCGTCGGGGAACTTCTCCAACCACGAAAAGCTGCGGCTGGTGGGGTCGTACACGCCGAAATTGGAGGCGTTGGTCTCACCCTCGGCCGAGAAGTACCAACTGCGTATCTGATCTTTGACGCTGTCATACGAGTGCAGGATGAGGCTGGTCGAGCGGCCGTGTTCGTCTAACGTGTGGCCGCGCATCACCTTTCCGCTCGCGACGCGTTCGAACGTGAGTTGCCCGAACGAGCGCCCTTTATCTGGCGGCTGCTTCGGCTCAACGATGACCGAGTCGCGATTCCAAGTGCCCTGGATGAACGCGAGGATGTCGACTGTTCGCTGCGGCACCTCTGGCGCGCTCGCCGTCAACTCCTTGATCTCAATCTTGCGGAATTGCACGACGGTGTTCGGGTTCCAGACTTGCAGGCCAATTTGGCCCACGGCGTGCCGGTTGGCAGGGACGCTGCAAGTGGCCGCCTCTTGACCGTTGATCTTCGTGATGAAGTGCCCCCCCTCGGCAATAACCTCCAATTCAAACCAATCGTCGGGCTTGGTGAGCGAGTCATCGGCCACGAGCCCGAGGACGAGCGGAGCCCCATTGGCTTGTATAACCGTGATCGTGCCGGTCTTCCTCGCATAGCCCCGATTCTTGTGGATCTCCGCTTCATAGCCGCCGTCCTGCGGCATTTTTGGTCCGGCCCGAAAGAAAATCCCGCTATCTCCTCCGAGATTGATTTTGACTTGAACGCGGAGGTGGAAGTCGGCAAAATCGCCGCGCTCGCTCAAGAGAACCCCACGACGCTGGCTACCGACAAGGATGCCATCTTTCACCTCCCAGTGCCCCGGCAATTCGGGATCTGTTTTCCAGCCGGTCAGATCTTGGCCGTTGAAGAGTTGCACGAAGCCATCGGATGGCGGCGGGCTTGCCGGAAGCTCCTTGATCTCGATCTTGCGGAATTCGACGTGGCTGGTGGCGTCTTGGGAAAGCTGCAAACCGAAATGCCCTCGCTCGAAGTCGACGTCGTCGAGCTCGGCAGTCGTGTTCCCATCCACCTTCACCACCAAGTGTTTACCCACCGCAATAATTTCGACCTGGCACCATCGATCGTGTTGCAGCAGTTGCCGGCGTTGCTGCTGGAGCAGCCAGTTCTTCGACGGGTATTTCGTCAGACTGCCTGTCTGCAATGCCTCTTTGGTCAAGCTGACTTCGGCTTCGTACCCATGGCGTACTTTATCGACGAACGAGCTGCGAAAGTAGATTCCACTGTTGCTGCCCTCCGCAACTTTGACCTCGGCGCGCAAATGGAAGTCTCGAAAGTCTTCCCGCAACGTATGCACGTAACCCTTCGTTCCTTGGCCCACCAGGATTCCGTCGCGAACCGTCCACTGTTTATCGAACGTGGACCAGCCGGTCAGGTCTTTGCCGTTGAAGAGCTGCACCCACTCGCCCTCCGTCTCTGGCGCGACAGAAACCAGCGTCGGGTCAGCGGCTGGCTTACTGATGACAGCTCGTAGTGTCACGCGGTGGCCGCGTTCGACGGTCACGATGGCCGAAGTGTTGATGACCGGAACGGTGACGCGGTCGCTCCCGAAGAGACCGGTGTTCGAGATCGCCCATTGGCTTACGCGGGTGCCCGCGGGCCAGGTGCTCACATTCAACTGATAGCGGCCCGGTGGCAATCTCAGCGTGTGACTCTTCTCGGTCAGGTCGAGCCAATCGGTCATCGGCGTGTGAAGCTTGTCCGTGACCAAATCCCCCTCGTTGTTCTCCAAGACGATCACCGAGATGAGGCCCTCTTCCGGCAACAGCTTGAGCGAGCCGCGATTCGAGAGGTAGAGCAGGGCCGAGGGTCCAAACCAGAACGCGGCGAGCAGCAGGAGCAAAACCCCCGCGGCTGCGGCCCAAGTTCCGCGCACGGTACGCCGCGGGGCTGACTTCTCGCGCGGAATCCGGCTGAAGTCCTGCAGGCGGGAACTCTGTTTGAGCTGCGCCTCGCAGTCGGCCAGCACGTCGGCCACTTCGCGGGCCGATTGGTAGCGGTCGTCCGGCTTCTTCGCGTGCAGCTTGGCGATGATGTCGCACAGCCACTGAGGCGTTTCGGGAATCACCTCGCGGATCGGCCGCGGCGCATCGTCAGCGACTCGCTTCAGCACGGCGATGGTCGTGCTGGCCCGAAACGGCGGCCGGCCGGCGACCATCTGGTACAACACGCTGCCAAGGCTGAACAGATCGGCCCGCTGGTCGAGCGATTGGCCGAGTGCCTGCTCAGGAGCCATGTACATCGGCGTGCCGGCGATCATGCCGCTTTGCGTCATGCTGGCGTCGTCGGCCGCGCGGGCCAGGCCGAAGTCGGTGATCTTCACCTTGTGCTGGGCCCCTTCGAGCAGCACGTTGCCCGGCTTGATGTCGCGGTGAATCAGATCCTGCGCGTGAGCGGCGGCCAGCCCCTCGGCGATTTGCCGGCCGATTTGCAGCGCCTCTTTCACCTCGAGCGGACCGACACGGTCGATTCGCTGCTGGAGCGTTTCTCCCGGAATGAACTCCATCACCAGGAATGGCAGAGGGTGCTCGCCGACCTCATAGACTTGCACGACGTTTTCGTGGCGGACTTGCGCCGAAGAGCGGGCTTCACGCAAAAAACGCTTGCGAGCGGGTGAGGTCGCGGCTAATTGCGGCGCCATCACCTTAATCGCCACAATCCGCTGCAAAACGTCGTCAAACGCGCGGAGCACAATGCCGAAGCCCCCCTTGCCGAGCACCTGCAACACTTCGTAGTGCCCGATGCGGCCTAGCGAATCGGGCCGCGAACTGGGGGCAAGGAACTTGAGCGATTGAGAATCGTCGATTTCTTCGTCGTTGTCGTGGTTGGACATGTTGCCACTCTGAATCGTGACGGCGCAACTGGGGCTGGTGTCGATGCACACCTGCTCGGGAGCCGGAATGTCGAGGAACTCGCCACTTTGGAAATGAGCCGCCAGCAGGCTTTCGACCTTGCCGCGCAGAGCAGCATCGTTGCCGCAAGCCTCGTCCAGGTAGGCATTTCGGGCGCTGGCGTTGGGCTGGTCCAGAGCGGCGAGAAAGAGTTGATCTTCGGTCACGGCGGTTCCTCCGCGGGCTGACAGAAAGCGGCCTCAACCCCAATGCGTCATTCTGGCAGAAAGCTGGCCAAGAATTCTCAGGATTTTTCCACGCCGGTCTCCACGGCACGCCGAAGCCACGCTCGGGCAAAGGCCCAGTGCCGCCCTGCCGTCCGCTCGGAAATGCCCAGTGCCGCCGCTGCGTCGGGCAGCGTAAGACCGGCGAAATATCGGAGTTTCACCACCTCGGCCTGTTCAGGAAACTCAACAGCCAGTAGGTCCAGGGCAGCATCGAGTGCGATCAGGTCTTCCTGCACCTCCGGAGCAGCAACCAGGTCCGGCTCCAGATCGACCCGGGCCAGGTCGCCACCGCGCTTTGCTGCTCCCTTCCGCCGCGCTCGATCAACCAAAATCCGCCGCATCGCTTCGGCAGCCGCGGCGAAGAAGTGGCCGCGCGAGGAGAAGGAAGGGGATCGGGATTCGGGGCTAGGGGCTGAGGGTGGTTGGTCGGAGCGATCCCCCTCAGTCCCCAGTCCCGAACCCCGAGCCCCCTGTCCTCCCACCATCCGCAAAAAAGCTTCATGCACCAATGCCGTCGCCTGCAGCGTCTGCCCTGGCTTCTCCTGCGCCAAGCGAGCCGCGGCCAACTCCCGCAGCTCTTGATACACGAGCGGCAAGAGCTGCTCGGCTGCTCCGGTCTCTCCTTGCTCGATTTGCGTCAGCAATTTCGTCACGTGCGACATCGCCCAATTGTCGTCAGGCGTCCGTCCAATCGCAATCGACTTGCCGCTGTTGCCGTTGGCGTCTGCAATGCTTCAATCGGCGGCCCTCCCTTCGTATGATGGCTCTTCACGAGGCGGCCATTCGCTCGTTCCCTCAGGTTCACCATGCATCGCACTCTCGGATTGCTGGCGGCACTTATCGCCTGGTTCTTTTCGCCGATTGCCGCTTGCGCTGAAGACGCGCTCACGCGGAAGATCGACGAGTTCCTCGCTCAACCGCACTTGCAGACGGCGCACGTCGGCTTTCTGTTCGTTGATCTGGCCAGCGGCGAAACGGTGCTGGCACGCGACAGCGGCAAGCTCTTTGCCCCTGCGTCGGTGACGAAGCTCTTCTCAACGGCTGCCGCCTTGGATGCGCTCGGGGCCGATCATCGCTTCCGCACACCGATTCACTATCGTGGCGCGCTCACGGACGGCACGCTCGAAGGGGATCTGATTCTGGTGGCCAGCGGCGACATGACGCTCGGCGGCCGGACGACCGAGTCGGGCGAGATCGCTTTTCAGGATTCCGACCACATCTATGCCAACTGGATGCCCGATTCGACCCTCACCCCGCAAGATCCGCTTGCAGGTATTCGCGATCTGGCCAAGCAGGTGGCGGCCAGCGGCATCAAGAAGGTGCGTGGCGATGTGCTCATCGACACGCGACTGTTCGACCACACCGAAGGCTCCGGCAGCGGACCGAGCACAATCACGCCGATCCAGGTGAACGACAACGTGATCGACTTCACGTTCGAGCCGACCGAGCCCGGCCAGCCGGCGAAGGTGACGTGGCGTCCGCAAACCGCCCTTTTCCAGATAGAAACGCAAGTCGAAACGGTCCGCGAGGACGTGCCGCTCGAAACCTGGATCAAGCCGCAGGGGGACGGAAAGATTCTGGTGACGGGCAAAATCCCAGCCAATAAGAAGAAGCTCGTGCGGATTTACGAAGTCCCCGATCCGTCGGCCTTCGCTCGTGCCATGCTGATCGAGGCGCTTCGTGCGGAAGGGGTCGAAGTGGCCGCGGAGCTCAAGCAAAAGCATCCCGACACGCCGCTTCCCACGGCAGACGGCTATAGCACCTTGCCGAAGGTGGCGGAACTTGTCTCGCCCCCCTTTGGCGAGAATGCGAAGCTGATCCTCAAGGTGAGCCACAACCTCCATGCGAGCACATTGCCGCTGCTTACGGCCGTTGCCAAGGGAAAACGAACCGTCGAAGATGGCCTGAAAGCGGAAGGGGCCTTTCTGAAGAGTGCCGGCTTGTCGGACAGCGGCATCAGCTTCGGTGGCGGTGCCGGCGGCTCGCGGGCCGACTACGTCACGCCGGAGGCGACAGTGCGGCTTCTGCGGCACATGGCGACTCGACCCGATTTCGCCGTGTATGAGCGAGCCCTGCCAATTCTCGGTGTCGATGGGACGCTGGCCAAGTCATGCAGTGCCGACAGCCCGGCCAAGGGAAAGGTGATGGCCAAGACCGGCACGCTCGTCTGGGACAACCTGCTCGCCGACCGCGGCCTCCTTACCAGCAAGGCCCTAGGAGGCTACTTGACGACCGCCAGCGGAAAGAAGCTCGCCTTCGCCGTCTTTGTGAACGGCGTCCACATGAAAGATGGTATCGACACGAAGCGGATCGGCAGTGATCTAGGGAAGCTGTGCGAGATTGTCGTCGTTGAGCGATAAACGAATGCAGGATGGCGGGATGCGAAGAACGAAATTCACGTCTCCAGGCCGCCCTTCAGTTTGTTGCGACACGCAGGACGTGCATGGCGAGATGTGATGCGAGTCATCCCGAAGCTTGCTTGTTGCCTTAAATGCGCCTAGCAGCGCATGTCACGGTGTCCATTTATGAACCGTGAAGGTGGAGACAAGCGTCGCCTGCCATTCCGTCGCGGTTGGCACAGATCGCTTGCTATCAGGATTCCAAGCAAATCTGAAAATCGCAACCGCTGTCGGCGCCCGTGCCGATAATGCCGTCGAAAAGATCCTCCCGCAGGACGAAATCGAAGCTACTGCCGCGATCGGCGATGCTCACCGTCAGGATCTTGCCGAGTTCAGGATCGCAAGAATAAGCACCCAATCCGCGGAGCAGCGTCTTGCGACCACCACGGGAAAGCTCGAGCGCGATCGTAGCCCGATCGAGCTGGGCCATACAATTCACCAGCATGGAGAGTTCCTCTTCTCGTGCGTCGTCGTGCGGTCCACTCGTTGCCCGTTAGCGGCCGCAAGTTGAGGGAGCCAGCCAACCCGGCTCACTCCGTGTTTACATGGGTTATAGGCCAGTCGAGAATCTTAACTGACGGCGGTTTTCCGCTTTGAATCGATGAATTTGGCACCGGAACAAATATCCCGCAGCCACATCTCAATCACCCAATTAGCAATAAAACAGGGTGCGATCTTGGATCCTAAGTCATTTGCATGAATATACTTATGTCGCAGCTGTCGAATTCTTGTGAATTCGCTCTGAGTTTCTTCGCCAGAGTGTTGCAATTCCCGCAACCTCGTCTATCATGCTCGGAGAGTTGCGATCTTTTGCAGTTTCTGCGAGGGTTGCGACTGTAACCCAAGGGGACGAAGTCCGCGCACAACTAGACTTTCCGGTCTAAATCTTCCAGCGCTCCCACCGCTTCGTCCTCCCTTCTGTGTCCCGGGTTTCTCGCCAACGTCCGGCAGTTTCGCGCTCAACGAATGCACCCGTTTCGCGCGCAGCCAAGCCGCAGCCGAAGACGGCCACAGCGGTGAAGCCCACAGCGATGAAGCCAAGCGTCGTTCAGAAGTCCGCAGCCCGTTCCGTGGCTAAAGCGAAAGCACCTCCAGTGCCGCCAGCTCCCGACGAAGCGACGGCGGCTGTTCTTGCCGATCGGGCCCTGGTTGAGCAGTGCATTCGCGGCGACGTGCGTGCCTGGTCGCTTCTCTATCAGCAGACACACGATTCGCTCCTGGCCACGATCAGCAGCTTTCTGGGCCGCGCCGGGCAGGATCGGAATCTCGTTGAAGAAATTGCGGCTCGCGTGTGGTATGCCGTCGTCAAGGACAACTTCACGCTCCTGGCCAAGTTCGACGTTCGCCGCGGCTGCCGCATCTCGACTTTCCTTTCGGTGCTCGCCAAGAGCGAAACGCGGATGCTGTTTCGTTCGGAAAAACGCCGCAAGAACCGCGAACAACTCGTCTCCCGTCCCGAAGTGGACGGCCATTCCAACAACTCAGCGGCACTGGCGTCGGATGAAGAGTTCTTAGGGACACTGTCGCCGGCCGAGCGAGCGTTCTATTTCGATGTTCTCTTGGCGACGTCCGACAACGGGGAAATCGCCAAGCAGGGTTATTCGTCCACCAATATCTGGCAACTCAACTTTCGCGTGCGGAAAAAACTCGAGCGATTCATTCTCGACTGAACTTCCGCGATTGGCGACTCGGCCGAGATGCCGGGCCTCTCGCGAATGTTCGTTCGTCCCAGGCAGCTAGCCATGTCCTCCGTTAAACCTCTCCCATCGCAGCCAACACCGTCGTCGGTTCCCGTCGTCGGTCGTCGGCAGAAGTCGAAAAACAAGCCCGATGCCCGTCCCACGGGCCCAGCCGCTCGAAAGGCGCCTCCCCCCAGCGTTGCCACTGTTGAAAGCGGCAATTGGCAGCTTTCGCTGGCTGTCGGTGTCGTGTGTGCGATCGTCGGCGTCTGGTCGTACTGGTCCACGCTGTCGTCCCTCGCTCACACCTGGTACACGGTTCCCGATTACTCACACGGTTTTTTGATCGTGCCACTGGCGATTGTGTTTTGCGTGGTTCGCTACCGGATCAATCCGGCCAGTTTTCCTGGCGTGGGGCCAAGCAGTTGGCTCATCGGTCTGCCGCTTCTCGCACTGGCAATCGCCATGCGCATCGCTGCGAGCCGCTACTACTTTGATTTTCTCGACGGGTGGTCGATTCTGCCTTGGGCAGCGGCCTCGGTGGCGTTGCTGGGAGGCTGGCGGCTTTTGGTGTGGAGTCTCCCGTCCATCGGTTTTCTGTGGTTCATGGTGCCGCTCCCGTTCGGCTGGGAGACGATGGCGAGCCTCCCGCTGCAAAAGATTGCCACCAAGCTGAGTTGCTACGGCTTGCAACTACTCGGTCAGCCGGCGTTTTCCGAAGGAAATGTGATCCTGATCGGCGAAAATCAGCTGGAAGTCGCTCAGGCCTGCTCCGGTCTGCGACTGTTTATGTCGGTCATCGCCGTGGCCTATGCCTATGTTGTCCTGGTGCCCCGTCCCTGGTGGCAGAAGTCGCTGCTCGCAGTGTCGGTCGTGCCCATCGCCATTATTTCCAATGCAACGCGGATCGTCGTCACGGGCCTGCTCTATCAATTCACGACCGGCGAGACCGCCCATTGGTTTTCGCACGAAGCTGCCGGAATCGCGATGATCGTGCAGGCCGGATTGATGCTGGGCTGCGTGCATTGGTACTTGGACAAGCTCTTTCCTGAAGTGGATGAACTCGATGTGAGCGCGATCGTACGCCAGTCGCACGCGTAAGTGCAGCTGGCAACTGAGCCGTCCGCACGCGAGGCAACGCCGGCGACTCAGCACCCGATCGAACTCGATCTGACCGGAACACGAAGACGGAACTACCCTGATGTCCCTGCCCGCTCAGTTTCACTCCTCCTTGCCACATCCCCCAGCTCCAGGCGGGATGCCCCAGATCAACATCCATACGATTCTGGTGGCCCTGCGGTGTTGGTGGCATATCGCCTTGCCTCTGGGCCTGCTTTTGGCAGCCGGCGCCGCGGTCGTCGTTTACTACGCCACGAAGCCGACGTACACGGCTCAGAACTGGATTCGCATCTATCAGCGTCCTATGCAAATCCTGCAAGGGACAGGCGGGGACGACCCGCAGCGGTTTGTCGCCAACCAGATTCAACTGCTCACCAGCCCCCCCGTGTTGGAGCCCGTGATCGGCTTGCGTGCCGTCATGAGCACGCCGGAGCTGCGTCGCGAAGTGGACCCACTCGGCTATCTGCGCAAGAATCTCCGCGTCAAGCCTCAAGGAAACTCCGACTTCTTCGTGATCGAGTTCACGAGCGAAGACCCGGCCAAGGCGGCGCTGATTGTGAATGAAGTTGCCAATTCGTACATCGCGCTCTTTCAGAAGCACGACGCGAAAGTCAGCCAAGACATGATCAAGGAACTCGATAGCCAGTCCAAACAGCAATACGGCGAAGTCGAGCGTCTGCGGGGGGTCGTCAACAGCCTGACAAAGCAAGTGGCGGGCGAAACACCGGGGAGCGGGATGTCGAAGCGCGATTCCAATCGCGCCACAACGATTCAGGATCAGTTGGAAGCTCAACTGCTTAACGCGGAAATCGAGTTCATGACGACGCAGGCCGAGCTGAATGCCGAGCAAAAGCTACTCCTGAAAGAAGACTTCACTCCCCCGGCCGAACTCGTCGAGCGCCGGTTGCTCGCGGATCAGGAATTGAACGCCCTCAAAGCGACGCTTCAGGCCGATCAAGAGAAGGCCGAAGGGCACAAGAAAGCCTCGAAGAATTTGGCAACGAACACTGTCTATCAGCAGCTCGCCAAGAAGATCACGGCGGCCGAAACCTCCCTTGCCAAGCTCACCGAGGAACGTCGGAAGCTGTACGCCGGCGAGATCGAGAACGCCGGCCGCTCGAAACGTCAAGCGCAGATCGAAACGCTCCAGGCTCAGCTCGTGAAGATGAACGAGATGATCACCTTCCTGAAGGATCGGCTGAAGACGGAGAGCGGCGAGCTCAAGCAGCATGCCGGTAAGGAACTCGACCTCGAATTCGCCAAGAACGACGAGGAGCGAGCCACTCTGTTTTACAACGCACTAGTCAGCCGCATTCAGCTTTTGCAGTCGGAGCGCAAAGCGCCGGAACGGGTCGAGGGTTTCCGTTCGGCAACGGAGCCGACGCGGCCCGATGAGGAGATTCCTTACAAGAAGATGTTGATGGCGGCGTTTGCTGCCTTGGCGATTCCGTTCGGCCTGGCCGTCGGCATTGAAATGCTGTTTGGTCGCGTGGCCAGCCGGCAGCAACTGGAACATACGGGCAAGATCGCGGTCGTCGGCGAGATCACGAACCTGCCGCGTCGCCGCCGGAGCCAGGCGGCCGACGGAACGCAGCGTAAAGACGTGCAGCTTTTCGAGGAGAGCATCAACGGGTTGCGGACCTACTTGTCTCTCATCGGAGCGGCCCGTGGTCGCCACGTGCTCGCCGTGACCAGCGCCATCAGCCGCGAGGGGAAAACCAGTCTCGCCGCGCAGCTGGCCATCAGCGTCGCGAATGCCACCGGGAAGCCGACGCTGCTCATCGATGGCGATATGCGTTCGCCGGACATTCACCGCATCTTCGGCGTTGAGCTCGGTCCGGGTCTGGCTGAAGTGCTTGCGAACCGAGTTCCGCTGGAGGAAGCGATTGAAACTGAATTCTGCAGTAACCTGCATTTGCTCACCGCCGGGCGGCTTGGTTCCAGTCCGCACAGTCTGACCGGCAGCGGCGCGTTCGAGGCCGTGATCGAGAAACTGCGCGGGATGTACGACAACATCATCGTTGACACGCCTCCGATTCTCCCCGCGAGCGAGTCGCTCTTGATGGCTGGCGCGGCCGACGCCGCCGTCTTGTGCGTGCGACGCGACTATAGCCGCGTCGATCAAGTCAGCGAAGCCGCCAAGCGACTTTCCTCCGCAGGGGCTCGTGTGGCGGGCGCGGTGCTCAATGGCGTGCCGATGCATCACTACGCCTATCGCTACGGCAGCTACTACTACTCCAGCGAGCGCCGTGGGGCGAGTGACGACGTTGTCGATTCGAACACCAATGATCCGTCCGAGAAATCCTGAATTCCTCGGCGGTTCAATTCCTACTACCGCAATCTGAATCACATTCGTACGTATTGCTCACTCCCATGGTGAAACGCACCGTCAACCTGACCCTGTTGATCGCGACCGCCGTCGTCGGCGCGGCAGCCGGAGGCGCGGTCTATGGCCTGCATAAGTGGCAAGTTTCGCGCACGGCCAAGGGATTGCTCGTGTTGGCCGAGGCTCAGGAAAAAGAGTCGCAATGGCAGAAGGCGGCCAACTACCTGGATCGCTATTTGCGACTCAAGCCCGACGATGCACCCGCGGCCGGCCGCTTGGCCCTCACGTTTGCGAAAGGGGCTCAATTCGATCATGAGAAGCAGCGCGCCGTTTCATTGCACTACACGGCTCTAGCCAAAGAAGATTCTGGGGACGTGGCCAAGCTGCGTGGCGGACTGGCTGATTTACTGCTGGATCTCGAGCGGTTCGGCGAAGCAGAAACCGAGTCCCGCAAGCTGCTCGAGGCCAATGCGAACGATCCGCAAGGGACACGTGTGTTGTCGCTGGCGCTGGCCAGCCAATGGGCCGATGGTTCACTGGCGCGGGCCGATCTGAAAAAGCTGGCGATTCTGGGTTCCCTCGAAAAGGCTCGACAGACCAACCCGAGCGATTCACGGGTCGCCCTCGCGCTGGCGTCCTTGCTGCGCGACTCGGCCGAGATCTCGGCAGCTGAGTTGCCCCAACTTTCGTTGCTCGATCGCCAGCAGCGCGCCAATGACGTGATGGATCAACTCGTCGCCGCTAATCCCAGGGAAGGCAAGATTCATCTATCGCGGTACTTCTATCGCACGAAGTACGCTCTCCCTGAGGCGGAGCGTGATCTGGACGACGCGGTCCGCCTTGCCCCCGGCGAGACAGAGGTGTTGCTTGCTGCCGGAATGCATGCCTTGGACGCAGGCAACCGCGCGAAGGCCGATCCGGCGCAGGCCGCCAAAGCTACCCAGCATTTCGCGCGGGCGCAGGGATTCTTCGAGAAGCTCATCGCCAAGCCGGAAGAAGACCGCCTGCCTGCGGCCTATCTGAATCTGGGGGACGTGCGGTTGGCGCAAACCGTAGTGACCGATATTGCCGCCCGCGACGTAGCACGCAACGTCTGGCGCGACGGTTTGAAACTCTATCGCATGCCGACGGTTCAGATCGCTTTGCAGTCCAAGATTGCCGAGTCGTATCTGGAAGAGAATCGCCCGGAGGAAGCTGGCGAATCGTTAGAAGAGATCAAAAAGCTGGTCGGACGGCTGGGAACGAGCGTTTCGCGTCAGACGCGGATTGCTCTCGAACGCGAGTGGGAGCTGCGGAAAGCCCGCTGGCACATTCAGCGTAACGAGTCGGCGGATGCGATTGAGCTCTTGCGGAGAGTCGCCCTGCGTCAGCCGCAGGGTGATCCCCGGATTGAAATGACGCTGCAAGCGACCTTTCTGCTGGGATCGGTGCAATTCACACTGGGGGAGTGGGTTGATGCGGCGATCGCGTTTGACGAGGTGAATCGGTTAGCGCCCAATCTGGCGGCGGCACGTCTGGCAGCAGCGAGAGCCTACCTGTTGACCGGCCGGCCGCAACTGGCCGTCGAACGAGCCGAACAGGCGGTCGCCAGCGCGAAGTCGGTCGATGCCTGGCTGGTCCTTGCATCGGCGGAATTCCAGTCCCAGGTCACCCGGCCTGCAGACGAGCGAAACTGGCAGCGCCTGGAAGAAGTGTTGTTCGCTCTGGAACAGGTCAAATCCGAACTTGGCAAACAGTCCCCCTGGCGAATCGACTTTCTACGAGTCGATTACCTGATGGCGAAGGCCGAAGGCGCCGCTGATCCGGCCGCTGCGAAGGCAGAAGCCGCGAGCGTGCTGAAATCGGCTGAAGCGGCCTACGGAACCGACAAAGCGTTCTGGTTGCAAGTCTGCCTGGCATACCAAGGGCTGGGCCTGTCCGAGGAGGCGCAGCGCTGCCTGGCAGAGCTACGCAAGTTCGAGGGGACCGCAGTCGAGGCAGCCATTGCCGAGTCGAGACTGGCCGTGAGCCGCGAAGACCACGACGGCGCGAAGAAGATCCTGGAAGCCGCCGCACAGTCTGCCAGCGAGCAACAGCGAGCGGTGCTCCGGAGCGAGCTCTTGCGAGTGGCGATGGCTGCCAAAGATCTGGGCACCGCCCGGTCGATTCTCGCGGACGAACATCGCCGGCAGCCGGCTGACCTGTCGGTGATCCGTCGAGCGGCCGAACTCGAACTCGATCAGCGGGACTTTACCGCCGTCGATCGCTGGGTGAAGGCCGCTGCACAGGCGGGTAATGGCAATGCTGGGAAGCTCCTCGCAACGTACCTGCAAGCCTGGCGAATCTATCTCAGCAGCACGAACAATACGGATACTGCTTTGGCCCAAGCTCTGACGGACTTGCAACAAGTCACGCTCGTGCGGCCCGGCTGGGCGCAGGCGATCGCCGTGCAAGGGCTCCTTGAATTGCGGTTGGGCAAGGCCGACGAGGCCGCGACCAATCTGGAGCGGGCCATTAATCTAGGTGAGCGACGACTGTTTGTGTACGAGCAGCTGGTTGCGTTGCTCGAAAGCCAGCAGCGCTGGGCCGATGCCGAGCGTTACCTGGCACGGCTCGCCGGCGAATTGCCGCGGTCGCAAGGGCTGGCCGAGGCAGCAGCGAACTTTGAACTGTACCGCGACCAACCGCAAGACGCGGTCAAGATCGCGCGGGAGAGCCTCGCGCAGCGTCCCAGCGATCCGCGGGCGCACTGGTGGCTGGGTCGCATCCTCGTGGTAACGAGCGCCTTTGCCGAAGCCGAGCAGTCGTTGGAAAAGTCCATTGAGCTGGACCCGTCCAGTGCCAGCGCGTGGAGCGCTCTGGTCGGTTTGCACGTGCGGACGAAGGAACGGGTCAAAGCCGAGCAAGTGCTGGCTCGACTGGAGCAGAACGATAAGGTTCCAGAATTGCAGAAGCGGCTCTTGCTGGCTCAGGGGTACGATTCGCTCGGCAAAACGGATGATGCCCGTAAGCAATTCGGCAATCTCGCGGGAAGCAGTGCTGCCGACCTGAACGTGCAACTGCGAATTGCGCAGTTCTATTTGAAGTCGGACCCGGTTGAAGCGGAGCGGATGTTGCGCGATCTGTTGGTTCAGCATCCCGATTCGGCTTCTGTCCGTCGCTTGCTGGCCCTGGCGGTCGCGTCTCGCGGCAGCGCCGGGTTGGAAGAGGCTCAGCAGCTTTTGACACAAACCGCCCCAGGTGGGACGGTCGATGCCGAGGATCAGCGGATCCGGGCGCTATTACTCGTGCAGCAAGGGGGCGTTGCCAATCTCACTCGTGCTGTGCAAATCGTGGAAACACTTGTGTTGGATAAGGCTTCTCCCGCACCCAGCGACCGGCAATTGCTCGCCCAACTGTATGAGCGGCAGGTGGCTGTCATGGACGACCCGACGCAGACCGCGGAGAAGCTCCTCGCGGCCCAGCAGCAATGGCAAGCCGCAGCCGAGGAGCCGGGTGCGCCGCCGGCGAGCTACGCCGCCGTCATTCAGTTCCTGGTACGCCATGGGCAGAAAGCAGAGACACTTCCGTGGCTCGACCGGCTCGAAGCGGCGGTGGAGAAACTGCCGAAACAGACCGCGGACCTCGTCGGGCTGGTCGTTCAGATGCAGATTCTGGCCGGGGTGACAGACCGGAGCGAGAAGTGGCTGGCTGCGAGCGAAATGGCGAAAGACGACGGATTGCGTAAGCTGGCGCTGGCAGTACAGGTTGCGGCCGCCAACGATCCCATGGCCGATGTGGAGCCGATGATCGAGCCGCGAGCGATCGAGCTGGTCGCGGCGACAACGAATCCAGCCGACAAGATTGCGATCCTCACCGGCGTCGGCGATCTGTACACCAGCCTCAAGAAGTATGGTCCCGCCGAGCGCTGGTATCGGCAGCTCGTTGCGATCGCTCCCGAACAATATCCGCTGCTTGTCGGTGCGCTGGCCCGCCAGGGTCGGCTATCGGATGCCATTGCGGTGTGCGAAGAAGCAAAGCAGACTGATTCGACCACGCGGCCGGCGATGGTGTTGACCGCCGCACTGACGGAAAGCCAACCTACCGAGCAAGATTTCAAGCAAGCCGCTCCCGTCTTGCGAGTGACGATCGACAAGTTCCCCAAGGATGTGGGCCTGCTGTACGCCGCTTCGCTCGTGGCCCTCTTGGAAAGGAAATACGACGAAGCGACCGTTCTCTATCGGCAAATCCTTGCGGCCAATCCGCAGCACATTGCGGCACTCAACAACCTGGCGATGCTCTTGGCAGAGGAGCCGTCGAAGCGAACGGAAGCGGTTTCCCTGATTGATCGGGCCATTGAGATTGTCGGCAAGGACCCCGGCTTGCTCGATACCAAGGGGGCGATCCTCGCCTACAGCAGCAAGCCGGCCGAGGCTCTTCCGTTGCTCGTCTCGTCCATTCGCGGCACGAGCGCCGACCCGCGGCACCACTTGCACCTCGCCATTGTCTATCGCGATCTGGGCCGGACCGACGAAGGAAAAGAGCAGCTTAAAATTGCACTCGATCGGCAGCTCGACAAGCAATTGCTGATGCCCACCGACCAGCGTTTGCTCGCCGAGCTTCAAGCTCAATGGAATCGCTAGTTCCGTGAAATTGCAAACACTCTCCTCCTTGCTCTGCTGTTAACGCTGATGAAGTACTTCACTTTTACGATCTGTGCCGCGGTGCTGCTCATCGGCACGGCGGTCGCCGGCTACCTGCACGGCAGCATGACCAACAGTTGGAAGGAAAACCCCAAGTCGCAGGCGGCGGCCCAGCGATTGGAGTCGTTTCCGGAGTCTGATTTTGGCAACTGGCGTTTCGTGCAGCCGAACAAGTTTCCGCCAGCCGTACTCACGATTCTCGAGCAGCCTGCTTACTTCAGCCGCACTTATCAGCACGTGCAAACGGGGGACACGGTGACGGTGGCAGTGATCGCCGGCCACCCCGGCCCCGTTTCGGTGCATACGCCGGAGGTTTGTTACTCCAGTCGTGACTACTCGATCGCTGGCGACCGGAAGCGGCAAGAAATCACCGCGTCTGATAGCCGCAAGCATGAGCTTTGGAAGCTGTCGCTCACGGCCAATCAGCCCGGCGCGATGCCGCTGGAAGTGATGTACGGCTGGACCACCGGTTCCGCTTGGGAAGCAACCGAGCAGCCACGCTATTCCTTCGGAGGCTTGTCTCACTTGTACAAGTTGCAAGTAGCCGCCGCCGTTCCCGAACGTCGAACCAAGGACGAGTTTGACCCCGTCCAAGATTTTATGGTTGGATTCCTCGGCCAACTGCAGCCGCGACTTGTCGAAAGCAGCAGCCGCGCCGTCGCATCCCCTTAGGTCATCCCGCAGGAACATTCCTATGTCGATCGCCGAAATTCCTCGTTCACGGACCGCCAAGCCCGCCACATCGCGAGCCGAGCGTGACGAAGCTCCGCCGCAAGTGCAGAGCTCGTGGTACTTTCGCGCAAAAGAAATTGGCGACCGCCTGCTCGGGCTCGTGCTGCTCGTGCCGGCGCTCCCCGTGATCGCACTCCTGGTGATTGCCGTTCGCCTGTCGTCGCGCGGCCCTGGCGTATATCGGCAGGTGCGTGTCGGCAAGCAGGGGCGCATCTTCACGATGTATAAGCTCCGCAGCATGCGGCTCGATGCCGAGTCGAAGTCCGGACCGACCTGGTCCGCCAGCGGCGCCGATCCGCGCGTGACCCGCCTGGGCTACTGGCTTCGCCGCCTGCACCTGGACGAGCTGCCGCAACTCGTAAACGTTGTGCGTGGCGAAATGGCCCTCATCGGTCCGCGCCCCGAACGGCCGGAGTTCGTGAAGATCCTGGCCGAGCAGATTCCCGGTTACGAAGGCCGGCTGGCCGTCCTGCCGGGCATTACGGGCCTGGCGCAGATCAACCTCCCTCCTGACAGCGACCTCGACAGCGTTCGCCGCAAGCTGATCGTGGATCTCGACTACATTCAGATTGCCGGTTTCTGGATGGACGTGCGAATCCTGTTCTGCACGCTCTTGCGAATGTTGTGGATCAAGGGCCCCGGCGTCACACGCATGCTTGGGCTGGAACGAGTCGTCGTGCTTCCGTCGTCCACGCCGTCACGCGCGAGCGTAGCTGCCGTGAGCATTGATACGCTCGTGATGGGCAAACACGACACGGTCACGGATCTTCCTGTCGAGGCTGATGTTCGTAAAGCCTTGAATTCGGCGATTGATTGCTCGTCGTGCGATGTTCCGATTGCGGCCGCACAGGACGCTTAGTCACGGGCCCTGCGGCAGAGCACCGGATCAGTTGTTCGTTCGATGATCAACGCTCTTACTGTCGATGTCGAGGACTACTTTCAGGTCACGTCGTTTGACCGGGTCGTATCGCGCGATTCATGGGATTCTCGCGAGAGCCGCGTGGTCGCCAGCACTGAGCGTTTGCTTGATCTGTTCGCACGCTATGAGGTGCGGGGGACATTCTTCGTCCTCGGCTGGGTGGCGGAGCGTTTTCCAGAGCTCGTGCAGTCGATCGCAGCGGCCGGTCACGAACTGGGCT
This sequence comes from uncultured Pirellulaceae bacterium, assembly GCA_964384375.1. GTDB lineage: Bacteria > Planctomycetota > Planctomycetia > Pirellulales > Pirellulaceae > CAYLLN01. The sequence continues at coordinate 31,306 of CAYLLN010000002.1, forward strand.
GTCATAGCTATTGGCATCGGTTGATTTACGACCTCGATGAAGGGACCTTTCGCGACGATCTGAAACGTGCCAAGCGTGCAATCGAAGATGCCGCCGGAACAAGCGTGACGGCATTTCGGGCACCGAGCTTTTCGATCACACGCCGCTCACTTTGGGCACTCGACGTGCTCGTGCAAGAAGGCTTCACGATCGACTCCAGCATATTCCCCACCGCTCACGATCGGTACGGTGTTCCCGGCGCATTGCCGCACGCCAACTATGTCGAAACGCCTTCTGGTCCGATTGCCGAACTGCCGATGACGATCGCGCGATTTGGCCGCATGTCGGTTCCGGTCGGTGGCGGCGGTTACTTTCGCCTCTACCCACTCTCCCTTTCGCGCCGCTTGCTCGGTCGTGTCAATCGAGTCCACGAGCGACCGTTTGTTTTTTACATCCATCCCTGGGAAGTCGATCCGAATCAGCCACGCATCGGCGGCGCTTCGCTTTCGTCTCGTTTTCGCCACTACGTGAATCTGCACTCGACCATCGCCAAACTCGAGCGATTGCTGCCCGCTTTTACCTGGGGCACTGTGACGCAGGTTGTCGAGCAGTCGCTAGGCACTCAGATGTTACCTCGTTCCACCGTGTTGTCTTCCGTCGCATCGAACTAACTGTGTCCCGTCCGCAACTCCTCTATCTGGTGCATCGCGTGCCGTTTCCGCCCAATCGCGGGGACCGCATTCGCTCGTACCATTTCCTGCGCTATTTGAGCCAGCGGTTCGACGTGTCGCTGGCGACGCTGGCGGATGAACCAGTGTCAACCGAAACGCGCCGCGAACTCACCCGGCTGTGCGCTCGTGTTGCGATCGAGCATGTCGGCCGGTCACGCTGGGTTCGCGCCGCAGCCTCGCTCGCTGGTGGCAGGTCGGCTACGGAGGGGCTGTTCGCCTCGCCGGCGTTGGCATCGACCGTCCGGCGCTGGGCCGGAGAGCACCGTTTCGATGCGGCGCTCGTGTTCTGCTCGAGCATGGTACAGTACCTCAATTGCCCCGAACTGGCGGGTGTGCCTGCCACGATCGACCTGGTCGATGTCGACAGCCAAAAGTGGTTCGACTACGCCGAAAAGACTGTGGGCCTGAAGAGAGTTCTCTTCAACCTGGAAGGCCGCCGCTTGCGCGAGCTGGAGCAATCGCTTCCCAAGCGAGCCAGCTTCGTCACGCTGGTCAGCGAGGCCGAGGCCGACATCTATCGATCGTTCTGCCCCAATGAGATCACGCTCGCCGTCGCCAACGGCGTCGATCTCGAGTATTTCAGGCCGGCCAACGAAACCTCGCCCACTTGGCGGCCGCTTGCAGAAGCCGCTCGCTCGAATCTGGTCTTCGTTGGCGCCCTCGACTACCGGGCGAATATCGACGCGGTCACCTGGTTTGCTGCCGAGGTCTGGCCGCATGTTCGCCGGCAAATGCCTGGTCTCACGCTTTCCCTCGTTGGCCGCAAGCCCGATGCCGCCGCTAGCCGCCTGCATGGCGAGTCGGGCATCCGCGTTTTTGCTGATGTTCCCGATGTTCGCCCTTACGTCGCCGCTGCCGACATCGCGATTGCACCCTTGCGAGTCGCTCGCGGGATTCAGAATAAAGTTCTCGAAGCGATGGCCATGGCCAAACCGGTCATCTGCTCGCCAGCCGCGCTCGAAGGGCTCGCTGCCGAGCCCGGCCGCCAACTGCTTGTCGCCGATTCCGCGACGCAGTGGACCTCCGCCATCGAGCACCTGCTCGGAGACGAGGAAACCAGTCTGCTCTTGGGGATGTCGGCCCGCCGCTTCGTCGAGCACCATCATGCCTGGGAGGCAACCCTCGCGCCGCTCGCTCAACTCGTCGGCCAAGCCACTCAGGTTCCTGTCTGGTCCTCGGACGACACCGCCGCCGCCCCGGAACCGCTCGCCGCTGCTGGATAGATTGATTCGATGAAGGGGCTGGTTTTTACTCTCGCACTCACCTACGGCGGTGCCGCAGCATCACTGTTTCGGCCGTTCTATGGCCTGCTCATTTATGTCGCGTTCTCGATTCTTCGCCCCGAAGCGCTGTGGCATTGGTCTGTCCCGCAGGGTGGCAACTACAGTCGGATCGTCGCCATCGCCCTCTTAATCGGCTGGGCACTGAATGGCTTTGGGAATTGGAACCTTGGCCGCGGCAAGGGGATGCTCGTTTGTTTCCTGGGCTTTTGGGTGTGGGCCGCGCTGAGTACGCTTTTCGCCGCACTTTTTCCTCAAAGGGGGTACGACTTTCTCGAATCGATGGCCAAGATCCTCCTGCCGTTCATGGTGGGCATCTCCATCATCAATTCCATCGAGCAGATCAAGCAGCTCGCCTGGACGATCGGACTCTCCGTGTCGTATGTCGCGCTCGAAATGAATCTGGCTTATTACGACGGCTTCAATTTCCTTCACGAGAGCGGCTTTGGCGGCATGGACAACAACTGCATCGCCATCCAACTCGTTTCCGCCGTCGGTTTCATGTTCTTTCTGGGATTTACGGCTAAAGCTTGGTGGCAAAAACCCATCGCGGTGGGCGGAGTCCTCGTCATGATCAATGCGATCATGTTCTCTTTCTCACGTGGCGGACTTTTGTCGCTCATCGTCACTGGCGGCGTAGCGTTTCTGCTCATTCCTAAGCGGCCGGTACACTACCTTGTTTTCGCCGCTACGGTTGCTGCCGGCGTCCGGCTCGCGGGACCGCAAGTCCTCACGCGGTTCGCCACGACCTTCGCTGATAAAGATCAACGTGACGCCTCCGCTGAAAGTCGCCTCGACCTTTGGGCCGACTGCTGGCAGCTGATGCAGGAAAACCCGCTCTTCGGTGTCGGCCCCGACCATTTCACCCATTACGCTCAGTATCACTTCGGCTGGGGAACTCCCAAGGAAGCCCACAGCCTCTGGTTCCAAACGGGAGCCGAACTTGGTTTCATCGGCGTTGGCTTTCTGCTCCTGTTCTATCTGCTTTGTATCTGGAATCTTTGGCCGCTCACTCGCGAGTCCTATCCCACCGCCGAGCCCCGCCTTCGCGATCTGGCCCGCATGGTCATCGCCAGTCTCGCCGGCTTTCTGGTCTCGTCACAGTTCGTCAGTCTTGAAGGGCTCGAAATGCCCTACTATGTCGTCCTCATCGGCGCTTGCACTATCAAGATCGCGCCGCAATATGCCCTCGGCTGGTTCCCCAATCCGCACTTCGCGCCGCAACTGCTCCCGTCTGCAAAGGCCATCTAGAGTAGCTGCCGCCTAAGAATACACACCATGTCCACCTCGCTCGTCACGGAAACCGAGTCTCTCGACGCCGCTGCGGCTGATCCCATCGTGGACACCGCTGCCGTTGCCCACACTCCGCATTCCGCACTCCGCACTCCGCACTCCGAACATCTCCCCGACGAACACCTCACCGTCATTCAGGCCAAGCCCGGCTGGCAGATCGTCGATTTCGCCGAGATGTGGCGCTTCCGCGAGCTGCTCGGCTTTCTGATCTGGCGCGATGTCAAAGTCCGCTACAAGCAAACCATCCTTGGTGCCGCCTGGGCCATCCTCCAGCCCTTCGCCCAGATGATCGTCCTTTCCATCTTTTTCGGCCGCATGGTCGATATGCCCACCGGCGGCATCCCCTATCCTCTCTTTGTCTTTGCCGGCCTCCTCCCCTGGACCTTCTTCAGCAACGCCATCGCCTCGGCTGCCGGCTCCGTCGTCGGCAGCCAGAACATGATCACGAAGATCTACTTCCCTCGCCTTTTCATTCCCGCCAGCGCCATCGGCGTCGGCCTCGTCGATTTCTGCATCGCGTTCGGAATGCTCTTCCTCCTGATGTTCTATTACGGCAAGCCCCCCGCACTGACCATCCTCGTCACGCCGCTGCTCATGCTCGGCCTCACTGCCGCCGCCCTGGGCATCGGCACACTACTCTCCGCCCTCACCGTCGCCTACCGCGACTTCCGCTACGTCGTCCCCTTCATGGTCCAAATCTGGATGTTCGCCACGCCCGCCGTCTATATGGACGCCACCACCGTCGGCCCCCGCTGGCAATGGATCCTCCCCTTCAACCCGGCCAACGGCCTGATCCAGAACTTCCGCTACGCCTCCCTCGGCCGCCCCCTTGACTGGTATTCCCTCTCTGTCTCACTCGCCGTCACCGCCGTCGTCCTGGTCGTCGGCTGCCTCTACTTCCGCCGCGTCGAACGCTCCTTCGCCGACATCATTTAATGCGGATTTCGAAATGCGGAGTGCGGAGTTTGTACTCCATTCCGCATTCCGCACTCCCCATTCCGCATTTCCTGCACAACCTGACTCCTGGCCCCTGGTTCCTGACTCCTTTTTCTTCCAACCGCTTCCCTTCCTCGCACCCTCCACTAAACTGAGTGCTCATCCGGCGTTTCCTCGCCGGAATCTGCACTCGGCAGGCACCCTCTCGCCTGACACCGACGCGGCCGCAGGCCGCACCCAGCATCGCCACTGTGTCCGCACCCAAAGCGGCCGATTCCCGCCGCTACCCAGCTCTCGATTCACTTCGCATCGTTGCTTTGGCCCTGGTCGCCGCTCAGCACATCCTCTCGCTTTCAAACCTCGATCCCTGGACCAACCTTGGCCCGATCAACATCGGCCAACTTGGCGTCGGCACCTTTCTGGCAATCAGCGGCTTGCTCGCCGGAACTGCCACTCGGCCTCCGCTAACCTGGCTGCTGCAACGATTTCGACGCATCTATCTCGCCTACTGGATCGCTATCGCCGTCAGCTTTGTGCTAACTGCCATCGCGGGCAACAAGTCGTTTGATCTGTGGCAAATCGTTGCCCAAATGCTCGGCATCGGCCTCTTCACGCATCCCGGCCGACTCATCAACACTCCGACCTGGTTCGTTTCCTTGCTGTTTTTGTGCTACATCGCGACGGCCTTCGCTCGCTGGATTGGCTACCCTCGGCTAGTGGCCAGTCTTGTTGCGGTCACGCTCATCGCCGTGATCGCTCGCCAGCCGCATGCCTGGCTCACGCAGCACACCCTCACCTACACTGCCGCGACGCTCGCGGGCTTGTCCAGTCCGGCCGCTCGTGCCCCACAACTCTTGCTGTTTGTCGGCGGTTGCCTTGTCGTCGCCGCCTGGTTCGAGATCGACTTTGCCTATGCCGCCATCAGTCTCGTCGTGCTGGGACTCTCGCTATTTGCCACTTGGTCGCCTGCCTGGGCCAAGACGCTCGCCGACTATTCCTACGAGTTCTATCTGGTTCACGGCGTCGCGCTCTTCGGCGCAATCCGCTATCTCCCGTTCCCCCCAATAGCCGCCGTCGTCATCGGGCTGCTGCTGGCCGCGCTCGCCGCGGTGGCCCTGCACAAAGCCGCAAACCTTGCCGATGCATGGCTCTTTCGTGACGCGACCCCGCCCCGTTCCGCTGTCACCACCTAAACCAACCAAACGTGTCTTCCAATTCCGCTGATATTGGCGTTGTGGCATCTCCGCACGACACAACCGCTTCTCCCGGCCAACTCTCGACAAGCGAACGCTGGGCGACATGGTTTTGGCTCGCGAAGCTCCGGCTCAAGGAATGGATCACCTGCGATTCGCGAGTCTGTCGTGCGGCCATCGGCTTGGCGGGGGTTCTCGCCTACTACGTTTTGCTCGCCATCGGCAAGCCGGCCCGCGCCTTCGACATGCTCTTCCGCCTCCACCGGGGCGACCTCAGCAGCCACGCCCAGCGCGTCGCCGAATCCCGCCTGCGGGCCATCAACGAACCTCGCAATTCCAGCCTCGCCGAATACCTCGATCGTCAATCAGCCGCTGCGCAGTCCACCGCTGGCACGGCCAATTTCTTCGAAGACCCCACGCGCCTCCTGGGCACTGCCATCCTCGTGATGAAGTCGCCCCGTCTGGAAGGGGATCGAGTTGTCGAAAAAGGTCTGCTCGCTATCCACTACAACCACATCTTCCCGCTCCTGAACAAGTTCTTTGACGTTCCCCGCATTGCCGAGCGCTATCACCTCTTTCTGGAGCCCTCCTGGAGCGGCTTTTGTACGACTGAGGTTTTGAGCTTCCTGAGGCACAATGGTCCGGTCTTCGTCGGCGCTTTCGAGCCTCGTGATGCCCAGTTTCTTCAAACGATCCAATCGAATCTCATTCATGTCCCGCTTTCGTCGAATTGGTGGGTCGATCACCGCCTCTTTCACCCGACCGGATTGAAAAAGGACATTGACGTGCTCATGCTTGCCGGCTGGGGCGAGTACAAGCGCCACTATCGTTTTTTTGAGGCCCTATCGAGACTTCGCCGCCAAGGACGCCGCCTGAAGGTAGCCCTCATGGGCTACGCTGTAGGTTGGTCCAAGGCTGAAATCCTTCGCCAGGCCCGCTACTACGGTATTCAGGATCAGCTCGAAATCCTCGAAAACATCCCGTATGACCGCGTAAACGACATCGTCAATCGAGCGAAGATTCACGTCCTCTGGTCGCGCAAAGAGGGGGTCAACCGCGCCATCGTTGAGTGCATGTTCGCGGGCGTCCCCTCGATCGTGCGCGAAGGCTTCAACTACGGCTATCGCTATCCCTACATCAACGACGAGACGGGGGCCTTCGCCAATGAAGCGACATTGCCTCGGACCATGCTGGATCTTGTCGAGCGGTCGCCTGAAATGAATCCTCGTGTCTGGGTGATGGAGAATATGAGTTGCCACCGGGCAACCCACGTCTTGAACGACGCCATCGCCTGCTGGTGCGCCGAGCACAATGAGCCCTGGACCGAGCCGCCGGCTACCAAAGTAATCCAGTTGCATTGCACGAAACATTGGGACTCTGCGCTCACAGCTAACTTTCAAGACGATTTCAAGTGGATCGAAAAGGCACACTCGTGATCGCGATTCGCCAACTCGCCAAAGGAGTCTTTCATCGCCTCGGATACACGGTGCGCAGCCGGGGAAGCAAGTCCTCGGTAAGTGCTATCGAGATCGCATCCGACGCAGGTTTGCTACTCGGTTCTCCTTCTCATCCACTTCTCTTTGATGTGGGTGCCAACGAAGGGCAAACGATTCTGGAAATGACGCGGGAGTTTCCGCAGGCCAAAGTCCATTCTTTCGAGCCTTCTCCCCAAACCTTCCAGCGTCTGACTACGGAATTCGGTTCGCGGCCCCGTATCGAGCTTCACAATCTGGCGCTGGGCGACCAGCCCGGCGAACTTCCTTTCACGGTATGCGACGACTGGAGCGTCAACGATTCGCTCCTCAGTCCCGCGTGGTCGGCTCCACATAAAACCGTCACCGTGAAGGTTTCAACGATCGACTCCTTCTGTGCAGAGAGGTCTTTCGACCACATCGACTGGCTCAAGATCGATACGCAAGGCTACGACCTGCGAGTCCTCCAAGGGGCGCATTCGATGTTGGCCAGCCATCGCATTCGCCTCGTTTCCGCCGAAGCTATGTTCTCGCGCATGTATGAGGGCCAGCCCTCGCTTGCCGACCTGTTGCAGCACATGGCCCAGTACAAGTACCGCGTGAACGGGTTCTACGAGCAAGAGTACATCGACAATCGGCTTTCCTACTGCAACGTCCTCTGGGTTGCTGACGTCTAGCACTCGCAGAATCCTCCTAGTCCTCTACCATGCATCCCGCCATTCGCGTTTCCGGCCTCTCGAAGCTCTACCACGTCGGCGCGCGCCAGCAGGGCTACAAAACCCTCCGCGAATCCATCGCCGACGCCTTCTGGGCGCCGCTGAAGCGGCTCAGAAGTCAGGGGACAGGGGTCAGGGGACAGGAGTCAGGAGCCAGGCTCAGCGGCGAAAACTTCTGGGCTCTCAAGGATGTCTCCTTCGAGGTCCAGCCCGGCGAGGTCGTTGGCATCATCGGCCGCAACGGCGCGGGCAAAAGCACGCTGCTCAAAATCCTCAGCCGCATCACCGAGCCGACGAGCGGCCGGATCGAGCTCCGCGGCCGCGTCGGCAGCCTCCTGGAGGTGGGCACCGGCTTCCACCCCGAGCTGACTGGCCGCGAAAACATCTACATGAACGGCAGCATCCTGGGGATGAGCCGCCGCGAGATTGCCCACAAGTTCGACGAGATCGTCGCCTTCGCCGAGGTCGAGGACTTCCTCGACACGCCGGTCAAGCGCTACAGCTCCGGCATGTATGTCCGCCTCGCCTTCGCGGTCGCTGCCCATCTGGAACCCGAAATCCTGATCGTCGATGAGGTGCTCGCCGTGGGGGATCAGGCGTTTCAGAAAAAGTGCATTCGGAAAATGGATCAAGTTCGCGTTTCAGGACGCACTGTTTTGGTCGTGAGTCACAACCTCGGAACACTTGCTTCGCTTTGCACTTCAGGAGTAGTTCTGGATGGCGGAAGAATCGCCACGAGTGGTCGCATAAGCCAAGTGCTGCACGCCTATCAACGGATGCAACGGGATGTTTCATCGAACACTCTCGACAAGCATTCCCGTGGAAGTGCAATGCCGTGCATCGACTCGGTGTCAATCGTGGACGAAGATGATGAGCACGTTTCGGCGATCAATTTGGGAGGAGCGTTACGATGCAAGGTCGTCATTGCGGACATTGGGATGTTGCGTGAACCGATGATTGGACTTGGTATCAATTCAGCAAGTGGCGAGCGTGCATTAACACTTCTTTCCCCGATCAACGAAAGTCGCTTGCCCGCATTGCAAGGACAATGTTCGGTGCTGTGCGAGGTTCATCGTCTTCCGCTTGCGCCTGGTGATTACTCGGTCAAGGTAAGCCTGAGCAGCGGACGGGACGAACTCGACGCAATAGAAACTGCCTGTACGTTCACGGTAGTCGATCACGACTCATTTGATACCGGCTGGCACTTTCACAAAGGTTGGTGCATCGCCGAAGCTGATTGGGCAGTAAAGTCGGAATAGAGTGCTGATTCAGTAGTGGAAGTGCCCATAATGCTACTTCAGGCAATGAGCTGGTATTCGCGACGCTCTCCCATTGAACTTGGTCGATGGCGAGTCGCACTCTCGGCGTTAAGACTGACGCGTTCGAGAGGCCACCAACTTGGGATTGCTACTATTCGCACCAGGCACGGGTTTCAGATGGAACTCGATCTCACTGACTGGGTTGATCAACATATTTATGCGACGGGTGAGTATGAGCCGGACGTGTTGGCCGTGGCAAAAGCAGTACTACGCCCTGGAATGACCGCGGTCGATATCGGGGCAAACGTCGGCTTTTTCAGTCTGCTCTTTGCAACCCTCGTCGGTCCGCAGGGCAAGGTGATCTCGCTGGAACCCCAACCACGAGTTCACGACCGTCTGGTAAAGAATTTAGCTCTCAATCCGAGTCTCGCGGTGGACGTGCGAAAAGTGGCGGCCAGCGATAGCGCGGGCGAACTTAGTTTCTACTGTGGCCCAGCCGATCACAGTGGCGTCGCCTCGCTCCGTCCTCTCGACGCCGCGGCCGAGCGAATTACTGTTCCGACGGCATCCGGTGACGATCTCCTGTGCGATTGTCGGCAGATCGACCTCATTAAGATCGATGTGGAAGGGGCCGAAACGCGCGTCATACGTGGACTGTCCGCGACACTCGACCGCTGCCAGCCAGACCTAGTTGTCGAAGTGTCGAATCGGTACTTGCAGGAGATGGGCAGTTCTGGCCGCGAGCTATGTGGAATGCTCTGCAGCCGCGGCTACCAGATGTTCCAGATTGACTGGAGCGGATTGACACCGCTTGCCGGCTGGAATGATGGCCTGTCCGATCAGTTCAACGCCTTGTTTACGCAGTATCCACAGCGGTTCAAGCGGTTGATCAAGCGATAGCATATTTCCACTGCTCTCACGTCTAGCCAGGTTCTCCCAACACTTGCAGCCTGAGCACTGTACTTGGGTGCCCTGCTTGACGGTATTGCAACGCTACATGTTCAGTAACGCGATTCTTTACACGGCTCAGCGTTTTCCCTCTACGACGCGAGTAGTCCTCCGCCAGTACCTGCAACACATCGGCTGGATGCCCGAGAGGGCGCGCTGGGTTGTTGAAGACTTGAAGCGCCGCGTTTGTCCGACTCCCTCGGAACGAATCATCCGACTGACGCGTGGAACCCGATTGGAAGTCGATCTGAAGAACGCCATCGGACGAGATTTGTATTTCCATGGGAGCCACGAAAAGACGTTGATGAGGGTGTTGGAAAAGGTGCTGAAGCCCGGCGGGGTCTGTATCGACGCGGGAGCGAATATCGGAGATATCACCCTCCTTGCTGCAGAACTTGTTGGCCCAAGTGGACGTGTCTTTGCGTTTGAAATCGCATCCACCACGCTTCCCCGACTGCGCAAGAACATTGAACTCAATCGCGCTTCCAACGTCGAAGTGGTCGTCGCGGCGGTCTGTGAAGTCAACGAACCGGTCGAGTTCCACTTGGGATCGGGGACCGATAGTGGATCGTCCTCCCTTACGAAGCCGCACGACTACTGCGGGCAATCGATTACCGTTCCAGGAACTCGCTTGGATGACTTCGTCGCCGGCCGCAACCTTGGTCGGATCAACCTCATCAAAATGGACATCGAAGGCGCCGAACTCAACGCACTGAGAGGGTGCGAGCGATTGCTGACCGCAGCAGAACCGCCAGTCATTGTTTTTGAGTTCCACCGAATTGCGGCAGAACGGATGGGTTGGCATCTTAAAGATGCTCAAAAGTATTTGGAAGACTATGGTTATACGCTGCGAATCCTTAAGGACGAGCAAGATCGGCACGAGCGGTGCAACGTCGTCGCCGCGCGAAAGGAGCAGTGGAGCGATCCGGGCTTAGCATCGCTTGGCAGACTTTTTGAGGATGCTGCGTAGTCACCCGACGATGTCCCCCCTTTACCTCACCAACAATCCGAACCTGGGCAGCACCGCGCGGGTGCTCATGGCGTGGCTGGGATATGCCGAGAAGCACGGCGTCGCGCCCCGAATCGTCGTCCGGCAGAGTGGTGAGTTTTCGCGCTGGCTAACCAGTCGGCGAGTTACCTCGCTCGTTGATCCGATGCCAGAACTCGACAAGTGTCGCCCCTGGTCGGGTGTGTGGCATGCTTGGCGAGTGGCACGATTCGCCCGCGGCGCGAGCCTCGTTCACTGCAACGAGCACGACGTTTATCCGTTCCTAATCCCTTTGCGGAAGTTCCTGAGCGTTCCCACCGTTTGCCATGTTCGTTACCGGATCGGACGCGAATGGGCGAAATGGGCCTTCGGTGGGAGTCGCTGCCCGGATGCACTCCTTTGGACCAGCCAGCAACAAAAGGACGACTCGGCAGACGCCGTCGCTGGGATCGTCCCCGAATCGCACCAGCACATCGTCCGCCTCGGATTTGACGTGACCAGCTACGGTATCGACAACGGACAACGGGTCGCGACCCGCAAGGCGCTGGGTCTTGCGGACGATGAAGTCGTCGTCGCAACGGCCAGTCCCTTGCGTCCCCGGAAGCGGGTGCATGAATTTATCGAGATTGCCCGCCGACTCGCTCCCCAATACCCGAAGACGGTGTTTCTGATTGCCGGCGGCGAGATTGCCGGTGACGAAGCGTATCGCCAGCGGATTGAACGTGAGGTGGCGGAATCGGGCCTGGGCCGCAGGCTCCGCTGGCTCGGCTTCATGGAACCGGTCGAACCGATCTACCACGCCAGCGACGTTCAGGTGAGCACGAGCGAATACGAGACTTTTGGCAACAGCGTCTGCGAAGCGATGGCCTGTGCCCGGCCGGTAGCGGCCTATCGGGGCGGGTCGGTGGCCGAGGTGCTCGGCGACGCAGGTCTGGTCGTTGAAACCGAGGACTTGGATGGTCTAACCGCCGCGGTCGAACGACTCGTTGCCGCTCCCTACCTGCGTCAGTCCTTAGGACAGGCCGCCCGCCAGCGAGTCGCGGAACATTTCAACCCGCGAAAGAGTTTCGAACAATTGTTAGGGATCTATGCATCCCTGCTCGGCAAGCGAGCCGTTGGTGCCGCGTCGCCGGCGCTGGCAAGTTGAAGGTTTTTAGTAGCAAAGGTTGTTGATCTATGGCGTTTTCTTCAGGAACGTGGGTGGTAACTGGCGGGGCCGGGTTTGTCGGCTCGGCGGTTGTCGTGGAGGCCTTGCGGCGGGGCGACTGCCAGAAGGTGGTTGTCCTCGACAGCCTTTCGACCGGGAGCCGGCAGTATCTGCCCGCTGATCCGCGGGTGGAATTTCACTCGGCGGACCTGCGCGATGGGGCGGCCGTCGAACGGGTGCTGGCCGCAGCGCATGCCGAGCGGGTGATTCACCTGGCGGCGATTCACTACATCCCTTATTGCAACCAGCACCCAGCCGAAACGCTGGAAGTGAACGTGACCGGCACGCAGAACGTACTGGAAGCGTGCCGCAAACATCCCCCCAAGAGCTTGGTGATTGCCTCCAGTGCGGCGGTCTATCCGATTCACGACGAGGCGTGCGGCGAGGAGAGCGTTCCGCCGGGGCCGACCGACATTTACGGCCTGTCGAAGCACATCAACGAGCAGCAACTCGCCCTGTTCGCCAAGGAAGCAGGAATCCGGTGTGCGGCGGCCCGGCTGTTCAATGTGTATGGGCCGCAAGAGACCAATCCGCACGTGCTGCCCGAAATTCTGCGGCAGGCGCTGGCCGGGAACCTGAATCTGAAACTTGGCAACGTGAAGCCCAAGCGGGATTACATCTATGTGACCGACATTGCCAGCGGCGTGGTCGCGATGGCCGAACGCAGCGAGCATCCGTTCCGGGCGTACAACGTGGGGACGGGGACCGAGTATTCGGTCGAGGAGATGGTCGCCGAACTGGCCACGCTTTCGGGCCTGGCGCTGACGATCGACACCGACCCTGCGAAGGTGCGGAAATCGGACCGGATGCACCTGCTGTGCGATCGCCGTCGGATCGAGAAGGAACTTGGTTGGCGGCCACAATACGACCTGCAGCGAGGGCTTCGCGAGCTATGGCAGTGGGCCCAGGAGCACCGCAAACAGGTTGAACTTCCGTTTGAACCCAAGAAGTAGTGCGACGACTCGAAACGACTATGCGAATCGGAATTTATGTCGATGTAGCCCGCGATGCCAAGCCGACCGGTATTGGCAAGCATGTGCTGCATTTGATCCAGGCATTGGCCGATCTGGATCAGACGAACGAATATTGGCTGTATTACCCTAGCCGAGCTTGGGGCAAGGCGGACGAATTCCCGCATTGCCCCAAGCAGGCGAACTTCCGCTCGCGACCCGTGCGTTTTCCACGGCGCTGGGAGGTGGATCGTCCGCGTGTGTGGTGGCAGTACTACCTGCCGTGGGTGCTGCGACGCGATGGGATCGACGTGTTCCATGGGCCGAACCACTTTGTGCCGCAATTCGATCCTGCGCGCACCGTCGTGACGATTCATGACATTGCTTACTTCCACATGGAGGTGCATGGCGCGGGAATGGACCGGGTGATGCAAGATTGGACGCGCAAGGCGATTGACTGGTCGGGAGCGGTCATTGCCTTGTCGGAGAATACGCGGCGCGATGTCGAGGGAATCGGCTGTCCGGCGGAGAAGATCAAGGTCATCTATGGCGGCGGGAGCGTTGTTCCGGAGCACAAAATCGCCTACGGACGGCTTGCAGAATTGCGGAAGGGGATGAACCTGCCGGAGAAATTTCTGCTGTTTGTCGGTGCGCTGCAGCCGAGGAAGAATGTGCCGTTTCTGGTAAAGGCGTATGCAAAGCTGGTCGCGGAGCGGTCGATTGAGGAACACTTGGTTTTGGCGGGGCCGAAATCGGATGCGACCGCCGAGATTGAGGCGCTGGTCGCATCGCTGGGAATTGGCGATCGGGTGCATCTGACAGGTTACTTGGACGACTGGCAGCTGCCTCTGCTCTACAAGGAAGCACGCGCATTCGTTCTGCCGACACGGTACGAAGGATTCACGCTCGTAACTTTGGAGGCGATGGCGTATGGCACGCCTGTCATCGCAACAGAAAGCAGTTCGATTCGTGAAGGGGTCGGCGATGCGGCGATGCTCGTCGAGGTCGATGACGTTCCGGCGCTTGCTGGTGCAATTGAGCGCGTGTTGACGGATGAATCGCTGCGAGCCGAATTGGTGCGACGTGGAGCCGATCGCGCAAAACGATTCACCTGGGAGCAGTGTGCGCAGGATACGCTGGCGCTTTATCAAGCAATGGCGAGTAATTCGCGGCTGGCGAAGAAGGTGCCGGCATGAAGGCGCTGCTCGTCAGCGAGGTCTTTCCGCCGCAAACCGGCGGCAGCGGGCGGTGGCTCTATGAGCTGTACCGCCGGATGCCGGCGGGGAGCGTGGCGGTCGCGGCCGGGGAGTATGCCGGGAGCGAGGCGTTTGACCGGGAGCAGACGCTGGCGATCGAGCGGCTGCCACTGGCGTTTCCCACTTGGGGCTGTTTGAGCCGGAGCGGGGCGGGAAGTTACTGGCAGGCGCTTGGGCGCTTGAAGGGGATGATTCGCCGACACCGGCCCGAGGCACTGCATTGCGGCAAGATCCTGCCCGAAGGTTGGCTGGCGTGGCTGGTGAAGCTGCGGACGGGGCTGCCGTATTGGATCTATGTGCATGGCGAGGAACTGGAGTATGGGCATCAGAGCCGCGAATTGGGCTGGATGATGCGGCGAGTCTTTGCTGGAGCGACGGGGGTCGTTGCGAATAGCGCGAATACGGCGGAACTGTTGCGACAGGACTGGCAAATTCCGCAAGCAAGGTTGCACACGCTGCATCCCGGCGTTGATGCAGGGCGGTTTTGTCCAACTCCGCGCGATTTGTCGGTGCGCCGTCGGCTTGGGTGGGGAGAACGGCCTGTGATTCTGACGGTTGGCCGACTGCAGAAGCGGAAAGGGCAGGACATGCTCATCCGGGCCATGTCAGCCATTCGCGAACAAGTGCCTGACGTGCTGTATTCGATTATCGGCGATGGACACGAGCATCCGGCTCTTGAGAGCTTGATTGCGACAAATGGCCTGGCGGGGTGTGTCGAGCTTCGCGGCGAGCCGAGCGATGCCGAGTTGATCGAGTGTTACCAGCAATGCGACCTGTTCGTATTGCCCAATCGGACCGTGGATGGCGACTTCGAGGGCTTCGGGATGGTGCTGGTCGAGGCGCAGTCGTGCGGCAAGCCGGTGATTGCGGGCGATTCCGGTGGGACGCGCGAGACAATGCACGTGGGGCGGACGGGCTTGATCGTCGATTGCACGCAGCCGGAACCGCTCGCCCGCGGGATTATCGAATTGCTGCAGGATAGACCTCGCTGCAATCAGATGGGCCGTGCAGCTCGCGAATGGGTGACAGGTCGTTTTGACTGGTCACAACTCGCAAAGCAGGCGGCGAGCATCTTGGGGTTGGCAGGGCAGGTTTGCGAAACTGACGAGCAGAGCAATGCGAAGGCATCCGCGGAGGCGGCCATCGCTTGAACGTTCCGGGACACATTTCGACGTCGATTCTCTGGCCCCAGGGAGCGGAGATTGTGAAGGGGGCGACGCCGCTGTCGTTTGGCATCGACTTGCCGGCGGGGAGGGTCTCTGAGACGTGCCCGTTGCAAGTGGAAACGGCAAACGGTATCCGACTTTCAGCCCAGGGGACGGTACTGGGCCGCTGGCACGATGGCAGTGCCCGGTGGCTTTTGGTTGATTGCGTGGCGCCTGCCGGAACCCGGTTGCAGGATGCGTGGCAAGTCCGTTTCGACCGCGATGCGAGTGTGGATTGCAAAAGGACGGCTACGATTGAAGTGGAGGATCAAGACCATGCCGTGGTGGTTCGCCGCGAAGAGTGGTCGCTGTCGTTCGACAAGTCAACCGGTACATGGGCCGCACTGAAAGCATCCAAGCCAGTTGCCAAGGGAGAACTGCCGCAACTAACCGATGCTCATGGACGGAAACATGTTGCGAGCAAGGTCAAAGTAAGCATCGAGGCTAGCGGTCCCATCCGCGCGACTATCACTGTGGAGGGTTGTTATCACCGTGCGGGCGGCCTGCGAGTCGTTGCTCGTTGGAGTATGTTCGCGGGTACCGAGTTGTTGGAAGGCGACATAACGTTGCACAATCCGCGACGTGCCAAACACAAAGGAGGGCTGTGGGATTTGGGAGATTCGGGCTCGATTCTCCTGAAGGACTTTACCCAGGCAGTATCCTTGGTTGACTCCAAGCAATCGGAGATTCGGCTGCGGTGTGAAGCGGAGCAGGAAGTGCGAACCGCTAATGATCGGGTTGAGATCTATCAGGAATCAAGCGGCGGCGACAACTGGAATAGCCGGAATCATGTGAATCGGCTGGGAAACGTTCCGATGAAAATGAAAGGCTATGTCTGTAAGACTGACGGCGAGGCCCTGACGGCATTGCGAGCACAGCCCATTGTCGAGATTTCGAGCGGAAATTCTGCAGTCAGCGTCGAAATCGAGCACTTTTGGCAGCAGTTTCCGAAGGCGATTGAATGCCGTGACGGTGAAGTGCAACTTAGACTCTTTCCAGGACAATTTGGCGATCTGTACGAGCTTCAAGGGGGCGAGCAGAAGACGCACCGGATCTGGCTGAAACTTGGGAGTACGTCCATCGCAAACCGCAGCTTGCCAACGAATGAGCGGCATCAGGCTCGGTCGCTCTCGCTGAAAGCAATTCCCGGCTTGCCCGATTGGAACAATGTCGATGCGGCAACGATGGCCCGATTCGACCAGTTGGCTGAGGAATTCTTGAGCGGCCCGCGCGGGCTATACGCCAATCGCGAACTGGTCGATGAATACGGCTGGCGTAATTGGGGAGATTTGCATGCCGACCACGAAGAGCAGCACTACCGCGGACCGCAACCGCTCATTTCGCACTACAACAATCAGTTCGATGTGGTGCAGGGATTTCTGCTGCAATACTTGCGAACCGGCGATTCACGGTGGATGGACTTGGCAGAGCCGCTGGCGCGGCACGTGATCGACATCGACATCTACCACACCTCGCAAGACCGCCCCGCCTATAGCGGCGGGTTGTTCTGGTTCACCGACCACTATCTGCATGCGGAAACGTCGAGCCATCGGACGTACTCGCGAAAGAATGCGCCGCGGGACGGCAGCTACGGAGGCGGCCCCAGTGCCTGCCACAACTTCACCACGGGACTGCTGCTATATCACCTGTTGACGGGCAACCCGCTTGCACGCGAGGCCGTGCTGTCGCTGGCAAACTGGGTTATTGCTCAAGACGACGGCTCACGAACGGTCTTCGGCCTAGTAGATGACGGCCCCACTGGCATGGCCTCAGCAACGTCGAGTGCATCCGACCACCGTCCGGGCCGAGCTGCTGGAAATTCAATCAACGCCCTTCTCGACGCATGGGTGCTCACGAACGACGTACAGTACTTGCAATATGCCGAGAGTCTGATTCGACGTTGCGTGCATCCGCGGCAAGATATTGATTCCTTATCGTTGCTCGATGCAGAAAAGCATTGGTCGTACACCGTTTTTCTGGTCAGCCTCGACAAGTATCTGCAAGCCAAGTTCGAGGCGGGACAACTTGACGAGAATTACGACTACGCACTAGCGAGTCTGGAACACTATGGCCGCTGGATGGCGGCGAATGAGCGGCCCTATCTGGAACGACCTGAAAAGCTGGAGTACCCGACGGAAGCCTGGGCAGCTCAAGAGTTTCGCAAGGCCAACATTTTGAGATTGGCAGCTCGCTACGCAGACGCGCGGTGGGCAAATGCGATGCGCCAAACTGGTAAATCGCTGGCGGATCGTGCATGGAGCGATTTGCTGCAATTTCCCACAAGAACCACAGCTCGCGCCATGGCGGTCGTGCTGGTCGAGGGAATTCTCGATGCCCAATTGCGGTGCGACTCGGCCAGAATTAGCACTGCCTCGAGCCGAATTGTTGATGCCACGAATTTCCCGCCCCCGTTGAATTTCCTTCCACAGCGAGAGCGGATCAAGAAACAGCTGCGAACGGCTTCGGGCGTTACCGCACTACTGGCGACGGCTTCGTGTCCTAATCGCTGGCCACGCATTCTGAATCATCGTTAATTGACAGTTGGGTTTCGTGCGACTGCTTGTCAAACAACTTGTAAGCTTCCTTGCCATTGCGGCGATAGTTCCCGTGGTGGCTTGGTTCCGTATTAGTGCTTGGGCGCTGGGACCGGTCCTGGTCTTCCCCGGCTTCTCACAAGCGATGAGCCTGATCCCGGGACTGACGGGCCAGTACCTCCGTCGGGCGTTTTATCGACTGGTGCTGCCGCGATGTGGGACGGGGAGCGTGGTGTCGTTTGGAACGGTGTTCTCCCATCCTACGGCCGAGATCGGCGAGCACGCCTACATCGGCGTGTTTTGCTGTTTAGGGGACGTGACGATCGAGGACGACGCTCTGATTGGCTCGCACGTTTCGATCACCAATGGCAACCGGCAGCATGGCACCGAGCGGCTGGATATTCCCGTCCGCGAGCAGCCGGGGGAGTGGCCGCGGGTGACGATTGGCCGCGATACGTGGGTGGGTGATCGAGCAGTGATCATGGCCGACGTGGGCCAGCACTGCGTCGTCGGCGCCGGCAGCGTCGTCACGCGGTCTGTGCCGGACTATGCCATTGTTGTTGGATCACCGGCGCGAATCGTCGGCTGGCGAAAAGAGCCTGAGTCGCCACCCGATGAGGCTCCTACGGTTATACCGATGAGTGGTGCGGGATAGTCGTCTGAAACCTGAAATGCGAAATCTGAAATCTGAAACTGAGGCATCCATGTCCCTTCCCGAATCGCAATCCGATGAACTTGCCGTGCGCCACGAAGTCTCAATCGTCGATCGCCTGATCGCCTATGCGTCGATCGCCCGACCCGATCACTGGCTGAAAAACGTCTTCATGCTGATCGGCGTGGTGCTGGCGTTTTTCTATAAGCCGTCGCTGCTCGCGGGCTTTGAGTGGGTCGATCTCGTGCTGGGTTTCATGGCGACGTGCCTGGTTGCATCGAGCAACTACGTGCTCAACGAGATCCTCGACGCGCCGACCGACGCCAATCATCCAGAGAAGCGCAGCCGGCCGATTCCCTCGGGCCTCGTGAGCCTGCCGCTGGCCTATGCCGAGTGGCTGCTGCTCGGCGGCCTCGGCTTCTTCCTGGCCTGGCTCGTGAATGGGCCGTTCCTCGCTGCCGCGGTTTCGCTCTGGATCATGGGGCTCATCTACAACATTCCGCCGATCCGCTCGAAGGAACTCCCCTATGTCGATGTGGTCAGCGAATCGGTCAACAACCCCATTCGCCTGGCGCTCGGCTGGTTCGTCGTTTCGGCGGTGACAATTCCCCCAATCTCGTTGCTGGCTGCTTATTGGATGGTGGGGGCTTTCTTCATGGCGTCGAAGCGGTTTGCCGAGTACCGCACGATCAACGACAAAGTGCGTGCCGCCGCCTATCGCAAGTCGTTTCGCCATTACGATGACAATCGCCTGCTCATCAGCATGTTTTTCTACGCCAGTGCAGCAGCGATGTTCCTCGGCATTTTCATCATTCGCTACCACCTCGAGCTGATTCTCAGCATTCCGCTGATCGCCGGCTTCTTCAGCATGTACCTGCGGATTGCCCTCAAGCCCGACAGTGCCGCTCAGGCACCGGAACGGCTCTTCAAGGAGAAGGGGCTGATGCTGTATCTCGTGCTCTGCGTGGTGGTCTTTGTGCTGCTTATGTTCGTGCGGATCGAACCGCTTTACGACTTGTTCAACGTGATTCCGTCTGATCTGCCTGCACTGTGGGAAGTCTAGAACGATCAGTCGCCGGTCTCGCGATTCAATTGACCATGTCGCACGACGCTTCGCTAACGACCACGCCCCCGCTCACCGATGCGGCAGCTGCGCCGGCCCTGGCTCGTGGAGAGTTCGTGCGTCTGGGGGGGGTGCTGCTCGTTGGCCTGATCGTGCGGCTCCTCTTGCTTTGGCGCTTTGCGGACGTGGGTCTCGCGATTCACGACGAGCGCGATTACGACCAAATTGCCGTTTCGCTCGCCACCCGCGGCGAATACGGCTTTGCTCCTGGTCAGCTCACGTCGATCCGTCCGCCGCTCTACCCGGCATTCCTAGCGAGTATTTATCGCGTTGCTGGCGTGCAGAACTACCAGGCGGTTCGTGGAGTGCAGATTGTCCTTTCGCTCCTCACGACGGTCCTCGTCTATCTGCTGGCTCGCCGCCTCTACGACCAGCGGATCGCGATGGCTGCCGCGGCGCTCCACTGCTTGTATCCGTCGCTGGTCGGTGCGACGAATCTGGTGCTCACCGAGTCGCTCTTCACGTTCTTACTCGTCGGCTTTCTTCTCTTGATCGAACGATCGATGGCTACACAGTCGCGCTCCGCGCTGGCGGGTGCCGGCGTTGTGCTAGGGCTGGCGGCACTAACGAGGAGCGTCGTGTGGCTCTTTCCGCCGTTTGCCGTGCTGCTCATCATCGCCTTCAACCGGCAATTGAGTTGGCCGCGGCGGCTGGCCAGTGCTTTGCCGCTGGTGCTGGGATTTGCGTTGACCCTGGCCCCCTGGACGATCCGCAACACGCGGCTGCAGGAGACCTTCACCACCGTTGATGTGATGGGTGGCCGCAACGTCATGATGGGCAACTACGAGCACACGCCGTGGTATCGGCCGTGGGCGGCGATCGAGATTTCGGGCGACGAGGCCTGGCACTCGGTCCTCTCGCGGCATCAAGGGGGCCTGGCCGGCAAAACGCAGGGACAGATCGACAAGCTGGCCATGAAGTACGCCCTGGCCTACATGGTCGAACATCCCGGCCAAACGCTCGCTCGCAGTTCCGCCAAACTGCTCCACTTCTGGCAGCTGGAGCGCGAACTGGTCGCGGGAGCCAAGCAAGGAATCTGGGGCCCGTTCGATCGCCTCGCGGTACTTGCGCTGGCGGCGGTCATCGTGGGTGTGTACGCAGCGACCATGCTCCTGGGCATTTTCGGTGCGGTCCTCGCACCGCCACGCAATTGGCAAATGCACGTCTTCCTGCTCGTTCTGATCGCGTTCGTCACGGCCCTGCACTGTGTCGCCTTTGGCCACTCGCGTTACCATTTGCCGCTGATGCCGATTGTCATCATTTATGCCGCCGCCGCGGGAATGCAATGGCGGTCGCTGCTGGCACAGTGGCGAAGTTGGAAATTCGCACTGGCAACGCTCCTGGCGGGAGGACTTGCGGCCAGCTGGATCGCCGACATTTTGTCCGAAGCGGGGCGGCTGTAGGCGGTCGGCAGCGGACCGCAATGTAGAATCGAGTATCATGCCCGGAATCTGTGGAATCATCGACGGCGGCTTAGGTTCGTCCCGGACGAGCCTGGATGCCATGATTCGTCCCCTGGTGCCGCATCCGTGGTTCGTCACGGAGCGCATCGAGAACGAAGTCGGAGTGCGACTGGCCGCGGTGTCCCTTGATCGAGCCGGTCGCCAGCCGCACGTCGCCGAAATGGCCGGTCTGGTCTGCGTGCTCGATGGCGAGTTGTATAACGCTCGCGAACTCATTCAATCACTGGATGCCGAGTCGCGCCGCTTGCTCGGCGCAAACCCCAGCGACTCCGCGCTATTGCTGTCCGGTTGGCAACGCGAGGGAGCGGCTTTCCTGCGCAGGGTGAACGGTTCGTTCTCGGCATTAATTTGGGATGCGGAGCGCCAGACGGCGACCATCGTCACCGATCGCTTTGGCAACCGGCCGCTGTACTTTGCCGTGGTCGAGGGGAGACTACTCGTCAGCTCGCGGCTCAAGAGTTTCACGGCGGATGCCGAGTTTTCCCGCGCGATCGACCCGCGGGGAATGGCCCAGTTTTTCACCTTCGGGCACTACCTCGGCGATCGCACTTCGCTCGCCGGTGCTCAGGTCTTTCCGGCCGGTGTGGCTTGGAGGTGGCACGCCGATCAAGGCCAGTGGAGTAAGTCCACATACCACGATTGGGCAGAGGCCTACGCACTTCGCTTCTCGACAACCGGCGAGTGGCTCGGCGCGATCGGCGACGCCTTCGGACGCGCCGTCCAGCGGCAAACCACGGACAAGCCGAATCTGGGGCTATCGCTCTCCGGCGGCCTCGACGCCCGCACGATCCTGGCCGCGATCGACGTGCAGAAAACCCCGCTGCAAACCGTCTGCCTCGGTATTGCTGGCAGTTTGGACCATCGCTGCGCCCAGCGTTTGGCGGAAGTCGCCGGCTGCAAGAACCACAGCCACGTTCTCGATACGCAGTTCCTGACCGACTATCGCCGGCATTTGGAATGGATGGTGCAGCTCACCGACGGGCAATACCTGTCGCAGTGCATCGTCATGCCCACGCTGCCGCTCTATCGGCGGCTGGGGATCGACGTGCTCCTCCGCGGCCATGCGGGGGAGCTGATGCACATGTACAAGGCCTACAACTACTCGCTCGACGAGGAGGCCTTGGCGCTGGGGAGCGAAAGCCAATTGCACGCTTGGCTCCTCAAGCGGCTCTCAGCTTACATGCTCGACGGCGTGAGCCAGCCGCTGTTTGCCGGCGAATTCTGGGATGGCCTCGCCGAGCACGCCCGCTCGTCGCTGGCCGATGATATTGCTGCCACGGCGGCGACCGACATCCCCGCTCAGAAAATCTGGCAACTGTTCATCGCGCAGCGACTGCGCCGCGAGACCGTCCTCTCGCTCAACGAATTCCGCTCGATCGCCGAGACTCGCCTGCCGATTCTCGATAATGACCTGATCGCGCTGCTCCTGGCAGCGCCGCCGGCGCTCAAGCTCGGCGAGGAAATTCAGTCTGCTTTGCTAAGGCGATTCCGCCCCGAGTTCCTCCGTGTCGTGAATGCCAATACCGGGACGCGCGTCGGCGCCGGGCCGCTGCGGCGCAAGCTCTCGTCGCTGAGACTGCGGGCGCTGGCCAAGCTCGGCCTCCCCGGTTATCAGCCCTACGAACGGCTGGGGCTTTGGCTCAAGCGCGAATTGCGCGGTATGGTCAGTGACATCCTGCTCGATCCGCGCACGCTCGACCGTGGCATTTACCAGCCAGACGCTCTGCGTGCGGTGGTCGCCAACCATCAAACTGGCAAGGCGAACCACACGTACCTGATCATGGCCCTGATGATCTTTGAGCTGGGGCAGCGGTATCTCGAACAGCCGATTGCTGGTGGAAACGGGGATTCAAGTCCGGAATTGGCAGCGTTGGGGGCGGGACGATGACAACACTCGCCGCTCCTGAGATACGCGTACCGCAGTCTAAGCCGGCGACTTCGCCCAGCCATCGGCCTACGGTCTGCCAGGTTCTGCATAGCCTGAACGTCGGTGGAGCCGAGATGCTGGCCGCTCGACTGGCGCGCCGGCTCAGCGATCGATACCGTTTTGTGTTTGCCTGTCTCGACGACCTGGGCCCGCTCGGTCGCGAGTTGCGGGATGAGGGCTACCTGGTCGAAGTGCTTGGCCGCCGGAGCGGCATCGATCTGGCCTGCGTTCGCAAGTTGGCCGCATTCGCTCGGCGAGAGGGAGCGAGCCTGCTGCACGCCCACCAGTACACTCCGTTCTTTTATTGCCGGGCCCCTGGCACATGGTTGCCTCGTCCTCCGGTCCTGTTCAACGAGCATGGCCGGTTCTTTCCCGACCTTCCCAGCCGGAAGCGGATGGTCTTTAACCGGCTATTCTTGCGGCGCAAAGATCGCGTTGTGGCGGTGGGGGAGTCGGTGAAGCAGGCCCTGATCGACAACGAAGGCTTGCCTGCTGCGCGGATTGACGTGATTTACAACGGCGTCCGCCTGAACGACTTTTCGGTCAATGCCGGACTTCGCTTCGAGGTCCGCGACGAACTGAGAATCGACCCGGCCGCTCAGGTAGCAATTCAAGTTGCCCGCCTCGACTACCTGAAGGATCACTGCACGGCCGTCCGCACAGCCGAGCGCGTTCAAAAGCAGCTGCCCGGCTTTCAATTGCTCGTGGTCGGCGAAGGGCCAGAGCGGCCCAAGATCGAAGCGGAGATTCAGGCTCGCCAGCTTGCAGGATGTGTGCGGCTGCTCGGCATGCGGACCGACGTTCGTCGCCTGCTCGCGGCCGCTGACGTCTTCCTGCTGACGAGCATCAGCGAGGGGATTCCGGTCACGCTCATCGAAGCGATGGGAGCCGAACTCCCCGTCGTTTCGACGGCGGTCGGCGGTATCAGGGAAGTTGTGCTTGCCGAGCAAACGGGGCTGCTCGCCCCTGCCGGCGACGATGTCGGTTTGGCGAAGGCCGCCCTCTCGCTGCTTGCGGATAGCCGGCGATCGAAGGAGTTCGGCCAAGCGGGACGAAAGCGGGCCACCGCACTGTTCAGCGAGGAGCAGATGCATGCCCAGTACGTGCAGCTCTATCAGCAGATGCTCAAAGTGGGCGGGAGCCAGTCATGATGGCGGCCGCGTTACCTGCATCGAAGGCGGCGGCATTCCGCGAAGTTCGCGTGCCGCTGGTTTCGGTCATCATCCCCGTGCGGAATGACGCTCGGCGGCTGGCGGTCTGTTTTCGCTCGCTGGCGGATTCGGATTATCCGGCCGATCGCGTCGAGGTGATCGTCGTCGATAATGGATCGACAGACGATTCGGCAGAAGTAGCCAGGGCGGCCGGCGCCAAGGTGCTGGTCTGTCCGGGCCAGCGGGTCGGCGCGCTGCGAAACAGGGGGGCCGAGATTGCTCAGGGGGAGATTCTCGCACTTGTCGATTCCGACCACGAGGTTCCCGCGGGGTGGCTTTCGGCAGGCGTGCAGGAACTCGTGGACGATCCGGAATTGCACATGGTCGGCGCGCCGTACTTGCCGCCACCAGATGGAACCTGGGTCCAGCGAGTGTGGTCGCTCCACCGTCTGCGAAATGTCGCACGCGGGGAAACGGTTTGGCTCGCTTCCGGTAACCTCTTCCTCCGCAAGCACGACTTCGACCGCATCGGGGGCTTCGACGAGTCGCTTGTCGCGGCGGAGGACGTGGACTTGTGCGTGCGGTTGAAGGAAGCCGGCGGGCGAATCGTCTCCGATATGCGGCTCGCAAACATTCATCACGGCGAGCCGAAAACCCTCGCACACTTCTTTCGCAAGGAACTTTGGCGCGGCTCCAGTGGCATTCGGGCGTTCTTCGCCCACGGAATGCCGCTGCACGAGCTGCCAAGCCTGGCATTTCCCGTTTATCACCTGGTCGGGCTGTTGGCGGTTACGGCAGCTGTTGTCGGTCTGCTGCTGGGTACAAGCTGGATTTGGCTCGCCATCGCCATCGCGGCTTTGCTGCTGCCGGCAGCGCTCTTGGGCCTGAAGACGAGCTTTCAAGCGGGCCGTCCACTCTCTGCTTTGCCTCTAGCGGTGCTGTATTTTACCTACGGCCTGGCGCGTGCAGTGGCGCTCTTCAAGTAATGACGACCGAGCTTGCCGAACCTGAGACCGCTCGCCAGTCACCGACCGCGCCGCGTGCCGATGCGCCGATGGTGCTGCATGTGCGCGTCGTCACTGGCCACGGGGGTGGACCTGAGAAGACGATTCTCAACTCTCCCCGCTTTCTCACCCAGCTCGGCTACCAGTCGAAGCTCGCCTATCTGCACCCGCCGGGCGATCCCGGTATCGACGAGCTGAAGCGGCGCGGCGCGGCCCTGAATGCCGAGGTGATCTCTGTCCCCGACCGCGGTCCGTTCGATCTGGGCGTGATTCGCCGGCTCATTCGCCTCTGCCGCGAGGAAAACGTCGCCATCTGGCACGGCCACGATTACAAAAGCAATCTGCTTGGCCTGATCGTTCGCCGCTTCGTCCCGATGCAACTCGTCACAACGCTGCACGGCTGGACCAACCTCTCCGGCCGCATGCCGCTGTATGTCAAGCTCGACAAGTGGTGCCTCAAGTACTATCGCCGGGCGATATGTGTCTCGGACGATTTGCGCGACGCGTGCCTGGCAGCGGGTGTTGCCGCCGATCGCTGCCCGATCGTCTATAACGCTATCGATACCGACGAATACCAGCGTCGCCGCACGCACGACGAAGCCAAGCAAGAGATCGGTGCTCCAGCGAACAGCCAGCTCATCGGAGCCGTCGGCCGATTGTCGCCCGAAAAAGGTTTCGACCTGCTGATCCGCGCTGTCGTGGAGCTGCGGCGGTCAGGGCGCGATGTCCACCTATGGATTGCCGGCGAAGGAGATGCCCGTGCTGAACTTGAGGCTCTCATCGCGGAACTCGAATGCCGCGACTACGTGCGGCTGCTGGGGCATGTGGCCGACCCCAAGCGGCTGTACGAGGCAATGGACATTTACGCATTGAGCAGCTATCGCGAAGGGCTGCCGAACGTCGTGCTGGAGGCGATGGCGCTCGAAGCGCCGGTCGTTGCCACGGCAATCGCCGGTGTACCAATGCTGGTGGAAGACGGCGTCAGCGGTTTGCTCGTCCCCCCACAGGACATGCTTGCGATCAAAGTCGCACTAGTGCAGTTGCTCAACTCGCCCGCACGGCGTCGGCAGTTGGCAGCAGCCGCCCGCGCGCGCATCGAAGAGAAGTTTTCGTTCGCTCGGCGGATGGAAAAGATCGTGGACATCTACAACGAAGTACTCGAGCGCACGACCTCAGCATGTTAGCCGAGACGGTGGAACCAACCGCGAGCGTCCGCAATAACGACCACGAAGTGGCCGTTCGAGTGCTGCGCGGCGTTCCGTCACCGGCTCAGCGAGAAGCGTGGCAAGCGGCGCTCGGCTCTTGTCGGCACCCGGCCCACGATTTGCGCTGGCTCGCTGCTTTGCAGCGAGGTCTTGGCCATTCCGCGCTGGTCGTTGAGGCGCGTCAAGACGACCGTGTCGTGGGCCTCTTGCCGCTGGCCTTCGTGAAAAGCCCCTGGTTCGGGCGTTTTCTTGTCAGCTTGCCCTATGTGAACTCGGCCGGGCCGATCGTTCTGCCGGCTGCCGCGAATGCGCCGCGGATTGAATCGGCCTTGGTCGATCGTGCCGTCGCTTTGGCCGACGAACTCAACGTGCGATATGTGGAGCTGCGGAACGAGCGAGAGATTTCGCATCCCGCACTCACTGAGCAGAACACCAGCAAGGTTCACATGCGGCTTACGCTGCCGGCAACCGCCGATGCGCTGCTGGCGAGCTTCAAGTCCAAACTTCGCAGCCAGCTCAAAGGGACGCTCAAGCACGAATTCGAGGTCCGCTGGGGTGGTCTCGATCTATTGGCGGACTTCTATGCCGTCTTCAGCCGGAACATGCGGGATCTTGGAACACCGGTCTATCCGCGAGGTTTCTTCGCCGCCATTCTCGCCGAGTTTGGCAATGATGCTGAGCTCTGCGTCCTGCGTCACGGCGGCCAGGTCGCAGCCGCGGCACTGCTTGTTCATGGCTGCTCCGTGACCGAGGTTCCCAGCGCTAGCGCGCTGCGAAACATGAACTCGACCGGCGTCAACATGGCCATGTATTGGCACCTTCTGACGCGGGCCATCGAACGTGGCCAGGCGACGTTCGACTTCGGCCGCAGCACCGAGGGGAGCGGAACCTACAAATTCAAAGAGCAGTGGGGTGCCAAGCCAACCTCTGCCGTTTGGCAGTATCATGTGCGGAAGGGTTCGGCTCGCGCGATGCGGCCAGACAACGGCAAGTTCGGCCTGGCGATCCGCGTGTGGCAGAAGCTCCCCCTCTGGCTGGCCAATGCCGCCGGCCCGACGATCGTGCGCGGAATTCCTTAGCCCGCCCCTCGTCGCTCGTCCGCAAGCAGGCTTCTTATGAGCATCCTTGTTACCGGCGGGGCCGGTTTTGTCGGCAGTCACCTTGTTGAAATGCTCGTCCGAACGGGCTGCCAGCGCGTCGTCGTTCTCGACAACTTCAATGACTACTACGACCCGCGGCTGAAGCAGGCCAATGCCCAGGCTCTGGCGGCGCTTCGCGACGTAACGATCGTCGAAGGGGATTTTCGCGATGCAAGTCTGGTCGCGCGGCTGCTCCAAGAACACGCCGTGCGGGCCATCTGCCATCTGGGGGCTTCGCCTGGCGTTCCCGCCAGCTTGGAGCGTCCGCTCGAGACGACGGAAAACAATGTGCAGGGAACGCTGGCAGTGCTTGAGGCAGCACGCCGGCATCCGGTCGAGCGATTTCTTTTCGCCTCGTCGTCCACGGTCTATGGTCGCGGTGCGGCAGCACCGTTTGTGGAGGACGCGACGCTGGGCATTCCGGCCAGTCCCTACGGCGCGAGCAAACGGGCCGGCGAGCTCCTCGGCTTCACCTACTGGCAATTGCACGGCGTGCCGTTCGTTTCGCTGCGATTCTTCAACGTCATCGGTCCGCGTCTGCGGCCGGAACTCGCTCTGGCGGTGTTCACACGCAAGATTCTGTCTGGCGAGCCGCTGCCACTCTTTGGCGACGGTACGGTGCTCCGCGACTTCACGCACGTCAGCGACATCTGCCGTGGGATCGTCATCGCGCTAAAAGCAGAAAACGTCGTCGGTCAGTCCATCAATCTGGGCAACGACCGGCCCATCACGATTCGCCGCCTGATCGAGCTGATCGAAGCGGCGGCTGGCAAAAAGGCGATCGTCGAGCAACGCCCGCCCCGCGGCGAGGACATGCCGCTCACGCACGCGAGCCTGGAAAAGTCGCGTCGCCTTCTCGGTTACACCCCGACGGTCCCCGTCGAACAAGCCGTGGACGAATACGTCCGCTGGGCTCGCGCGGCGGCGGATGGGTCATTCAGCAACCCATAGCGCCAATTGCGCGGCACCGGCCGTCTTCTTCTAAATCTCCGGCCGAGCGTTAGCTACCCGGCGATTCTTCAGGTCTGACGCCAACTCTGCCAGCAGTATCGTTTCGGAGTTGTCATCCCTTGGTCCCCGACGCCGGCCACCCCGTGCTCGGAAGTCGGCCGATCACCTGGACTGGCGTACGCCTGCAATTCAGGACGGAAAGGCGTGTTTGCCGGCCATCCGCTCGAGCAGCTTGGCAAGCGGTCCGTCATAGCCGCTATAGCCGGCAGGTTCATTACGCGATTGCCATCGTGCTCCACGAATTGAGCTAGGGTTGTGCGGCCCCCGCTGCGCGGCGGGTGTGCCCCGTCCCTTGCCGACGTCTGGAGCCTGCTCATGTCCTCTGGTCTGTACACGCAGTCGCAATTCCCGTCCCCTCAGCAGCCCAATCAGCCGCAGTTTGGACCGCCACAAACCGCCGCGCCGCAATATGCCGCGCAACAATTGTCAGCGCCTCGCCCCGCTGCCAGCAGCGGTAAGTTCTGGCTCGGTCTGCTCATGATCGGCGGCGGCATTGCATTGCTCTTCAGCCTGATGATCGTTGCCGCGGTGTGGTATGCCGTCGCCAGCCTGCAAGGGATGCTCGTCGGCATCGGTCGCGAGGCGATGGTTTCGATCGTCGAAACGTCGGCCATTCCCGCCGGCGAGCAGCAGGAAGTGATTGCCCAGATCGACCGTGTCGTTGCCGCCCATAAGGTTGGCGAAATCGATCAGACCGATCTCGACGCACTCATGACGCGGCTCGACGATTCCCCCGTGATGGTCTATATCGCCATGTACGGTGCCGACGAATTCTATATCGATGAACTCGGTCTCGCGGGTGCCGACGAGGAGCGCGTTCGTGCGGCCTATCGCCGGGCCCTGTATGCCGTCAGCTACGGAAACGCCGATCAGGACGAGCTGTTCCTGGCTCTGCCCGACGACGAACTGTTCGATCAAAAGCTCGCCGACAATCCCGACGAGGCCAAGGCCCTGCTCATGGCGTCAGTCGAGAAGTTCCACGACCTGGCCGACAAAGCGAATGTCCCGCCAGTGCCGCCGACGATCGACATCGGCGACGAGGCGAAGAAGCTCGTCGATGAAATGCTCTCGCGGTAGTCAAGCCATTCAACGTAGGTCGGCGAGGCCCTTCGCCGACCAGCTTCTTGCTCGCTCGCCAAGCAGCCGCTACCTCCGCGGCACAAACTGCCTCAGGTACGTGCAGCTTTGCACGAGCGAGGCCTTCCGCAGTTCGAGCGTCCCTTCGTACGCCCGGTCCTCCACCTCCACGCACACCGGCCCCTGATAGCCCGTGTCGGTGAGGACCGAGAAGAACTGCCCCCAGTTCACATCGCCGAGGCCCGGCAGCTTGGGCGTGTGGTACTCGCTCGGATGGGCGAGGATGCCCACGTCGTCCAGCCGCTCGCGATCGAGCCGCACGTCCTTCGCGTGGACGTGAAACAGCCGATCCTTGAACTCCCGCATCGGCCGCAGGTAATCCATCTGCTGCCAGATCATGTGCGACGGATCGTAGTTGAGCCCCAGGCTCGCCGAGCCGATGTCCGCAAACAGCCGCCGCCAAATCTTCGGGCTGGCGGCAATGTTCTTCCCGCCGGGCCACTCGTCCTTGCTGAACAGCATCGGGCAATGCTCGATGCCGATCCGAATGCCGCTCCCCTCGGCGAACTTCACGAGCGGCTTCCACACCTCGAGCAGCCGCGGCCAGTTGTCATCGACCGACTTGGTCCAGTCGCGACCGATGAACGTGTTGACGGTCGATAGGCCGAGCAGCGCCGCCGCCTGAATCACCTTTCGCAGATGGCTCACCGCCAGTTCGCTCTCGGCAGCGTTCGGCGAGAGCGGATTGGGGTAGTAGCCGAGCGCACTGATCGACACGCCCGCGTCGGCCGTGACCCGCCGCACCTCGGCCGCCTTCGCCGTCGTGAAGTCGGTCGCATCGACGTGCGTCACGCCGGCATACCGCCGCTCCGCCTTGCTCACCGGCCAGCACATCAGCTCGACACAGTCGAACCCGCTCGCCGCCGCGACCTGGGCCACCTCCGCCAGCGAAAGCTCCGGCAGGATCGCACTGACAAAACCAAGTTGCATCGCTCGCTACTCCCAGTTGCACGCCCGTAGGTCCAGCCTGTCTGTAGGTCCGTCTTGCCGAGGCGGACCTCCGCTGGCCGTCAACATAGCCGCGACCACCGGTCGCGCGAAAGGCGTCAGCCCCCAAAGCCGCGACCATTGGTCGCGTTGTCTTGCCTCCCCGGAAGGGCGAGGCTGCCGCCGAGCCGCCTACTCGTAGGTCCACCCAGCCGGGGCGGACCTCTGCTTCCGGCGAGCGTGGGGCGTCAGCCCCATGAGTTCAAGTAGGTTTGCCCTGCCGGGCCGGACCTCCACTCCTCAAGGTGGCCCACTACCCAAAGCATTCATCTCCTGAACAGCCCCGCGCCAACAACCAACCATTCATACTTTTCGCGCTTTCGTCATCGCGCCCAGGGATATGAATCGCCGTAACTCGCAGCCAGCCAACGTCTTGGCGAATTACTCCCGACACCCCAAGTATGACTTTTATTCCCCGGTCCATGCCTCCCGCGGGCCTTCTGAACATTCCTTAACTAGGGAGTGTTCACCGCTGCCATCCTGTTGCTGGTGCGTCCCGACGGCCCGGCGGGACAGCACATCGGATCTCGTCGCTTGCCCACCAGCGCACCGTAAATTGCCGCACAGGCGCACCACGACCGTGCCATTCTGGCAGTCGCCACGATTAGTGTACAAAAACTGCAATTCGTGTGCCACGCCCGTAGGTCCGCCCTGCCGGGGCGGACCTCTGCTTCCATCGGTCGCTGGATCAACATAGCCGCGACCATTGGTCGCGTTGTATGGGAGATCGACGCTCCCGCCGAGCCGTGGGGCAGGCGTCCCGCCTGCCAAGCCGCACCGCTCCCTCATTCCGCACTCCGCAATCCGAACTCCGCACTTCCTCCTCACTCAATCATCCGCCGCAGCTGCACGCAGTTATCCGTATTCAGCTTT
Organism: uncultured Pirellulaceae bacterium; assembly: GCA_964384375.1. Lineage (GTDB taxonomy): Bacteria > Planctomycetota > Planctomycetia > Pirellulales > Pirellulaceae > CAYLLN01. The sequence continues at coordinate 62,925 of CAYLLN010000002.1, forward strand.
TGCCCATGCACATATCCCACCGGCACGCTCCGGTCGATGATCGAAAAGAACCGATGCCGCCGAATCTCTCCCGAGTCGGCCCCAATCTCCGGCCCCAGCCGCAACCCATCGGGATGCGCGGCATTCACCACGGTCACGCCCCCCTGCACGTTATCCTCCACCTCGAAATATCCGATCGTCATCCACACCGCAAACACGTTCGAATGGGTCGTGAACGTATTCCCCAGCTTCTGCAACGCCTGATAGCGGAAGTAGGCGTTGCGGCGGGCATCCTGGTGGACTTGCGTCGCCCCCTGATTGTCGAATAGCGGCTGCGTGGCGGTGTCGGGATCGGGCCGCAAGAGCGTCGATTCCACGGGTGTCGCCCGTCGCATCGGCACTCCGCTGACCGCGATGTTTGGCATCAGGTCCGCGGCATCGCTCGGCCGGAACGGATTGCCAAACAGCGTCGGAATCGGATTGCCCGAGCCATCGGTCAGGCCGAGTGGCCCGCCCGTGAACCCCCGGCGGCTACGGCTGACCTTGTCCACAAAGGGCTGCGTATTCATCCCCGGGAACTGGCCAATCGCCGAACTCCACACTTCGCTGTCAAAAATCGTATTGATATTGATCAAGCCCGGATCGCGGAATCGCGACATCTTGTTGAACGGCGGCCGGAACAAGCCCGCCGCGCCAAAGTTCGCCGGGTTGTACCATCGCTCCGCACCCGTATAAGGCGACGGCACTTCGACATAGTCGAGCAGCCGGTGCCACTGCGGCGAATTGGCGACGGACGCGTCGCTGTGGAAGAAGTTATTGAGGTGCATGAACGGCGCTCGCAAGTTCTGCGGTTGGCCGTTGTTGTAAACGCTGTTCGCCCCTGCTGGCAGAAAAGTCCCCAGGCCCGACGAGAACTCGACAAACCGACGCGACGGCGAGCTCGACGGCACCTGCAACAATTCGAACGGATTGGCAAACGGCCGATTCAAATGCACCAGCCACGGCGCGGTCACTCCCACGGAGGAATCGACCTCGCCCAGATAGCCGGTCATCGCATTGAGCGGCGTTCCCACGGTCGGATTGAGAAACGGCAGCGAGTGCCGCGTGTTGTCCAGGCTCGGACGGAACCAAAGGCTGGCCGGTCCGGTCGGAACGCCGTTGTCATTAGGGGCATCGGTCCAGGCTGGCCACGGGTTAACCGGCGTGACCGGCGCACCTTGCGGAATTCCCCGCTGTCGCGTCGCCCACTTCATATTCGGGCGGCCCATCTGGGGATCGGAGGGGTCCAGATCTGTCATGTTGGCCTGGCGGTCCGTGTCCTCCTCGCCCGTGAATACCGTCACGTCGAGCGCCGCCCAATCGACCGTAATGTACGGGTTGCTCGCCGCGTTGTACGGCAAGAGCGGATTGGCCAGCCGCTGCAAATACATCGACGCCGCGTCGGTGTACGTCCCGGTCTGCGTCATCTGCGCTTCGCCGAGCGGGAAATTGCCGCGACTGTCGTACGGCTCATCGGGAAACGTCTTCTGCGGCGTTTCGGGATTGTCGTAGAGGTCAGCCGGAAAATTCCCCATCGCCGGCGGCGGATTCGGCAACGGTTCGGGATAGTACACGCCGGACAATGGCTCAGTAATGTTTAGACCGATCGACGTAGCCGTTCCCCACACCGCGCCATTGATCGCGTCGGTCGGCGTTCCTTGCACATTGGCCACGATCGGAATTGCCACACGAATTTGCGTACCAACTCCCTGCGTCGTCACGGTGCCGCTGGTGTCGGTGATCGTCATTCCGCCCGGTCCAAGCGTCAGGGTTTGCTGCGAGAAATCACCCCAGGCTTGTTCCTCGGCCGGATTCGGCGGCACCGTGGCCGGCGGTCCAACGGTCGCCGGATTGTGCGAGCCGAGGTACGTGAGCGCACGTGGCCCCACGATCGCATACTGCCCCGGTTCGAGCAGCGGATAAGCATTGAACGTGTTGTCCGCATAGAAGCTGCCGGTGGCGAGGGGGGACGCGCCGACGGTAGCCGCCAGATTGGCCTGCGTATTGAACCACAGGTAACGCTCGAGCGGCACCGTACCCGGTGGGCCGGTCGGCACATTGTTCGTCCAGTTGCCGGCGACCAGGCTCACATCCCGCGGCTGATCAATCGGCGCGGGAGATGTCGCCTCAAACGAGCCACTCTCCAACCGTTCGGCCCCACCTCCAACCGTCGCCATCACGTTCGGTTTGATAGCATTCGGAAAATCAGCGTTGACGTCGTTATAGCTCAGCTCCGAAAACGCGATTCGCCACACGGGCCAACCGTCAGGGGCAAGCTTGCCCAGTTCCAATTGGCCACCCGCATTGTACAGCTCGCGCGGCCAACGGGGCTTTTGGTTCGCGAACCCCGCTCCGGCCCAGTTCCAACCACGCGTGCAATACAGTTCGATAAAGACCGAACCCTCGGGGCGGCGATACTGATCGAGGTCATCGTCCGGATTGGTCGTCGCCGTTCGCAACTCTTGATCGCCACCATCGTCGTCGGTATCTCGCACGCGTCGATCATGGAACACCAGCGACTCATTCAGCAGCAGCTCGGGACTCTCCACACCCCAGACCAATCGTCGCTCAGGATGCGTGTCGTCAGGAGAGGTTCCGCCCACAATCCCATCCACGATCCAGCCGTTCCAAGGATTGATGTCGTATTCAAACGGCGTCATGATCGCGTCGCTGTCGCGGAAATCGACCACATTGACCGCCCATTGCGCGATGCGGCGGATGTACAGCTCTCGCTTCTGCTGTGGTGTCAGAGTTCCTTCGTGCGGAAAGTTGGCGTTGAAGTTCGTGTTGTCGAAGAACAGCATCACCAGGCAGAACAAATGCCGGGCATAAAGCTGCCGGGCCATCGCCCGGTCGAACGAGTTCACCGCACCGTCGCCGTTCACATCCACGCCGTTCGCGTGCTCGGCGTTGATCCCCGTGAATCCAGTCGGGCCACCCAGCCACGCCGTCTCGCGCGGTCCGTTATACGGTGCCACGTTGTAAGGGTTGGCGTTGCCCGGATCTGCGAACGATTCCGTTGGGTCGTCGTTCACGAAGTCCCCTGTCGAATCAAATCCGTCCCCCAGCCAGCGGTTGATGTTGAACTTCCCGCCATGCCGCAATTCCCACGGCACGATTTTGTAGAAATCTTGGGCCACGTTCGTCGAACCGCCGCCGGTGAGCCGCTGCACGTACAGGTCGAGAATCGTCCTCTGACCCGGCACATTGTTCTCGCGGTTGATCTGCGTGACGGCTGCTGCACCCGAGACGGATGGCGGCGCGACCGTGCCCGGCACTGGCAGGGATGCGCCGTGCGTTCGGAAACGTTCGCGGTTGTCGTGCGTGCCGTCGATGAAGCCCGGCGCGCTGTTCAGGTAGCCCGCGGCAGCGACCAGCGGCCGGCTGGGCAGGTACTGCGCATCGGGATCGTGATGCCGCAAGAGCCGCTCCATCTCGACCAACGTGTACGGCGAATCGGCGTTCGTCAGCTCGCCGGAAAGCGAAATCTCATATGGATTGTCGAGCATTTCGTTGTTCAGGCCCGAGTAGGTGCTGATCGGCTGGCCGCCGTAATCGAGGACGTACGCCCCGCGCCCCCAGACGTCGGGCGGACTCGAATACCAGTTCCCCTCGCCCGGATAGTTGTTCGGCACGCCGTGCAGTTTCACGATCGAGAAGCCGTCGCGCTGATTGGGAATGCCCGGACCCGCCGTGTTGCCGGTATCAACCGTCGGGCCAAGGCCGGTCAGATTCGACGCATAACGCTGCCGCAAGATGTTCTCGTAAGTGGCAACGTCGGGAACTCCGCCGCTGGAAAAGATGTTGACGAGATTCACCTCCGCCGGGCCGAAGCCGACGCCGCGCGGAAGTTGCGCGTTGTTGGCCAGGCCGAGCGTCACATTGGTTTGCACCAAATGATTCGGCTGCAGCTGCGCCAGGTTCCCATGCGTGTTCAGGTCGAGCCGCCCGTCCATGTCCTTGACCAGAATCGCCACCAGCCGCTTGTAGCGCTTGCCGTCGGGCGACGTGACCACCGGCAGGCCTGGATCAATCCAGATGCTGTCGGGCGTTTGATCGTTGTCGTTGTCCACATCCCACAGATTGGCGACGACGGGAGGTAGCATCATCGGCTGAGGAGCCGGCGCATCCGTCGGATCACGCTTGAGGCCACGCAGATGGAGCAGAATGTCCGCATTCGTCGAATCGAACGCTGGATTACTCCCCGTGAAATTCGGATGATCCCACGGCATGGGCCTAAAAATGCAACCTCGCGTGATCGAATAGATTCGGTCCAATTGTTCGATGGGAACTGTCGCGTCATCGACCCCCGGTTCCCGGATACCATTGGGACCATAAGGCTGGGAAATGTACTGGTACTGGTCGGCGGGCTGATTCACACCGGCGGGAGCCAGGATGCTGTTATTGATGTACGTCAACCAATAATTCACCAGCTCCTGCCGGTGATATGATGGCAGGATCGGCAAGTCGTTGTTTGCCGCGTTGTCGGAATTCAACCGCGCGGCGGTTGGCGGGACCATCGCCAAAAACATGTTCTGATAATCGACGGCATCCCACGATTCGTCGTGATGCGTGGCATTCAAATACGCATCAACTCCGGCTTGCTGGGCCACCCCGTTCAGGAAAATCTGGCCGCGCGTCGGATCGTAGCCGTTGAAGTGCGGCAAGAGTGAAACCAGATCGAGTGTCGGCGGCGCGGGAGTAATCGACGCGAAAGACAGGTCGCCGTACTGCGCGTCCATGTTCTCCTGACCGCCGCCGGCATAGTCATAACCTGCCCCCGGCCCGTTGAACGGCGCGCCGTTGATCGCAAAGTGATTGTTCAGCACCGGCTGGTTGATCGTCTCGTGGGCCGAGTAGTCGAGTTCGATAATAAACTGGGGCCCGCCAGCCATCGTCGGATCGTACTGCAGGATGCGGGCGCTATAGTTCGCCGCCGGCCCTTCGGTGAACGTCAGCACGCGGCCGCTGTAGTAATCGAGTATCTCAATGAGCGGCCCACCTTGCGATTGCAAGGCCGTGGGAAGCACCTGAAACGCATATGCCTGGCCCCCCCAGAAAAAGCCGTTATTGGGAGCAGCCGTCGAAAAGACCTTGGTGTTGTTGGTGGTGTTTCCGTCCGCGTCCGTGTTATAGACCGTGTCGTTCCCATACAAGTCTCCCAGCAGGCTGTGATACCGCATTGCCGAGCGAGCCGCCGTGTCGTAAAGCAACTGCCCCAGGACCAGGTCGAACTCCTTCTCGGGGAGGTCGCCATATTCATTTTGGCGCACTTCGATCTTCGTCGTCTGGAAGTAGTTCGTCGCCAGGATGGCATACGTCACGCCAATCAGCAAAAACAGCGCGAGGAGCGACACGACGAGGAGCAGGATCACGCCCCGCTTCCGCTTCCCCTTTGCGGCTGACAACTTGCCGACATTGTTCGACGCCATGGCTCTGCTCTCTCTGTTCGCGGAAATTGTCAGTGGCTAGTGGCTAGTCAAGAAACTATTCCGACCCTCACTGACAACTGACAACTAACAACTGACAAGCCTCATTCCAGCCGAATCGTCTTCTCATACACGCCGACGACCCCTTCGACGACGACGGCGCGCGGGTTCGTCGCCGTCGTGTCCCAGTCGGAGCCGGCCAGCGTGACGTACCGCTCGTAATTGGTTCCGTTGTACGTGACCTCGGCTTCGGTATCGCTCACACGGTACCACTTGAACGTGGGAACCAAGGTCGATTGTGCGTTGGAGACGCGCCCCGACAACATCAACCAGTCGTTCGGCCGCAGGTTGAGCGCCGCCTCGGTTGCTGCGGTGAGTAGCACCTCGCCGCCGCCGACGCCGCCGCCCGTGAAACCGACGTTCACCGTTCGTTCGTCGGCCAGGGAAAACGTCGCGGCCCCCTCGTCATAGCCGAAGCTCGTCGGTCGGTCGTAGAACACGACGATCGACAGCACGTAGTTCTCGTTGAAGGTTGCCGTATAACGTTCGAGCTTCGGTACTACCGTCGCCATCCACGACATGTGACCGTCCGTGAGACGCCGGGCACGTGTGCCAACGACCGAAGGCAAGTCCTCAAATTCCTGCGTCGGCGCGAGCGAGTTGTCGTCGGGCCGCTGGTAGGTGAGATCATCACTAATGGTGAAGACCGAATCCGCCAGTAGCTTCCCCATTGGTTGTGTCGTTGGGCCGTTGTTGCTGACCGTGCAGCGCAGCATGGCTGCTTCACCGGTCGTCGCGTCGTAAGGAAACTGCCTCGCACCAGTACGGCGTGCCGGAGTAGCGTCATTGGCCGCGATCATCCGCGGATCGATGCAGAATGCGTTGCCATAAACGAATGGCAGCGAAGCCAGCGGCATTCCCGACACCAGCCGATATTGCGGCGTTCCGTTGGGATCCCAGGCAATCCACGACGACATCCCGCGCCGCATGCCGCGGGCGTCGAATTCGTGAACGCAGGTCATGGCGGCGACGGCCGTGGCGTCGTTGATTCGCCCCTTGCGGGCCTGGGAGCTGGCGACGGGGAGCAAGGCCAACGCGCCGAACAGGCCGATCGTCGTCACCAGGATGGCGAACAGCACCTCGATGAGGCTCACGCCGCGGCGCAACTTGGAACCTGAAACTTGGAACTTGGAACGTTGCATCACTGGCCTCCCGTCAATTCGCGGCCGGTGGCCAGGGCCCGGCATTCTTCGAGGAACTCGGCCCGGTCGGCCCCCCACGGATCGGCACTGTGATTGGCGTGATCCACGTCGGGGAAGTTTTCGCTGGTCGTGATCGAGCCATTCAGCCGGCCGACGCTGACCCAGAAGTTGTTGGGATCGCCGAGGTTCGAGTTGGCGGCGGTGATCGGCACTCCCGTCACATCCTGAGCCACCTTCTCCACGCGACCGATGAGAAAGTGCAGCGTTCCCAGGGGCGCATCACCGAAACCGCCGTCGAGCGAGACGCTTTTCACCGAGCCACCCGGCTCAAACAACAGCACGAGGCGGTTGTTGGCCGCGCCGAACTGCGTGCCGGTCGGTCCGTAACCGCTGTATTCGATGTCGATGCAGGTGCCTGCGGAAAGCTCCAGCGGATTGCCAACGCGCCGCGGCTGGCGAAGTATTTGATAGCGAAAGCCGTAGGACGCTCCGTTGCCAGCACCGGGGGGCTGCACGGAACTGGACGTTGGTCCGACGTAATAGAAGCGACTGGGATCGGGGTATGTCGCATTGCCGGTCAGCCCGCGAACGCAGCCGTACCAATCTCCCTTGAAATCGAACCGGACCATGAACGCTTCGCCCGGCTCGATGAGATTCTGCAGGTAAACAATTTCGTTGTTATCGGTGTCGATTCGACCGTCGGGCGGGCCGGGCAGCACGTCCGTGCCGGTTAGCGGAACGAATTGAAATGGATCGTTCGTGGGATCAGGTTCGCGGCGAATGATCGCCCGCGACGACGTGGTGCTGCCGGAATACGGCGCCTGCACCTCGGCCAGATAAATGCGGGTGACCTGGCGGACGAAGTTGCCGGGCGAGTCCACGTGTCCCACCGGCGCGTCGTATTCCATCCACAAACCGAACGGGCGGTTGTTGCGGGCGGCATAGGCGCGGGCCATCGCCAGGTGGCCGTTGAGCTGGCGACTTGCCTCGCGGGTCCGGTTGCTCTCCATCACGCTCTTGGCCACCGGCAGCGCTGCCGCGATGAGGATCAGGATGATCATCACCACGACGAGGAGCTCGACGAGCGTGTAGCCCGCGCGGGGCTGGATTGGCCCCAATGTCGCCGTTCGCTCCGCGAACGGGCGTGCTTCCCGACGTTCGTTCGCGGAGCGAACGACGACAATCGAGCGGTCGTATTGGCAAGTGCTAAGCATTACTGCGGCTCGATGAAGTGGTTGGTGATGTTGTCGGCCCAGCTTTCGGTGCCATTACCGTCGCGGTCGCCGACGGTTCCGGGCAAATACCCGTCTGCAAAGACGTTGAACGGAAGCGGATAGTTGTTGTCGGTAGGAGGCATTCCCGGAACTGGGCAATAACGGTGTGAGGGTGTTGGAGCGAGGTTATCGGTAAAGATATCAAACTCTTTATCGAGACCCGACGAAACAATCAGTGGCTTGAGCGCATATCGTGGACCGTCAACGCCCAGAGGATCAAACGGATCGGGTGCCTCTTGCGTATTGCGCGTCAGCAAAGTCGTGGACATAATGATGTCGTCGCTACCGGTGGCCAAATACTCGCTGTAATCATCGGTGGTTGAATTTCCATCGTCGTCCGTCCCGGCCACGCCCCATTGGCTATCGGGACCCGGTTGTTGCTGCGTGTATCCCGCAGGCCAACGAATGAAGAGAATGGGGCGTCCAAAGCCGTCGAGAATCTCTTTCATTCCATCGCCATCGAGATCGCCGATCTCATCCGGCGTGAAGAAGTCGAGCGAGCTTTTGTCGCCGTCCTTCATCGTTGAGAGAATCAAATACAAACACTCCGATCCCTGTAAACCAACCGACCATCCGCCGGAATCCCAAGTCGCCCCTGCATGACGGGCCGCTTGGCGGCGATAGCTATTTCGCAGCGAAGGCGATGCTAGAAAATCATTTTGTCCTACCGTCGGATTGATGTCGGCCGGAGGATCAACAACATCACTGACTCGATCTGGGATTTCCATCCGCATCAAATCTCGAATCGCCAACAAGCGGACCTGCGCCGCGACCTGGGGACTAGTTCCTGCAGGAATTCGGAAAGGTATCGCCCGCGTGCGGTAGCTTTCGTAACGCTCCATGATGAGCGTGTCGATCTTGTTGATCTGCGAACGCGTGCGGGCGACGCGGGCGTCGTTGACGGCGCTGACCAGGCCGGAGAGGGCGAGGCCCGCGAGGATGCTGATGATCGTGATGACGATCAGGAGCTCCATCAACGTAAAGGCGGAGCGGGACAATTTCGGATTTCGGATTTCAGATTTCGGATTGGGCATGGCAGCACCCCGTCGCGAGGACCGCGACCACTGGTCGCGGCTATGTGTGTTACGGGATGTGGTCTTCGAGACGGCGGCCTTCGCTGAAGTTCGTCATGTTGTCCCGGTCGCCGTCTTGATACGGTCCGCCGCCGCCGGGAAAGAACTTGATCGCAGCAGGCGAGGCATCGAGGCCGAAATCGCCGTCTTGGCCAGCGCAGAGTATCTGGAACGTTGTCGGATTCATCTGCTTGTATTGCTGGCCAATCGGCAGCGAGGTATCCGTGCTGGCCTTGTTTTCCGACCAATACGGCCTGGCATAGTAGCCATCGGCGTTATTGCCATCGGCGTAAGCAGCGTAGTTGCGGTCCGTAAAGTCCGAAACGAAGTAGTTGTAGGCCCGGCTGTCGATGTAGATGTAGCACGTGTCTTTGGAATAGAGTGCGCGATAGGCCGGGAATTGGTCCGTGTCGCTCGCGTTTACAAAGCGATCTTCCTTGAACGGATAGAGCTTCTCGGGCGACTTGGACGCGAGCAATGCATCTTGGGCCGTTGTCACTTGATAGGTGTCGGCATTATTGAGGCCATCTGCCGCTTTGAAGGGATAACGCGGGTCGTTGTCCACCAGGTAGAGCCAGAAAACGAGCGATTCTCCTTCGTCGAGCAGCGGAACTGCCGTCACGGGCGGGGGATTCGCCGTGGTGTAGTTCACGTCGTTCCAAATCGTCCCGATCACATCATTCAAATGGTTCTTGTCGATCTTCGGATAACATTTTTGAACGTGACGAATGAACTGGTTATAGACGCGGAAGTTCGGCGGGTAGTCGCCTCGCTTCTGCTTGTATTGCTCCACGGCCTTGTCGAGCGCTGAAATCTCCGCCCCAATCGCCGCGCGGCGGGCGTTGTTCACTGCCGACATGACCGCCGGCATGAGCAGGGCGACGAGGACGGCGATGATGCCCAGGACCACGAGCATTTCGACCAGCGTGAAGCCGCGAAGGGATCGGTTGGCGGACATGGCGGAAATTCCAGGAGTCAGGGGACAGGAGTCAGGGGTGGTCAGACACCCTCACCCCAGCCCTCTCCCAAAGGGAGAGGGAGGAGGACGGTGGCAACTCACTAGCTCAAGCCTTGGATGAGCGAAATGAGCGGGAGGAACAGGGCGATGACGATGAAGCCGACCGCACCGCCGAGAAAGACGATGAGGAGAGGCTCGATCAATTTCATGAGGCCGTCGGTGAGCGTGGTCACTTCCTCGTCGAAGAGGTCGGCGACCTTGTAGAGCATCGTGTCGAGCTCGCCCGTTTCTTCGCCGACGTCGACCATGTTCACGACCAGTTCATCGACGAACCGGGCGTTCATTTTCAAGAGGTACCAGCAGCAACCGAGAAAACCGGCGCCAAACAGACCCAACATGAGCCATTGCAAGCCGATCTGCGCGATCATCCCCGGCATCGACATGATGATGAGCGGGACCAGCGCCCCGCTCATGAACCAAAGGAAAAGGGCGACGGGATGAAAGCCGGGGCGGCCGTTGGCGGCCATCGGCCGGGCGATCGTTTCGCCCTCGCGGATGGCGTCGGAGACTTTGCCGTACATCCGCTCGAAGACGGCATTGCCGGCCGTTTCGCGGGTGATGTTCAGCCCTTCGAGAATGGGGACGCCGGAGGAGACGAGCGTGCCGAGGGTACGCGTCGTGCGGGCCATCGTGTTCTTCTCGATGAGCATGCCGATGATGGGCCATTTGAGGACGAACATGTCCCAGCCCATGCGGCCGTGCTTGAACTTTTTGAGGAGCTTGACAAACAGCCAGATCACGACCGGGATGAGGGGGATCGAGAACCAGCCGTATTTGACGACCCAGTTGGAGATGTTGATGAGGATGACCGTCATGACGGGGAGCTTGAGGCCGAACTCCTCGAACATCTTTTGGAAGACGGGGACGATCTTGAGCATGATGAACGTGAGGATGCCGACGGCGACGAGGATGACGACGATCGGGTAGATCATCGCCCCCTTCACTTTGCGTTTGAGTGATTCGCTCCGTTCGAGAAACTCGGAGAGGCGACGGAGAATGACTTCCAGAGCGCCGCCCGCCTCGCCCGCCTTGATCATGTTGATGTAAAGGCGGTTGAAGACCTTGGGAGATTTGGCCATCGCCTCGGAGAGCGTGGCCCCCGATTCGATTTCGTCGCCGACGTCGGCGATGGCGTTTTTCAGGCGGCCAGGCTTTTGCTGTGCTTCCAGAATGCGGAGGCTGCGGAGAATCGGCAGGCCGGCATCCTGTAGAATCGAGAGCTGCTTGGTGAAAAGCGCGAGCTTTTTGGAGCTGGCGCCGCCAAAGGACATGCTCCGTTTCTTTTTGCCGCCGGCCATGCCGGGCTTGGCCTGCCCCTTCTTCACAGAGATCTTGGTGACGAAGTAGCCCATTTGGCGAATGGTCGCCTGGGCTTCTTCTTCGCTCTGGGCGTCGATCACATCCTTGATCTCCTGGCCCGTCGCGTCCATCGCTTCGAATTGATAAGTCGGCATTGCGCGTCTCCGTCACTTGTCACTTGTCATTGGTCATTGGTCACTTGCAATTAAAAATGACAAATGACTAATGACTGTCTTAGGCTTCTAGGATCGTTTCTCGAACCACTTCGTCCAGCGTCGTCGTGCCTTCGAAGGCGAAGTTCAATCCCGCTTCACGGAGCGAGACCATACCAGCACTCTGAGCTGCCTTGCGGAGGTCGTCGATCGAGGCGTTGTTCATCACCAGGTCGCGCAGCTCGTCGTTCATCAGCATCAGCTCGAAGAGGCCGACGCGACCCTTGTAGCCCGTGTTGTTGCAGACTTCGCAGCCGCGGCCGCGGAAGACCTTTTTGCCGATCATCTCCTCGACCTTCTTGCCCAGGTCCAGGAGGAGTTCTTCCGACGGCGTGACTTCCTCGCGGCATTGGCTGCAGACGCGGCGGACGAGGCGCTGGGCGAGAATTGCCTCGACGGTGGCCGTGATGAGGAACGTGGGGACGCCCATGTCCTTCATGCGGGTGATCGTGCTCGGGGCGTCGTTGGTGTGCAGCGTGCTGAATACCATGTGGCCGGTGAGCGAGGCCTGCACGGCGATTTGCGCCGTCTCCAGATCGCGGATTTCGCCGACGAGGATGATGTCGGGGTCTTGCCGCAGAATGGCCCGGAGGCAGGCGGCAAAGGTGACGTCGATCTCGGCATCGATGGGAATCTGTACGATGCCGTCGATGTCGTATTCGACGGGGTCCTCGGTGGTAATGAGCTTGTCTTCGAGGCTGTTGAGCTCGCTGAGGGCGGAATAGAGCGTGGTTGTTTTGCCCGAACCGGTGGGCCCGGTGACGAGCACAATGCCGTTGGGGCGAGCGATGACTTCGCGGAAGGCCTTGAGCGTGGGGGGGTCCATGCCGACCTTGCCCAAGTTGAGCGAAACGACCGAGCGATCGAGCACCCGGATAACGACGCTTTCGCCGAACATCGTGGGGAGAACTGCGACGCGGAGATCGACGGGGTGGCCGCCGACCGTGAGCTCGATGCGACCGTCCTGCGGGAGGCGGCGCTCGGCAATATCGAGGTTCGCCATCACTTTGATGCGGGTCGTAATGGCAAACGCCAGGTGGCGCGGCGGCGGCACCATTTCGAACAGCACGCCGTCGGCTTTGATGCGAATGCGGAATTCGTCCTCGAAAGGCTCGAAGTGGATGTCGCTGGCGTGATCCTTGATCGCCAGGAGGAGCACCATGTTGAGGAGCTTGCGGACGGGAGCGCTGTCGGCCAGGGCCTCGACATCGGCGAGTTCCATCGGCTTGCCCGCCTCCAGGGCGCTCATCGTCTTCTTCAGGGTCGCGTCCTCTTCGATATCGGTGATGATCTTTTCGATCGTGTCCTTCTCGGACGAGTAGTACTTGTCGATCGTCTTCATGACGTCGGTTTCGCCGGCGATCACGACCTTGACCTCGTGCCCGAGGAGCGAACGCAGCTCATCCTGAATCGTGATGTTCTGCGGATCGCACGTGGCGACGGTGAGGCGATTCCCCTCAAAGTGGATCGGGATGGCGCGGTAGAGCTGGGCCATCGACTCGGTCACCCGCTTGAGCACGTCGTGCGGGATCGTCATCTCGCCGAGATCGACGATCTGCATCCCCATCTGCTCGGAAAGGGCCTGCACGAGCTGCTCTTCGGTGAGCATGTTCAGGTCTTGGGCGAGCTTGCCGATCAGCGTGCCGGGGCGCTGCTGCTGCTCTTCGAGCAACATCTGGAGTTGCTCGTCGGAGATGAAGCCCATATCGACGAAGATTTGACCGATGCGACGGATAGCCATGGGAGCAGGGTTCAGGGTTCAGGGTTCAGAAGTTGCAGGTCGGAGGTCGGAAGTCAGAGGTCTGATGGCGATTGAATGTCTCAAATCTGAAATCTGCAATTTGAAATCTGAAATTAGTGGCCGCCGTGGCCGCCGCCGGGTTTGGGGGCGGCGTTCAGGTCTTCGCCCGGCTTCATACCCGCGTTGGGGTCTTCCATGATGCCGCGTTGGTGATTGACGATCCGTTTGGCGAGTTCGTCCGGATTGTGGGCTTTCGACAGGACTTCCTCGATGACGCACTTCTCTTCCTTCCAGAGCTTGAAGAGGGCGTCGTCCATGAGCTGCATGCCGAATTTGGCCCCGGTCTGAATCGCCGAGTTGATGCGGAATGTTTTGTTCTCGCGGATCAGGTTCGCGATGCCGGGCGTAACGACGAGGATTTCGTACGCGGCACAGCGGCCGCCGCCGACCTTGGGAAGAAGCGTTTGTGCGACAACGCCGATGATCGCCGTGGAAAGCTGCGTGCGGATCTGGTCCTGCAAGTTGCCGGGGAAGGCGTCGATGATGCGGTTGATGGTGCCCTGGGCGCTGTTCGTGTGCAGCGTGCCGAAGACGATGTGCCCCGTTTCGGCGGCGGTAATGGCCGATTCGATCGTTTCCAGGTCGCGCATTTCGCCGACGAGGATCACGTCCGGGTCTTGGCGGAGGGCGCGGCGAATCGCCTCGGAAAAGCTCGGCACATCGACGCCGATCTCGCGCTGGTTGATCGTCGATTTTTTGTGCCAGTGATAAAACTCGATCGGATCTTCGATTGTGATGATGTGGTGATCGACGTTCTCGTTGATGTAGTTGACGAGGCTGGCCAGGGTGGTGCTCTTGCCCGAGCCGGTGGGGCCGGTGACCAGGAACAGACCGCGGGGGCGAAGGACGAGCTTCACGCAGACGTCGGGCAGGCCGAGCTGCTGCGGCGTGAGCATGTTGTTCGGAATCTGCCGCAGCACCATCGAGACATTGCCGCGCTGCTTGAAGATCGAAACGCGGAAGCGGGCCAGGTCGCCGAACGCAAAGCCAAAGTCGGCGCTCCCCTTTTCCTGCAGCTCCTTCTGGCAGCGGTCGGGTGCGATGCTCTTCATCAGAGCCACGGTGTCGTCGGGCTCGAGCACCTTCGTTTCGAGCTTGCGCATGCGGCCGTGCAGTCGGAAGACCGGCGGCTGGCCGACGACGATGTGAATATCGCTGGCTCCCTGCTTCACGCAGGCTTGGAGCAGCTTATCGATGAGAATGGTGGCCATGAGCGATCCCCACGGAGCGAGCGCGACATACCACGTGCGAAGACATCTCGCGCGGCGGCGGCACTAGAACCCGTGTATGTGAACGAAAGGTGCGGGAGCGATGAAGATCGCACACCCACAGCGTGTCGTTGTGCTTCAGCTAGAGGTCTGTTCCGAACTCTGAGCAAATCCAGGGGGGGCAGCGAATCGTGATGGGATGAAATAAAGGAAGAGTCCGCCTGCAATTCACTGCACTTCAATCGTGTCGCGCGGGACCGGTCGATCCGGCGACGCTGTGATTATTCGCCAGCCGATGCGCCAAGGCGAAACTGGGAACGAAGTGCAGTGAAATAGTCGCTGCTTTCAGTTTAATTGGTGCAGGTGGATGGGTGCGAGGAAAAACCACCGACTGTGAGCAAGCTTCCAGCCTGCCAAACCACTCCGACCACAGTGGTCGAGCACGTCTTCAACGTCGCGCGGTGCAAGCACCGCGGCGGAAATGACGGACTTAGTTCAGCGAGTATGCACTACGCCGTAATCACGTCCTGCTCGGTCCGCTTGGCATTGCGATAGACCTCTTCCAGCGTCGTGACCCCTTTCACGACCTTGGCAATTCCATCGACGTAAAGCGTTTTCATCCCTTGAGTTATCGCTTGCTTGCGGATTTCGACCGACGAGATGTTCTGAAAAATCATCTCGCGAATTTTGGAGTTCACCAGCATCAGCTCGAAGATTCCCTGGCGGCCGCGGAAGCCACCCTTGTTGCAGTTGGAGCAGCCTTTGCCCTTCGAGAAGTGAGCCTTGGCGGCCATCTTGGCCGGAATCCCGGCATCGCGGATGACGCTTTCGGGCAGTTGAATTTGCTGTTTGCACTTGGGGCAGATGATGCGGACCAGACGCTGGGCCAAAACCGCAATAACGGAAGAGGCAACCAGATAGTTGGGTACTCCGATATCGACCATGCGCGTCACAGCACTAGGCGCATCGTTCGTGTGTAGAGTACTGAAAACTAAGTGTCCAGTTAAAGAAGCCTGGATACCCATGCTTGCCGTTTCATTGTCGCGCATTTCGCCGACGAGGATGATGTTCGGGGCTTGTCGCAGCATCGAGCGGATAATGCGTGCAAAGTCGAGCCCGATGCTGTGCTTCACCTCGACCTGGTTGATACCGGGCAGGTAATACTCGACCGGCTCCTCGGCGGTGATGATCTTTCGATCAGGTCGGTTGAGGGCGTTGAGGGCGGCATAGAGGGTCGTGGTCTTGCCGGAACCAGTCGGCCCCGTGACCAGGATGATGCCGTTGGGACGGCGGATGAGCTGAGTGAACGTCTGAAAGTTCTCGTCCGACAGGCCAAGCTGTCGCACCCCCACTTTGATGTTGTCCTTGTCGAGGATACGCATGACCACGGACTGGCCGTGGTTCGTGGGGATGATGCTGACGCGGAGATCCAGGTCCTTGTCGCCGGCAGTGATCTTGATGCGGCCGTCCTGCGGACGGCGGCGTTCAGCAATGTCCATTTTCCCCAGAATCTTGATGCGGGAAACGATGGCAGCGAGCAAGCGGCGGGGCGGGCTGTCACGTTTGTGCAGCATGCCGTCAATTCGATAACGAATGCGGACGACGTCCTCGAACGGCTCGACGTGGATATCCGAGGCCCGAAGCTGCACCGCCTCTTTGATCATCAGGTCCACGAGGCGGACGATCGGGGCGCTGTTCTCATCGACCTGCTCGGTGGCCCCCACCGCGGTGGTGGTCGCTGTTTCCGTGAAGTCGATTGCCGTGTCGGTGAATTCCTGGAGCACCGAGTCGGCCGATTCGCCTTCGATCTGGCTGTAATACTTGTTGATCGCTTCGAGGATTTTCTCGCGGGGGGCGAGGGCGATTTCGATCCGGCGATTCAGAATAAATCGGAGCTTTTCGACCGTGTCGATGTCGTAGGGATCGCTGACGATCACCTTCAGGGCGTCCTCATCCTCGGCCAACGGGAGGATGACGTTCTCGCGGGCGACCGATTCGGGGACGAGTTCGATGATTGGCTCGGGAATCGCCACTTCGGTCAGATCGACGTAATCGCGGCCGTGCTCCTGGGCGACGGCCCGCATCACGTCCTCGCCGGAGGCGTAGCCAAGCTTGATGATGCACTCGGCCAGGCTGCTGTTCTGGTCCTTGCTGACCTGCCGGGCCTCGTTGAGCTGATCCTGGCTGATGATGCGGCGGCGGAGGAGGATTTCGGTAAAGTCGCCTTTGCGAGCCACGGTCGAACCTTTCGTGATGCCGCCACCGCGCGCGGGCTGCGGCGACGAGAACCTGCACCTGTTCCGCTAGACAAGAGGGTGCGGCGGGCCTTCACCCAGTCCGGCACTGCCGGCGCGCACCCCTGCTGACAAGTCTCATTGTGAGTTCTTTGCGGGCAATGTCAATTCGCGGCTGTGCGGAAGATGCCGGAATTAAGCGTTCAACCGAGCCAATCCTGGCTGCCCGCCGCGTGGGTCTATACCCTCTCGTGGAACGCAAAGTCACAGAGAGCGCAAAGGGCGCAAAGCGTTGGTGGGTCTCCGCGTCTTTGCGTTGAATTCAGGAGCCGCTGCACTGCAAACGGCTCGTCAATGGCTTATGTATGCGACCTAAGGCAGCTCGATCCCCAGTTTTGCTTCGTCTTCCTCGAGGATGCGAATTCGGGTGCCGCCGAACGGCGCAGGGGCGACTGCCGGCGGCACGGGGACTTCGTGGGAGGCTGGCACCACAGCCGGATCGAACGAGGCTGCGGTCACCGTCGCGGGGGCGGGGGGCGACGGAGGTGCTCGGTGCTCGCGACTGATCTCGCTGGCCGCATCGCGAATTTTACGGGCGAGTTCTCGCAACTCGTCGGCTTCGCCGTAGCGGCCACTGCTTTCGAGCGAGTCGGTAAGGATATAGAGGTGCGTTGACGAAGTTTGGAGGGAGGTCAGCAGGGCCTCAATCGGGTCGATTTTGCAGGCTCCCTCCGTGGTCGGAGAGGCAATGGCAGGGGGAGCCGTTGTCTCGCCAATGCTGGCATCAGCCGGCGGGCCGACGACGGGCGTTTCTAGGGCAAGCGGATTGGTCGGCGCGGTGACGGAGAGCGTCGGCGGAGGAACCGTCAGATCGGGAGCGGACTGGGGTACGATCGTCGCCGTCGGCGGGCTGACCGGTGCGGAAGCATAGGTGGTCGGGTCCGATGGCGGCGCTGGATTTTCAAACGCGTCGTCGATCGGGCTGCCGAGACGCTGGCGGACTTCGGCAATGGCCGCGGTCTGAGCCGGCGTGGGAAGCGTGCTCGTCGCCGGTTCTGGATTCCACGGTGCGGCGGGAACGTTCGCGATCGGCGGCGGCAGAGTCGCAGGCACAAAGGTGCTAGCGGGCATCGGAGCAGCGAACGGAGGCACGCCGGCTAGTTGCGGCGGGCAGCTCTCGCTCGTGCAGACCGGCGTCGGCGCATAGTTCACCGGCGACGGATACACCGGGCCATTGGTCTGGGCGGTGACAACAAACGACTCGCTTGACGCGATCGAGAAGAACGCGACACATACCACTAGCGGCACTGCAATCAGCAATTGCAGCACCACGATCACACAGCACGCCGCAGCGAAAAACTTGCGCATAGAGGCCTCCTTGCAAGTGCGCGGAACGAGAGAACCTGGGTCGTCACGGATTATAGAGCGGGCGGCAAAATCACCCCAAGATCAATCGCCCGCCCACCGCACGTGCCACGTAACAAGCTCGCGGCCTGTGTCGGGCCCGCCAGCAATCGAGTACAAACGGTGCCAGCACGGCCACTTGCCGTGCCGACCGACCATGAACGCACACCAACTCGCTTGCAAATCGTGCGGCAAACCGGTGCCGGCCGAGGATGTCAACCTCGACAAGGCCCTGGCCAAATGCCGGCTTTGCCACGCAGTCTTCGACATTACCGAGATAGTCGGCCGCGAAGCGAGCCGCGCCGCGGAAGAAGCGATCCCCAAGCCGCGCCGCTTTACGATCGAAAATTGGGGACCGGAACTCGTCCTCTCGTGGCGGTGGTACACGCACGCCCTTTGGATCGCGATTCCGTTCCTCGTGATTTGGAACGGGTTTCTCGTCGTGTGGTATGCAGCCGCGGTTGCAGCGATGAACGACGACAAGTCAGGCATCGCTGCGTACATCATGCTGCTGTTTCCGCTGATCCACGTCGCAATTGGTGTGGGAGGCATCTATGCGGTGCTCTGTGGCTTCTGCAACCGCACGGTGATTCGCGTTTCTGGCGGCGAGCTTTCCGTCCGGCACGGGCCGATTCCCTATCCTGGCAACCGGCAGATTCCGACCGCCGACATCAAGCAGCTTTATTGCACCGAAACGATCCACCGCGGCAAGCGAAGTTCGCGAACGACCTACAATGTCATGGTCAAGGTCCGCGAAGGGGACAAGCTCACGCTGCTGTCGGGCCTCGATGACCTCGATCAAGGACTCTACGTCGAGCAGCAGATCGAGAAGCACCTGAACATTCAGGACAAGCGCGTGCCGGGTCAGGTGCGGATCTAGGGCGGCGATTGCCTTCGCCCTATCCCGCCTCATCCACGTCGATCACGCGGAACTCCAGTCCCGGCATTGGTGAGCCGGGGTTGTGGAAGGTGAGCCCGCCGTGGCGAAAGGCGGAGAGAGCATCGTGCGTGTGGCCGAAATAAACGTGCTCCAGGCCGGTGGCAGGGGCATGTCCCGCACGTTGCAAGTAGCCGGCCAGTCGCTGGGCCACGCGACGCTTGGGATGTGCCACTTTGCCCACGACGCGGTGCAACTGCGCCTGCACCGCTAGGTCATACAGCATGTGCCGCAAGGGACCGCGCTGCTCGTCGCGGGCCCAGTGCTGACGCCGATGCGAAAGCCGCTGAGGGCACATCCGCGGGCGATCGGCAGCATCGCCGTGCAGGAAAATCCGCCGTCCCTGTCGCAGGTAGTACGGATGGACCGTGAGGTTGTTGCGCGTCGCAGCGTAGGCTCCGAGTGCCGCGACAAACCGCCCGTTGCAGTCGTGATTCCCCAGGACGAAATGAAAGTCGCACCGGGAGTGGCTGCCGACAATGTCGTCCAGCCAGCGAACGGCAGCCCGCGATGTAGCGTCGGACGACCCGAGCGTGGACCAGCGGAAGTCAAAAATGTCGCCGCCTAGCACGAACATCCGCGCTCGCGAGGCGGTCGTTTGCAGCGAATCGGAGTGGCTCAAGGCGAGCGATCGCCGCGAGAACAGATGCAAATCGGAGACAAAGTATGTGCGGCGGCTGGACATCGTTATTCCGGCGGCGGGCCTTCCGGGGCCGATTCCTCTACTACCGGTGATTCTATCACTTGGTTCGGCCAGAGCAGGTACGAAAGTGCGACAAAATCGTACAGGGCGTGAGCCACGATCGGCGGCCACAGGCTTCCCGTCGCGATCAAAAGCCAGCCAAAATAGAGCCCGGCAATGGTCGCCAAGATCGCGTAAGTCGAGTTCAGGAAATGAAATAGGCCAAACACGACCGACGCGATTGCCAGGGCGATCCACGGTCCCCAGTCCCCTCCGATCAGATGAGCCAAGCCGGCTTGCGCAAGGCCGCGAAACAGCATTTCTTCGCCGAACCCTGCCGCCAGCGACACAGCCGCAAGCTGCCACCAGCGGGGATTGGGGAACATGCGTCCAATCACTTGCTCCGCCACCTGCCGTACGCTTTCCAGCGCCGGCAGCGGTGTGTGCTCCAAAATCCACAGTGCGACGAGCGGCGGCACCGTGGCAAGCACGCCCAAGCCGATCATCTGCAGTTGGTGGTTAACACTCGCAGCATCGAAGCGGATGCCGATCGCCGGCCAGAAACCGCACAGCCAACCGACGACGAGCGCGACGATTCCCAGTCCCCCTTCGACAAGCAGGGCCAGACCGACGGTTCGCGTGCTGGAAGTAGCGAGCATGATTGCGATGGTAGGCGCGCGGCGCGGGCAGGGCCAGGGAGGCATCGCAAGCGAGCTTTCCGCCTGCCCGGCGATGGGTTACAACCATATCCGCAAGTTGTTCTCTCCCTTCTCGCCGGTCTGCCGCTGGAAGCTCCATGCAAGTCGCCGTTCTCAAGGAAACCTTTCCCGGCGAGTGGCGCGTGGCCTTGGTGCCGGCGGATGTGCCCAAGCTCGCCAAGACCGGTATCGAGGTGCTCGTCGAAGCAGGCGCGGGATCGGCAGCCGGCTTCAGCGATGAGTCGTATGTCGCCAAGGGAGCGAAGGTCGCCCCAATGCGAGCCGAAGCATTTGCGGCTCCAATCGTCGTGCAGGTCCGGTCGCTCGGCGCGAACTTGCAGCAGGGGCGAGGCGACCTCGCGAACTTGCGCAAGGGGCAGATTCTCCTGGGGATGTGCGATCCACTCGGCGAGCCGAAATCCGTCGCCGAAATCGCCGACACTGGCGCGACGTTGTTCGCCCTGGAGCTCATCCCTCGCACGACGCGGGCTCAGGCGATGGACATTCTTTCGTCGATGGCGACGATCGCTGGCTATCGGGCCGTGCTCCTCGGGGCGTTGGAACTGCCCAAAATCTTTCCGCTCTTGATGACCGCGGCCGGCACGCTGACGGCGGCCAAGGTGCTGATCATCGGCGTCGGCGTCGCTGGTTTGCAGGCGATCGCCACGGCCCGCCGACTAGGTGCGAATGTGCGGGCGTACGACGTGCGGCCCGCCTGCCGTGAACAAGTCGAAAGCCTGGGGGCCAAGTTTGTCGAACTCGCGCTCGACACCGCCGGCGCGGAGGGAGCCGGTGGCTACGCAAAGGCTCAAGACGAGGCGTTCTACCGCCGCCAGCGAGAACTGCTCGGCCAGGTTGTCGGTGAGTGCGATGTCGTCATCACCACCGCTGCGATTCCAGGCAAGCCCTCGCCGCTGCTGGTCACAGCCGAAGCAGTCGCACTGATGCAGCCCGGAAGCGTCATTGTCGATCTGGCAGCCGAGCGGGGTGGCAACTGTGCCTTGACCAAAGCAGACCAGCGCGTTGTTGCCCACGGCGTGACGATCGTCGGCCCGACGAACCTGGCCAGTGAAACGCCGCAACATGCCAGCCAGATGTTTTCAGGCAACGTGACGAACTTCCTCACGAACCTCGTGAAGAAGGGGGAAGTGGTGCTGAACTGCGACGACGAAATCATTCGCGAAACGCTTGCCGCCCATGAGGGGCAAGTCGTTCACAAGCGGCTGCGGGAGTTGCTCGGACTGGCAAAGCTGGAGCAGGACACTTTAGAGACTTGAGAACTAACTCGCGGTACAACCCGCAGGTGTTTAACGCAGAGGCGCAAAGTCGCAGAGAGGCGAACAAGAGAATGCGGAATCTACCAGTGACCAAGCCTGAACCGTGGTTCCCGATCCGTGTCATTCGCGCAATCCGCGGTCCACTCCTCTGTCGTCCCCTGCGTCTTTGCGCCTTTGCGCCTTTGCGTTTAGCTCGCTGGATGCCAACTCTCTCTGCTGGCTTGGCAATCACGTTCACGGTTGCCACTGCATTCGCCCAAGAATCACACAAGCCAGCGGCAGCGAGTCAGTCTGACCTCCCCACGATGCTGTTTGTCTTCATGCTCGCGTCGTTCATCGGCCTGGGCGTGATCACGCGGGTTTCGCGGCTCTTGCATACGCCGCTCATGTCGCTGACCAACGCGATCTCGGCCATCGCGATTGTCGGCGCGATCACCGTGACGGGCATCGCTCACGGTGGGGCGGATGTCAAGCCGCAGTTCTCGATCATTAACGTCCTGGGAGCGATCGCCCTTTTCGCCTCGACGGTCAACATCGTCAGCGGTTTTCTCATCACCGACCGGATGCTCAAGATGTTCAAGCGGCAGGAGCCCACCAAACCGTGAACGACCTGCTTGAGAAACTCGCCAGTTGGCAGGCCACGGAGTACGCCTACCTCGTGGCCGCTGGCTTGTTCATCCTGTCGCTGTACTGGATGAACAGTCCGCAAACCGCCCGCCGGAGCGTCATGGCGGGCGTGCTGGCGATGGGACTGGCCGTCCTCGGAGCGGCTCTCGATCCGCACATCAAATACTGGGGCTGGCTCGCGCTGGCGATCGCCTTGGGCTTCGCGGTCGGCGTACCGCTCTCGTGGGTGCCGCTCACGGCCGTGCCTCAGCGGACCGCCTTGTCGCACGCCTTCGGCGGTGTCGCGGTGGGACTCCTCGGCACCGCGAAGTTCTACGACTGGCTGGCTCAACCGGGTGAACTCGACTACTTTCGCACGACCGCGATCGTCGCCGAAGTGCTGCTCGGATTTCTCACCTTCACCGGCAGTCTGATGGCCGCGGCCAAGCTGCAGGAGATCAAATGGATTCCGCAGCGGCCGGTGACGTATCCGTTCCAGAACGTCGGCAACTTCGCGCTCCTCGCCGTTGCGATCGTCTCGGGTCTGGCATTGATCGTCGATCCTGAAGAGTTCTCTTACTTGTTTCCGCTCATTGTGGTCCTCGCACTCGCATTTGGCGTGCTCCTCGTGCTCCCCATCGGCGGCGCCGACATGCCCACGGTCATCTCGCTGCTCAATTCGTATGCCGGCTTGTCGGCGGTCGCGCTCGGCTTTGCCCTCGACAACATGCTGCTGGTGACGGCTGGCGCGCTCGACGGATCATCTGGTCTGATCCTGTCGATCATCATGTGCAAGGCGATGAACCGCTCGTTCACGAACGTACTGTTCGGGGCGTTCGGTCAGGTGCAGTCGCGCACCGGCGGCGGCGAGGCCAAAACCGCCAAAAGCGAAACGCCCGAAGGGGCCGCCCAGATCATGGAGCAGGCGAGTCTCGTCGTGATCGTCCCCGGTTACGGCATGGCCGTGGCCCAGGCTCAGCACCGCGTGAAGGAGCTATACGACCTGCTCACGAAGCGCGGCATCGATGTGCGATTTGCCATCCATCCCGTCGCTGGCCGAATGCCGGGGCACATGAACGTGCTGCTGGCCGAGTCGGAAATCCCTTACGACAAACTCGTCGAGATGGACGAGATCAATCACGACATGGCCCAGGCCGATGTGGTCTTGGTCATCGGTGCCAACGATGTCGTGAATCCAGCCGCTCGGCACGACAAATCGAGTCCCATTTTCGGCATGCCGATCATCGACGCCGACAAGGCCCGCACTTGCTTTGCGATCAAACGAAGCATGAACCCCGGATTTGCAGGAATCGAAAACGAGCTGTACTTCGCCGACCGGACGTACATGCTCTTCGGTGACGCGAAGGCGGTGGTGGGGGAGATCGCCAAGGCGCTAAGTGGCGGCGGAAGTGGGCACTAGAAGCGACGTTGGGAGGGCGAGGCTCCTGCCGAGCCGCCTGGCAGTAGTATAATTGAGCGTCTCTTGGACCCACCGGAGCCGAATCATGCTTATCGACACCGACAATCTCGTTTCTGCCGAGAAGTTTCGCAAAGATTTCGATCGCTATGCTGCCGCCGCAGGAGAAGGGCGCGGGCCGGTAGCGATCACGAGGGACTCGGAAGTGATCGGCGTCTATATGTCGCTACAGGACTACGACGCTCACTTTGGCTCAGAAATTGCCGACTTGCTGAAGTCGCGCGAGAAGGGGCCGACGGTGTCGCATGAGGAAGCGTGTCGGCAACTGCAAAAAGTGATCAAGCGACGCCGACGGGCATGACTGTCCCACCCAAACGAATTCTGAGATGGAAGCAAGCGGCAATCGACGATCTGGCCCGCGTCCTTAGAAACATCGCAAGCGACTCTCCCAGCGCTGCGGAACGCTTTCATGACGAAATCATCGAGCGTATCGTCCTGTAGGCTTCGTTCCCGATGAGCGGCAGCCCTTGCCTGGAGTATCCCAAGGCGCGTCAGATTTTTTACGGGGAATACGTCGTGTACTACACCGTCAATCGCCGAGATCTGGTGATTCGGGCTGTGGTGCATGGAGCACGACATTTCCGCAAGTCGTGGCTCCGCCGCAAGTAGCTAAACCGCTACACCTCACTCAACTTCGGCAGCACCCACGGCTTGCGATACTCGGCTCGCGTCAGGTACTGGTTCGCGTCGGCGTCGTTCTTGAACGTGTAGCTCGCCGGATCGAAGTGCAGCGTACGGCCGGCACGCCAGGCGGCATTGCCCAAGTGGCACAGCAGGCTCGACGGGTGGCCAACCGTTTCCAGATCCGCAGCCGGCTTGCCGCGGCTCTTCATGCAGTCGAGGAAGTTCTTGACGTGGGCCACGTCGTTGCCGTAGCTGCCCGCCTCGTCCTTGATGAGCTTGCCCCGGCGGTCGAAGGCGCGCCAGCGGCCGTTGCCGATGACGACGTACCCCTCGTCGCCGTGAACGCTCGCCCCTTCCGCTTCGCCGTCGAGCGGATAGGCGTTCCAGACCCGCATCTCGTAGGTCAGCAGGTAACCTGGCGCGAAGTCGTAGGTGACCATCATTGTGTCGGGCCACTCCTGGGCGTCGTCGAAGTAGTACTTGCCGCCGTGGGCGCTGACCGCTCGCGGCACATCGGGGACAGTTTCCCCCTTCGCGGCTGCCGCGGTTTGCAGCGCCCAGCGGGCCACATCGAGTCGATGCACGCCGTCGTTTCCCAGGTCGCCGGTCCCGTAGTCAAAGAACCACCGCCAGTTGCCGTGAAAGCGAACCTTGTTGAACGGCCGCAGCGGGGCAGGGCCGAGCCACAGGTCGTAGTCGATGCCGGCCGGCGGCGGACTGTCGGGAGGATTGCCAATCGACGCTTGCATAGCACTCTCCCACGCCTTGGCGAAGCGGACCTTACCGACTGCGCCCGTCTTCAAGTAGTCCATGCAGGCTAGAAAATGCGGTCCGCTCCGCGACTGCGTGCCAAGCTGCACGACGCGGCCGTGCTTCTTTGCCGCCGCCACCATCGTTTGCCCTTCGAGAATGTTGTGGCCGTCGGGCTTCTCGACATAGACGTCCTTGCCGGACTGGCAGGCGTGAATCGTCGGCAGGGCATGCCAGTGGTCGGGCGTTCCGAGCACGAGCGCGTCGAGCGTCTTGTCGTCGAGTGCCTGGCGATAGTCCTTAATGCCGGTCGCCTTGTGGCCAGCCTTCTGCACGGCTGCGACTCTCGACGCGAGCACACTTTCGTCGATGTCGCAGACATAGCGAACCTCCACTTCCGGCAGCGAAGCGAAGGTCGAAAGAACGCTGCCGCCGCGTCCGCGAATGCCGGCGACGCAGACGGCGATTTTCTCGTTAGCGGCAACGGCCTTGTTCGCAGCGATCGAAGTAAGCGCGGCGACGACGCCGGCGGAAGTGGACGATTCGAGGAAGTTGCGACGGTTCATAGGAGGAGAGGGGAGAGGGAAGAGGGCAGTGTAGAAAACTTTAGCCGTTGTATTACGTGCTCGTTTACCCACAATGTCGGTCACTCGCGAGCACGAAGCAATACTCGAATGGCAGCAGCCGACCTAATCGCATGAACGAGTCGAACGTCCCGAGCCAGATGCTGGCCGGTCCGCGCGAGGTGTGGATCAGCTGCGTGGGCCCGGGGCCGTACGACGATTCCCTGGTGATCCTCGATGGCGAGTTGTATCGCGACCGCGTCCAATCGAGTTCGATTATTCGCGATGTCGCAGCGACGAATCGAGTTCCTTCGCTCACCTGCATCTACGTCACTGCGGAAAGTGCCGCCGCCCGCCATGCCGATCTGACATGCAGCCAGCCGTTTACGCGGTTTCTGGCTGGCGAACTGGTTCCCTGGATTGAAAGCCAGATCGGCACGCATCGGCGCTATTGGCTGTGCGGTCTAAGCCTGAGCGGCATGGCAGCGGCGTTTGCTGCTGTGCAGCATCCGGAAGTCTTTCGCGGAGCGGTCTGCCAATCCCCTTCGGCGTGGTGGAACGACGAGTGGCTGGCTGCCAACCTGCCGGCGAAGCTCTCACCCACCAGCCGGTTCTGGATCAGCGTGGGGGATGAGGAAACCGCGGAAGGGATCTCGCATCCGCCGACAGGATTGCTTCAACGCGTCAGTCAGCTTGCATCTTGTAACAAATTGGCGCAATCGCTGGCCAGTCGTGGGGCAATGGTGCGATACTCGGAGTTCCAAGGCGGTCACGATCCGTCGTGTTGGGCGAAGGAATTGCCGGCAGCCGTGGCTTGGTTACTCGACTCGGCGCCTGAAGAATGACATCCATGACAGTCAGTTCACAATCCGCGACGTTGCAACAGCTTTGGCCGCTGCTCACGGTCGAGGATATCCAGCGGTCGATCGCGTTCTATCGCGACCGTCTCGGCTTCGAGGTGGTTGCCGAGGCAAAGTCGGACAACAAGACCTACTGGTGCCGTCTCGCCCGCCAAGGATGTTCGCTCATGCTGCAACAGGCGGAACTGGCCGAGGATGGACCTGCGGAGGGTCGCGGTCGCGGCATTACGCTCTACTTTGTGTGCGACGATACCGATGCGATGCACGCGGAGCTCGTGGATCGCGGATTGTCGCTCGCTCTGCCGCAAGACGCGTATTACGGCATGCGGCAACTCTTTGTCCCGGAACCGGACGGATACGCGATCTGTTTCGAAAGCGAGCTTGGCAAATGAAACGGCCCGCTGATTCGCTGGAATCAACGGGCCGCAAATGTTCAATCGGACGAGCGTCCTCTCGGTATCATCGGGAAGCTGACGCATCCCACTCGCCGACTACCCGCCCTTGTGATCCTTATGGCAGGCCATACAGTTGGCCGCTTTGCCGAGTGCTGCACCAGCGCCATCCTTGCCAGCCGCACAGTCCTTGGCTGCTGCCACGAGCGCCGCGGTCTTTTCCTTCCAAGCGGCTTCGTCCCCCTTCGGCGGCTTATTTGCGGCCAGGGCTTCAAATTGTTCGACGAGTTTCTTCTTCTCTTCGTCGGTCGCCTTGCCGTCGGCGACCTTCTTGCACAGACCGCCCTTCATGCAGGTCTTCATCACTTCCTTGATGGCGACCTTCGGCTTCTCGTCTTCGGCCGTCGTTGCGACCGAAAAGGCGAACCAGCCGCAGGCCAGCACCACACCCGCAACCAACATCTTGCGCATACCAGGTTCTCCGCTTGCGTGAATGAAACGAGGAAATTTGGAACCCAACGTGCGGGCGCTAATGTAGCGGGGCGAAATGAGAAAAGCTCTATCCCACGCTCCGAATTCCCGCGGAATTTACGTCTCCACCCGGACGGGTGGATGCCGTGTGTCGTGCGTTAGTTCGCCTCGAACTCGGTTACTTCCGTCGGGTCGGTCAGCTTGTGATTGAGCCCCGCGTGCAAGCCGGCCCAGATTTGACCTGACTCGACGTGATAAACCCAGCCGATGCGGCGGTCGAGATTCGACGGCGGTACCGAACTGACTCGATAAACATTCGCGGTGTCGCTCAGCGGATTCTCGGGCATTTCGGTCAGGTATGGCCCGTAGATAAAGCCCGGTCCGCTGCCGATATCCCCATCGACGTTCGTCTTCTCTGTAAGCTGCGGCAGGCGGCGGCCGACGTGCTGATCGGGAGGCATCCCGCTGTGGTCCATGCGGTAGCGCTCGATCGCGTTGGTCACTTCGTGCAGATTCGCGAGCATCGTCCCTTGCTTCGCGTCATCGACCGCTCCGCTCACCTGCGGAATGACGATCCCGGCCATGATCGCCAGCGCAACGATCACCATCAGCATCTCGATGATGGTGAACGCGGCGCGACGCGCCGCGTCGGGGAGATCGACGAGCACGTGGCATGGGATCGTGGCGAACGTACAAAATTTTCCTTGGTAATCCAAACGAATCAACCATACGTTATGTCTGCCGCGGAATGGATGATTTTGTGCCACCTGCGGAAGGCCGAAAAGGCTGGTAACATTCGTGCCGGTTATGACGACATTGCGATGCATGCCGAAGGAACTCTCTCTTTGCTCGCCACGCTCACCACGATCGACTATGGCGTTATCGGCCTGTACCTGGCCGCGATGCTCGCGCTAGGCATTTACTTCAGCGGCCGGCAAAAGGACACCGCCGAGTTCTTCCTCGGCAGCCGCAGCTTCAGTTGGTTCCCGCTCGGCATGTCGCTGATGGCGACGCTCATTTCCGCCCTCACCTATACCGGCTTGCCAGGGCAAGCTTACGAACAAGGCCTCAAGTGCTGGATCATCCCAGCGTCGTTCTGGATCATCATGCCGCTGGTCGTGGGGCTCGTGATTCCGCTCTATCGCGGATTGGGGCTCTACTCGCTGTACGAATACCTCGAATATCGCTTCGATAGCCGTGTGCGGCTGACGGCGAGCCTCATTTTCGTCGTCTGGCGGCTCTTGTGGCTGGGTGGCGTTATCTATGCCCCCGTGAAGGCGCTCACGATCGCTGCCGGCTGGCAGGGAATTCCCGACTGGTGGCTGATCGTGCTGCTGGGAATGGTGACGACGCTTTACACCTTTCTCGGCGGGATGCGGGCGGTGATTTGGACCGACGTCGTGCAGGGCTTTGCGATGCTCTTTGGCGTCGTGGTGGTGATCGTCGGCGTCTGGTGGCAGCTCGATGGTGGGCCGGAGCGAGTCCGCGAGATTGCCGCTGGCCTGGGACGCATGCAAATGGTCGATCTGCGGTTCAACTGGACCGATCAATGGTCGCTCTGGGGGGCCCTGCCGCACTGGGTGCTGGCGAATCTGTCGTTCTATGTGGCCGATCAGATCACCGCCCAGCGGATTCTGAGCGCGAAAAACGTCAATGCCGCTCGCACGTCGTACGTCGTCAATACGCTCGCCCTCTCGTTCCTGTTGCCGGCGCTCATCTACATCGGCCTCTGTCTGCTCGCGTTCTACCACGATCATCCACAGGACCTGAATCCGGCGTGGGTCGTCAATCTCGACGGACAGACGCGTCAGCCGATCGTGGGAGCGGATGGCAAGCCGCTGCTTGATGAACGCGACCCGGCACACGACGTCCGCTGGGAAAACATCGATCGGCTTGTTGTCGAACAGCGTTTGCTCCAGCCGAACAACAAGGAGCCGTTCACATCGGCACAAGATCTTGTCGATGCGGAAACGAACCGCGTGCTGGTCGAAAAGCTCGCCATGCGACGGCCCCCGACCGGCAAGCTCAACGGCGAGTGGATCGTCCGCCGCGGTGCGCCGGAGAAAATGCTGCCTCAGTTCATTGCCACGCATCTGCCGTGGGGAGCGGCAGGGCTGATCCTGGCGGCACTCCTCGCGGCATCGATGTCGAGCATCGACTCCGGTCTCAACTCGATCTGTTCGCTCCTGGTGATGGATTTTCACCGCCGCTACGGCTGGGCAAAGAACTGGCTGGCCCGCCGCGTGAACAAGTCGCCGAGCGAGCTGACCGAAGCGGACGAGCTGCGCCTCGCTCAGCCGCTCACGCTCTTCATCGGCGTGGCCGCTACGGTCTTCGCCATCGGCGTGTCGTTCATTGCCGACATCTTCACGATCATGGTGAGCGTAGCCAACACGTTCGGCGCGCCGCTCCTGGCCGTGTTTCTGCTGGGAATGCTCACCCGCCGCACCACCGGCACCGCGGCCTTTGCGGCCACCGTCGTGGGTGGCGCATTCACGCTCGGGATCACCATCTATGGCAAGCTCGTCTCCGCTGGTCGGCTCGGAACAGGGGTCTTCGCATTCGCCGACATCTGGAACGTGATCTTCGGCGTCGCTTTCACGCTGGTCGTTGGATACGGACTGAGCTTTGTCGTCGGCCGGCGCAAGTCGAACGTCGAACTCCGCGGCCTCGTCGCCGGTTGCGGCACGCTCGGTGTGCGCGCGTCAGAAGAAGTGACGCCGATTATCACCGCGCCTGAGGGAAACGATGTCGAATCGACCAGCGACCGCTGGCGATAGTGCATCGCGTTCAATACGCCGGCTCCAGCTCCGCCGCGGCCGTTTTCTGTCCCTTGGCGAGTTGCCCAGCGGTCGCCTTCAGGATCTCTCCCGCCTTGCGGCACTGGGCTTCCGTCACATCGAGATGCGTCACGAGCCGCACTTGCTGCGGGCCGATCGCCAGGGACCACACGCCTTGTCGCTTCAACTCGGCGACAAACTCCGCGGCACTTCCCAGTCGCGGCTCAACGCGAAAGATCACGATGTTCGTATCGACCGTGTCGGGCGAAAGGGACAGTCCGTCCGCCTCGCGAACCGCTGCCGCGAGAATCTGCGCATTGGCGTGATCTTCACCCAGCCGCGAGCGGTTATGCTGCAAGGCATAGAGCGCGCCCGCAGCGATGATGCCGTCCTGCCGCATCGCGCCGCCGAACAGCTTGCGATGCCGGCGGGCCTCCTTAATCATCTCTTTCGGCCCGGCCAGCGCCGAACCGACCGGTGCGCCGAGCCCCTTGCTGAAGCAGACACTCACCGTGTCGAAGTGTTGGGCCCACTGGGCTTCGGCAATGCCCGTTGCCGCTGCCGCGTTCCACAGGCGTGCGCCGTCAAGATGCAGCCGCAAGCCCGCGTCGCGCGCCCAATCGCAAATCGCCACGACCGTCTCATAGGGCTGAATCTTGCCAGCCCCGCGATTGTGTGTGTTTTCGAGGCACACCAGCCGCGTCCGCACGAGGTGATCGTTGTCGGGCCGCACCAGGCCGCGCAATTGCTCGACGCTGAGCACACCAGCCTTCCCCTCGACCGTCTTCGCCACGACGCCGCTCAGCTGCGCGAACGCCCCTTGCTCGTAGTTGTAGATGTGACAGCCCGCTTCGCAGATGAATTCGTCCCCCGGCTTACAATGAATCCGCACGCCGACCTGGTTCGTCATCGACCCCGACGGCATGAAGACGGCCGCCTCTTTCCCCAGAATCTCCGCCGTCAGCCTCTCCAGTCGCTGGCACGTCGGATCGACGTCGATCACGTCGTCCCCCACCTCGGCATTGGCAATCGCCTGCCGCATCGCGGGGGAGGGGCGGGTCACGGTATCGGAACGTAAATCAATCGGTGCAGCGGTCATAGGTTGTCTGCCGTCTAACGCATGAAATGGAGCTCGTCATCAGACTACTCGTCCACTCGGCCGCCCGAAAGTAGGTCCTTCGAGCCCCGAGGGACAAGCATGTTCAGCCGCGATCGCCAGACGAGTGCCAAAACGACTAACCCGCCGAGAAAACCAACGCCATAGCTTGCCGTGTGGGCGAATCCGTCGATCAGAAACGCCGTGTGCTGCTCGACAGGGACGAGTGATGCGAACGGCTCGACGAGCCAGACGACGCGATTGGCAGCTAGCACGCCCCCGATGATGCCCGCCACCATCGCACCAATCGCAGCGGCAATCATCAATCCCACAACCGGCCGTACGAGCGACCGCGCGTCGCGCTTGGGTAGCTTGCCCGCACGTGCCACAATCGCCAGCAGCACCCCAAGTCCTAGGCCAACCCACCATGTTGCGAGAATTCCCCAACCGATCCCCAGCAGCGTCGGGTCTTCTGTTCCAAAGATCGGCGAATGGCCGATCGTGAAGTATTCGACGCAGATCCGCGCTGTGATCTGGTCGTGAACGATTCCGTACGCGATCGCCGCAGCCACCGCGAGTGCGACGATTTTCAGCGATTCCATCTGTCGGGCTCCCATCGCCCACTTTACTCTACTGGTATGTCCTTCTTCCCCTCCCTGCTCGAAACCGTCCAGCAAGAGTTTGCTGAATTCTCCGACTGGCAGACGCTCGTCAAGATCGCCATTCGTTTAATCGCGGCGGCACTCGCCGGGGGGTTGATCGGTCTGGAACGCGAGAAGGTGGGCAAAGCAGCCGGCCTCCGCACGCACATGCTCGTGACGATTGGCGTCGCCCTGTTCATCATCGTCCCGGTCACGCAAGGGGCCGGCGATGCCGACGTCAGCCGCGTCATCCAAGGAATCGTCACCGGCATCGGCTTTCTGGGCGGCGGAGCGATCCTCAAGCTGTCGCAGGAGAAAGAAATCCACGGACTCACAACGGCAGCCGGGATTTGGCTCGCCAGCGCGATTGGCATTGCGATTGGCTTTGGCCGCTTGGGAACGGCTCTCTTCGGCACACTCTTCGCCCTGGTCGTCCTCCGCCTCATTGCGTTGGTCGAACCGCGCATCAACTCCCGCGACACGCCCGGATGACTGATCCCTCGCAGCTGCGACGCGCTTGGCTTTGGCCGCCACGGCCGTTTGCGTTGCTTGTTGCCACGGTCGTGCTCGTCGTCGCCGTCCTGGCCAACCTTCCTGCCATCAGCGTACCGCACCCGGAGCTCGCCGACGGAAAGTTCGGTTGGCATTTCAACCTGACCGCCGAATACGAGCACGGTTGGCCGCTGCGGTATTCACGGCGGACGCTTTCACACCGCACAATAGCCGACGGACGCCCTCCCGCCTGGAAGCCGTGGGAAGGTCCTGGAGAACGGAGCGTGGTGAACTTGCTGCTTGACGTGGCCATCTGGGGCGCTGTCGTCGTGGCCGCTGCGGTGGGGGCACAATATTGGCGATCGCGGCGGCGAGCGGTCTGGCAGCTCAACCTGCGAGATCTTCTGGCACTGACCGGAGTGGCAGCCGCTCTGTTCGCCTGGATCGGGATCGAGAGGGCCGAGTATTGGCGAGAGCATTCACTGGTGGCGGAAATCCGCGCGCGACCCGGCAATTCCGGAGTAGAACACCAGCTTGGTACGACCGTGCCGGCATTCTTGCCGGAGAAGATGCAGGATCGACTGCACGCGTGGTTCGACCAGCCGTGCTATTTCTACTCTAGCGGCGACAGCGACCTCGCCTGCCAGCACACGCATGTGGTGACACTCCGCGAAACGGCCATTCACCGGGACTTTCGCCGCCACCTGCGGCAGATGCCTGGCCTGGAAGCGCTTGACCTGTCGTTTGTCGAGCTGCCGTACTTCGATGTAACGCGGCAAACGACCATCGTCGGCAATCTTGCTCCGCTCCCCCGGCTGCGCGGCATCAACCTCTATGGCACGAACGCCACTGATGCCGATCTGGCTTGGCTCGCCACCTGCTCCCGGTTGGAAATGATCGACCTCTCGGACACCGACATCAGCGATCACGGACTCGCGCAACTAGCCGCACTGCCGCGGCTGCGCGTACTGATGCTTTCCAGCGATCGCATCTCCGATCGCGGCTGCCGGTCGATCGCGACCATGACCCACTTGGAGGAGCTATCGCTCGCCAGCCGCAATGTGAAAGACGCTGGCGTGAAACAACTAGCGTCCCTCACGCGGCTGAGACGCTTGGAGATCACCGTCGGCGCGAGCAAGTCGGCCGTCGATTGGCTCGAAACTGCGCTGCCGGAGTGCAAGCTGCAGAATCGGCGTACCTACTGAGGTTACCCACCCGCCAGTGCCCCAATAATTAAATACGGTTCGGCGCCGTTCGCGACCGGCTCCGGCAGCGGCGCATCGGGCGACTCGTTCGAGAGATCCTGCTCGCAAGCAAAGAACCGCAGGAACGCTCGCCGCTCTTTGGTCACGTGGTCGCGGATCGTGCCCCGAAGCATCGGATAGCGGGCTTCCAGCGCATCGAGCACAGCGCGCTGCGTCACCGGTGGCGCAACTTCGAGCTGGACCTCCCCCGTGATCTGAGCGAGTGTCTTCAGATGAAACGGCACCACCACGCGAACCTGGCACGACATCGCACGTGACTCCCGGCAATCGAGCAGTTATTCCTTCTTCTCTTCCGGCTTCGCCTCCGCGGGCTTTTCCTCCGCGGCAGGCTTGGCTTCTGCGGGAGCGGCAAAGACCTCGGCCCGGCTGGCGACGTTCCACAGCTTCAAAGCATCGTTGTGGCTGCCGGTGGCCAAGAGCGTCCCGTCGGGTGAAAAAGCAACCGTCCACACCGTACTCTTATAGGGTCCAAGCGTTGCGGCTTCCTTCTTCTCCTTCACGTCCCACAGCTTCACCGACCGGTCGTGGCTGCTGGTGGCTAAGAGCGCGCCGTCGGGCGAAAAGGCCACGTCCGTCACCCAGTCCTTGTGCCCTTCCAGAGCCGCTTGCTCTTTCCCCTCGGCATTGAAAATCCGCACCTTGCGGTCGGCCCCGCACGTAGCGAGTTGCGTGCCATCCTTCGACCAGGCCACCGCCCACACCGCGTCGCCGTGCCCTTCGAGCTTGGCCTTTTCGGTCCCCGCGTTCCAATCCCACAGCTTGGCGAACTTGTCGGTCGAGCAGGTCGCGAGCGTCGCCCCATCGGGCGAAAACGCGAGGTCATAAACCGCGGCATCGTGAGCCTTGATCGTTTTCAGCTCCTTCAGCCCTTCCGTCTCCCAGACGACGATGTTGCCGTCCTCGCCGGCAGTGGCAAAGTGCTTGCCGTCCGGCGAAATGGCCACCGAGCGGCACCACGACTTGTGCTTCTCGAGCGTCTGCTGCGGCTTCTTCTCCGCGAGATTCCACAGGATCACCTTGCCGTCGTAGCCGCTGGTGAGCAGCGTTTTGCCGTCCGACGAAAGGGCGACCGACCAAACGTTCGTCGGCTGGCCGTCGAGGCTGGCGACGAGTGCACCGGTCTTGGGGTCCCACAGCTTCACATCGCCGGCCCGGTACTGCAGGCTTTCGCCTCCACCGCTGACGAGTTGCGCTCCGTCGCCGCTAAAGGCCAGCGAAGTGACCCAGCGATTGTGCTTGGCGATGGCTGGCGATTCCTGGGCGTGTGCCAGCGTGGCGAATAGTACGAAGAGGGACGTCCCACCAATCGTCATGAGCCGTTGCATAAGGTCTCCTCGCGGAAGATCAAGGATTCAGTTTCCAGGGTGCAAGACGCGAAGCAGCGAGAGCAGGTGCAACAGCATCGTAATCCGTAGCTGGTCGCGGCGAAACCAGCGGGAGCCACCTGGTGACATCGCCCGTCGCGGCACGCTTGTTGAACCACGCGCGATCCCCTGCGAAGATGTCGAGTGCCCCGCCTTCTCGCACCTGCCTGGAATCCCTCATGAGCCGAGTCGCACCGCTTGCCTGTCTTCTGTTGGCCATCGTCGCTGCGCCGCTGACAGGCCAAACGCCCGATTCGATCGACCGGGACTATGCGGGCGAACTGCCGCGGATTCCGCCTACAGAGCCAGACAAGGCCTTGGGCACCTTCCACGTCGCGCCGGGCTTTCGTCTGGAGCAGGTCGCTGCTGAGCCGCTGGTGGCCGATCCGGTCGCGGTCACGTTCGACGATAACGCCCGGATGTACGTCGTCGAAATGCGGGGCTATTCGGAGAATAAGGATGAGCAGGTTAGCAGGGTGAGCCTGCTGGAAGATACTGACGGCGACGGCCGGTTCGACAAGCGGATACTCTTTGCCGACAAGCTGGCTTGGCCGACGGCCATTTTCTATTGGGCTGGCGGAGTGCTCGTCGCGGATGCGCCGGACATTTTCTATTTCAAGGACACCACCGGCGACGGAGTGGCCGACGAAAAGCGGCTGCTCTATACGGGCCTCGGCACAGGCAATGTGCAGGGGCTGGTGAACTCGTTCCAGTGGGGCCTCGACAACCGCATTTACGTTTCGCTCAGCAGCACGGGAGCGGATTTGCAGATGGCGGATGCCAAGCACCAAAAGCCGCTGTCGCTTCGCGGTCGCGACCTGGCCATCGACCCTCGCGACTGGTCGGTGACGCCCGTCAGTGGCGGCGCTCAGCACGGTCTCTCGGTGAACGACTGGGGTGACCGTTTCCTTTGCTCCAACAGCGACCACCTGCAGCAGGTGATGTACGAGGATCGGTATTTGGCCCGCAATCCGTACCTGGCGGCTCCGTCACCTCGGCGGAGCATTGCTGCTGACGGGCCGCAGGCCGACGTGTTCCGCACTAGCCCCGTGGAACCGTGGCGAATCGTGCGGACTCGTCTGCGGGCGCAGAAGATTGTGCCGGGCATCGTTGAAGGGGGCGGGAGACCAGCGGGGTACTTCACCGGCGCAACCGGCGCGACGATCTATCGCGGCGATGCCTGGCCGGCTGAATGGCGCGGTCTCGCGGTTGTCGGTGATGTCGGCAGCAATCTCGTTCATCGCAAGCGGCTGGAGACGGACGGCGTCGGTTTCATCGGCCGGCGGATCGACGAGCAGAGCGAGTTCGTTTCGTCGAGCGACATTTGGTTCCGGCCTGTCCAGTTTGCCAACGCTCCCGATGGCACGCTCTATATCCTCGACATGTACCGCGAGGTGATCGAACATCCCGCCAGCCTCCCGCCGATCATCAAGAAGCACCTCGACCTGACGAGCGGCCGCGATCGCGGGCGAATCTACCGCATCGCCCCCGACGGCTTCAAGCAGCCGCCGCTGCCGAAGCTGGCATCCGCCACCGCTCCCGTGCTTGTCGCACTGCTGCAGCATCCAAACGGCTGGCATCGCGACGCGGCCGCGCGGCTCCTTTACGAGCGGCAAGACAAGGGCGCAATTCCGCTGCTAGAAAAGCTCGTCAGCGAATCCGAACTCCCGCTGGCCCGGCTGCACGGAATGTATGCGCTGGACGGGATGAAGTCGCTGTCCGACGAGTTGCTCCTGCCGCGGCTGGCCGACAAACATCCCCGCGTGCGGGAACATGCTGTCCGTCTGGCCGAGTCGCGTGCGAACGAATCCCCCGCGATTCGAGAGAAGCTATTAGCTCTTTCCGCCGATCCAGAGCTGCGCGTCCGCTATCAGGTCGCGTTCTCGCTGGGTGCTGTGCTGCCGTCAGCGCAACGAACGAAGGCGCTCGTCGCCATTGCGATGCGCGATGCAGCCGATGGCAATGTCCGCATTGCCGTGCAAAGCTCGCTCGGCCAAGGGGGGGGCGAGGCACTGGCTGCGCTGGCAAGTGATTTGAAGTTTCGCGATTCGCCAGCCGGTCGCGACTGGATCGCCAGTCTGGCCACGCAAATCGGCAAGCAGCAGGCTGCCGGAGACATCGCCGAACTCTTGAAACTGCTCGCGGTTCTGACCAAGGAGAACGCCGCGATACTACCGACGATTGTCGAGCGGCTGGCTGCCAAGGAAGACTCTCCACTGGCCCAGAAAATCGCGGCTGCCACCGGCGGCAAAGCGGAAGAGTTGATGCAGTCGCTCTTGGCCGAAGCAGCCGCTCAAGCCGGCGACGATGACGCACCGCTCGCGGCACGCGTTGCGGCCACCGAGCAGCTTCGCCTCGCAAAATTCTCCGATCAACGCGAGCTGCTCGCGCGTCTTTTAGCACCGGCCGTCCCGGGCGACTTACAGTCGGCAGCTCTTGCCACGCTCGGCTCCTATGATGCGTCAGAGGTTGCCACCCTCGTCCTCGGTCAATTCGCCACCTTCAGCCCGCGTCTGAAGGGTCAAGCCACCGACGTGCTGCTGGCTCGCACGCCTTGGACGCTCGCCCTGCTCGATGCGATTGCCGCCGGAACCGTCAGCATCGGCGACCTCGATCCGGCCCGGCTAAAGCTGCTGGCCGATCACGCGGACGAGGGCGTCCGCGCTAAAGCCGCCAAACTGCTGGCGAGTAACCAACTTGGCAAGCGGGCCGACGTCGTCGAGGCGTATCGCGGCGTGCTCGAAGCGAAAGGAGACGCTACCCAAGGAAAACAGGTCTTCACGAAGATTTGTGCGGCCTGCCACCGTGTCGGAGGGGTCGGCCACGAGATCGGTCCGAATCTGGCCGCCATGAAGGCCCGCGGCCCGGAGGCGATTCTTGTGAATGTCCTCGACCCCAACCGCGAAGTGAACCCGCAGTATCTGAGTTACTCGGTCCGCCTGCTCGACGGCCGCACACTGACCGGGATGATCGCCGCCGAGACGGCAACTGGAGTCACACTGCGCCGGGCCGACAACCTGAGCGATAACGTGCTGCGGATCGACATCGACCAGCTCAAAAGCACCGGCCAGTCGCTGATGCCCGAAGGGCTCGAACGGCAGATTGATCGTCAGCAGATGGCCGACTTGCTGGAGTATCTGAAGAGTCTTGAATGACGCGGTCCCTTGTCACTTGTCATTGGTGGGAGTGAGTACCCAAGTGGTGAGTGGCGAGTAGGCGTGCATGTGCTCGATTTACCGTTGCTCTCCTCTGTCTCCTAGCCTCTACCCTCTGCCCTCTACCCACTCGTCCAATGCTCGCTCTCATCGCTCACGACCAGAAAAAGACGGCCCTCGTCGAATTCATTCTTCGCCATCGCGACATCTTCGAGCGCGTGCCGCTGGTCGCCACGGGAAGCACGGGTCGGCTTTTGCACGAAAAGGTGGGACTCACCGTCGAGTGCGTCGCCCATGGCCCCGACGGCGGCGACTTGATCATCGGCGGTCGCGTTGCACTGGGGCAGATTCGAGCCGTTATCTTCTTTCGCGACCCGCTCACCGCTCAGCCGCACGAGCCGGATGTGAGCGCGCTCATGCGGGTCTGCGACGTGCATCAGATTCCGCTGGCCACGAATCCGGCCACGGCGGAGGCGATCGTGTCCTGGCTTAACGACATCCTGCCAGTGAAGCGATAGGCGTGGCATCGGCAGGACTCAGAGCGGCTCGTAGAATAGGGAAATGTCCCCCCCCAAGGCCGCCAATCCGTTCTATGTTCTTGCCATCGTCGTGGGCGTAACGTTCGCCATTACCGCTTGTGCCTACGGAGTGATGACGGTCCGTGGCCTCGATCCCCACGCGGCCGACGAAGGGGGGCTCGTCGGACTGATGGACCAGCATGGTCTTGCGATCATGCTGGTCGAGTTGGCGGTGCTCGGCGTGCTGACGGTCCTCGCGATTGGAACCGATGACTTTTGGACGCGCCGCGGCGACAAATCGACTGAGGCGCAGCTCGAAACTGCGAAGGCGAGCGAGAGTCGTCAGCCCCCTCAGGCTTGATGTTTGACGAATGGCTCCGCTTGCCACTGGCCGATTTCTTCCCACGGCCAGAGCGGGCGGGGGCGATGCGGATAATCGTATTCCCAGAAGTTTGGCGGGGCACAGCCGGGAGCCTGAATGCTGTAGATCGCCGCGGCCTTGCTTTCGTACACGGCCCGAAAGCCGCAGGGGCTTTTGGCCACGACGACCGCCGCGGCAAACGGATCGTTGCCGGCAGCGAGGAACAATTCGGGAGCAAAGTGCGGCCCGCTGCGCGTGGTAACCACGATGCGGATTTGTCCGACGCGGAGCACCACCGAGCGACCCATGTCGATTGCCAGGTTCTTTCCTAAATGGCCGCTCATCACGAAGTGCGCGTCGAACAGCCGTTCGATCTGGCCGGTCAGCGGGATTCGCGTGCCGAAGACGTGATCGCGCAGGCCGCCGATCCGGCCCGACCAGGTTTGCCCTATGCCTAAACGCCAGGCTGCAGCAACAATCTCGGGAGCAACCACGGTGACGAGCACGGGCCGCGGCCATTCGTACTTGAGTAGCTCCTTAAGAATCCAGACGCTGTCGCCCGGCGCGCCGCTCGTGGTCGCGTCGGCAGCATCGCTAAGCACGACCAATCCGGTTGGATTCTTGTGAGCTTTATGGACTCCCTCCTCGATCGACACCAGCTCTGGAAGATACTCCCGCCGCCGTTGCCAAAGCTCGTCGGCCAGTTCGCGACAAAGTTGCTGGGCCAATTCCGGCTGGTTGTCGGTCGTGACGACGACCGCGGAGCCAAGTTCCTGGATATCCAACCACGGCTGCACGGTGGCGATGCCGGCGGTGAGGACTTCCGGGCGTTGTTCTAGGGCCTGCAGCTTGCGTTTCAGATCGACGCTGACGCCTGCAGCCGCTTCGGTATTGGCTCGCTCGGCCGGGAGGACGCAGGGGATTTTGACGACGGCAGTAGTGGGCCGGGAGGGCGAGGCTCCCGCCGAGCCGTCACCCCGACCAATGGTCGGGGCTTTGAGCAACCGTCGCAAAACTGCAGCGCCCCGTTCTCCAGTTTCATAAACATCGACATGCGGAGCCGTGTGATAGAGCACGAGGGCATCAGCCGCAGCAACCATCGCCTGAGTAACATTGGCGTGCAAGTCGAGCGTCGCGACGATCGGCACTTGCGGGCCAACGACCGCACGTACCGATTGAAGGATCTCACCCTCGACATCGGGATGTTCCTCTGCCGCCATCGCGCCGTGCAAGGCGAGCAGCACGCCATCGACCGGCAGTGCCGACTGCAAGGCACCGATAAGTTCTTCCCGCAGCCAATCGAATGTCTCGGCGGTTGCTCGCCCGCTGGGCCAAGCCGGCAACCGGACGAGGCCCACAATCTCTGGTTGCTCGGACCAGCGACGGAGCGACTGAATGAAACCGCCCAGTTCGTTCGTCTGGGCCATCTGCTCGATCAGTTCGGCACCGCGATGGATGCCAAACGACTCGAAATCCTGCCGAGTCGTCGCCAGTGGATTGAGCGTATTCGTCTCTTGCCAGAGCTGGCCGATGGCGATGCGCATGAAGAGGGAGGGGCTAGGGAATCGGGATTCGGGAGGGATAGGCTCCTGCCGAGCTGAGGTTTCACGTTTCCGCGATGGCCCGGTCCAGTCTCGCCAGCGCCTCATCCACATCGGCAGCCGTCATTGCAGCGCAGAATCCATGATGGCACGGTGCGCCGCCGTAGTCGTGGAAATAGACGCCGTGTTTGTTCGCCGCCGCGTAGAAACGCATCAGCATCGCCCGGTCGTGCCTCTGAGCGTCTGCGTAGTTGGCAACGACTTCATCCGGCGCAAGGCCGAAGTATATGCCAAACCGTGCGCCCAGCCCTTGCACGCGGGCGTTGATGCCGCGGCGGGCAAAGAGCGCTCGCAATCCACTCAGCAGTCGCTCGGCCGTCGCGTGAATGTGCTCGTAGAATCTCGGCTCGCGATAGGCAGTCACCGCTGCTTTGCCAGCCGCGACGACGACCGGGTGACCATTGTACGTGCCGCTGTGCTGGCAGTCCCCCATCGGCATCAGCCGCTGCATGATGTCGCGCCGGCCGCCGAACACGCTGAGTGGATAGCCGCCGCCGACCGACTTGCCGAGCGTACAGAGGTCCGGAGTCACGCCCAGGTATTCCTGCGCCCCGCCAACTCCCATCCGAAACGCGCTAAGCACTTCGTCGAAGATCAGCACCGTGCCATGCCGCTCGGTCAGCCGCCGCAACGTCCCCATGAATTCGCTCGTCGGGAGCACACAGCCGGCATTGTAATAGACCGGCTCGATAATCGCCGCGGCCAGTTCACCGCCGAAGCGAGAGAAGGCCTCTTCCACCAGGTCCGGCCGGTTGTACGGTATTTGCACGAGATGCTGGTTCGTTCCTGCGGCGACGCCGGCCGAAATCGGCTTGAGTGGCGGATTGAACTGCCCCAGAGGGCCGTCGGCCGCCCACATCACCTGATCGTGATAGCCGTGAAAGTTTCCCTCGAAGCGCAGAATCTTCTGGCGACTTGTAAAGGCCCGCGCGAGGCGGAGGCAATGCATCGTCGCTTCGGTCCCCGCGCCGGTGAATCGCACGACGTCCAAACACGGCACCGACTTGCACAGCAGTTCGGCCAGCTCCGCGTGCAATTCCGATTCATACGAACAAGCCGCCCCGCGATCGAGCGCCGCTTCGACTGCCGCTCGTACCCGCGGATCGCCGTGCCCCAGCAGTGTCGCCCCGTGGCTGCAGCAGAGGTCGATCAGCTCGCGACCATCAAGATCCCACACACGGCAGCCCTGGGCCTTGCGAAAGAGCATCGCGTGGCCGATCGCCTGGTTCACGCGAGTCGATGACGACACGCCTCCGGCGAGGAATTGCTTGGCGTGGTCGTGTTGCTGCTGGACGAGGGACATCGCGGTCGGAGATCAGAGATCGGAAGTCAGGCGTCGGAAATCCACGTTGACGCGACGGGATCGCGACAATCCTATCCGCCCCGCACTCTCCCATGCAATTGCAAGCTGAAATCAGCCACAAGTCTTGAGTCTCACTGATTCATCCGCCAAGCTTGACTCCACTCCGGAGAACCCGCCATGCGAATTGCCTGCCTCACCGTTTGCTTAACCCTGGCGATTGCCGCCTTTGCCGTTGCTCAGCCCTTCGGCGAGCCTGACCGCGGGCAACCGGGCGATGCGATGATTCAGGACTATCTCGCTCGCGAGACGGCCCGCCTCGCGCTGCTGTGGGACGCCGACGTGAAGTCGCTCGCCGATTGGCAGGCCAAGTTGCCCGAATATCGCGAGCAGTATTTCTACATGCTCGGCCTTTCGCCCCTGCCGGAGAAAACGCCGCTCGCCGCGACTGTCACCGGCACCTACAAGGGGGACGGCTACGAAGTCGATCTGCTCCACTATCAGAGCCTGCCGCGGCTGTACGTCACGGCGAATTTGTATCGACCCGCAAGCGTGAAACCAGGCGAAAAGCTGCCCGCGGTGCTGTATGTCTGCGGCCATTCGGGTCGCGGCCGCAACGGCAACAAGGTCGCCTTCCAGTCGCACGGCATCTGGCTGGCTCGGCACGGCTATGTCTGCCTGATGGTCGATACGCTGCAACTGGGCGAGATCGCCGCCTTTCACCACGGCACGTACAACCTCGAGCGCTGGTGGTGGCACAGCCGCGGATACACGCCCGCCGGCGTCGAAGCATGGAACGGGGTCCGCGGCCTCGACTACCTAGCCAGCCGGCCCGATGTCGATCCCGAGCGGCTAGCGGTCACCGGCATCAGCGGAGGAGGAGCGACGACGTTCTGGGTCGCCGCCGCCGATGAGCGTGTGAAAGTCGCGATCCCCGTTAGCGGCATGGCTGACCTCGAATCGTATGTTCCCAATCGAGTCATCAATGGTCACTGCGACTGCATGTTCCTCTACAACACATTCCGCTGGCCGTGGACTCGAATCGCCGGCCTTGTCGCTCCGCGGCCGATGCTCTTCGTCAACAGCGACCAAGACCCTATCTTCCCGATGGACGCTAACGAGCGGATCACCAACCGCATGGAACGGCTTTACAGTCTGCACGGCAAGAGCGGCGACTTCGATACCGTCGTTAGCGTCGGCGGCCACGCCTATCGCCAGGACATCCGCGAGGCGGCCTATCGCTTCCTCAACGCACATCTGAAGGGGGACGCTCGCCCGATTGCCGATAGCGGACTCGACGTGGTTAGCGAGGGGAGCAACCCCGGACCGTATCCGATTCCGATCGAGAAACTCCGCGTCTTCCCGACCGATACTGACCTGCCGGCCGATCAGTT
The DNA here is from genome assembly GCA_964384375.1 of uncultured Pirellulaceae bacterium. Lineage (GTDB taxonomy): Bacteria > Planctomycetota > Planctomycetia > Pirellulales > Pirellulaceae > CAYLLN01. The sequence continues at coordinate 106,401 of CAYLLN010000002.1, forward strand.
GAACACGAAGATCGACGAGCACTTTGTGCCGCTGGCCAAAGTGCCCGCTCCCAATGCAGGTGAGTTCGCCGCATGGAAGAAGCCGCTCTTGGCCGATTTGCGCAGAGCAAGCTTCGGTTACTTCCCCGATACGATTCCCGCGGCCCGCAAGCTCAAGTCCGACGTCCCCGACACGGTGCGACTGGCGTCGGAGGAGGGGATTGAATTCACGCTCAGTTCGCCGCGCGTGCAGGGAGACGACGACAAGCCGCTCTCCATGTTTCTGGCTGTTCTGAACGAGGACGAGGCCGGCAAGACTCCCGATTGGCTCAAGCAGTACGCCGCCTCGCATCGGATCGTCGTGCTGTGCGAACCGCGGGGAATCGGTCAGACCAATTGGACGCGTAAGAACGGGCCGAATTACGTCGAGCGGTCGCACGCACTCCTCGGCCGTACAGTCGATGCGGGGCGAGTGTGGGACGTGATCGCCGCGGTCAAATACATCGCTGCTCGGAAAACTGGCGACCCGGTGGTCCCGGTCTATGTCGGCGGCAAAGGGGCCGCCGGGCTGATCGCCGCCTATGCCGCCGCACTCGACGACTCAATCGCAGGTGCAACGGTCCTCTCGCCACCGACCACGCACATGGACTCCGCCGCGCCACAATTCCTCAATGTTCTCCGCGTCTGCGATGTTCCCGAATCGCTGGGCCTCATTGCCCCGCGACCACTGACGCTCATCGGTGCGAAGGAAAACGACTTCGCCGCGACCAAAGCCGCTTATGCCACGGCCGTCGCTTCGGAACGACTGAAGATACCGCGCGACTGAGATCCGACACGTGCCGCGAGGTAACTCGCGGCGATTAAGTGGATGCCGCCCGGCGCAGTGCCGCGAGCCCCTCGCGCAGCGCCGCCTGATAGACCCAGAGGTCGCCGCTGTAGCTCATCATCCGAAACCCTTGCTGCAACAGTTCTTTGCCGGTGGCGAGATCCGGGGCCATGATGCCGGCAGTCTTCCCGTGGCGGCGGCAGGCGGCAATCACTTCGTCCATCGCAGCAATCATCCGCGGATGCTTCAGTTCGCCTGGAATACCCAGCGAGAGCGACAGGTCGAATTGGCCGATCCAGAGCACATCGACTCCGGGCACGGCGGCGATGGCATCGACATTCGCCAGACCCGCTGCCGTTTCGATCTGCGGCAGGAGCAGTCCCTCGCGATTCGCGGAGCGTATTTTCTCGACGATGTCGCCGCCGGTATAGTCGTCGTGGGCGACGCCGAAGGCCGCTCCCCGCCGGCCCACGGGGGGATACTTGGCTGCCGCGACGATCGCCTGCGCCTGTTCGGCTGATTCGACCATCGGCACCATCACTCCCATCGTTCCCATGTCGAGCACGCGGGCAATGAAGTCGTAGTACGTCGCCGGCACGCGGACGATCGGGACAAGGCTCGTGCTTCGCGTCGTCGCGATCAGCGTCTTGATCGTCTCGACGCTCCAGCCGGTGTGCTCCATGTCGAGGACGACAAAGTCGGCCCCCGCCTCGGCCATGATCCGGGCAATGCCGGGGGTGTTGAACTCGAAGGCGAACGTGCCAAACGGAACTTGTCCGGCGGCGAGTTTGGATTTAATGGTGTTCGGTCTCATGATGCGAAATCAAGGTGCTGGTTCGGCCAGTTCTGTCAAACGAAGGTCGCTGCACGTGTCGGCGTCCATTCGTCCAACGCAAAGGCGCGGAGATCGCAAAGGCGCAGAGGACACTATCGGGTTCTTTGCGCCCTCGGCGTTCTTCGCGTCTTTGCGTTTTTCCATTCGGTTGCAGGGAGTAGCAGGGGTCGGTGCTGGTCGATTCGCTGCGGCGTATCCAAACGTCTGATTTACCGCACCAGTTTCGCCCGCATTGCCGGCTGATCGAGCACTTCGCGGTTGACGACGTGCTGCGGCGCGCGGCCGTAGGCGTAGTCGAGGACGCTCCGGATCGCCGAGCGGCCGTTATTCAAAAAGCACTCGTCGGTCCAGCAGATTGCGTGCGGGGCGAGAATCACATTCTCCAGCATAATCAGTGGATCACGCGGGTCGATTGGTTCCTGCTCGAAGACATCGAGGGCGGCCCCGGCGATCTGGCGCTGCTGCAGGACGCTTGTCAGTGCCGCTTGATCGACAATCGGCCCGCGGGCCACATTGATCAGGAATGCCGTCGGCTTCATACGGGCGAGGCGCGTGGCATTGAGGAGATGATGCGTCTCTTTCGTCAAAGCACAGCAGATGACGACATAATCCGCCGTAGCCAATAACTCATCGAGCGAGAGCCACTGGACGCCCGAAGCGGCAGCATGTTCGGGCGCAACGAGCGGATCGTGCCCGACGTGTCGCATGTCGAGTGGCGCAGCCAGGCGAAAGACTTCGAGGCCGATATTCCCCAGGCCGATCACGCCGAGCGTTTTGCCCGTCAGTCCGTGCCCCATGTAGTCGAGCCGTTCGGACCAACGCCCCTCGCGCGTGAGGTGGTCCTTCGTCGGCAGCCGGTGGGCGAGAGCCAATAGAAACGCCAAGACCGACGATGCCACTGGCCGGCGCACGCCGTCGGGCGTGATCGTGAGCATCACGTTATTCGCCGTGCAGGCGGGCACATCGACGTTGTCGTACCCCACGCCGAACCGCGCGACCAATCCCAGCCGCCGGCAGCCGGCGAGCGTGGCTGCCGTCACCTTCGGCGCGAGTACCAGCAAGGCATCGTATTGATCCGCCACTTCTGCTGGCAATTCAGCGTGGTTTTGCGCGAGAAACTCCCATTCAATCCCTGGCTGCTCAGCGAGCAGCGACAGACCGATGTCGCCAAAGCCGAGCGAGCCGTCGGGCTTGAGGAAGTCGCGGGTGAGGCCGAGGCGGAACGTCATTTGGCGGCCGCCTCTTCTAGCCGCACGATTCCTAGGTCAATGTACTGCCCGCCGCCGGTTTGGTGGCAATGGACTGCCAGGATGTCGTTTCCTTCCTTCCACGCCGCGGCGAGCGCCTTTTCGTCGAGCGGCACGAGCGAGTATTCGGTGGTATATCCCTTCACGGACGCGATGAGCTTGCCGTTCAGATACACCTCCGAGTCTTCGTCGTGGTGGATCGTGAGGGCATACTGCCCCTCTTTCGCCGCCGGCAGCTTCACGGTCCGGCGCAGCCAGATGTCTGGCGTCTTCCACTCGGTCCGCACTTTGCTCCCCGGTGTGCTCGGCTCGCCAAATCCCCCGGGTGCTTCTTTCCACGAGGCATCGTCGAAATCGGCGTTCGCCCAGTCATCAGCCGGCTTGGCGATCGTGAATCGCCACGTTTGAGCTTCATTCAGGGATGTCGGCACAACGACCACTTCCTTCGGCGGTGGCTGGAAGAGTCGCTTGTGCAATGCCGCGGTCTTTTCGAGATCGAGTTTCAGCACCTCGCGGTCGTACGTCATGAGTCCGTTCACTTCGACTTCGACATCCGTCGTCTGCGTATAAACGGCAGCCGAAAGTCCCTTGCCGATCATCGGGTGCAGCTTGTAAATGAGCTGCTCGTAGGCGGCGGCGAGCTCCTCCTTCGTCTTGAAGCTCCGGTAACCCCAGTTGTCTTTCGCTTGCCAGGTGTGCCCTTCGAGCGGCAGGCCGAGGCCGCCGAACTCGCCCAGCACGGCGGCCCGGTGTTCCTCCAGCCGCGGCATTGCCGGGCCGGGATAGCGGTGGATATCGACGATGTGCCCGACCGGAAAATCGTTGCCGCCGCTGGCACAATTTACCAGCCGCGTCGGGTCGAGTTCTTGCGTGAACTTGGTGATGGGGGCCGTCTCGAACTGCCCCCAGGCTTCGTTGAACGGAACCCAGACGACGATCGACGGGTGGTTCCGGAGCGAGTCGATGATCGCTTTCCACTCGCGGCGAAAATTCTCGGACGACTCCTTGGTCCGCGTGATTTCCTCGCCGTCGTGGCCGCCGGTCGGATTCCACGGCGCATGCCGGTCGCCGCTGGGCATATCCTGCCAGACAAACAACCCCATCTTGTCGCAGTGGTAGTACCAGCGGGCCGGCTCCACCTTCACGTGCTTGCGGACCATGTTAAAGCCGAGCTTCTTCGTGATCTCCAGGTCGTAGCGGAGGGCCTCGTCGGTCGGGGCCGTGTACAGGCCGTCGGGCCAGAAGCCCTGGTCGAGTGGGCCGTACTGAAACACCGGCTGACCGTTGAGCATCATTCGCGTAACACCGGCGGCGTCTTGGGCGAGCGAGATTTTCCGCATGGCACAGTAGGAGAAGACCGTGTCGGTCGCGACGTTCTTGGCATCTAGCAGGTCGATCCGCAAGCCGTAGAGGAACGGCGAATCGGGCGTCCAAAGCTGAAGCTTCTCCTTAGGAACGCTGATCGCGATTGACTTGCCGACTGCTCCTTTCGCGCCGGCGACCTTTTCGACTGCCGCTCCGATTGGCGGCGACGTGATCGTGTGCTCGCGACCGAGCAGGGCGATTTCGACCGTGTCACCATCACGCGCGCCGCGGCCGGTGACTGTGATGCGGACCTGGCCGGCGTCCATATCAGGCACGATTTCCAGTCCCGCGATGCTTGCGGCAGGAACCACCTCCAGCCAGACCGTCTGCCAGATACCGGTAGTTGGCGTGTACCAGATTCCTTCGGGCTTTTGCACCTGCTTGCCGCGGGGTTGCCAATTGGCGTCGGACGGGTCCATGACCAGGACCATGATCTCCTGCTTATCCCCTTGCACGAGCGCGTCGGTGATGTCGAACGTGAACGGATCGTAGCCGCCGGTATGCGAGCCGACCGTGGTGGCGTTGACCTTCACGGTGCATTGCCAATCGACCGCGCCGAAGTGCAACAGTACGCGTTCGCCCTGCTTGCGTGCGGGCGTGGCGAACGTCCGGTAATAGACCATCGCGTCCTTGGGTCCGAGGCGCTTCATCACTCCAGACAACGCCGATTCGATCGGAAACGGGACGAGAATCTTGCCGTCGGAGACTTCCGGCGGATGCTTGCCCGAGCCGTCGGCGATCTTGTAGTCCCAGAGGCCATTGAGGTTGGTCCACTTCTCGCGAACCATCTGCGGCCGCGGATACTCCGGGTGAACCTTGTCGGGCGAAACGTCCTTCGCCCAGCGGGTCATCAGCGGCCCTTTGGCCGGTTGCCAATCAGCGGCCAGAGCGTGCGAAGCAAGAAGTGGGACGCAAACGAGCGCGAGCAAGGGGCGGAACATGGGAGAGGCTCCGGGAGTCAAATCGCCATCGTGTGACCACTACGTTAGCACATCTGGCAAGCAGTCGCACGGCAGCGCCGGGGCCTGCAGAACAGCCAGGTTTTTCGCACTTTCACCACCGCTAGCGGCCTGCTAAAGTCCCGCCGCAATTCCCCTCGCTTTACTTGCTTCCTGTTTGGTCAGACATGCCGCGCACAACGCCCCTTGCGAAAGTCAAAGCGCGCGAGTTCGCGGCTCATTTTCATTTGCTGGGAGCGGTGGACTACGAGGACTGCCTCTCGCTGCAGCGGCGACTGGCATATGACGCGGTGTCGCGAGGCGATGGCCGGATCGCCGTGCTTCTCTGCGAGCATCCGCCGCTGGTAACGATCGGCCGCGGCGGCTCGCGGGCTCACGTGCGGCTGTCCGGCGAGGAACTGACTTCGCGGCAGCTGGCCATTCGCTATGTCGGCCGCGGCGGCGGAGCAATCCTGCACGGGCCGGGGCAACTGGCGATCTATCCGATCGTCCCGCTTGACTGGCACCGCTGGAGCGTTGGAGAGTACGTGCGTCGCCTGCAAGCTGCAGTGCAGGGAGTTCTTCACGAATTCAAAATCGGCACAAGTTCGGCTGCGCCAGGGCATAGCCTACTCGGCCGGCAAGGAGTCGTCGCGTTAGTTGCGGCGACTGTACGACAGGAAGTTACTGGTTTCGGAGCGTATCTGAACGTGCATCCCGACATGCGCGACCAGGCTCGCATCGAACCGCTGCCGGGGCAGCGGATGTCGAGCATCCTGTGCGAGCGACCGCTGCCAGATAGAATGCAGATGGTGCGAGCAGCCCTGGTTGCTCGCCTGGCCGCGGCTTTCGGCTGCGAACGACATCATCTCCATACTGGTCATCCGCATTTAGCGAACCTGACTCCGAAGGGCGCGAGTGAACGTGCAGCTTGAATTGCCGCTGGCTCATCCGACCACAGCCACCCCATCGCGTCGACTCCCCGCCTGGCTGAAGCGCGAGATTCCGCGGGCCAACGCCAATCACTTCACGGCGGGCTTGCTCGAAGAGTTGCGCCTGGAAACCGTGTGCGACAACGCGAAGTGCCCCAATCGGATGGAGTGCTATTCGCAGAAAACCGCGACGTTCATGATCCTGGGGAATGTCTGCACGCGCCCCTGCGGCTTTTGCGCGGTTGGTCGGGGCCGGCCCGAGGCACTCGAAGCGGATGAACCGGCGCGTGTGGCCGAAGCTGCCGCCCGACTGGGCCTCGCGCATGTCGTCATCACTTCCGTCACGCGCGACGACTTGCCAGACGGCGGTGCCGAGCATTTCTACCGGTGCGTGCTAGCCGTCCGCGAGCGAACCGGAGCAACGGTTGAAGTCCTCACGCCCGATTTTGTCACGTGTAAGCCGGCGCTCAACCGCGTCATTGAGGCTGAGCCCGAAGTCTTCAATCACAATACGGAGACAGTGCCGCGGCTGTATCGGCAAGTCCGTGGTCCCAAGAGCGACTATCGCTGGACGCTGGAATTGCTGCGGCGCATTAAAGTGCGGAACCCGGCGATTAAGACCAAAAGCGGTCTGATGCTGGGTCTGGGTGAGACGACCGAAGAAGTGCTGAATGTGCTTGCGGACTTGCGCGATGTAAGCTGCGATTTCCTCACGCTGGGACAGTATTTAATGCCGAGTGCCACAACGGCGGATCATTATCTGCCCGTCGTGCGATATATTCCGCCCGACGAGTTTGCGTGGCTGGGGCGAGCCGCCAAATCGCTCGGTTTTAAGCAGGTAGCCAGTGGGCCATTTGTCCGTTCGAGCTACCACGCCCGCGAAATGGCCGAGATGTATTAGAGCGGCGAGTGATTACTGGGCGAATGTCTATGGCCCGCGTCGAATTGAAGCTGCCGGATTTCGATCTTCCCGGCATCACCGCGAGCGTTTGTGCCTGGTATGCGGCCGTCGGCGAGCGCGTCGTGGAAGGGGATCGCGTCGTCGAGATCCTCGCAGGCGATGTCACCATCGACTTGCCAGCGCCGGTGTCGGGAGTGCTTTTAGAGCGTCGTGCGAAAGTCGATCAGCCACTAAGCGAAGGAGATTGTGTGGCGGTGATAGACGCTCTTTAGTGACTGCTTGGTGGGCGTTTCTTATGCTCATTGACCACAATTGAACGACAAGAACCCCCTATTGATAGTACGCAGCGTCACTATTGCGATTTGGAATGGATTCCGTTGGTTGACACCCTATATGGTGCTGGGTAGTTTGGGCCTCCGTCGTGAATGTTAGAGATAGTTCGCCCAACAATTAGGTATTTCTGCAATGGCCAAGAAGTCTGGTGGTCCCAACAAGTCGGAAGCAATTCGCGCGTACAAGGCCGATCATGCCGATGCCGGTCCCAAGGCGGTCGCCGAAGGACTCGCGAAGGCGGGGATCAAGGTCACTCCGGCATTTGTGAGCACGGTCCTTTCGAACGACAAGCGAAAGGGCGGCAAAGGACGCCGCGGCCGCAAGCCGGGTCCGAAGGCCGGCAGCAACAAGACGCTCAATAGTCTGTTGCAGGCCAAAAAGCTGGCAGCCGAATTCGGCGGCGTCGAGCCGGCCATCAAGGCGCTGCAGACGCTGGCGAAGCTGCTGGATTAGATGTGCATCTCATAGGGCAGGACTCGTCCTGCCGTAGCAACCCTGTCTCCGAGGTCAGGTTCCGCCGAACTGACGGAACCTACGTGATGCGCCAGGTCGTCAGATCGAGCTCGGGGACGCGATCGAACTTGTCGATCTGAGCCGCGAGATCAATATCGTTCTCGTGGCCGATTTCGATCAGATTGCGACCGCCGCGACTGGCTCGTAGTGCAGCGCCGAGTGGATTCTTGCCAGTCAGATCGCGCGTGCAAGCCCGCCAGGCATCGGCGGCGATTTCGGCCTGGTCGTTAAGCATGTAGGGCAGGACTTGTCTTGCCGTTGTTTGTTGGATTTGGCGGGATGAATCCTGCCCTACGAGTTCATGGACTACCGCGCCGGCAAAGAGCGTGTCCTCGCGCGTGACGTGGCCATCGGTGCCGGCACACACAATCGCGATTCGCTCGGCATCGGCTAGTTCGCGGCAAATGGCGGAAAGATTGACGAAAGCGCCGATGAGCACGCGGCTGGCCTTGCGGCAGCGGTTCAGTGCCCGCGTGCCGTTGGTGGTGGTGAAGATGACGGATTTGCCGCCAATGACCGCCGGCACATATTCCGTCGGGGAATTGCCCAGGTCAAAGCCGGGGATTTTGCGTCCGCCCCGCTCACCTCCGAGGAGGGCCGTCCCCGGCTGCGATGCCGCAAGTCGCTTCGCTTCCTCGACTTCCAAGCAGGGGACAACCTCGATCGCGCCAGCCGACAGCGCGTGAATCATAGTCGTGGTTGCCCGGAGCACATCGACGACGACGACGGTTTTGCCGGCCAGTTCTTCGGGCGTGACGAGATCGGGAAGCAGATAGACGTCGAGCGATCGTTGGGCGGGCATGAATCGTGGGGTTTGAGCGTTGACGACCTGCAAATTGGCGGGAAGAATCAATGTATTCCTCTCCGCTCCGGTTGCCAGCCCGGCCCGTGCCGACTCGACGACGCAGATATTAAGCCCATGAGCGACCGCGCCTTGCTGAAACCTGCCACCGAAACGAGCACGCAGCCCGCTTCCGCCAACGGCCGCTTCGCCGGCAAGGTCGTCTTTATTACCGGCGCTGGGGATCGCGGCATTGGGGGCGAGATTGCTGTGCGGCTGGCGAGCGAGGGAGCCGCCATTGCCGCCATCTCTCGTCACGAGCCCGGCCGGCTGCTAAAGAAGCTCAAGCGGTTCAATCAGGGAGCGGTTCACACGCTTGGCGACGTGACCAAGCGGGACGACATGGCTCGCGCGATCGACGACTGCCTCGGCGAGTTCGGCAAGATCGACGTGGTCGTGAACAATGCCGGCGTCGAGGTGGCAAGCCCCCTGGAGAGTTTTGGTGAAGATGCCTGGCGGGCCGTCCTCGATGTGAATCTGGCCGGCGCGATCGCCGTCTCCAAAGCGTCCCTGCCACACCTGGCTCAGCCGGGGGGAGTGATCGTCAACATCGCATCGGCGCTGGGCATTGGCGGCTGTCCGGGATTCTCGGTCTATAGCGCCAGCAAAGCGGGGCTGATTGGGTTCACGCAGTCGCTGGCGTGGGAGCTCGCGCCGGAAGGGATTCGCGTGGTGGCGGTCGCGCCGGGTCTTGTCCATACGCCGATGGTCCACAAGCACGCCGAGAAGCTGACTCCGCAAGTTTGGCAGCAGATCGAAGCGTGCCATCCGCTCGGCATGGGCCGTCCCGACGACGTGGCCGCCGCTGTCGCATTCCTCGCGTCTAGCGATGCCCGCTGGATCACCGGCATCACGCTGCCCCTTGGCTGGGCGCAGCACTATCCGCTGCCGACGCACGCGATGATGGACTAGCGAAGCAGGTGTTTGGAAAAAAAGAAGGGAGCCCGCCGCGATCGCAGCGAGCCCCCTGATAAACACTTGCGGACGCTACGAACGCTATTCCTTCGGCATGATCACCGCGTCGATGACGTGGATCACACCGTTGGAGCAGACAATATCGGTCTTGATAATTTTGGCCCCATCAATCATCACGCCGTCAGCCGACGCCGTGATCGTGGCTTCGCTCCCTTGAACCGTCTTGGCCGACTTGAGCTTCGCCGCGTCCGCCGCCATCACCTTGCCGGAGACCACGTGATAGGTCAGCACGGCCGTCAGCTTTTCTTTGTCCTTAAGTAAGGCCGCCAGGGCTTCCTTCGGCACCTTGGCAAACGCTTCGTCCGTCGGGGCGAAGACGGTGAACGGGCCTTTTCCCTTCAGTGTTTCGACGAGTCCCGCTTCCTTGACCGCGGTGACGAGCGTCTTGAATTTCCCGGCGGCGACTGCCGTATCGACGAGGTCGGCCGGTTTCGCGTCTTCTGCCATTGCAACGCCGGCAACCATTGCCAGTGCCGCGGCGGCAACCAATGCTGTGAACTTCCGCATGGATCAACTCTCCCGAATGTGTTGGTGAACATGTGCCAAACACGCCCCCTGCTACCGGCGGGCCCTGGCCGGCAACAAAGCGAGGCGTGCGTTGGTTGCTGTGGCTTTATAGAGGGGCGGCAAGTGCGACACCCCAAGATTCATCGAACCGCGAGCCACTGGCCGAGCTGATACAGCCACGGATGCGTCCACGGATTGTCCGCGCCGTAGTGAGCTGAGAAGGCACTGATGGCGATGAGGGCCAGCAGAATCGCCCGGCCGCGGCGCGACTGACCGAGCCAGTCGGCAGCCGGCAGAAGGGTGAGCAGCCAGAGAGGCGTGAGCCAGATCATCCAGCGGAGCGCGGTCGTGTGGCCGCCGTAATTGCGGTCGATGAGCGGTCGCGAAAGATAGAACGCAAGGACGACGAGCGTGATGGCGACGGTTGCAATGGCGAGAGCACGTGCAACTCCATCAAAGCCCTGACCATTGGTCAGGGTGTTTGGCGATAGCGGCGTCGATTGGTCATCCACCCCGACCACTGGTAGGGGCTTTGGGAAACGAACCCACATCCAGCAACCGGCGACCGAAAGCAGCCAGATCGGCATGAGCGAAAAGAGCCCGTGATGGCCAACGAGGCAATGGAAGGCGTACGTGAGCGGCGACGGCTCGCCCCGGTCGATGCCGGTGAGCTTCGCCGGGTCCCAATGCGTGCCGGGATAGTCGTACCAGTTGTCCCACTGGCGAATTTCAATGCGCAGCGACTTGCTCCCTTCGGGAGTGCGCTGCAGGGCATAACGTATGTGCGACTGCTCATCGAACAGGACCCAGCGATCGCCGCGCGTGCGGACTTCAATCGTGACTTGGTCGGACGGTGCAACGCCTGTCTCGCGCAGGGCGAACCTGAGTTCATCGGTGACGCGCCCCTCGTTGAGCGGCACGGTCAGCTGATCGGGCAATAAGCCGAATACGGGTCCATCCTGCCGATGGGCGTAGGCCGTCCGCCAGCTGCCGTGAGCGTAGTAGTTCGTCCCAATCGCGGCCGCGGCGACGACCAGGGCTGGCGGGACGAAGAACGCAGCAGTTTTCAGTGGCGATTTCCAAGCCAGAGCGGCGGCAGCCAGCACCAGCAGTGACAGGGCGGGCAGTTCGTTGGCGGCCGTGAACGCGAAAAACAGCCCGGCCAGGGCAAAGTGCCACCAGCGACCGCGGCTTTGCAGGATGGGTACGGCTGCCACCAGCGCGAACACGAGCGTGCAAGCCGCCAGCGAGTGGTTGTTGAGCGTGGCGCTGAAGGTCGTCACGAACGTCGCAATACAGGCGCAGGCCATCGCAAACAGTCGGCCAAAGTCGGTCTTCCCGAACTGGTCGATCATTCGAGCCAGCAAAGCGAGCGCGATTGCCAGCGGGATGACGTTCGTCAGGACGAGCATGATCCGCGAGATCGGCCAGACATCGGCCGGTTTCGCCAGCGACAACCCGGTGACTTGCTTGACGAGCCAGTATTGCCCAGCGAGCAGAGTGCTGAGCAGCGTCGGCTTGCTGGAGTAGTAGTGCTCGTGTCCGTCGGGTCCGCGATGGCGCACCAGGTCGATCGTGTGCCAGCCCCGGACCCGCGAGCCATCGGCATAGAAGATAATGTGCTCGATCGAGTAGATGCCGTGATCGCCAAGGGCCCGGATCGTACACCAGCGGCTTTTGTCGTTGGCGGATTGAAACGGCGTGGGGCTGAAGGCGTCGGGCGAGCGGTTCCGCATGATCCGCGCGGTGGTGAGGCTCGCGGCAAGGACGATGAAGAGGGCGTAGAGCGAGCGGCGGAGCACGTCGTGGGAGGGGGAGGCTCCCGCCGAGTCGTCACCCCGACCACTGGTCGGGGCCTTGTCGAGGACGCTCATGACTTCTCAACCGTCGGCAGGTTGACGCGGGATTTAATCGAGTACGGTCGCGAGCTTTTGCCGTAGTAGGCGGTGAAAAGCTCCGCCAGGAAGCCCATCGAGATGAACTGCGCGCCGAGGAGCAACATGCCGAGCGAGTAAAGAAGCGCCGGCCGTTCGTGCAGCGGCTTGAATTCCCAGGCGTCGGAAACCCACTCGTTCCAGCTTGTCAGATTCGCGATCAACCACGTCACGGTGAGATAGGTCAGTCCAGCCAGGCCGATGCCAAAGGCGAAGATGCCGCAAGTGCCGAGCAAGTGCTGCGGACGCTGCTCGAAACCCGTGAGGAAATAGACGGTGAAGAGGTCGAGGAAGCCTTTAATGATTCGTGAAACACCGTATTTCGAGCGGCCGTGCTGGCGGGCGCGATGGTTGACGACGATTTCGCCCACCTTCCAGCCGCGGGCGGCAGCGAGCACAGGGACGAAACGGTGCAGCTCGCCATAGAGCCGCACTTCGTCAAAAATTTCGCGGCGATAGCACTTGAAGCCGCAGTTGTGGTCGTGCAGCTTCACGCCAGTGAGGAAGCCGACGAGCCAGTTGAAGACACGGGACGGGCCTACCTTGTGCCACGGATCGTGGCGGACTTGCTTCCAGCCGCTGACGCAATCGAGACCGCCGTCGATTTCGGCCAGAAAACGGGGAATCTCGCGCGGGTCGTCCTGCAGGTCGGCATCGAGCGTGACCACCAGTTCGCCGCGGGCCGCATCAAAGCCGGCACTCAGGGCGGCTGCTTTGCCGAAGTTGCGACGGAAGCGAATGCCACGAACGCGCTCGTCGGACGCCGCCAATTCCTCAACGATCTTCCACGAGCCATCGGTCGAACCGTCGTCGATGAAGATGATCTCCAGGTCGTAGCCGTGCTGGCGGGCCACGTCGGAGAGTTCGCCGTAGAGCTCGCGCAGGCTCTCTTGTTCGTCGCGGAGCGGAATGACGGCGGAGAGCATGCGAGAGGGCAGGGTTCAGGGTTCAGGGTTCAGAGGGCAGGTAGCTAGGATAGTCAAAGTCGCTTGGTGCGTCTGCCGCAGTCTTTTAGCGGCGAACGGCGCTATAATAGTCGGCCCGTTGTTCCCGTACGCCTCCATGCGAAACAGGAAGTCTTCGTGGAATTGCTCTTGACGCTGCTATTGGTGCTGCACCTCGTCTGTGTCAACGTCGCAGCGGGGGCGCCAATCTTGTGCGTCTGGTTGGAATGGTGGGGCGGGACGGTCGCGCGCGGCGCGGCCGAGTACCTCGCGCGGATGGGGCTCACGAGCCTGGTGGCCGGCGGCCTCTTGGGCATCCTCATTGGCGGTCTGAAGTGGTCGGCTTCGTACCAGGATTTGTGGACCGGGCCGCTGAGCTACAAGATGCACTGGGCGGCAGGCGAGATTCTGTTTTCGCTAGTGCTGGCCGTTGTCTATTGGCAGCTCGTGCGGCGGCCGGGGGGCGAATCGAAGCTGGCTCGCGGTGGGCGGGGGCTAGTTGCTTTCATTCACGGCACAAATCTGCTCTATCACTTTCCGGTGCTGTTCATCGTCGCGGGCCGGATGCACGAACAGGGCCTGATCGTTGGTCCGGTCGTGCGCGGTGCCGCCTTCCGCGAACTGGCTGGCCAGGGAGAGACCGCGGCGCTGGCGGTGCATGTGGCGCTGGCCTCGGTGGCGATGGCGGGCATCATGCTGCTTGGGTTAGCGATGAAGTGGCAAAGGATCGGGCGCGAAGTGGCGGATTGTGATTGGGCCGCGGCTTGGGGGGGAAGGTGGGCGCTGGCGGCATCGCTGGCGCAGCTTCCGGTTGGTTTGTGGACGCTGGCGATGCTGCCCGGCGGCGAGCAGTCCCGGTTGATGGGAAACGATATGATCGGAACCGCTCTGTTTGCCGTGTCGATGCTGGCCGTGCTGTGGCTGCTGAGGGAACTGGTGGCCGTGTCGATGGGCAAAACGGCCAAGGGGGCACTGATTCGGTCGATGACGGCTATGCTCGTCGTCGTCGCCCTGATGACGGCGATGCAGCAGCGGGTCAGAATTGCCAGCCGCACGAATTCGCAAGCAGGAGCCGCCGCATGGCAGACGAAATCGTAAAACTCCGCGACCCGGCCAGCGGCAGTGAAGCCGCGATTGCAGCCCACTTGGGCTTCAACTGCTTCCACTTCGCCGTGCAGCACGAAGGAAAGCCCGTCGAAGTGCTCTACGCGCATCCGGAGTTCGCTTCCGGCACACAGCGTCCCTCTGGCAGTGGGATTCCGATTCTGTTCCCCTTCCCCGGGCGCATTCCGGGAACGACGTTCAATTGGGAAGGGAAACAATACACGCTCGAAGCGGGCGACGCTCTTGGGAATGCGATTCACGGTTTCGTTCTGCGACGGCCGTGGCGGGTGACCGAGCGGAGCGAGTCGCGCGTGACGGGCGAGTTTCACGCTTGGAAGGACGATCCGAGCCTGAAGGAACGCTGGCCGGCTGATTTTCGGATTCGGGCGACCTACGAAGTCCGCGGAAATCAACTCATCGGCTCCTACCAGATCGACAACCCGGCCGATGTGCCGCTGCCGTTTGGATTTGGTACGCATCCTTACTTCCGTGTCCCGATCGGCGGCAAGTCAGCGGGCGACTGCATCGTCTGGCTGCCGGTGACCGAGCGCTGGGTGCTCAAAGAGATGCTCCCCACCGGCAAGCGCAAGGCGCTTCCAGAAACGGAAACCTACGAGAGCGGCCGGCGCTACGACGAGCTCAAACTCGACGATGTCTTCACCGGTCTCTTGGATACGGCAGGTACGACCGAGGCCCTGATTCAAGACCCCGGCGGCCTGGCGATGACGATTCGCTGGAAGGCCAGTCAGTTTCGCGAGTGCGTCGTTTATACGCCGCCGCATCGCGAGGCGATCTGCATCGAACCGCTGACATGCGCTCCCAGCGCCGTCGTCCTAGCTCAGAAGGGGATCGATGCCGGCTGGCGCGTCCTCGCACCGGGGAAGACGTTTGCGGCGGAAGTGACGATTGCTGCGGAATGAGTGCGCATCACACCAACCCGAAGCGTAGGCGAGGGGTTTGGTAGCCCGACGCGTAAGCAAGGGAATTGGCGCTGATCTCCCTCGCTCACGCGTCGGGCTAGTATGCGCAACAAAAACGGCGGACAGACCAAACGGCCCATCCGCCGACTTATTTTCAGACTGAAAGAAAGTCCAGCTGCAACCGCCCGAGAGCGAACGCTACGGCAGCTTGCCTGCCTTGATCGCTTCGCCGAACGTCTTGCCGTCGGCGGCCTTCTCGGCTTCCGTCTTGGCCAGACCTTCGAGAATGTACTTCTTCGTGGCTTCGGCGGCGGCGTCGGCATTGTCGCCGGCGTCTTCCTTGATCTTCGTGATTTCGGCCTTGGTGACGAACTTGCCGACGGCGATGCCGTAAGCGTTCTTCTCCTTCTTCCCCTTGCCGGCGATGTGGCAGACGTTGCACTTGGCGGTCGATTCCTCGCCGTAGGTCTTCACGACCTGGTCCTTGAGGGCCGAGTACTTCTCGTGCCATTGCACGTTGATCGGCGGCAGGGCCGCGGCCTCACGAGCACCACCGGCCGCCAAACCCAGGGCGACCGCCACGAACAGACAAACGCGATTCATCCGAAAATCTCCGGGAAATGGGGAACTGGTCAGGTTGGGAAGACCAGTGCAGCCGCGACCTTCGCCGCAAACCGCTGTTATCAGGTGGGACGATTCAGGTGGGCAGACTCATAAGTAAAACTTACGCTCCGGGCACTGTCAAGGGTGACGCGGCTGCCCGCCGAAAGCCGTACTCTCCGAGCCACTGCCATGCATCGCGCAGCGTTTCGTCGAGCAGACGGAACTCATAGCCTAGCTCGTTTTTGGCCCGGTCGCTGCGGAAGCAGTGCGATTGGCGGGACATGGCTAGCGCTCCGGAGTTGGCCGCCGTTTCCCGACCCGATAGGCGCGTGCGGATGTCGCAGACGGGCCCGGCAATGGCGCGGAAAATCGGCCCCATCGGCACCCAAGGTCCCGGTTTGCCGGCCAGGGCGGCAATCTGTCGCCAGAGGTCACGAAACTTCAGGTTGTGTCCGGCGAGGATGTATCGCCGGCCGCTTTGGCCGCGCTCGACCGCCAAGATGACACCTGCCGCTACGTCGCGGGCATCGCAAAAGCTGCCGGCACCGACGGGGGCAAAGAGCGAACCCTTCGACACCTCCAGCAGCATTTTGCCCGACGACGGCTTCCAGTCCCACGGGCCGAACATCGTCCCCGGATTGACGATCGTCGCCCAGAGGCCGCGACTCACCTCGTCCAGCACAATCCGCTCGGCCGCTTGCTTGGTCGTGACGTAGGGGACCGGCACGATACCGGGCAATGCCGAGTCTTCATCCGCCGGCGTATCGAGCGAGCCGAGGCCGAGCGCGTTAACGCTCGAGACATGCACGAGTTTCGCGCCGGCTTTGCGAGCAACGAGGGCAACATGGCGAGTCCCCTCGACATTGATCGCCTGATGGAGGTCTTGTTCCCTCCAGCCGATATGCACATGGCCAGCCGCGTGAATCACCACGTCGATTCCCTGACAAGCCTCAGCGACGGAAGCGGCATCCAGCACGTCGCCGGAGAGCTTATGCACATCGAGTCCGTCTAGCGGGCGCGGGTCACTGGTCGCGCGCGTGAGCACCGTGACTTCGTGTCCCGCCGCTAGCAGCAGGCGTACGACGTTGTTGCCGACCAGGCCAGTCGCACCCGTGACCAGGTAACGCATTGATGCCTTTGTTCCTCGCTTACGCTTCGGGTCCGTGTTCTCGCTGCATCCGCGAACTGGGAATTTCGACTATCATCACGGGCTTGGCCAAAAGCACAACGTCAATTCCCGGCCGGCATCTCTCGTCCATGCCCAATCTGCCTGCGACACTCCCCAGCCTCGTCGTCAAACCCGTAGAAACCTGGTGGGAGCGGCGGCAGTTTCTGGCTCTGCCGTGGGAGATCAACCTCCACGATCCGAATTGGATTCCTCCGCTCCGGAAGAATCAAAAGGAGATGGTGGGGTTCGCGAAACACCCCTTTTACGACAATGCCGAGGGACAGGCGTTTCTCGCTCTCCGCAACGGCAAGCCGGTGGGCCGCGTCCACGCGATCGTCAACCACATTCACAATCGGCAGCAGAAAGAGAACCGCGGTTTCTTCGGCTTCTTCGAGTGCATCGACGATCAGGAGGTCGCCAGCGGCCTCTTCGAGCAAGTCCGCCGCTGGATGGCTGCCAAAGGGATCACACAGATTCGCGGGCCGGTCAATCCGTCGCTCAATTACGAATGCGGTCTGCTGATTGACGGCTTTGATACGCCGCCGATGTTCATGATGACGCACAATTTGCCGTACTACGGCCGGCTGATCGAGGCGTGCGGCTTCACCAAGGTCGAAGACCTCTTTGCGTTTTGGGGGCACGTCTCGATGCTCGATCAGCTCGACAAGAAGCTGGCTTTCATCGTCGAAGAGTGTCAGCGGCGGTTCGACATCAAGCTGCGGCGGCTCGACCGGAGCCGCTTTATGCAGGAAGTGAAGATGTTTCTCGACATCTACAACCAATCGCTGCAAGGAACCTGGGGCTTCGCTCCGCTCTCCGAAGGCGAAATCGAGCACATGGCCGCGTCGATGAAGCACCTCGTCGTGCCGGAAATGACGACGGTTGCCGAGATCGACGGACGCCCCGTCGGGGCGCAATTCGGCCTGCTCGACTACAACACGCGAATCAAGCAAATCGACGGCCGCCTCTTTCCCTTTGGCTTCCTGCGTCTCTTGTGGAACCGCCGGGCGATCAAACGCGTGCGGCTGATTAGCACGAACGTCATTCCCGAATATCAAATGTGGGGCCTGGGACTGGTGATCGCCGCGCGACTGGTGCCCGAAGTCAAAGATTGGGGGATCGAAGAGGTCGAGTTCTCCTGGGTTTTGGAGAGCAACAAGCTCTCCTACGGCACGCTCAAGCGGGGCGGCGCGAAGATCACGAAGACCTATCGGCTTTACGATTCGTTGCCCGAGCCGGTGGCAAGCAAATAGCTGCCTCGTTCAGCAATCCGTCCCTCGCCAGCGGCGGGTTGCGAACGAGCGCCGAATTAGCCGTCCAGCCGGATCAGCACGAGCGAGGTGTGCTGTAGGTCGAGCCTTTTCGCAGGGGCTCGTCGCAGCGAGCGTATCCAGTCAGCTTCGTGAAGGTTTCTGCCCTCCGAGGTCGAGTAGCACCGAAATACTGGGAATTCCGAGATTAGGAATTACACTGGAAGTACCTTCACCCGATAAGGACTCGACGATGTTTCGCCGCGCTCTTGCTTTGCTTGTTGCCTGGGCCGCTTGCTCCCTTCTGGTCATGTCTGCAGTCGCGCAGGAACCAGCTCCCGCCCAGCCACCTGCCGCCCAACCGCCGGATGCTCAGCCGCCAACTCCGCCGCGGCCGGAACCGGTTGAACTCATTGAAGCTACGAAGGAAGAAATCTGGACGCTCGGCGGCAAGACGTGGGATTTCAAGGACGTGGCTACGACCTATAAGCCGGTGAAGGGGCTGATGAATCCAAGCACAGGGATCGTGCAATGGACGCTCGAGATCGTTCGCGAGATGAGCGAGGGGGAAATCGGGATGCACGGGAACCTCGAGGAGACCCCTTTCAAGCCCACATTCCTCGATGCCGAGCGCATCGTTCTGGAAGAGGATGCCCCTTCGCGAATGAGCAAGATCGGCGGCAAGGTGGGGGACCGCGTGCTGGTAGGCTTCAAGCTGCCCGAGCCGGACGTGCTGGAGAAGACCACGCTGATCCGTGTCGGCAAGCGAACGAGCGTGGGGTTTTAGCGGCGCAAGCGAAGCGGTTGTTATTCGTTCGGGGAGCGTTCTGCGACGCGGCGGACGATCCAGTCGGCCGTGCCGTGACTAGCATCACGGATGCGTGCGACGGTGATCCAGAGGTTTCGGGGGGAAGTGTTGCCGCTCAACGTGAATTGATACTTCAGCACGACATCGTCAGACAGAGCAGTCCGCGCTTGCGATGCAACCGAGTCGAAGCGAAAGCTACCTGCTCTTCCCATGGTGCTGAACGACTTGAGCGGCTCGCTTGCGAACAGCTCTTGCAGGGCCTTCGCCGCTTCGCGGTCCTTCGTGTAGTGCTCGGCCAAGGCGTCGGGCGACGTAATACGCTGGAGGCGCTCGCGCTGAAACTGATCGGCCTCCTGCAGCTTTCCTTGCCGAACCAATTCGAGCCAGGCATTGGCGAATTGTTCGGCCTCTTCGACCAGGATCGCCTGACGGCTCAATTGGCGTGTGACGCCCCAGCCGAGAAATAGCGTCGCCAGACAGAGTCCGATGGTCGCCAGCCACTGGCCTCGTAGTTGCCCCTGACTTGCGGCAATGCTGCGCAAAGCAACTGCGGCCGTGACGATCCCCGCCAGCGGAACGACGAGCAACAGGGGGCTGGTCAGGATCAGTGGCGAAGCAAAACCGAGCAGCAGTGCACCGACGGCCGCCCGGCTGATGGCGACATAGCCGGCCAGTTGCTGCTCGTCGGGGTGCAGTTCGTCGGAAGTGGGGATGGTCGAAGCGGACATGGCAGGTGGACTAGCGGGCAACGCGCATCTCGGACTCGGCGGCATACTTTACGCGGCGATCATGGTATTTGATCGGAAATTCTCCCAAGGGATCGAAGGCCTCGACGTTCGCGTTTTCATCTTCCGGGTGGCTGGTGCCGCTGAAGTTCCCGCGCGACAGGGCGCCCCGCGAACGACTATGGGCAAAGCCGAGCCACATCCGTTCGGGGGACATCCCCAGAAACGAGCCAGACTGCGGAGTGCCCCACGCGCCTGCCGGCGTTTCGCTGTTGAGCGGCGCCATCGTCAGCGAAAACGCGGTGAAGCAGACCATCATCCAGCCGCACCAGAGGGCGAGGATCGTTCGCCCGGCCATCTCGACAGGCAGGTCGAATTTCACCCGTGTGCCGGACATGAGGTGCGTCATCAGCCGCAGGAAGAAGTACGTCGGCACGAAGATCGCCCAGAGCACAATAAAGTCGAGCAGGTAAGTGAACGATCCATCGAAGCCCTCGATCATCGAACTGATCGGCTCGAACAGGTTCGTGGCAATGAGCATCGCCATCGTCAGGTTGACGAGCGCGAGCGCCGCTCCCCACAGCCCCTGAAACCAGATCAGGCCGGCAGTGAGGAGCAGCACGAGAAGGAGGACGAGGGTCATCATGGGAGGTCAGTAGATCCCGTCGGCTCGGCGGGACTTTATAAGAGTCAGGAGTCAGAAAACAGGGGACAGCAACGCGACTTACTCACCACTAACCTACTCACCAATGACAAAGGACAAGTGACAAATGACGTTCATTGTTTCAGCACCCGCTGTAGTTCGACCAGCGAAGTTGTTCCGAGGGCCACGAGCAAAATGCCTTCTTCCTGCAGCGAGCGGTTGCCGGCCTGGCGGGCCAATTGTTTGATCTGGTCGAGTTTTGCCTGACCGGCGAGCGCCTGCCGCAAGTTGTCATCGACCACCAGAATCTCGTAAATCGCCGTGCGGCCGCGATAGCCCAGGCCGTTGCAGTTTGGGCAAATCAGGGGCTCCCCCTTCTTGCGCTGCGGTTCCTGGCCAGGCGGGAGCGGCTGCTTCTCGCGATAGAGCACCTGCACGCGGCCGGCCGGAATGCCCAGCCGCTGCAAGAGATCCGGCGTCGGCTGCACCGCCTCGCGGCATTGCTCGCAGAGTTTGCGAATCAGCCGCTGGTTCACGACCGCCTTGATCACCTTCGGGAACTTGTCGCCCGGCTGCAGAGCCTGAATCCGGAGCAGAGCCTCCGTCGCCTCTTTCGCGCGAATGCTGACGAGGCTCAGCTTGTCCTCGTCGATGATCCAATTGCAGACGACGTTGATCGCCTCGCCGCTGCCGATCTCCGGCAGACAGATCACCTCCGGCTGCTTGAGGATGCAGCCCGGCAGCTTCGCTTCCGGCTTTTCGCCCGCGGCCGGATCGTACTTCGTGACATCGACGTTCTCGACGTCCGGCTCGCGCTTGTTAACCGGTTCGACCGAGATAAAGTCGCGCATCAGGCGGTCGGTCGAGCGGAGCGATGCGACCCAGGTGGAGGTGAGCCCGTCTCCCGGCAGTGAGGCAAACGCGACCATCCCCTTCGCGCCAGGGCCAATCAGGTCGCGCAGTTGCTCGCGGAGCTTGTCGCGCATGCCGCAATCTTCGAGCGTCGGCACGTGCTTGGTGATGAGCTTGTAGCTGACGATGGTCCGCTCGCCGGTGGGCGTTCCCTGACTAAGGAGCGTCGTGTCGAACTTGTTGCCGCCGAACTCAACCTTGAACTTCCCTTCCTGCCGAGCCCGCCGCTCGTTCATGTTCAGGTGCGTCATTCGTTTGAGCACGGCGAGCATCATGTCGCCGAGCTGCCGATTCAGCGGGTCTTTTTCGTGCACCTTGGGGTTGGCAGCGTGCCACATGCCGTCGATCTCGTACCGCACGGCGACCGCGTCAGCCGTGTAATCGAGCATCACTTTGTCGGCCCGCTGCATCAGGGAGTCGGACAAGAGGAACTTGACCGAAACGAATGCCGGTGACTGGCGAGCCTCGATCGTGGCGGCCTGGTTCTCCATCTGCAGCGGCCCCACCGCGACCAGCTCGATCGGCGGCCCAAGCTGCCAGCCGTGTTTGACCTCGACGTCCTTCTTCGGCCCGCGGCGGCCCAGGTTCGAGAACCAGTTCTTCAGATGCTGCGACGTAAAGACTTTCTTGTCCTCAGTAACTTTCCCGTTCCGCTGTACGACGTAAATGATGAAGGGCGCCAAATACGCCAAGAGCACGAGGACAAATCCGCCAAAGAAGATGGGGAGCGCCAGGCCGACCGTCATGAAAACCAGCAGGAACGAGAACACCATGATCGGATTCCAAATCCGATACGGCATGCCGATCGCTTCCCCCATTTCGACGCTGTCGCGGCTGACCCAGTCGGTCGATTTGGCCCAAATCCAAAAGACGAAGAGCAAGAGAAAAATCTTGTAGAGCGCGAAGTAGAACCCCGGCCCGCGATTGATCGCGTGCGTGTCACCGGCATTTGCGGGGTACGGCGGCCAGGCGTCCTGGGCCAGGAGCAGCTCGCCGCAGCACAAGACAAGGAGCAGTGCGGCGGCGAGCCAAATCACGTTGCGAAGCATCTAGATCATCCCAGGCTGCGAAACATTGATCCCCTTGAGCGCCATCTTCAGGGCGTCCGGGTTGGGGGCGACTTCAAACGCGGTCGGGCGGTCGATCAGGCCATCGTCAATCAGTTGCTTGAGGCTCATGGTGAAGTCCTGCATGCCGTCGGCCGCGCCGATGCGAATCGCGTCGGGCAGCTTGCTGTCGTGGGCTTCGAGTACGATTTTCTTGATGATCGCAGTAAACAGCATAATCTCGCAGGTTGGCACGCGGGGAACCCCCGGCTTAATACTGCGGAGGAGCTTCTGGGCGACGATCCCCTTCATGTTGAACGCAATGGCGCTGCGCATGGCATTGTGCATTTCCTCGGGGAACAGGTCCAAGATGCGGCCGATCGTCGAGGGGGCGCTGCTGGCGTGGATCGTACCGAACACCAAGTGGCCCGTTTCCGCCGCGTGAATGGCCGTCATGAACGTCTCTTCGTCGCGCATTTCGCCCACGAGCATGATGTCCGGGTCTTCGCGGACCGCGTGCTTCATGCCGATCTTGAAATCCTTGACATCCTGGCCGACTTCGCGCTGGTTGATGACCGCTTTTTCCTCGGTATAGACGAATTCGATTGGGTCCTCCAGCGTCAGAATGTGGACCCGCTCGCGGGCGTTGATGTAGTTGAGCATCGACGCGATCGTCGTGCTTTTTCCCGAGCCGGTGACGCCGGCAAGCAGCACCATCCCTTGGTCGTAGTGGCAGAGACCTTCGATCGACGGCGGCAGGTAGAGGCCCTTGAAGTCGGGAATCTTGTTGTTGACGCGGCGGGCGACCATGCCGATCTTGCCCATTTGCTGCAGCAAGTTGACACGGAATCGCCAGCTGACACCGTCCACATCGACGATGTAGGCGAAGTCGGCGCCACCTTCGTCGTAGAAGATTTTCTTGTTCCGCTCGTTCATCATCGGCAAAAGGAGGTCCATCATTTCCTCCGCGTCGATTGGCGGGCGGTTCAGCGGCCGCAGTTCGTTGCGCGTGCGAATCATCGGCGGGCGGCCCACCTTCATGTGCAGGTCGGAGCCTTCCAGCTTGACCAGCGCGCGAAAGTACTTATCGACGTCGAGCTCTTCGCGCTTTGTCAGCAGCCGCTGCTTGAGCAGATCTACGGAAGCATCGCTGGCCACCGGCTTTTGGACGTGTGCGTTGAAGTCTTCGCCAACTTGATCGTCGGTAACGGTTGCCATTTGCTCTCTCCTCGTAAGGCCAGGCGACCCGCCTGTCCGTGATTCAATCCGTTCACAGCCGCACGGGAATTCCCCGCCCGGCCATGATCTGTTTGGTTTGGCGAATCGTGAACTCGCCGAAGTGAAAAATGCTCGCCGCCAGGGCCGCATCCGCCTTGCCGAGCAGAATGGCATCGGCCAGATGCTCCGGCTTTCCGGCCCCGCCGCTCGCCACGACCGGAATGCTCACCGCTTCGCTCACCGCCCGCGTAATCTCCAAATCGTAGCCGTCCTTGGTTCCGTCGCAATCCATGCTGGTGAGGACGATCTCGCCGGCGCCAAGTTCCTCGACTCGGCGGGCCCACGCCACCGGCTCCAGGCCCGTGGAGACGCGGCCGCCGTTGATGAAGACTTCCCAGCGTGGACCCGCCCTTTTGGGGTCGATGTTCACCACAATGCACTGGCTGCCGAACCGCCGGGCCGCTTCGCGGACAAACTCCGGGTTCTTGCAGGCAGCCGAATTGATCGAGACCTTGTCGCTGCCGGCGTTCAAGAGGGCTCGGATGTCGTCGATCGTCCGGATGCCGCCACCGACGGTGAGCGGCATGAAGATCTGCTCGGCCGTGCGGCGTACCACGTCGAGCATGATGTCGCGCCCTTCATGGCTGGCCGTGATGTCCAAAAAAACCAGCTCGTCGGCCCCTTCCGCCTCGTAACGGGCGGCTACTTCAACCGGATCGCCTGCATCGCGCAAGTTCAGAAAATTCGTCCCTTTGACGACCCGGCCGCGATCGACATCCAGGCAGGGAATCACACGCTTGGCGAGCATTGGACCTGGACCGGCGACAAGGGAGTGACGCCGTGGTTGGCGAGAACTTTTTGGGGCGACGAATTTCCGGGGACGAGCGATACTTTCACTCTAAATCGCTCGCTCCGGCCGGTCAACGCTGGGAAGATGCCCGCCCGACGCTCCATCTACGGCGTCGGCTTCTTGATGACCACCATGAGGACGCCCCCGCTGACCTTCCGATCGACTTCGTCCCACGAGAGCGCCGCCGTCTTGTCCCCCGGGGCAGCGATACGCGTCCCCGCAGGCAAATGCTGTTTGAGGAAGGTCATCAGGTCGGCTGCGGGGATCGCCAGGCCGTAGCTATCCTCGGCGCCGAGGAAATCGGCCCGGGTTTTGGCGGTAATCATCCCCACGACACTCCCCTGTGCATCGCAGAGCGGACCGCCGCTGTTGCCGGGATTGATCTTCACCGACAGCACGAACATCGAGTCGTTGGAGTCATCGGGGAGCCCCGTGATCAGCCCGTCCGTCAGCTTTACCCCGGAACCGAGCTCGCGGGCGAGCGGATATCCAAAGGCCGCCACCATCTTTCCGCGGCCGGGAGCCTCCCCGGAGATCGCCAGCACGGGCAAGTTGGCATCCGCCGGAGGGGTGAACTTGAGCAAGGCGATGTCGCGCGTTTCGGACTTGGCGACGACCTCGGCCGGAATCGACTCCACGACTCCAGGGAGCTTGATCTCGATCTTGCCGGGCGCGTCGGCGACGTGCTTGTTGGTCAGGACATAACCGTCGGGCGAAATCAAAAAGCCGGTTCCATTGCCGAGCACGTCCTTGTTCTTCACGGCCTGCTTGGCAGCCGTCACGCTGCGGGCTAAATCGGCATCCTTGGGCTGATACTTGGCCGCCAGGTCCAGCTGGGCCATTCCTTCGTCGAACCGTTCCACACCTACCAGCAGCTGAGCCGCGACGAGATGCAGCTTGGCGCCCCGGTCGGGGTCCTGAAACTTGCGTGTGATCCACGGGTCGAGTTGCGACGTGACCTGCGTTACCGCAGCGACGTCTTCTTCGTTCGCCTGGACGACATCGAGGAACCAGCTCGGCTCGAAAAAGACCTCCAGCAACGCTTGCTTGTTTTCTGGGTCGGCCTGTTGCGCCGCAGTCATCCAGCGCTCGACTTCCGACGGATACGACCGCCAAACGGCTTTGTCCTGAATCCATTTCACCGCCTTGGCTGCTGCGGCGAGTTGCTCCTGCGCGTTCCCCTGAGCAGCTGCCGCGAGAAGCGTATCCCGTTCGGCCTTTTCTTTCGCCCAATCGGCCAGTTTGCTCCCGACTCCAAAGCCGCTTTCCCACTCCCGCTTCATGAAGTAGGCCCGCCCTTGATCGTCGGTCAGAGCGAGTGTGGGGAGGCTCCGGATGCCGAACTCTTCGAGCAACAACTGGTTCTGCGGTGCGTCGGCAAGCGTGTCCATGCCGGCCGCCGTGCGGGGGAAGTCGATCATCACGCAGACGTGCGACTTTTTCACGTCGGCCGTTTCGAGCTCGCGGGCTAATTCCTGAGTGGCTCGCTGAGCGTCGGAACAACCAAAAACGATGAGCAGGTCTTTCTTCGACTGGGCCGCTTCATCCTTGGCTTGCTCGAGCATCTGGTACCAGCCGTCGAAGCCCTTGATCGACGGGGTGCGAACGGCAGTGCCGATTGGGAAGTCGCCGCTTCCGACGGCGGGCATCGGCAGCGGCGTGGCGGGAGTCGAAACCGCGGGGGTTCCCGGCGTCGTCACCGCGGAAATGCTCGACGCTTTCCAGGCGGGAGCGAGTCGTTCTTCCTCCCCTTTGGTGAGCGTCACTTTGGTGTCGAACGGATCGAAGCCGCGGCGGAGCAGGATGACGTGATGCTCGCCCGGCGGGAGCGTGAGCTTGATGTCGCCGGAGATCGGGACTGATCGCCGCTGGCCGTCGATGACGAGTGAGCCGCCTGGACGCTGGTCCTGCGGCCAATCGAGATGGAGCGTTGCGTCCTTGGCAGTCGTCCCGTTCTTGCCGGTCCCTTTGGCAACCTGCTGACCGCTCCCTCCCGAGTTGATGATGAACACGACCGCTGCGCCGGCGACCAGAACCGTGAGCGCGCCGCCGATGATGAGTGGCAGCGGGCTCGCCTTCTTGCGGCCGCGTGTCGGACTGGTTGCGGATTTCGCGCTGGTCGCCTTGTGCGAGCCGGGAGGGGTCGTCTTGAGCGCGGGAAACTCATCAGCCGGCGCGGGAGTGGGATCGCTCGATGGTGTGAACGAGGGGACGGTCGAGCCGGCAACAACGAATGGTGCGGGCGACTCGCTGAATGTTAGCGATGGTGTTGCTGCTGGCGGGTCGGGCTGGCTTGGGGGCGGAGCCGGAGTTCTCGAAACCGGAATGGCCACGGTCGTGGTGCCGGGCTTCGGGGCAGGCACCTTGCTGCTGCTGGCGGGCAACGTCGGCGCGACCGTCGATGGTGTTGGGCCGACGACCGGAGAGACCGTCACCGTCTCGTCGCCACTCGTTAGCGGCACATCGACGACGGCTTGGCACTTCGGGCAGCGTGCCTTCTTGCCGGCATACTTCCCCTCCACCTTGAACTTGGCCGAACAGCCGGTGCAGCGGCAGCGAATTTCCATAGCGAGTCCTCCGCGCAGGCGACAGCGCGGTGATGAAAACGAACCTTCCAACCCGACATTATCCGTGGCCGAAAACTCCCCCGCAAGTGTTGCCACGTCGTTCGTTACTCGGCGGGCAGCTCTTTCACATAGATATTGCGGAAGTAGAGCGTGTTGCCGTGGTTTTGCAGCTCGATCGCCCCCTTGGGATACACCGGCTTGCCGGGTTCCCACAGGTTCTCCATCGTCACGTTATCGACGACGGTCTTCCCGTTCAGCTTCACGGTCACTTTCTCCCCCACCATCTTGATGTGGAAGGTGTTCCACTCGCCGACCGGCTTGTCGGCTTTCGCGTCGGGGAAGCGCGGGTTGTCTTTGTTGTTCCAGAGCGAGCCGGAACCCTTTTCAGCGCCGTGCTTGAAATAGTCAGGAAATTCGGTGTCCCAGATTTGCACCTGCGGGCAACCGCGGAGGTAAATGCCGCTGTCCCCTCCTTTTTCGATCTTCCAATC
This sequence comes from uncultured Pirellulaceae bacterium, assembly GCA_964384375.1. Lineage (GTDB taxonomy): Bacteria > Planctomycetota > Planctomycetia > Pirellulales > Pirellulaceae > CAYLLN01. The sequence goes on from CAYLLN010000002.1 coordinate 133,776, forward strand.
GACGAACAACTCAAAGTTGCCGTAGTCCTTCGCGGTACAGAGGCTTTGCCCCTTGCCGTCGAAGACGATGACGCCATTCTCAGCCTTCCAGTGCTCGTGCATGCTCTTGTCGGCTGCTTCCTGGAGCGCGGCCACTTCGCCAGGCGACTTCGTGAGTTGGTCCTTGATCGTCACGAGGCCCCGCCAGCCGGTCAGGTCCTTGCCGTTGAATAGGGCGGTGAAGCCTTCCGGCGGCGTGTTCGGGGCAGAATCGGCAGCAGCGAGCGGCGCGGCCAGCAGGGCGAGGACGACGGGAATCAAGGACAGCGAGCGGAGGAGCGACATGGCGGGAATCTCCTGGCGGGGAAACAGAACCTTGCGAGCAAGCCCCGATCTTAGTCGATGCCACTGGACGTTGCACGACAGGTGACCCTGTCGCACAGTGCACAGCGGCTACTTCGCCTTGTCGAACTGCGGGTTCACCTTGCGGGCGAATTCACGAGCGGGATGATCCGCAGCAAGTTCCTTGAGCAAGAACGGCGTGCCGGAGGCGTGGTCCTTTTCCAGCCGCTCAGCCATCCCTTTCAGATAGTCGATGAACTCGCGTTCGTCCTTCGTGATGCGGTCCCCTTTGAAGATCAGAATGAACGCGGGCTCGTCGAACGGCACTTCGTAGCCCGTCGGCGTACCCGGCGCGAAGCGAAAGAGCGAGCCCGCTTTCATCAGTTCGCGGCGGCCGGCTGAGCAGAGGACCCACTGGCCGCGGACCGTGTAGATCAAGCTTTCGCTGCTGTGCGGATGCTCGGCGACGAACATGCCTCCCTGCATCTCGATGAAGTGGGCCTGGCTGCCACTGCCGAGGATGAGCGGGCCGATGCGTCCTTCGAGCGTTTCCACGCCGGCGGTTTTCGCGCGGTCGGTCACGTCGGCAACGATCTCGATGCCTGGAGCAAGGTGCAGCCGCTCGGGCGTCGCGTCCGTAACGTTGTCCGTTTCAGGGCCGTCGATAGCTCTCGTCTGCGTCGTAAGTTCTGCCGTTGGTTGTTCCGTTTCGCGGGCGGCGATCTGCTCGACCCGTTCCGGCTGTCCTTCGGCGGGCGTCGGGAAACGGGCATACAGCCAATCGAGGAGCGCGTGATACGCCTTTGCTTCATAGGGGCGGAGGAAGCTGGTCAGCTCGAACCGCTCACGAATCTGTTCATCATCGGTGTCGGCCACTCGCTGAAAACTGTGATCGGCGCTTTTGATGATCGCACTCGTCGCATCCTTATTGCCGGCTTCTTTCAAGATTCCCGTGATGCGAGCCGCATGATCGGGCGGGACATTCCGATCGGCGCTGCCGGCGAGAGAGAGCACGGGCGCGGTGATGTGCTTGAACGCTTCGTCCGGCGGCAGGGCGAACTCCTCGCGCCGACGTGCCAGGCCGCCCACGACCAGTGCGAAGTCGCCATCAGTGGCGCGATACTCGTCTTTGCCGTCGCGGGCCACGGCCAGCATTTGCTGGTAGTGTCGTCCGAGAGCCAACGGATAGCGGGCCTTTGCCTCGGCCCAGGCCAGCCGTTCGGACGAACTGGCCGCATACTCGGCGAGCCGGCCGAAGTTGTTCTCGTACAAGCTCTCGCTCGGTCCGCACAGCGCGCCCAGGAAGATATAGCCGTCGGCCTGCGAGCCGGATTTCGCGGCGAGGCACGCGACATAAGCACCGGCACTTTCTCCCGCGACGATCACCTTCGTGAAATCGCGGCTCGCGCGGGCCTTCTCGATGACGGCTGCGGCGACAGCGGCTTCGTCGGCATAGCTGCCAGTCCATTTGGGACCGGGCTTGCTCCGGCCAAAGCCGACGCGATCGTACCGGACGCTCGCATAGCCGCCGGCTTGCAGCGCCTCGGCCAATCGCTTGAGGGCATCCCGAGGCGGCGCCTTCGCATCAAGCAGGCGACCGTCGCGGTCCTGCGACAGCGTGCCACCCACGATCACCACGCACGGCATTGGGCGGTCGTTGTGCGGAATCAGCACCGTGCCGTGAATCTCTCCCTGGGGCAGGCCGAGCCGGAAGGTCGATTCGGTTGGATGGGCAGCCGCGGCACTTGCTAGCAGCGCTAACCCCAGGACAATCCACACGTTACGTAGCATGTTCTGACCCTCCGAGCGTACCAGCCGGCATTTGGCCCGAGTTTACCATTCCACCGATCCGATAGGGAAAAAGGTTGAACCGATAAATTCCGTCTGATACGATCCTGGTTAGTTTGGCCGAATGCGCGTCCGATGGGCGGCTGTTAGCCAGACTCGTTGGTTCTTTCGATGCATGACCATCGGGAGGCTGACGCCTCCCGCTCGCCTACCCACCACGCAGGAAGCCCGCCATGCTCACCATCCTGGGACGCCCCGACCGCTCGCGCCGCTTTTGTGATGGGCAGTCGCGCCGCGATTTTCTGAAGATCGGCGGCACCGTGCTCGGCGGACTGGCGTTGCCGCAACTCTTGGCGGCTGAGGCTCAGGCGGGGATCGGCAAAAGCCACAAGGCGATCATCAACGTCTTCCTGCCAGGCGGCCCGCCGCATCAGGACATGTGGGACATCAAGGTCGATGCCCCGGCGGAAATCCGTGGCGAGTTCGCACCGATCAAGACGAACGTCAGCGGCATCGAGATCGGCGAGTGCTTTCCGAAGATCGCCGCGGTGGCCGACAAGTGCGTCTTCATCCGGACGATGGTCGGCGCGACCGGCGGGCACGACGCATATCAGTGCATGACCGGGCGGCCGCTCAATCCGGCGCCGGCTGGCGGCTGGCCGGCTGCTGGATCGTGGATCAGCAAGCTCAAGGGGCCGGTGAACAACGCGATCCCGCCCCATCTGTCGATGTGCTACAAGACCGACCACGGCCCGTGGGGTTACGACGGCGACGGCGGCTTCCTCGGCATCGCTCATTCGCCGTTCAAGCTGGTCGGCGGCCGAAACGAAACGACCAAGACCGACACGATGGTCCTACAGGGGATCACGCTCGATCGGCTGGCCGACCGGAAGACGCTGCAATCGTCGCTCGACCGCTTTCGCCGCGACATCGACACGACCGGCAAGATGGCCGGCCTCGACACCTTCACGCAGCAAGCCGTCGGTATTCTTACGTCGTCCTCGCTGGCCGATGCCCTGGACATCAGCAAGGAAGACCCGGCTCTGGCCGAGCGTTACGGCAAAGGGGACCCCAAGTTCCGCGACGACGGCGCACCGAAGCTGACCGAGAATTTCCTCATTGCCCGCCGCCTGGTTGAAGCCGGTGCACGCGTCGTTTCGCTCAACTTCAGTCGCTGGGACTGGCACGGACAGAATTTCCAGGCGATGCGGCAGGACGGTCCGCTGCTCGACCGGGCGACGGCTGCATTGATCACTGACCTGCATGAGCGAGGCCTCGATAAGGACGTGTCGGTCGTTGTCTGGGGCGAATTCGGCCGGACGCCGAAGATCAACAACGATGCCGGCCGCGACCATTGGCCGCAGGTTAGCTGTGCCTTGCTCGCGTGCGGCGGCATGCGAACCGGTCAGGTGATCGGCGCGACCAACCGCTTGGGCGAGCACGCGATCGAACGGCCCGTGTCGTTCCAGGAAGTCTGGGCGACGCTCTACAACAACCTGGGCCTGAACCTGCGGGCGATTCGCGAGTTTGACCTCCGCGGCCGGCCGCAGTACCTGGTCGATGACGGCATCGAGCCGCTGAAGGAAGTGATCTAAGTAGTAGGCACACTCCGTGTGCCGTGGTGCCACCAATAATCAGAGTTTATGGGAGGTGTTCGATGATATGCGGCATATGCACATCGATTCCCTCCCGTGGCTCAGTGGTCAGAGCGACCGTCTTATAAGCGGTAGGTCGCTGGTTCGACTCCAGCCGGGAGGACTGCCCCGGCGAACCTCACAGCGACGTAGAATTCATACATGACCTTAACCCTTAATCTCTCCGGCGAAATTGAAAACATGCTGGCGGCAGCGGCTCGCTCGCATGGCGTTGCGCCGGCTGACTACGCCTTGCAAGTCATCGAGCGAGACCTTTCCGAACAGAAGCGCCGCCAGGGAGCTGTCGATTTGCTGCAATCGTGGATTGACCAGGGAAATCCCGACGAGCAGCGAACCACTTACGAGTATTTGACGCGCGTCTTGGATGAAGACCGACCAGCGGATCGCAAGTTGTTTCCGCCAAACTTGCAGGGAATTACGTGGTGAGCCGGGTCATCGTGCTGGATGCTGGCCCGCTCGGTGCGGCCTGCAATCCGCTGAGCACACCACGACCTTGGCGTTAGCAAAATGGCTTCAGTCGCATTTGCAAGCGGGAGCACAGATTGTGATTCCGGAAATCGCCGATTACGAAGTCCGGCGGGAACTGCTTCGCGGCAAGATGTCGCGAAGTGTCGCTCAACTCGATCAGTTGGCAGCGAAGCTCAACTACTTGCCGCTAACGACTGCCGCTGTGCGACGGGCCGCCGACTTTTGGGCGCAAGCGCGACAGCAGGGAACGCCCACGGCGTCTGATCCCCATCTGGATTGCGATGTGATTCTCGCGGCCCAAGCCGCTGACCTTGCCGACCCCAATGTAATTGTCGCCACCACCAACGTCGCCCATATTGCCCGTTATGTGGCGGCAGACCATTGGCAGAATATTCAACCCTAATCGCGATATTTCGATGCTCACCCTTCTCGGCCCCAACACCGCCCGCCGACATTGCGATGGTTATTCGCGCCGCGACATGCTCCGCATCGGCGCGCTTGGCTCTATCGGATTGGGCCTCGGCGGACTGACGCTGCCGCAACTATTCGCGCTGGAAGATTCGCAAGCGGCCGAGGCCACACCAACCCGGCGCGCCAACGAGGGGAAGAAACGTCACAAGTCGCTGATTATGATCTTCCTGTGCGGTGGGCCCCCGCATCAGGACATGTACGAGATCAAGGCCGACGCACCCGCCGAGATTCGGGGCGAGTTCGACGCCATCCCCACGGCTGTTCCCGGCATCGAGATTTGCGAGCTATTGCCGAACATGGCTCGCATCATGGACAAGCTGGTGCCGATTCGCACGGTTGTCGGCTGCCGGGACGATCACGCCGGCTATCAGTGCTTCACCGGCCATTTGAGCCAGAACGCTCCGGCCGGCGGTTGGCCGCACATCGGCGCCGCGTCGAGCCGCTTGCAGGGGCCGGTGCTGCCCGGTGTGCCGCCGTTCGTGAGCACCTGCTACGTCACGCAGCACAAGCCGTACAACGAGCCGAGCGCGGGCTTCCTCGGCCTGGGGCACAACGCCTTCCGCCCGATGGGCGAGGGGAAAGACGACCTTGTCCTGCAAGGGATCACGGCCGACCGCCTGGGCGACCGGCGGCAACTGCTCTCATCGGTCGATCAGTTTCGCCGCGAGTGGGACGCTTCGCGGACGATGGACGGCCTCGATACGTTCACGCAGCGGGCGATGGGCATCCTCACGTCGTCTGAGTTCTTCAGCGCGATGGACGTGAGCCAGGAGAGCCAGAAGACTCGCGACCGCTACGGCTTTTACGATCCCAGTCGCCCCAAGGGAGACGGCGCTCCGCGCGTGCCACAAAACCTGCTGCTGGCTCGGCGATTGGTCGAAGCGGGCGTCCGCGTCGTCACGGTGAACTACAGCTTTTGGGACTGGCACGGGCAGAACTTCCAAAACGCCAAAGAAGAGCTCCCCATCTTCGACAAGGGGGTTGCCGCTCTCGTCGAAGATTTGCACGAGCGCGGCCTGGCTGACGACACGACTGTCATCGCCTGGGGCGAGTTCGGTCGCACGCCGAAGATCAACAAAGATGCCGGCCGCGATCACTGGCCGCGCGTCTCGTGCGCCCTCATGGCTGGCGGCGGCATGAAGACCGGTCAGGCGATCGGCACGACCGACCGCCTCGGCGGCGAACCGGCCGAACGTCCCGTCACGTTCGAAGAGATTCACGCCACGCTCTACCACAACCTCGGCATCAACCTGGCTACCGCCCCGCGCCTGTTCGACTTCCGCGGCCGGCCGCAGTACCTGGTCGAGCCGGGCGTGAAGCCGATTCGCGAGCTTGTTTAGCGGGCGCTTCTCGGAAGCGTTCTGCGCGTTCTACCATCGGAGTGCCTCATGAACGACTTCTCCCTCAATCGCCGCGAGGCTCTCATCGTTGGCGGACTCGGCGCTCTCAGCCTCGGCATGCCGGGGGCCGTCATCGGCAACGACAAGGTCGATTCAGCGGGGAATGCCGCCCGGTCGGAGAAGTCGTGCATCTTCGTGCTCCTCTGCGGCGGGCCCAGCCACATCGACACCTGGGACATGAAGCCCGACGCCCCCGCCTCCTACCGCGGCCCCTACAAGCCGATCGCCACGAAGGTGCCGGGGATGCGGATCAACGAGATGCACACGGAGCTGGCCAAGCTCACCGATGAGTTCCTGCTGATCAACTCGATGACTCATCCGGGCTCGATCAGCAACCACTTCGACGCGATGCACAACCTGCTCAGCGGCCAATCGGACAAGCGAGTCCAGCAGGGGATGCCCGACGATCAGCCGTATCTCGGCTCGTTCGTCACCAGGCACCATCCGAGCAAGACGAACCTCGTCTCCAACGCCTGGCTGATCAAGTGTGTCGGCGATTCCGTCTTTTGTGCCCCAAACATCGGCATCGGCGGCTACCTCGGCTCGGCCTATGCCCCGGTCTTCGTCGGCTCGGCCGAGAACCACCCGGCGATGGAAACCTTTAAGTCGCCGGAGATTTACGACTTTGCCAACAAGGACGACACCGATCGCCGGAAGGCCCTGCTCGCCACGATCGAATCGCGAAAGCTCGACCGCGATGCCGGCGGCAAGGACTGGACCGACCTGCGGGCCAAGGCGTATGAAGCGATGACCCGCCCCGAAGGGCGGCAGGCGTTCGACATGAGCCGTGAACCGGCGAGCGTGCGCGAAAAATATGGGATGCACCCGCTGGGGCAGAATCTGCTCCTCGCCCGCCGCATGGTTGAGGCGGGCGTCCGCTACGTCACCGTCAACGGCTGGACCGGCCAGGCCGCGGTCGATAAAGCCGGCCCGCCGAGCAGCAGCTGGGACATGCACGGCGGCAACATGGGGATGGGGAACGCCTTCGGCGACGGCTCCTACGGCATGGGCTTCTGCCTCCCGCGGCTCGATCAGGCCCTCGCCGCCCTCCTTTCGGATCTGAAGGACCGCGGCATGCTCGAAAGTACGCTCGTCGTTTGCATGGGGGAATTCGGCCGCACGCCTAACATCCTCACGCAGGAGCCACCCGGCCGGCAGCACTGGCCGCAATGCTTCTCAGCCATTCTCGCCGGCTGCGGCATCCGCGGCGGCGCGGTCTATGGCAAGTCCGACAAGCACGCCGCCCAGGTCGAAAGCAACCCGGTCCGCCCCGAAGAGCTCGCCGCCACGATCTACCACGCTCTCGATGTCCCTCTGAACGCCCCGCAAAACAACAGCGGCATCTTGCGCCCGATCACCACGGGCAAGCCGATCATCGAGCTGTTTGGGTAGGTACCGCCGTTTGCTGTGGTCGCAGCCTGATCTTTAGCCCAGTCATAACGCGGCAGATGCAGGCGGTTGAGTTAGGCCTCAAACTTCGAGGCCAATCCGTCGCACGTCTGCCCACAATCGCGGCGAAACATCGTGCGGCTGGCCCTGAACGAGCTGCTCCAAACACTCGTCTGGACTGCGCTGCTCGACCCGGGCCAGCGCCGCCGCGACGATTGCCGGGCTGCGGCTCATCCCCGCGCCGCAAGCGACAAGTGTCTGCATCTGACTCTTCATCAGATGCTCAACGACCACAACCGCCAGCCGAATCGTTGCCGGCGCGTTCCCCGCGCCGTCGATCAGCGGCACGCGCAAGTAGATGATGTCCCGCCCCAGTTCCGCCGGCTTCTCCTCCATCGCCAGATCAACCACCGCCGCAATCTCGTGCTCATACAGCTTCCGCAAGTCGCGGGCATCGAGCGCGGTGCCGAGCCAAAGATCGTGGTCGTGAATTCTGCGCATCGGCCGACTCAGCGGAGGAAATCAGAGCAAACGCAACCGAGCCGCGAAAGTTCCAAATCCTTTGGGACAACGCTCGCCCAATCGCTGCAGATCAACACACACGGCCACTTTCGCATAGAGGTCGCGAAGGGGGATTTGCTCCGGCCCGGCATCGCGCAACTCACGGCAGCTCGCTTTCGGATCGCGGTTGTCCTCGGGGGACGGCTGACGCTGGACGGAATACTGAAGCACCGTGGTGAGCGCCGTTTCGTCAGCCAGCATCCAGGCATCGAACGATCGGATGGCCAGTCCCAGTGCGCGCGGAAAATGATAGGTCCGATCGAGTTCTGCTTGAGCCTGATCGACTTCGCGAATGCGTTCGCGGTGTCCATCCTCGTCGATGACCAGGACCAAGGCATCAAAGCCAGTGCGTCGTGCCTCCAAAACCCATTGGAGCAACCGTTTGTAGAGTCCGCCTCCTTTGCCCGGCTGGACTTGGAACCGGCGGTCGCTCACGCGGGCCCACTGACATTGATCGATTCGTGGGACCGCCCGCCTTACGAGCGCCTCCAGCGCACCCGCCTCCTCATGTACTCCTTCTGACACCAACAAGACCCGCATCGCACTGCCTCCCGTGACAAAGGTCGCTAGTCACGAACGAGTCAGCACGTCATCTCGAGCCAATTCTTCATCCCCTTCTGCGGTCCAAATCTCGCCGAGGGTGAAGACAGACTTTAGGTCGTCAACCACTTGGCTATTCGACAATCGCTTGGCAGAAACTGCGCCTTCGATTTTGTAGCAGAGCGTCACCTCTTCGGGTTCAAATAGGCTAACGGCATAAGGCGAGTGGGTGGTTAGTACGACCTGTGTATGGGTTTGCGACTTCACGAGCTCGCGAACGATCTTCAATACATCATCTAGCCGTTTGGGATGGATGCCGTTTTCAGGCTCTTCCAGGAGAAGCAGTCGTGGTTTGTGCGGCGAATACAACACGGCCATGTAAGCGAGAACGAGAATCGCCCCATCGGATGCTTGGGACGCCGGAACAAGTTGCTTGTGGCCGCGCACCTCGAAGTAGATTCCCTTCCCATCCGCTTTATCCAGCCTCGAAACTTGCTCCACATCGTCGATCGGAGCACGAAAGGCCATTTGCCGCAGAAGTTTGATGGAAGTGATCTCGGGAAATACTTCACGAAAGCGAGTTTCGAGTTCCTCAAACTGTTTGCGGTCATATCCAAGGATGTCATCAAGCAACAGCGCGAGGCCAAAACCGTCAGAATTCATGCGGAATCGTCGATTGCTGTCGGGTGCGACAGGCAATGCGAGCGTGCGCGGATTCCAGCGAAAATAATGAACCCCCGCAAGTGCTTCGTACGTCCTGCGGCAAGCTTCCAGCGTTACTGGTGGAGCTCCGGCATTGTTCACACATACCGATCGCACGCGCGTCTCGTTGGAGCCTTTGTTGTCTTCAAATCGCTGCTCTCCAATCATCTCACTTTCTACACGTGCAGAACGACCAGCATTGGGAAATCTACAAGCGAGGTGATAGGTAAGATCGTCGGAATTTTCGATCCCAGCTGTAAATGAAACAACGCCTTCACGGCTGTCTTGCCATACAAGTTCGCGTCCCTCCCAGGCACCTCCGAAGGCATGTTCCAGCAACATATCGGCAGTGCGGCTGAGTGCTGCCAGTGCCATCAGAATGCTCGTCTTGCCCGAATCATTCGGTCCGATCAGCGCGTGAACCGGTGTGAGCTCCAGCGTCACGTCGCGAAGCGCCTTGTAGTTCTCGACTCGGAAGCGATTGATCATGAAACGTGCCTGGAACGTTCGGTACGCGCAGTGGGAAGTCCGCCAAGGAATTAGCCTACCATAGCCACTCGCGACTTTCCGGTCGCTAGGCAAGTTCCCTTCGCCGCACTTACACCGTCTGATGTTCCGGGTACTTCACCCGGCCGTGGTAGACGGCGGTGAGCGATTTGATGAGGCTGTCCTCGATTGTCTTCAGCTCCGAGAGGGTCAGGCCGCATTCGTCGAACTGGCCATCGAGCAGCCGCTTCATCGCCAGGTCGTGGACGAGGCTTTCGATGCGGGCGGGGGTCGGATCGACGAGGGCCCGGCTGGCGCTTTCGACCACGTCGGCCAGCATCAGCACGGCCGCTTCCTTGGTTTGCGGCTTAGGGCCGGGATAGCGGAAAGTCGTTTCGTCGAGCTCGCCCGCGTCGGGATCGTCCTTGAGCCGCTGCGCCTCGCGGCGGAAGAAATACTCGACGAGCGTCGTGCCGTGGTGCTGCTCGATGAAGTCGATGATCGACTGCGGCAGGTGGTGGCGGCGGGCCAGGTCGGCCCCGTCCTTCACATGGGCGATGATGACGAGCGTGCTCATTGCCGGCTGCAGCGATTCGTGCCGATTGCCGTCGGGGCCCTGGTTTTCGACGAAGTACGCCGGCTTGAGCATTTTGCCGATGTCGTGGAAATAAGCCCCGACGCGAACAAGCAGACCGTTGGCCTCAATCGCCTCGGCTGCCGTTTCGGCGATCGAAGCGACGTTGATCGAGTGGTTGTAGGTCCCCGGAGCGCGGCGGACCAGTTCCTGCAAGAGCGGATGCTGCACATCCCCCAGTTCCAGGAGCGAAATGTCGGTCTGCACGTCGAACATCCGCTCGATAAACGGCAAGAGGCCCGTCATCAGCACGCCCGCCAAGAGCGAACAGAAGCCGAACCACGCTGCACCGAGCAGCAGCATGACGTAGAACGACTGCCGGAGGCTTTCGGCCACATCGGGCGAAGTGGTCCATGAAAGCGCGAGGCTCGTCGCGCCAAAAGCCCGGGCGACCAGCGTGCCGACGCCGATCGTCGTGAGCATGACGACGATGCCCGTGAAGAAGCCGACATAGATCAGCTTAGTCCGGCTCCGGATGCGCCGCAGCAGGAGAATCGCTGTCGCGCCGCCCGACATGAGGATCACAAACTCGGCCAGCCCCTGCTGCAGCGAGAAAGCGACGATCATCGCGACCGATGCCGTCAGCAAAAGGGCCAGCTCCTTCTCGTAAGCAATGGCTGCCGTCATCGCGAAGAGCAGGATCGGAATGATCTCGGCCCGCCATGCATCTTGCGAAGCCATCCAGGCGAAGCCGATCGTAATGACAACTGCAGAGAGGAGCGTGGCATAGCGTCGCAAATCGGACAGCAGTTTGGGACGCCGATGATAGATGTAAAATCCGCAGAGGATCGACAGGGCGAGGTACATTCCGAGCGTGGCAAAGCTACGCGAGAGCCATTGGCGGAAGCCCATACCCGCCCGCCACGCCTCGTGTTCGAGCCGCAGCAAAGCCAACTCCTTCGGCCCCAGTGGCTTGCCCCCCGGCGCGAGTTCGGCAATGTTCGCCTTGTAGTCGAGCATCACGTCGGCGACCTCGGCCTCGGCCCGGTCGGCTTCTTTTTCCGAGGCAGTCTGGTCCCAGGCGAGCGTTTCCGGCAGGCGGCTGGAGAGCCAGAAGTCGGTAAGGCGGGCGATCGACGAGTTTTCGCCCATCGTCGGCTGCACTTTGAGAGCGTCGTTAATGCGTTGCGGCAGCGTTCCGCGGACCTTGTCGAGCCGAATATCCTCGACGTTGGCCGTGCCGATGGTGCGCCCCGTCTCCTGATCGCGAACGATCACGGAAACCTGGCTCCCTTCCTTATGCTTCAGCTCCTTGAGGATGCCGAACTTCTCCAGCGGCTGCAGCACGTTTTTAATCGCCTCGTCGAAGCGGCCGGAATCCATGCCGGCGGTGAAGAAGATGCGGAGGGCGTCAAAATCGGCCTTTTGATTGGCGGCATTGACCTGGTTAGCCGGCGGCACAAACTCTTCCCAGATTTTCTTCAGCTCATCGTTCTTCTGCATCGCCTCAAAGTCGGCAGCCGCCGTGAGCTTCACGACCTTGTTCGTCAATTCCTGCCGCACCTCTTCGAGCAGCCGTGAATTGTTGATGTACACAGCCGCGGCGGTGCGGCGGGCGTCCTCGCGGCGCTGCTGGGTCTCGCCGTCGTCCTTGACCTGAAAATCGACGCGGGCCACAACCTTGCGGGCGGGAACATCCCCTGTGCGGAAGGCAATCGGCGGAATGCCGCCGCCGGTGATTACCCACACCAGCAAAGCCGCGGCCACGAACAGGCCGACGCGGACCAGAACCTCCGGGTTCCGTATCAGCTCCCAGGCGCGCGCGAAGAACGTCGGCGAGAAGCCAAGAGCGGCTCCTCGCTGCGTACGATGTCGGCGACCGGGAGCGTAGGACATGGGGCGGAAGTGCAGATTGCGGAGTTCGGAATGCGGAGTGCAGTGAGTATGTGAGTGGGTGCGTAGGTGAGTCCGTCTGTCTTCTGACCTCTGACTGTCTCCTTTGGCAGGCGAGACGTCTGCCCCACTAGTTACCGCGACTTTCGTGCCGCAGCGGCTTTGGGTTCTTCTTCGTAGGCCCGCACGATGTCCTGCACCAGGCGGTGGCGGACAATGTCGGCCTTGTTCATTTGGATGATGTGGATTCCTTCGATGTCGCGCAGGCGGGCGACCGCGTCGATCAGCCCGCTGGCGCTCGGCCGCGGCAGGTCGATCTGCGTCGTATCGCCCGAAATGACGATCTTCGATCCCTGCCCCATGCGGGTCAGGAACATCTTCATCTGGGCGATCGTCGTGTTCTGGGCTTCGTCCAGGATGATGAACGCTTCGTTGAGCGTCCGGCCACGCATGTACGCCAGCGGCACGACCTCGATCACATCCTGCTCCATGTACCGCTTCATCGCGTCGTAGTCGATCATCTCGGACAGCGCGTCGAGCAGCGGTCGCAGGTACGGGTTGATCTTGGCGTGCAGGTCGCCGGGCAAAAAGCCGAGGCTTTCGCCCGCTTCCACTGCGGGACGAACGAGGACGATCTTCCGAATCTGGTGGTGTTTGAGAGCCTCCACGGCGAGGGCCACGGCGAGGTACGTCTTGCCGGTGCCGGCCGGGCCGATGGCGAAGGTGATGTCGTGCTTGCGGATCGACTCGACATAGCGGGCCTGACCCGGCGTGCGCGGGGTGATCCGCTTGGCGGCGTTGACGACGTCGATCGGCGGGGCCGAAACGACCCGCTTGCCGGTGACGCGGGCCAGCACGTCGGCCACGTGTTCGCCGCTCAGGTCGCCAGCCGCGTCGAGGTGCGAATTGAGCTGGGTCAACGCCGAGGCGGCGCGAGCCACTGCCGCTTCCTCACCAGCCACGCGGATTTCGCCGTCGCGATGGACGATCGACACCCCGAGCGTGTCGCGGATCGTCCGCAAATGCTGGTCGCGGGCACCGAAAAGGGAGAGAACTCGATGGGGATCAACCAGCGGAATCGTTGTTTCGCTCATTGCCTTCGGCGACTACCAGCCGCCGCACGGGGCCCGAATCGGCAAACCTTGCCTTGCTGTAATATATGCGACCGGTGAGCGCACACGCCAGCAAAAGGCATTCTTGCGGCGTAAGGCATTGTCCTCAAGGGACTTGCGGCAATCCGCTGACGATGCAGCGAGGGCCGGTTCTGACGAATTTGCCGGCTTTTCGGGGAACCCACAGCTTGGATATCTAAACAACTGTGCGGTAGTCACCGAAACCGGGCGGCAAGGTCGGGGTTGCATCCTTGGCGGTTGTCGCGGCCTGGTCTGTGACACCGGTTGTCTCGGAATGGACAGGAGGGATGCAGATGATGTTCGGCGCACGGATTGGTTGGTTGTTTTTCCTCGCCGCCGGCATGGGTCTTATCGCCCCAGCGACCTCGTTCGGTCAGCCCTGGGCGCCCGGGAACGGCCAGCCTAATCCCTGGCAAGATCCCACGGAACGCTGGGCGAGCGAACTGGCCGAGGCGAGGGGTTGGCTCATCGTCGATGGGCAGGAGATCCCGCTCCCGTGTCGCATTGTGCTGGACGGGGACGAGTTGAAGATCAACGATCACATCGTCACTTCGAGGCTGAATCTGCCACAGCAAGCGCCCAGTGGCCAACGCGGCGATGGCAGCCGTCGCGAGGCTAAACGTGGCGAGTCGGAGGTTGGTCGTCGGCCGCGTGCCGTCACTCCGCCAGCGCGGTTCGAGGCAATCGGCCTGGGACACGCGATCGTTCAGAATCTCGTCTCCGGCAATGTTGTTATCGCACTGGCGGGACAGCCGTTGTTGGTCGTGGCCGACGGCAAAGCGCAGTACGACTTGCTGCGGACGTTGGGAGGGGACAATCGGCCTCGCGTTGCTCCTGCGTCCTTCAACACCTACTTGCCACGCGGTTCCGACGCGCGATCCTTCGATGATTGGATCGCGTCGTTCGAGCCGTCGGCCGACTTTCGTCAGCGCGCCCTGGCGAAGGTTGACCTGTACGACGAAACCGAAGCAGCCGCGATCGCCGACATTGCGGCCACCAGGCGGCTGAATACGTTCTCGTATCCGCTTTCGGTTCTGGGCATGGTGGTCACGACGCTCGGCATCGGCCACTTGCTGACGCACCGGCCGCCAGTCGATGTCAAGCCGCTCGAAACCGACGCCAGCCCGCTCGCGCTCCGCGTGCTGAACTACTCGCTCATCCTCGTGATCATCTACTCGGCAATTGACCTCACGTGGACGATCCTCGCCTACCAGGCCGGCGAAATGCTGGAGCTCAATCCGCTTGGCAGCCAGTTGATCCATGATCCGCTGAAGCTGATCGCTTTCAAATGTGCCGCCACGGGAATGGGTGTCGGGCTGCTCTTTTTCTTGCGGAAGTATCGCAAAGCCCAGCTTGCCGCCTGGTGGATCTGCCTGATTTGCACGCTCGTCACGGCCCGCTGGTTGACGATGAGTCAGATGTTTGCGGCGTAGCGATGCATCCCATCACTCGCTCCCTTGGTGCTCCTCAAGAAGCTGCCGCACCGGGACGAGGAGCGTGCTGCCGATGCGATTGAGCTCCTCGTCGCTCGCGCTTTGCAGCGTTGCCAGGCAGAGGAGGAGCGGCGTCTGGTCGCGCAGCTTGGTTCCCATTCGGTCGTACACAACCGCCATTCCCGCGATGCCGGTCAGTCGCAGGACTGGTTCCTCGTCCTTGGGGAGGAAGGATAGTTCTTGGTAGAGATGGCGGGCTTCGTCGAGTCGTTCGGCTTTCAGGTACAGAGCTGCCAGACCGCGTTTGGTGAGCAAGGCGTGCCGCTCGTTCTCGGCGCTCGCACCGGCAGGCCAGTATTCCAGTACCGCTTGATATGCCGCTTCCTGATCTTCTTTCGCCATTTGGGCAAAGGCGTACTGCTCCTGCACACTCCCGAGCATGGGGATCGTCAACGGGCCGTCGGTCGTCGTCGCCAACAGCGGAGCGGGCCGGGAAAGAAACGCCGCCGCTGCTCCAGCCGCTGAACCGGCCGCAGCGAGCAGCGCGACCAGCACGAGCGGCGAAGCGAGCCAGCCGGCAGGAGTTCGGTTCTTTTGGCTCCGCAGGGCGAGACTGAGCTGCTGGGTCGCGGCCATGCGTCCGTCCATGCTCACGCCGCCATCGCCGGGATTCCAGCCGGGCAGATCGGCCGCCCAGTCGGGATCGAGCCCCGGAATGCTGAGCGACTTGAGATCCTTCAGCACGTCGATCGCCCGCTGATACCGCTCCTTCGGGTCTTTGACCAAGAGGCGATGCACGATGCGGCACAGACCCGGCGACATCTCGGGAACAAGATCCTCCAGCCGCTGCGGCTCTTGCTTGAGATGCTGCACGGCCACGGCCAGAGCCGTCTCGCCGTCGAACGGCGGCCGCCCCGCGAGCATGTGATAGCTGGTGACGCCGAGCGAGTAGAGATCGCTCCGCGGATCGACTTCCTTCCCCTCGACCTGTTCGGGGCTCATGTAGAGCGGCGTCCCCATCGTGATGCCGACCTGCGTGAGGTTGAGGGCTTCGCCGGCCTGAGCGACGCGGGCAAGGCCGAAGTCGGCCACTTTCACCTCGCCCGCCGCGGTGATCATGATGTTTTCGGGCTTGATGTCGCGGTGCGTGATGTTCTGCTCGGCCGCTTTGTGCAGGGCCGACGCGACCTGACGCAGAACGTTGGCCGCTTGCGGCGCGTCGAGACCGTGGCCGAGCCGCGTAAGCAGCTGCTTCAGGTTCTGGCCGGGAACGTACTCCTGCGCGATGTAGTGCCAGCCGTCGATGTTGCCCACTTCGTGGATGGCGACGATGTTGGCATGGACGAGCTTGGCAGCCGCTTGCGCCTCGTGATGGAAGCGGCGGACGTAAGCCTCATCCCCCGCAAGTGAGCTGCGGAGCACCTTGATCGCCACCTGCCGGCGAAGCGAAAGCTGTTCCGCCAGATAGACTTCCGCCATGCCGCCGCGTCCCAGGCGGCGAAGGATTTGATAGTCCCCTAGACGCCGGCCGACGAGATCGGGCTCGGGGCGAGCATCGACAGGCGGGGCTGGCGTAGCGGAGGTCATCGCGTAGGACCGGACGGTTGCTGCCGGGGAGGGGCGCGGCGTGGGCGGACGTTCATTCTACCCTGCCCATGGGCGGAAGGTTGCTCTCAGGCTTAAGAACGAGTCGCCAGAGCCCAAATTGCGGCGGAAGGGACTTGGCAGATGTGGGCCAGAGGCTGTCACGGCTCCGTAGTTTCCAGCGGATTCCACTTACTCCGCCGCCACCTGCACTTTTGCGAATCCTGCCACTCGCGACAGGTCCAGCACGTCGATCACGTCCCCCAGGGGGACTTCTCCGTCAGGATGAATCACGAGCGGCGCAGCGCGCTGGATGCCGGCGATCTTCACCAAGAGCGAACGCAATTCGGCCCGCGACGCGAGCGGGGCCTCGTTCACTCGCCAGGCCGGACCGGTTGGCGTCGAAAGCACCCGCACGACGATCGGATCGAAGTCGGCTGCTGGGGATTGCGTGTCCGCTGTTGCTGGCCCGACTCCCTGGGCCACAGAGAGTTCACTCGGCAGCATCTTCTCGGCGACAGCGAAGCTAGAGGTCCAAATGAAATAGACCATCAGCAGGAAGACACAGTCGATCATCGGCGTGAGCTGGAGGTCGACGCCCTTCTGCCGATCACGAAATGGGGAAGGCCAACGCATCAGGGACTCTCCTCGCGCGGCGTGACGCCATATGTCACATTCCAAATGCCAACTTGCGTGCAGGCCCGCATGACCGGCTCGACCAGGCGATACGGAACGCTCCGGTCGCCTCGAATGCGAACTTCGAGGTCGCTGCCATGCTCCGACTTTCGCTGGCCCAGGAGCACAATCAGCTCCTCGGATGTCATCCGGCGGTTGATCGCCAGCAGTGTCCCATCGGCCAGCACATTGACGACGACTCGCGGCCGCTCGTCGGTGGGAGTGGGCTGGCCGCTCTCGGCCACGGGCAGCGGCAGGGCCAAGTGCGTCTCTTGGCGGGCGAGGTGGCTCGACAGGAGGAAGAAAATGATGAGCTGAAAGACAACGTCGATCATCGGCGTCATATTGAAGCCGACGTCGCTGCTCGTTGCCCGCGTGGGAATCCGCATGTCGCTATGGTAATGCCTCCGCTCGCGTGAAGCATGTGTCAGGATTGGCACGGACGTTGCACCGTTAGGCGACGAGGTGTTTCGACTGCCACTTGACTTAAGTGGCAGTCCGGCAAGAGTTTACAAGATTGAACTCCGCGGCCAGCAGGCAAGATTGCCCTGGCCCTCGCGAATCACTGAGAAAACGATGTTCCTTTACGACTTCTACCTGCTCCTATTTACCGCACCCGCCATCATCCTCTCGCTCATCGCGCAGTGGATGGTCAGCTCGGCGTATGCCCGCGGCATGCAGCAAGGCTCGCGGTATTCCGGCTTTGCAGCGGCGCGGCGGATTCTCGACTCGTCGGGGTTGGGGAACGTGCAGATCGAGTCGGTCCCCGGCCACATGTCGGACCACTACGACCCGCGCGCGAAGGTGCTGCGGCTCTCGAACGATGTCTATCACGGCCGCACGCTCACGTCGGTTGGCATTGCCGCTCACGAAGCAGGGCACGCGATTCAGGACGCCGTCGGCTATTTGCCGCTGGTCGTCCGCAACTTCGCGGTGCCGGCGGCGAGCTTCGGCAGCAGCGCGGGAATCATTCTGCTCATCCTGGGCGTGGCGCTGAACTTCAAGTGGCTCTTGCTCCTTGGCATCGCCGTCTTCAGCGGCGTCGTGTTCTTCCAAGTGGTGAATCTGCCGGTGGAATACAACGCGAGTCGCCGGGCGAAGGCGCTGCTCATCGAAAACGGCATCGTCGATGGTTATGAGATGGGGCCCGTCAACAGCGTGCTCAACGCGGCGGCGCTCACGTACGTTGCGGCGACGCTCCAAGCGGTGTTGACGCTCGTGTACTACATCTTCCGGTACATGAGCCAGCAGCGTCGAGCATATTAAGGCGTTTCAGCTCCGTTTGCCCTGTCAGCTTCATTCACGGCGGGGCGAACAATTTCCCCGTGAGAATTCATCACGCCGATCTCTGTCGCCGCCAGACGCAGTGCATCGTCCAGCGTTTCTTTGTTCGTCACCGCGATGAATCGCTGGCCACCGAGCTGCTTTAGATGCTCAAGTCCTTCCATCAAGGTCGCCGAGGTTTCGACGGCGATCGTCCGATCCGGGCCTCGCAGCAGCGTCGCGGCCCCAGTCCCCTGATCGATAACGACGCTCGCTCCGAACTTCGTGGCAAGCCGTCGAACCGTGGCCGTATGAGCTTTATTGGGCACGGTTGGCGACACCAGGCCGTTTGCGACACCAGCGGAGTTAGCCGACGGCTTCTTTCACGACATCGCCGCGGGGATTCATGACGCCGATCTCCGTTGCCTTGGTGAGCAAGAGGGCGTCGCGGACCGATTCCTGATTCGTCATGGCCACAAAGCGGCGGTGGGCGGGGGCGTGCTCGAGCTTGCGAACACCGTCAGCTAGCGTGGCCAATGTCTCCACCTCGATGATCAAATCGCGCCCTTCCGGGTCGCTCCCGGCAAGGTCATACGCCTGGCACGCCTGCACGCGGTAACGTTCGGAAAGACGTCGCAAAGTGGCTGTGTGAGCCTTGTTCGCCATCTGCCTGACCCCCGATCATCGACACGACGCTCGCCCTACCAGCACTAGGCAACCGGACCGGATTTCTTCCGCGGCTTTTTCTGTGAAATTGCCTCCTTGGCTTTACATCCGCTGGTGCCAGCAGCACAATTGCGGCCGCACCTTGCGTCCGAGACGATTATGGCTACCCATCCCGCATCCACCGGCAATTCGCTCTGTCCCGATTGCGGTGCGCAGGTGCAGCCGACGGCCACGGCGTGCTGGCTCTGTCAGAAGCCGCTAGCAAGCCAAGCGGAGATCGTCGAAGCCGAGATTGTCGAACCCACGCCGCCGCCAATCATTCCGGCCTGGGAGCAAGCCCGTCGCCAAGCCAGTCCGTTGCAGTTTTCGCTCGAATCGCTGATGCTCGTCATCACGCTCGTGGCGGTTTGCCTGGGGATGATCGTCGCGATGCCGGGCGTGGGCGTGCTCGTCGCCATCGTGGCCGCCCCGGCACTCGTTCGCACGCTGATCGCCGGCTTTCAGCAGCGAGCGGCAGGCACACAGATGACCCTCAGCGAGAAGGCACTCACGTTTCTGGCCTCGACCGGCATCACGATGGCAGTGCTCGCCGCCGGCGGAACAGCCTTCGCCTCGGCCTGTTTCGCGTCATGCCTTGTGGCGTTGGGTGTGAGCAGTGCCACGAATCCTCGTGGCGGATTCAACGAGGACTGGCTCATCTATGCGGTGCTGGGCTTCTCGTCGCTCGTCGGCCTGGCCACAACGATTTGGCTTTTCTGGCTGATGCGGCCACAGCACTTCGGCAGACGACCGTAAGGCTACGACAGGCACCCGACATTAATTCGCCAGCGGCAGATATTCCTTCCCGATCTTCACCGCGACCGTGCCGATCGGGAAATAGCCGACGCTGATCTGAGCCACGTGCGTGAGCAGGTCGTAGGCCCGCCAGCGGTTCCAGCGATAGTCGGCTTCCATCCACTGAATAAGCCGCGAGAACGCCTCAGCGCTCGCTCGCTCCATCGGGCAGCCGGTCGCCACCGTCATGATCTCGGTCGGCGTTTCGATCCGCACGCCGGGAATCTTCTTCCCTTTCACGAGGTTGACCGTGATCGTCGATTCAGCCGGCATTTCGAGCCCCGCAGCCGAAAGCTCGCCGTGCCCCATCGCCGCGTGCGCGTCGCCCAGATAGAGATAGCCACCCGGCACGAAGACCGGCAGATAGACGATGCTGCCGGGGCGGACCTCGATGATGTCCATGTTCCCGCCGTGTGGACCAGCGGGGCCGGTAGTTGGCACGCCCGTGTCCGGCGCGGTCCCCATGCAGCCAAGCATCGGCTGATACGGAATCGTCAGCCGATCACTCCAATAGATTTTGCCGTCCCGAATCGGGCAGACGTGCGTGCCGTGCGGCGCATCGGTCCCCAGCCACTGCGACAGCGTGTGCAGTTCGGGAATCCGCGTCGCACATTGGCCGATGAGCGGCTTGATCTCGTGGATCGTCACCGCCAGCGTATCGCCCGGTTCGGCCCCTTCGATCCAGATCGGCCCGGTTTGCGGATTACCATGCGGCCGCTTCGTCCGGTCGCGGCGGTCGGCATCGGTCCGAATCTGCCCGCTGAAGGCGTCCTCGCTTTCGACAACGATTGTTTCCCCGGACTCGATCCGCAATCGCGGCTCGTTGTGGCGGGAGAATTCGTAATACAGCGGACCGATGGGAAGGCGTTTCATGCCGAGCAGGATAGCCGACGAGCGGCCGGGATTCGACTCCTAACCGCTCGCATTAGACATTGGTCGCCGGCTACTTCTCCCCCTTTATCCGCTGCAGCTCAAATTTGCTCGTGAACTTATCCTGATGCGCCACGACGAACCGCTGCAGATCAGCTGTCGGCGCTGTGACCAGCTTGCTCCCATTCATCGTCGCAAACTTCAGCTCCTGCGGATGCTCAGCCAGATATTTGTCGAGCCACTGGAAGTCGATTGCCGCGAGTTCCAGATTCGGCTCGGTCCGCCGCACGCGATAGACGGTATGGATCGGCACGAGATGGAACTGATAGAACGCGCTGTTGTCGGACGGCATCGCCTCGGGGAACAGATTGAGGAACAGCGTCCCATCGAGATTGGCCAGATGCGCCCGAAAGACGCCCTGCTTTCCTCCCTCGTCGGTATAGACGAGGCGGTACGAGTTCGCTCCCCCCTCGCTAAACTCCCAGCGGGCCGTCTTCCCCGGCTCCCCCCAGACGCCGAGCGCCTGGCGATCGAAGACCAGATCCTTCTCGGTATAGACCGGGTTGAGCGAGGGGATGCATCCGACCAGCGTGGTCAGGGCAACCAGACATCCGCACAAAAATGGGCTTTTCATGGTCGAGTCCTCCACGGAATTGGTGTAACTGCCACTTCGAGAGGCAAATGGGATACCGAAGCAACGTAATCCCTCAACCACAACGAATACGGTGAAACGGCGGGATTTCGTCCGATTCGCTCAAGAGATTTTGCGTTCTGTGCGGGCCAAAACCGCGCGGACCGGGCGGATACGCACACCCGCCGCGCATCGAACCCCGACTAAATTGCTTTGATCGGCTTATCGGAGCGATCGACGATCAGGTTACGAATCGCACCAAGTAGCATGCTCAACTGTCGATCGCGCGGCTGCTCGGTATCGAGCATGATCTGTGGCACATCAGCCGGCCACGCCTCCCACCGGGCTTTTTGGATGGCATGCATTTCGGGTCGAGCCTCGGAAGCGTCGCTGCCGGTAGCCAATCGCCTTGCGATGCGCTCCGCGGCAATTGCGGCCGAGCAAACGCACTCGACCGCCAAGAAGTGGCCGCGCGGATGATCAACGAGCGACTGCGCGCGGCGAATACCTTCGATCGTCGAGAAGGTCCCATCGAGCACGACGCTGATTCCTTGGCGGTGCAGTGCTGCCGCTCGCAGCAAGAGATCGTCATACACTCGCCGGCGAGACTCGGCCGAGTAGATTCCCGCATCGACTGCAGCGTCGTTCCGCTGGTTGTCAAACAGCTCCTGTCGCACGACGTCCGTTCGCAGCAGTTCTGCACCCAAAGCATCCGCGACCGCGGTCGCTACAGTGGTCTTGCCCGTTCCGGCCAGCCCTCCCACCACGACGACGAGCGGCGTGAGCCACGGCAGTACATACCGATCGGCCCAATCTAAGTGCCGGAGCGACTCAGCCACCACCTCCTGTTGCGATTGACCCGTGAGCTGATCGGCCCGCAGTGCCGCCACCTTTGCCCGCACGCACGCGCGGTATGACTTGTAAAGCGCGAGCAACACCGGCGGAATTCGATCGCCGCTTTGCTCCTTGTACGCTTTCAGCAACTGCGGGCCGACCCATTCCGCCCCGAGAAAATCGCACTCAGCAGCGAGAAACGCCAATTCGTCGGCCACATCGATGGTGCGGAACTCCTTGTTGAATTCGATGCAATCGAAAATCGCGTTCTCTTCGCCCAGACGCCCATCGGCCAGGCAGATGTGTTCCGGCCGCAGATCGCCATGCCCCTCGACAATTCGCCCGGCCGCTACACGCTCGTCGAGCAACTCCGGCGACAGTGCGAGCATCTGCATCTGAAAGCCGTGAACCCGCTCGACGACGCCTTGCGGCAGATGGTGCCGCACGACGAGCAGTTCATCGCGATTGCCGCGAACGTGGGCCGTGTAGCGGTCGCGATACTGTGCCGCCGAGATCGGTAGCGGCTGCAGCGAGCGGTAGAACTGCACCAGCGTTACAGTCAGTCGGTCGATATGCGCCGCAGTGAGGCGGCCGTTGCGATGCAGCGCATCGAGCATCTGCTCGGCTGGCAAGCGGCGCATGACGACCAGCCAATCAATCACATCGCCCGCGCCGCCAATCGCAAGCGATCCGTCCGTCGCTTGCACGATCGGAGCCACGTCCAGATACGTCCGCGGCGCGAGTCGGAGATTCAGCCGCAGTTCTTCGCGACAGGCGTGTTCGCGCTTGGCGAGCGACGAAAAATCGAGGAAGTCATACCGGACCGGCTTCTTCAGCTTGTAAACAAGATCGTCAACCAGGAAGACGTGCGAGATGTGCGTTTCGACATGCTCCACGCGCGCGGGACTGTGCGGATATGCCGCAGGCGTCGCCAGCCAGCGAGCGAGTTCCCGCACATCAATCGGTTTCGCGCTTGGCATGTAAAATGCCCTGGTGGCGTGGTTAGGTAATGACGAAGTCGCGGTGGATGTCGAGTATCTCCGCTAATTCCAATCGCTTTCCATGAGGCTCGCTCGTGCAGGCCATGCTTCTCGACCGCGTGCAGGCAATTTCTGCAAACAGCGCGCCGCTGCGCCTCGCGGAATTGCCCGTGCCGAACGTCGGCGCCGGTGAAGTTCTCCTGCAAGTCAGTGCGTGCGGCGTCTGTCACACGGAACTCGATGAGATTGAGGGACGCCTTGCCGTGCCGCAACTCCCCATCATCCTGGGCCATCAGGTGGTGGGACGCGTCGTGCAGATCGGCGAGCAGGTCATCGATTGGCAACCGGGCGAGCGCGTCGGTGTGGCCTGGATCATCGGCGCGTGCGGCAAGTGTGCGTGGTGTCGGTCGGACCGCGAGAACCTCTGCCCGCATTTTCAAGCGACGGGGCGCGACCGCCACGGTGGCTACGCCCAGTTCATGACGGCGCCCGCGGCGTTCGTGCATTCAATTCCCGATGTTTTCACCGATGCCGAGGCAGCGCCGCTCCTCTGTGCCGGAGCGATCGGCTATCGCTCGCTCCGGCTGTTGAAGCTGCAAGACGGGGAGCGACTCGGCCTGACAGGGTTCGGCTCGTCCGCGCGATTGGTGCTAAAGATGGCGCGGTGGAAGTTCCCCGCATCGGAAGTCTTCGTCTTTGCCCGCAGTCCCGCCGAGCGACAGGCGGCCCTGGAACTGGGCGTCGCGTGGGCTGGCGATACTAGCGACCGCCCACCCGCTCCGCTCGACGTGATTCTCGACACAACCCCGGCGTGGACGCCGGTCGTGGCCGCCCTGGTGCATCTAGCCCCCGGCGGGCGGCTCGTCATCAATGCTATTCGCAAGGAACAAGCCGACCACGAGGCGCTTGCGGCGCTCGACTACGAGCGGCACTTGTGGCAGGAGAAGGAAGTGCAATCCGTGGCGAACGTGACGCGCCGGGATGTTCGCGAGTTTCTGGAGCTGGCGGCAGCGATGCGACTGACGCCGCAGATCGAGGAGTATCCGCTGCGGGACGCGAATGCCACTTTGACGCAACTAAAAACGCGGCCCGTGACGGCCGCGAAAGTACTGCGAGTTGCGAACTGATGAGGAGCGATGGGGACTTGCCCCCGAGCCTCGCGCCCGATGTGCCGGCCGGTCATTCCCCCCAGGCAGGATGCGACTTGCTATCGTCGCCAAGTATTGCCGAAGCCGCACAGCACGCGAGGCTCCCTTCCGATACGCTTGGTAACCAGTTCGACACCTCCTTTCGCCAGAAGACAGCGGCCGGCGGGTGACTGGCCCCAGCCCCTCTTGGGCGTCCGGCCTTTTTCTTCCCTCCGTATTCACTACGAAGTCGCCAGGCAGAAAGTTCGCTCGAAGCGAGCGGTTTTCGACGTCGCACGGCGGCGATGGAGTGCCGCCAGTGATCGCTGCAAGCTATCGCGGCAACAGGGATTCGAGCCGCGCTTGATGTTGCTTGCGAGTTTCCCAGACGGGCGACACGTGCTGGTTCATGTACGCCTCGAACAGGACCATCTGGGCTGGCGAAAGCTGCTTGGTGCCGATCATCACGTCGTCGTAGGCGTCGGAGCTGCGCTGGGCGATCGCGCTCAGTGCATCGAATTGATCCTTAGCTCCCTGCCCGTCTTGCACTTTCTCAGCAGCAGCGCTGTAATCCTTGTGCGACTGAATGAGCGTATCGATCTTTTTCACGAGGTCGGCCGGCAAGCCGCTCGCGGCCGAGGTCGCGGCAGGAGCAGCCGCGGTGTTCGATGCGGGAGATGCCATCGGCGTTGGAGTCACGGTTCCGGGGGGCGGTGGTGGAGCAGGAGGCCCGCCAGTCGTCGCGGCAGGTCCGCCGGCGCTCGGCGCGGATGGCTCACAGCCACCGGCCAGCAGCGCAAGCGCCACCAAGGTCATCCAGTGCATCCCCTCAAGCAGTTTGTTCATCGCCCGCTCCTTCGCACGTTGCCCAAATACACCCGTTGCCGCCAGATTGTAGTCCAGGCGCGACCTTCCCGCACTCACGCCTCGGCCTTTGGCGGCGGCAGCAGCCACGTGGCGGCAATGGCACAAAGCGGACCGAGAAACAGGCCGATTTGCACGTTGCTCACCAGCCGCTGTGCGTCGTAGATCGTTTCCAACGGCCAACCGAAAAGGGCGATGACAATGGCGACCTGCACCCAGCCAAATGCCGCATAGCCCAGGCACGCCCGTCGCACTGCCGGCCGTCCGCGCCACGCGCCGAGCGTTGCCGTTGAGACCGTCGCCAGATAGATCGACAGCCAAAACCAGGCGTTGGGATGATCGGGGCTCCAGAGCGCCTTGTAACCGCCTGCCGCAATCGCCACGAACAGCACGGCGGAAAGGAGTGCGGCGAGCGACAACTGGGGGCGAGTCATGGGGCACAGTCTGCGGCATCGCTCAGGCAACCGCAATGGCCGCTCATTTCGTCGTTACAACGGCCAGTCGCGCGGGGCGTCGCCACCAGAGAGGTTGCGGCCGGACTGGAAAAGTTCAAAGCGAGTCGCAAAACGACACACTACAATCGAAGGTAAAATTGCGAGGTGAGATGACAAGTCGGCGCCGAGGATTCTGCGATGCAGTTGAGCCGCACGGAATGGTTGTCGTTGCAGCAATCGTTGTCGTTGCTGCGAGCATCGTCCTTCCGACTCAAAACGGTGGCGAGGGCTTCTTTTCTCCAGATTCACTCGACTTTCGGTCGGGGTCCACATCGACGTTGCTGGGGGTTCCCACTTCCTGGCCCAGACACAATGTCTATCGGCACGAATTCACCCAGTTTCTCATCGAAGAGGGGTATTGGTCACCGCGCACAACGACGAATCCTCGCTGGATTCTGCTGTTTCGTTGGTCGGGACAGCAACGTGATGGCCAAACCGCATTACAAAGCCACCTGTTTTGGCAGTCTGAGAAGTGGATCGAGTGGACGAAACAGAATCCAGACCGCGCTTTTGTGTTGTGGCCACGCGTGTTGGACTTACTGCGAACTGACGCGGAGCGCTCTAGCTTAGAAGTTGTGGAGTTGCTCTATGCCGCAAAAAATGCTCGAACCCAAGATGAGTTTGACGCCGCCATTGCACTTGAATTCAACCATTGACACCTACTGCTCGACGACGACCTCGCACAGTTTCCACGGGTCGCTGCTGATCCGCTTTGTGTCGACACCGTCTTCGTCTCCCTGAATTCCGTTTCAGATCAAGTACAATGCCAACGCCACAGTTCTTTCATCAAGGTGCTTGAAATGGCGCTAGCACAACAGATCGGATTCCATCGACGAGATTGCCTGCGGATGGCTGCCGGCTCGGCGCTGGCCGCCTCGATGGCTCCCCTGGTGATCGGCCAAGCAAGTGCATACCGCACTAAGGCGCAGGCACCCAAATCCGTTGCCGGGATCATCACCATCTATCGCCCCGGTTCGCATGCTGACGTGCTCCTCGGCAAGATTCTGGAAGGGTGGAAGCAAGATGGGGGAACAGGGCCTGCACTCAACTTGGCGTCGATGTATGTGGATCAGTTCCCAGGGGATGACCTGGCGCGGGAGATGAGCCGGAAACATGGCGTGCCGATTTTCGACTCGATTGAAAAGGCCCTGACGCTGGGTGGCGATCGGCTGGCCGTGGATGGCGTCATCAGCATTGGCGAGCACGGCGACTATCCCTGGAACGACAAGGAGCAGCACCTTTATCCGCGCCGGCGGTTCTTCGAGGAAATCACCGGAGCGATGGTGAAGTACGACCGCATCGTGCCGGTTTTCAACGATAAGCACTTGGGACCGACGTGGAACGACGCCAAGTGGATGTACGAGCGGGCGAGGGAGCTCAAGGTTCCGCTCATGGCCGGCTCGTCGCTGCCACTCAGTTTTCGTTCCCCAGAGATCGCGGTCCCGCTGGGCAGCCCGATCGAAGCGGCCGTCGGCATCGGCTACAGCGGGCTGGATATCTATGGGAGCCATGCGCTCGATTGCTATCAAAGCCTGGTGGAGCGCCGCCGGGATGCCGAGAAGGGGGTGAAATCTGTCCGGTTTTTGACGGGCGACGCCGTGTGGAAAGTGGTTGACGACGACCTTGTGCCGGCGGCACTCGTGGATGCAGCCCTGGCCGTGGTCCCGCACGTCGAGGGGCAAGACCCGCGCCGCGATCCTCACGCCAATCTGTTTTTGTTCGAGTACGTCGATGGGTTTCAGGGCGCACAACTCATGCTCGATTCGGTCCAGCGAACTGCCGTGGCGCTCCAAATCCGAGGAGAGGCGAAACCGCTGGCCACCAGTTTTGAAGAGCGGACGGAGCCCCGTCACCCCCACTTTGCTTACCTGCTGAAAGCGATCGAAACGCTCATGCATACGGGCAGGCCCTGCTATCCGGTCGAGCGGGTCTTGCTCACGAGCGGCATTTTGGACCAGGCCCTCACGTTGCGGGCACACAAGGAATCTGCTGCGGCACGCACGCCGGAACTTGCGATTGCATATCAGCCGGCGGACTATCCACACGCTCCCAATCCCGAATTGACGGAGCCGCCTCCCGAGCGGTCGTAGCAACTTCGCTCGAGTCACGCTTGCGCGCACGTGCAAGGGTGTGACTAAGATAGAGGGTCAGTGCGAGTTTCCCTGTCCGAGTTTCAACATTTCCAGGGCCGTTCGGCTCTGTTTGGCCTAACCCAGCGGCGAGCACGTGTCGTCACCCCCAGACCGAGTTTCGGAGCTATTAGCTAATTTTGCGAACCGCCGCGCGCGGATCGGAATCATGGGCCTCGGCTACGTCGGCTTGCCGCTCGTGCAGGCGTTCGTGCAGGCCGGGTTCGGCACGATCGGCTTTGATGTGGACGAGTCGAAAGTCGCACGCCTCAGCCGAGGCGAAAGCTACGTCGGACATATTCCGTCCGAGCGCATTGCGCAGTGGCTGGCCGATGGCCAGTTTGAGCCGACGGCGGACATGCGCCGGCTCAGTGAGGCCGATGCGATCCTGATCTGTGTTCCTACGCCCCTTTCTGAGACACGCGATCCCGACCTCGGTTACGTCATCTCGACGGCCCGATCAGTGGCCGCGGCATTGCGGCCGGGACAGCTCGTCGTTCTTGAAAGCACGACGTATCCGGGGACGACGCGGGATGTCGTCCTCCCCATTCTCGCCGCAAGCGGGCTAACGGTAGGCCAGGATTTCTTTTTGGCTTACAGCCCCGAGCGCGAGGACCCCGGCAACGCGAACTATTCGGCCGGCAACATTCCGAAGGTCGTCGGCGGCATCGACGCGGCGAGTCTGGAACTGGCAGCGGCCCTTTACGCCCAAGCCGTCGTGAAGGTCGTTCCGGTTTCGTCGTGCGAAGTCGCCGAAGCGTGCAAGATTTTAGAGAACACCTATCGGGCGGTGAACATCGCGCTCGTCAACGAGCTCAAAATGCTCTACGACACGATGGGGATCGACGTGTGGGAAGTGATCGACGCGGCCAAGACGAAGCCGTTCGGGTTTCAGGCGTTCTATCCCGGGCCCGGCTTGGGAGGGCACTGCATTCCGATCGACCCGTTCTACCTGACGTGGGTCGCCCGCAAGCACGGCTTTGCGACGCGGTTCATCGAGCTGGCCGGCGAGATCAACACGAACATGCCGGCCTATGTCGTCGGCAAGGTGGTCGAGGCGCTCAACGAGCAGAGCAAGCCACTACGGGGATCGAAGATCGCCCTGCTTGGCGTGGCCTACAAGAAGGACATCGACGACCCACGGGAAAGCCCTTCGTTTGAATTGATGGAGCGGCTGATTCAAGGCGGGGCGATCGTAACCTACAACGATCCGCACATCCCGAAGCTGCCGGCGATGCGACACCGCCGGGTTCCCGCCTTGTCCAGCGAGCCGCTCACGAGCGAGTATCTGGCCGAGCAAGACTGCGTCCTCATCGCGACCGACCATTCGCAGTACGACTATCCGTTCATCGTCCGCCATTCGCGGCTCGTGATCGACACCCGCAACGCGACGAAGGGGGTGATGGAAGGACGCGAAAAGATTTGGCGAGCATAAGACGCTCTCATCAACCTGACTGGCGAATCGCCAAGGCCGCGGCAGCAATCGCCATGCCGAGCAAGTTCAAAAGCACGATGAGCAGACCGACACCGTAGAGCGTTTGTGTGCCGTTGTCGAGCTTGGTTTTCTTGCTGCGAACGACATGTGTTGCCACGACACCGCAGACCCAGTTCCAGTGCAGCATGACGTGGATCAGGATGCCGAGGGCGAGCAGGGCGACCACGGCGAACTGAATGCTCATCCAGTCGTCGAGCGACAGGCCCCACAAGGTCCAGCCGCGAGCGTCGTAAGCGGGTGGAAACACGAACCGCACCACCACCGCGGTCCAAATCAGCACGGCGAACACGACCAGCAGCAGCGAATCGAGCAGGAAGTTGACGAGCGTGCGGGACATCGGGCGCGACTTTAGCGAGCGGTAATCTGCGACGAAGATTCACAAGCGGGGCAACCGATGGGAGGCTGGCTGCCGAGCGAGAGGAACAGTGCGCCGCGGCTGACGGAGACAATGCCCGTGAGGACGAGGCACCAGGCCGCGGCGGCATAGAGTCGCTGGCGGGTCGCGACGCCGAGGATGCGCCCGCCGATCCCCGCCAGGATCATCGCCGGCGCGGTCCCTAGGCCAAAGACGATCATCGTCGCAGCGCCGAGCGGCAGGCTGTGCGTGCTGGTCGCCAAGGCGAGCATGCCATAGAGGAGTCCGCACGGCAGCAGGCCGGTGAACAGCCCCGCCAGGAAAACGCCGCTCGTGCCGGGCTGCCGCAAGAGTTGCCCGATCATTCCGCCGGCCAGACAGAGTGAACCACTCGCGGCATGAGACCGCGACTTGAATGTCAGCCAGCCGGCAGATCGCAGGCCTTGGTAGATGAGCAGAATTCCGGCGGCAATGGCGAGCGTGGCGGGAATGTTGACGATCGCTGGCAGCGACTGCGCTAGCCTCGCTCCGCCATAACCGGCGAATGCACCGAGAACGCCGTATGTGAAGACGCGGCCGGCGGTGTACGCGAACTGCCGCCCCAGCGCGCCACTCCAACCGGTCGCGCCGACACCAATGGCCAAGGCAAACGGGCCGCACATCCCCAGGCAGTGGGCCGTACCGAGGATTCCCGCGACGAAGACCAGCGGCAGCTCGATCATGCGACTGCCTCCGCGGGCTGGTTTGCAGCGACGAAATCGACCGCCGATGGAACTGGCTTGGTACCTCCCGCGATTGCCGGTGGCAAAGCGAACTGAGCCAGAGTCAGCGAATTGCCGACGACCAAGAGACCGCTTACCGCCATTGCAATGGCTGCGAACACCGGATGCAGCCACCCAACCGCTGCTAGCCCGATGCCGAGGACGTTGTAAGCAAACGCCCAAACCAGGTTCCAACGAACTGTTCGGACCGTCGCACCGGCGAGTTGCACGAGCCACGGGATGAGGAGCAGATTGTCATGCAATAAACAGACGCTCGCCGAATGCCGGGAGATGTCGGTTCCCGAGCCAAGCGCGATCCCGATGTCGGCTGCTGCCAGCGCCGGTGCATCGTTGATGCCGTCGCCAACCATTACGACGGGGCCGCTGTTTTGAAGTTGCTGGATGGCGGCGAGCTTGTCGTCCGGTCGAAGTTCGGCACGAACTCCAAGAGCGAGTTCGCTGCCGAGCGACAGGGCCCGCGACTTTCGATCTCCCGTCAGCATGAGCGAATGCAAACCTAGTGCGTGCAGTTCAGCGATGACTGCCGCGGCTTCGGGGCGAGCCTGCTGGCGGATCAGGAATCGTCCGCGGATGCGGCCGTCCCAAGCGATGAGCGTCTCGCACAGATCATCGTCTTCTGGATCATCGAGCGACGAATTCAGAGACGATTGCCCGCAATCGGCAAGCCACTGTCGGCTGCCGAAGAATACCGTTTCGTCGAGTTCGTCGGCCTGTGCCTGCACTCCGCAACCGGGTGCGACTTGGACTTCCGTGAGTTCCAAAGGCGACGCATCAGCGAAATCGTCGTCCAGAAAATCAGCGACCGCAGACGAGAGAGGATGCGTGGTGCTATCGGCCAGAGCCGCGGCGACGCGTACGATTTCGCGGCGGTCGGTGGCGGGATCAAACTGGGCACAGACAACCCGGCTGTCGCCAGTGGTGAGCGTACCGGTCTTGTCGAAGCAAACAGTCTTGGCCCGCGCAAGCAGTGCCAGCACGTCCCCTTCGCGCACGAGGACACCCGCCTGTGCAGCCCTGCCAATTGCGGCCCAGAGGGCCATCGGCGTGGCGAGTCCCAAGGCGCAGGGACAGGCAATCGTGAGTACGGCAAGTGCTGCGAGCAGTCCGGCAGAAGCATCCCCCAGTTGCCAGTGGACAACGAGCGTCGCCACGGCCACGGCGGCGACCAACGGCAAGAACCAGCGGCTGATTTGTTCGGCCAGTCGCTCGTAGCGAGAACGAGCTCGCGTCGCGTCGGTCACGGCCGCCACGATGCGGGCGAGCATCCCTTCGCCAGCCAAACTGTTGGCGACAATTTCGAGCGGACCATCAAGGACGAGCATGCCGCTCTGCACATCGTCGCCAGGACCGCGAGTGACTGGCAGGCTCTCACCGGTAACGACTTGCTCGTCGATCGACGCCTGATGGCGGACGATTCGCCCATCGGCAGCAATCCGCTCGCCGGGCAGGACGCGGAAATAGTCGCCGGCTTGCAGTTGCTCGGCAGGAATGAGCGTTTCGACATCGTTCTTGAGCAGCCGCACTTGCAACGGCATCAATCGCGAGAGGGAACGGATCGCTTCGGTCGTTTTGAGTTTTCCCGTCGCTTCAAACCAACGGCCGAGTGTCGTGGCGACAAGGATTGTGCAGGCGACTTCGAAATAGACGTGACCGCTGCCGGCAGCGACCGACCAAACCGATGCCGCCAGAGCGGCGGCAATGCCCACCACGAGGAGCAAGCTGATCGACGCGCGACCGCGCGACAGTTCCGCCGCGGCATCGGCCATTAGCGGGCCACCGAGCAGTAGCACCACCGGCAGCGTGAAGAGGAGGCAGGCATAGCGGGCGAGGTCGTACCAGAGGATCGACAACGCATCCGGTGATTCGGGCGGCAACGGCACACGGAGTGTGCCTGCGACTTCGGTCGGCTGCGACCAGAGCAGCATCGTGAAGACCATCACGTTCATCGAGAAGAAGATCGCCAGGCCCAGACGGGTCATCGCCCAACGGGCCTGTGCTTCGTCCCCCTGCGACGCGGCAATCGAGGCGGCGAAACGGCAGCCGAAGCAGCAGAATGTTGCTTCGCCGTTGTTCCGATGCGGGGCGGGGAGCCCGCAGAAGTCGCACCGGCCAGTCTCAGTGGGCTTACGCCCACCGCTCGCCGTTTGACTCTTGCTTCCTGACTCCTGTTCCCTGCTTCTCATGGCCGTTGGAACAGCTCGACCTGTAGCGCTGGAAAGAGGTAGCGGATCGTATAGACGACGGCAAAGATCCAAAAGCCGATCCAGATGGCGCGGACATACCAAGGGATGTCGTTGCCCACGTAATCGTGATGCTGGTGCTCGACATCGGCGGGAGTATTATCGGGTTCGGGCATGGGTACACGTAGTTTGTTGGTTGATGGAACTTAGCCGGCGCGATTGAGTAAGTCCTCCCGTTCCAGCATCTCCGTCTTCGGCCGCTCGATATCGCGAAACATCCCGCGAGCGGCAGCCCAGAGCAGCAAGCAGAAGAATCCCAGGCTGGCGAGCAGGTAGTTCATGATCGGAGCGACGGCAAACGCGCCGGAGGCATCTCCCTGGGCGACATGCACCAGTTCGATGAACTTCCCCACAAAGCCGTAGCCGCTGGGGATCAGGATCAGCACGGCAAGGAGCAGTGTGGTGCTCGTCTGCCATTTGCCGGCGTTGGTGCTCGTGCTCATTAGTCTTCTCCCCGCGCTTCGTCCAACTCTTCGTAATACGGATAGCTCTCCTGCCACGAGCCGAGCCACTGCACGTAGGCAATCAGGGCCAGCCCGCGGCGGTTCGGCTTGTCAGGTGAGCCGGCAAAGAGCCACGGATACTCAGGCATCGGCGAACCGGTCGAAACCATCGTCGGCTGGAAGAAGTGCACGGCGTGCCAGTCATTGCTGCGGCGCCCCCCTTCGCGAGAAAGGTCGGGTCCGACACGCCGCGTGCCGAACATCACCGGCCGCTGCAACTCGTTTTGATACTCTTCGGTCTTGCTGACCGGGCCGAAGCGGAGCGATTCGTTCGAAACCGGCCGCACATACTGGCTGTGGCAGTGCCAGCACCCTTCGCCGATATAGACCTGCCGGCCCAATCGCAACGCTTCGGCAGCGACTGCGGTCTCTTGCTGGCGGATCGCGGTGTTGTCCGTTTCGACCTGTTGCTTCTCGGCGTCGGTTGCACCCGGGGGTGCTTCCTTCAGATCGGGCAGGTCGCCGAAGGCGGCTTGGAATGGCTCGGGCCAGCGCCGCTGCAAGTCGCGGAACTGTCGTACGAGTCGCGGGTTGACGACCTCCTCGGCCGATTTCTCGGGGAGATCCTTGTACATAATCATCGGCAGCGCGCCGTTACTGACGAAAGCGAAGACAAAGAAGCCCACGCCCGCGATGAACAGGATGCCGGTTTTGGATTCGAACATGGCTAGAGGTCAGGCACCGAGGGCCGCGACGGAGGTTGACGTGGTTGTCGCTGGCGAGGTAGCTCCCCGCGCGGTCATCCACAGGTTGTAAAGGAAGCACAAAAGCCCGCCGAACATCGCCAGGCCGGCGACCGCTCGCACATGCCAGAATGGGAGCGAGCCATCGACCGATGCCTCCCACGGCATCAGAGCGGCCCAGTAGTAGCCTTGAAACACACCCGCCAGCGTCAGGTCGAGGAACATCACAAACAGCCCGACCGCCGACAGCCAGTAGTGCCACTCGCACAGTTTGCGGCTGTACCACTCGCGGCCGTACAAGCGGGGAAACAGGTAGGTCATGATCCCGAAAAGCCACATCGAGAAGACGCCGAACATCACGAGGTGGGCGTGGCCGACGACCCAGTCGGTGAAGTGAATCAGCTTCTGAAACGTCAGCGTCACCTGCAGAGCGCACTGAAAGCAGGTGATGAAATAGAAAATCATGCCGGTATAGAAGTAGCGAATCGGCAAATTGTCGAAGAACGCGCGACCCCGCCCCCAGAGCGTGCCAAAAAAGTTGATGACCACCGTGGCGACGACCAGTTCGACGGCGATCGTCGAAATAACCGCCCCGTATTGCAGGAACATCGGGATCGGCGTGTAGAGGAAGTGGTGAATCCCCTGCAGCGGATAGAAGAACGCCAGGCCCCAGAAGCCGACAAGCGACAGGCCGTGGCTCCAGATCGGCTTTTTGAGCATGATCGGCACGAAGTAGTACATTAGGCCCCAGCCGAGCGGCGTGACGAACAGGCCGACGAGGTCGTGAATGAAGAGGCCGCCGATCGCGCCGGCACTGGTGCCCGCAACGGTGTATTCGGGTAGCAGGTTCCCCATCGCGACGGTCAGCGGCGTCCAGACGAACATCGCCATGAAGTACCAGAGCGTGACGTACTGCGGCCCTTTCGTCCGGGCGATCGGGATCATAAAGTTCCACGCCACGAGCAACAGTCCCACGAGCGAGAGCGGGTCGATCCAGAACGGCGTTTCGCCCCATTCCAGCCCCTGCGCTCCGAGGCTCATCGGCAGCCGCCAGGTTTTGGCCAGTTCCATCACCCACGGCTGATCTTGCAGCGTGGGGCCAATGATGATGCCCACGGCCGTGCTGAGAACGATGAACTGCCAGGCGAAGAAGATGAAATACGACAGGTAGGTGCTGGCGACCTTGTGAAACGTCAGTCGCGGCACCGCCCAGTGGAGCGCGCCGAGGAAGGCATTCGCCAGAAAGCCGTAAGCGATGGCGTTGGTGTGAATCATCCGCCAACGGCCGGGCGAGAAGAGCTCGATCCCCCGGAGCGGATTCTCGCTGACGAGCTGCAGCGCCATCAGCAAGCCGGCGAGCATCGAGATCGAGATGAACGTGAGTGCGGCATAGAAATACCACTTCACCAGTCGCTCATCGACCAGATCGGCATGTTTCGGCGCGCCTTCCGGCGCGGTCGTTGCGGTCATCGTCACAGACTCGGACATGGTCACTCCGTCGTTACTCGGTACGGCTCGAAAACGCCCAGCGGATAGACGATCGCCATCGTCCAGCCGAACACGAGGTGCGTGAGCACGGCGACCCACACGGGGATTTCGGTCACGATCCAGTTGCCGCCAAACAGCAGCGGTTGAATCCACGCCAGCAGCAGGTAGTAGTTGACGACCCAGATCACGAGACTGAGCACGCTGGCGATTGCCAGCCGCTTGGCGAGCGAGGCTCGATCGGCGAGACGGCTGAGGACGACCTGATAAATCACCCCCAGGAGCATGCCCGTGGCGATGTAGAGACAGCAGCCGATGATGAGGGCCAGGCCGCCGTCCCCCTGATCCAATTGCAGGTCGAGCGCCTTTCGCCCGAGGCCGAAAGTAAGATAGACGCGGATGAGCTGCAGCGGATGCTGGCCGACGAGCGCCGCGCCGACGATGTTGAACAGCAGACTGACCACCGCTCCCACCATGCCGAGGAAAAACCCGGCAACGGCGTAGTACGTCAGGTAGTAACCGCGGGTCCACTCGCGGCTCTTTGGCGCGGCGGCGGTCGCTTCGGCTTCGAGTTGGGCCACGCGGGTCCGCAGCTCGGCCAGTTCGCGTTCGACGGTGGTGAAGTCTCGTTCGGTCATGGAAAATAGGGTCAGGAAGGTATGCCGGGGAACTCGATGCATGGCGCGCCGCCTATCCGCCGCCCGCCGCTGGCGTTTCAGCTCCGGCCGCTTGCTGCAGTTTCTGCTGCTCCTCGAGCTGCTTCCGAATCGCCTCGTCGATGACGTCTCGCGGCAGCGGCTTTCCTTCGACGACGCTGGTGACGAAGTGGACCATGTTCCAGATCGTCTCGCTTCGCTGGGCTTCGGTTTCGTTCTTGGTGCTGTCGGGTTGAGCGAACGCGGGCATCGGCGTGGCGTTGATGCCGGCATAGATGCGGCGATAGATATCGACGGGGCGGCGGCCGCCGTGTAGCGTGCCGGTGGTCAGGTCGGCTGCGAAGGCGACTCGCCCCCAATCGTCCTTGCCTACATCCTGAGCCGGATTGCCGCGACCATCCCGTCCGTGGCACTTGTAGCAGTTGAGTTCGACGAACGCCTTGGCCCCGGCAGCGACGTTTTCGGGTGTGGCCTTCGTCTGCGGAGTAAGCGGCCGCACAATGAATTCATCAGCCGCGGCCCACGTGGCGGCGACGGCCTGCGCGTGCTCGGCAATCATGTCGGGCGGAATGTCGTCTTCCTCCCCCAGTTCCTGCTCCGAGGCCCGCATCAGGCGATATTCGACCTCGCCGCGCGAACTGAGCAAAATGACATAATCGATCACCGCCTCCAGATCCTCCTCGGACATGAAGCGAAACGTCGGCATGCTCGTTCCCTTCGCGCCGCGGCGGATGATACGGCCCAGGTCTTCCCGCCGCGGCTTCGTTCCGCGCGGCGTGCTGGTGAACTTGAATTTGCCGAGCCGATAATCGCGCGGCGGCGGGTTCAGGTACGCCGCGGCGGGGCCTTGGCCGTCGCCGGTTACGCCGTGACAACCGGCACACTGGCGGAGGTAAACTTCGCGGCCACGAGCCAATTGCTGACGATCGAACTGGTCGATGAGGAGCGGCTCGGTTGCATCGGCCGGCTGTTGGTCCTCGGGTGCCACGACGAGCAGTCGCGGACTGCG
Organism: uncultured Pirellulaceae bacterium; assembly: GCA_964384375.1. Taxonomy (GTDB): domain Bacteria; phylum Planctomycetota; class Planctomycetia; order Pirellulales; family Pirellulaceae; genus CAYLLN01. The sequence continues at coordinate 170,749 of CAYLLN010000002.1, forward strand.
GGCGGTGCCAAAGAGCTTTTCGAGCGCAGCCGCGATCTGCGACTGGTGTTTGGCGGGAAACTCGGCCAGCTCCGCGCGGGGCGCAAAGGTCTGCTCCGCCTGCCGGGAACAGCCGGCGATGTGCAGCGCGAGCCAGCCGGCAAGGAGCAACAGGAATGTCGTCGGACGAAGCAACATGAGTGCGATGGGGTGGGAAAACGAAGCGAGCGCAAAACTGACTCGGAGAGGGTGAATGAACGGTGCTTCGCGGCTATTTCCGCTGCTCTTCGCGAAGCTGTTTGTGGCAGTTCACACAGCTGATGGTGAGCTGCGTGAAGGCCAGGGCCGCTCCTTCGACGTTGTCGCGCTTCGCCTGCCGCAGGATTTCTTCGTTGGCGTCGTCGAACATTTCGAGCTGCTTCCGATAGCCGGGCGTGCGCGAGCGGACGAACGCCTCGATCTTGCCGAGCGTTCGCATCGACTCGGCATTGGTGGCGATCTTATCGAAGTCGGCCGTGGCGATGCCCGCCAGGATGTTTTGCGAGTATTCGAGCTTCTTTCGCATCCACACGCTCGCCTCGTCGGATGTTGCCGGCTTGTTCTCTTGGGCCAGCGCCGGCGCTGTGAGAGCGAGGAAACAGATGCCGCCGATCACAAGTGCGCACAGACTCACGAGCAAAGGATGAACCTGCATGGAACGCGCTCCCTGATTGCGAAAATGGTGCACTTCTGGACTGCCTGTGGGCAATGCACATTCCGCGCCGCGAGCGAATTCGCCCGGTTGTGCCGCACGTTCCTCGAAACGAGCGACGATCGAGTGTGCGAACCAGCGTCAACTGACCGTGCAAGCGCGCGTTTTCGCACAGGCTTGGCTCATCGAGGCTGTTGCGGCGGCTTGTTCCACTCGTGGGAGTGCGTTACGCTCGCGCCCTGATGGACTGATGGGATGAAATGAAGCCAACCGACTCGAACGACACCAGGGTTGCCGTGGGACGATGAGCAAATTCAATGCAGTGAACTCGAACGTAAGCGTCAGGGGCAACATTCTGACGCTGATTACGTGCTTGGCTTTGGCGATGGCCCTCTGCAATCGCGAGGCAGCCGGTCAGGATGGCCAGCCCCAATCCTCCATTGAGCCAGCCAAGCCGAAGTGGAGCTACTCGCCGGAACTCATGCGTCCGTTCTGGCAAGGGGAGACGATGGAAGGAGAGTCGGTGCTCTTCATGAAGGACCCCAAGACGGGTGAAGCACGGGCGTCCGTCCTGTTTCCCATTCGAGAGATCGTGGCGATTCGCAATTCCGCCGGCGATGTGATTTACGAGAGCGGAAAGGATTTTGTCTGGAAGCCCGAGTCGCGAGAAATCACGCTGCCGGTGGGCTCCCGAATACCCTCGCGCACGCCGGAGGAGCTGCGGCGTCCGGCGAAATCGCAGCGCTACGCACTGACGCATCGCGACGGCAACGGAGAGATCTTCTTCGGGGCGCGCCTCGAATATGCCGAGATGCAGACCTGCATCACGTATCGGCATGCGCCCGATCTGTGGAAGTCGTCCGTGCCGAAGTTTGATCCGCTAGGCCTGCCGCGCACGCTCGCGAGGCTGCAAAAGCAGCAGCCCCTGTCGATCGTGGTTCTGGGGGACAGCATTTCGACCGGTGCGAATGCTTCGGGAATGTTCGACGCGGCGCCGTTTCAGCCCGCCTATCCCGAGCTGGTTCGACAGCATCTCGAACATCGCTTTCACGGGAAGGTGACGCTCGTGAATCTCTCGGTCGGTGGCACCGACACGCCGTGGGCGCTGGGCAACCTCGACAAAGTCGCCGAAGCGAAGCCCGATCTCTTGATCGTGGCGTTTGGCATGAACGACGCGGCTGGTCGCCCCGCCGACGAATACCATTCGAACCTTCGCAAGCTCCTCGACCAGGTTCGCGGCCGGCTGCCGGAGTGCGAGTACGTGCTTGTCGCCCCGATGCTGGGAAATCGCGACTGGACGCGGCTGAATGCCGACCTGTTTCCGCAGTATCGCGACAAACTCAAGGAGCTAACGGGACCGGGTGTTGCCCTGGCCGACCTGACCGCCGTCTGGACTCGGTTTCTGGAACTCAAGCCCGACTGGGATCAGACCGGCAACGGGGTCAATCATCCCAATGACTTTGGTCACCGGGTGTATGCCCAGGTCATCTCGACGTTGCTAGTCCCGCCTGATGAGTCGCCTGCAAGCAAGCCTGAGACGAACAAGTGATGGGACCGGAGGACGGCATGGGCGAGATTGTTCGTCGGGGTTCATCGCCCCGCTGGTCGGATGTGGTCATCCATGCGGGGGTGGCCCGCTGGGTCGAAGTGGCCGAGGACGGGACGCAGGACGCGGCGGGGCAGATCGCCCAAGTGCTGAGCCAGATCGATGCCACGCTTGTGCAGATTGGGAGCGACCGGACGCGGCTACTGGAGATCGTCGTCTTCCTGGCCGATTTGTCCGATGCCCCGGTGCTCAATCGCCTGTGGGACGAATGGGTTCCTGCCGGGCATATACCGATTCGGGCGTGCGTGCAGGCGGGCCTGTCGGCCGGCTATCGCGTCGAAATGATCGTGACGGCTGCGGCGAAGTGAAACGAACCGAGCCCTGCGACCGCGGGATTAGAAATCCCAGTTCATGCCGAAGTTGATCCCCTGCAGCCAGTAGTTCTCGTCCTCGAACTCGAATGCTGGGCGGGCTTCGCCAATCACCGGGCCGACTAGCTGTGTCGGATTCACGCCAGTGTCGATCTGCCGGCCCGACGTGACCACGTCGCTCCACCAGATGATTGAGTAGCCGACGTGGAAGCTGCAGCTGGGCGTCACGTGGTATTTCAGATTGAGCGTGAATTCGGGGATGTACGCAAACCGGTCGCGTGAGTATTCGCCGATGTTCGTCGGCTGGGCGAGCAATCCGCCGGGCAGATTCAGACCGGGCGTCACCTCGGTGCGGCCGCTAATCGAAACCCGCTGGTTGGTCACACCTAGGGCGATCTTGCCGAGGGCTTCGACCGACCAGCAACCTCGCATCATCTGTCCCTTCATGCCGACCTGGCCGCCGTGGAATTCGTTCTGCGTCGCGAAGCGGTCGCGAATGTCGAACTGCACGTTGAACTGGTCGATCACGTGCGTGCTGTCGATCAGGAGTCGATCGTCCAGCCGCATGAACTGGTAACCGGCGATCAGATCGACGCGGCGGCAGCGGTCCCGTTCCATCATGATCGTGAAGAACGCTTCCGCGCCGAGGAAATTCTGGTTGCTGTAGCTGGCGTCGATGCTGCCGGTGACGAGGCCGGGATAGTTGATCAACAGGGCGTCATCGATGTCGAGCAGCACGTTATAGAACGGCCGGGCGAGGATCGGATCGCCGTCGGCAGCGCTGCGCTGGAAGTTGTCGGTCGCTCCGCCGGTGCCATAAAACCGGCCGCCAGCTCCGACGTTGTGTGCGTCGTCGAGCCAAATGCCGAAGGTCACGCGGCCGCCGGGCTGCACTTCGTCGCCGAGGTAGCTCTGGCCGAAGAGAATCGTCGCATCGGGAAGGACGCCGGCATCGGCCTGCGGAGTGCCGTCGGGGCTGGTGGTCACCAGCGGCGGCGTGACTCCACCCTTGGCCCACCAGAGCAGGAACTCGGCGCTACCCCACAAATCGAGCCGCCGGCAGCAGGACGAGCATCCCCCGCAACCACCGTCGTAGCAGCAAGTGTCCTCGGCCGGGCACGGATTCGAGCAACTCGGCGCCCAGTTCTCGTAGCTCGCCAGCGAGGCGATGCGGCTGCTCACATCCTGCGCCGTCTCGTAGTCGGCCGTGGCGACTCCCTCAGCCGCCGTCTCGGTTTGCGGCACTTGTGTTTGCGGCCCTGGGGCTTCCTGAGCGGGGGCCAGTGCCGGCCAAACCGCCACGCACGCCACGCTCGCCAGAAGTATCGTCGTGAGTTTCATGGGCCGCGTCTCTGCCAAGGAAAGTATCGCCGTCGCAAACAACAATCGTCCGGCACAACCGGAAAATCGAGACAAGTCCGCGTAGGCGGCAAAAATTGCCTAAATCGCCATCCCGTAGGCTGGGCTTCAGCCTGCCGGAACACCGGTGGCATCGGCCCGCGCAATCGGCAATGTCTGCCTAACCCGCTGAATCTCTATTTCGGAACTTCAAGCTGTAACGATTGAGCAGAAAACTCCGCCGCCGCCGTTTCTCTGACCAATTCCCCCGCTAGCGGGCGTTCGCTATCGGGAAAGCGACAAACGGACGACGAATTCACCGCCAGCCGGTATGATGAAAATGTCCAATGACCAAATCCCAATGACCAATGGGATTCCTTCATTGGTCATTGGTGCTTGGACATTGGTCATTCCCTTGCCGTCATGAGCCTTCACACCCCCGTTAACGGCATTCCTACCGGCTGGACGGCCGATTTGCTCTCAGTCCTTGGCGGTCCCGTGAAGCGCCGCCTGGCCCAGTGGGGAAAGGTCCTCGGCCAGATCGCCTCGTTCGAGCCGGAACTGAAGGAAGAGAACGACCGGGACATCCGCAAGCGGAGCCTCTCGCTGAAGTACCGGGCCAAGTCGGGCGAATCGCTCGCTAAGCTCCTGCCCGAGGCTTACGCCCTCGTGCGCGAAGCCTCGCGCCGCGCCATCGGTCAGCGCCACTACGACGTGCAGATGATCGGCGGCATGGCCCTCTTTCACGGCTGCATTGCCGAGATGGAAACGGGCGAAGGGAAGACGCTCACCGCCACCCTGCCGCTCTATATCCACTCGCTCGCCGGCAAAGGGGCGCATCTCGCGACCGTGAACGACTACCTGGCCGAGCGCGACGCCAACCTGATGCGCCCGGTCTATGAAATGCTCGGCCTGACCGTCGGCACCATCCTGACCAAGGATACCAGCAAAGAGCGGCGAAAAGCATACGCCTGCGACATCACCTACGGCACTGCCAAGGAATTCGGCTTCGACTTTCTCCGTGACCGGCTCCTCCTGCGGCGGATGGGAGTTTCACAGGCGAGCATCTTTGGCGAAGTGACGCAGCTCGACCCGACCGGCGAACAGCCCGTGCAGCGCGGCGCTCACTTCGCCCTCGTGGACGAAACCGACAGCATTCTCATCGACGAGGCCCGCACGCCGCTCATCATCGGCTCACTTGGCGACAAGGCGATTGAGAAGATCGTGGCGACATATCGCTGGGCGGCTGAGATGTCGCATCGTTTCGTCGAAGACGACCACTTCGAATACGACCACGACGACAAGAAGGTGGAGCTGACCGCCGGCGGCCGACAACTCGTCCGTGCTCTGCCCAAGCCCGAGATCCTCGGCCTCGTCGGCCTGATCGACCTGTATCAGTACATCGAACGGGCCATCAAAGTCGATCGCGATTTTCTCCTCGACCGGCAGTACGTCGTGAAGGAAGGGGAAATCGTCATCGTCGATGAAAACACCGGCCGCCTCGCCGAAGGTCGCAAATGGCGCGACGGCATTCATCAAGCGATCGAGGCCAAAGAGAAGATCGAAGTTTCCGTTCCGACCGGCCAGGCCGCACGCATCACCGTGCAGGACCTCTTCCTGCGGTATCAGTATCTCGCCGGCATGACGGGAACGGCGATGACCGCGACGCGCGAGTTCCGCAAGGTTTATAAGAAGACGGTCATCCCCGTTCCGACGAACCGCCCCTGCCAGCGGAAGCGGCTGCCGGACCTGGTCTTCGCCCATGCCGAGGACAAGTGGAACGCGATCGTGGAGGAAACGGTCGAGCTGCATAAGCAAGGCCGCCCGGTCCTGATCGGCACCCGGTCGATCGACAAATCGGTGATCCTCTCGAAGCTCCTCACTCAGCAGGGAATCGAGCACAAGGTGCTCAACGCGCACGAAGTGGCCGCCGAGGCGGAGATCGTCGCCCGCGCCGGCCAGCGGGGGAAAGTGACCGTAGCCACGAACATGGCGGGCCGCGGCACCGACATCAAGCTCGAAGCGGGGATTGCCGACCTCGGCGGCCTGCACGTCATCTGCACTGAGCTGCACGATTCGACTCGCATCGACCGGCAGCTCGTTGGCCGCTGCGGCCGCCAAGGGGACCCCGGAACCGTGCGGCAATACATGTCGCTCGACGACGACGTGATCCGGACCGGCTTCGGTCCCGAAACGGCTGAGAAGATGACGAATCTTGGCCAAACGGCCGGCGTCGATCCGCAGAAGTACCTGGGTCTCTTACAGCGTGCCCAGCGCAAGGTCGAATACCGTCATCTCCGCGATCGCTTCGTGCTCCTCTATCACGAGAAAGAGCGGAAGAAGATGCAGCGCGAGATGGGGCAAGATCCCTATCTGGATACGCCGGATTAGTCGAAGCGCGTAGGTCCAGCTTGCCGAGCCGGATTTGATTGGCAGGTTGATATCGGTTCGCCCATCGAGGTCCCGCCCGGCAGGCGGGATCTACTTCGCGGGATCTGTGACCAGACGTGTCACGGACGAAAAGTTTTTTCGCGCGACTTACGTCGATGGCGCGCGGCGGAAGCATCTGCGGCTGCAAGGGTTAACACGAATGGCCGCGACGTAAGTCGCGCAGAGCAAGAAATCTCGCGCGCAAGTTCATTGACGCGCGCATGTTGTTCTGCCAA
>CAYLLN010000003.1:0-170026 GCA_964384375.1 uncultured Pirellulaceae bacterium
CCGGGCTCTCTTTATCTCGCGCCCGCCGCCTGTCCAGCTTTTAGGGTCCACCTCACCCAAAAGGGCGTGCCGCGAGGCATTCATCTACATTCGTCGGTTCGACAAATCTCGCCAACGAACGTGGGTCGTCACCTGTATCGAACTGCTCTCGCCGGAGAACAAACGCCACGGATGGACCGGATGGCGATCATATCAACGGCAGCGAGACCGCCTTCTCGCCGGCGCCGCGAATCTTGTGGAAATCGACTTGCTGCGAGCCGGAAAACGCCGGTCTATGCGTCAGCCTTGGCCAGACAGTCCCTACTACGTGCTCGTGTCGCGCCAGACACGCTACGGGGAGTGTCTCGTTTATCCAAGCTTCGCGACCAAGCCTCTTCCGACAATTCCCATTCACTTGAACGATGAGGTCGCCGACGTTTCGATCGATCTGCAGTCAATCTTTGACGACGTGCTCACGTATTCGCGCTACGAATCGAGCATGAAATACTACGAACCCATCGATCCACCGCTAAGCCAGGAAGAGGCAGAACTTCTTCGCCATGCACTTTGAACGGAATCTCCCATGTCGCTGCAACTCGCCATTCAACAAATCGAATTCGCCCGCGCGTACACACTTTCGCTCGTGGATGCGATCGATGAGGGGCTGTGGTTCACGATGCCGGCGGGCTGCCCGACGCATGTCGCGTGGCAGGTCGGGCATCTGGCGATGGCCGAATATGGGCTGTGCCTGTATCGGCTCCGCGGGCGGCAAGAGGTCGATCTCTCGCTCATGACCAGCGGCTTTCGGAAGCTCTTTAGCAAGGGGACGGTGCCGGAGGCCGACGCGAGCAAATACCCGTCGCCGGCTGAAATACGGGCGACGCTGGACCGCGTCCACGCGCAGGTACGGATCGAAGCGCCGGGTTTCAACGAGCAGCAACTGGCCGAGCCGGTCGATATGCCGTATGCGGTGCATGCCAACAAACTCGGGGGACTCCTGTTTTGCTCGCACCACGAGATGATCCATGCGGGGCAACTGGGTCTCTTACGGCGGCTCTTGGGGCAACAGCCGATCCGCTAGCAGCCTCGACGGTCGGTGGCGGGAAGGTTGACCTTTCACGAATGCGGCCCGTTGTGGCATAGTCTCCGCAAGTGGAAAGCGGAGGCCTCATGGCGAATCGGAAGCAAGTCGGCAGGTGGTGGCTGCTCCTCGCGGGCGTGGCAATTGCCATCGCGCTCGCAGTCGGGTTGCAAGTGGTGGTTCGCCGGAACGTAGTTCGACATGCGCAAGCGACCGCGGCCGAGGCGATTGCCTCGTTGCCCCAGCGGGCGGCTGCGGCGAAGGTCCGCGAGCTACTCGCGCTCGATGCCGAAGCGATCGGCACGATCGTCCCGCTGCTGGCCGACAATCGCGATGCGGTGGCCGATGCGGCACGCGACGCGATTGCGGACTTGCTGACGCGCTGGGAACCGCTCGCGCCGACGCAGTCCTCGCCCAAAGTCGAACGGCTGGCGCGAGAACTTGCCGCAATTGCGCCGCACGTACCCGCCTCGCGGCGGCAGGAACTGCATGATCTTGTGGCGCGCGTGTTGGTGTGGCCCGTTGATGCCGACAGTGCGAACGCGCCGCAAGTGCTGGCCGATTGCGAGTCTGTCCTTCGCTTGCCGCTGCTCGAAGGGGACGATGTGCGGGTTGCAGCGCTGCCAGCCACTGAGCCAAGTTCTGAGCCGGCGATTGTCCCGCAAAAGCCGGCCGAAATTGCAGTGCCGATGCCGACGAGTCTTCCGCCACCAGCATCGCCACCGACACTCGTCGAAGTGCCACTGTCACCCGAACCGCCGCCGTTCTATGGGCAGCCAATCGAACCGGAGCGGCTGATCGATGCCTCGCGCGAGCGGGCCGAAGAGCCGCGGCAGATTCGCCCACCCAAGGCGATCAAGATCGACGGATAAGCGAGAGCCACGAGCGAGTCACCGCACCACCCGCTCCAGGTCGATCACGCGCTCGGCCGTCACGTGCGGCGTCTTCAGCGTCTCGATGTAGCCGCGGCGGCCGTAGAGGCCCACCTGCTTGTTGACGTACCGTCCCAGGTTCATCCCCGGTGACGGCGAGACAAAGCAGAGCGGCTTCCCCTCCTCATCGACGACGGCGTAAGGGGCGGTCGGTTTGCTCTTCGAGATGACCGGCTTCAGCCAACCGCGCGCGTCGTACCGCGGATCGGCGAGCGAACCGGCCGCCGGCTCCCGCGTGCTGCCGGCGGTCGTGCCGATCGGGCCGATGTCGGCCGCGTCGAACGTCGTTTCAAATTGCTTGATCTTGTCGAGCAAGAGCCGAGCCCGGCCGCGTTCGACCGGATCGCTCCCACTTTCGACCGCTGCTTCCACCTTTTGCCGCAAACCGGCCAGATTCCACATCGAGCGATCCTGTGAAAGCATCAGCGACAGCTCCAATTCCCACGCTTCGAGTTGGCTCGCAGAACTGCTCGCCGGCTGGTTCGTCCGAGTGGGACTAGTTAAGGCATGGCTGGCGACCTCGCCCGCTCGTGCGTCGGCAATTCGCGGCATCGCGTCCAGTCGCGGCGCTACCGCGGTTGACCGTGAACTGGGGCGCGTGCTCGACCCGGTGAACTGGTTGCTCGGCACGGGCACCGTCTGCAGCGGCTCGCTCCCGCGGCGCTTGCGTGGCACAAAGCCGTCCGGCGAAAGCGAGCGGTTGCTCGGGCTTTCCGCCGCCGACTTGAACTGAGCCAGTTCCACTCCGTAGTTCCCACCAGACTGGGCCAACCCTTCCAAATCCTGCCGCACGCGGGCCAGCTTGCTGCGGACTTCGTCGATGTCGCGCAGGGCAATCGCATCGGCCGAGGCGCGGAACTTCCGCGGCTCTTCCGTCAGAGCCGCCGGCACTACCGCTACGTCCTCCGCGAGTTCTTCCGTCGCTGGAGTCAGTTCATCCGCATCGACTGCCGCCGGTTCCGGCTCCGGCTCGATCTTTTCCCGGCTCACATCGCGGCTATGGACATAACGAAACTCGCCGGCGGGGGGCGCGATCTTTAGCCACTTCACCATCTTCCCTTCGTCGCCGGCGATCGCCTTCTCACCGATGATTTCGACGAGCTCCCCAGCCTTGAGCGTGATCTGCTGCTTGTGCTCTTCGACGTGCTCGATCCACGTGCCGATCCACGACTGAGCTTCCACCCGCACCTTGCCCACGCCGTCGTCGATGATCTCGACCTGCTCGGCCGGAATCCAACTGAAGCTCCCTTCGGGCGGGCGGATGGCGAGCCAACCGGCATCGTCTTCGCGATAGACCTCGACCGCGGTGCCACGCTCCAGATGGTCGGTCACATAGAACCGGCGACCTGCTCCGCTCGTCACCTCGGCCCTATCGGCAGCGATATAGCCCGTGAAGGGAAACTCGGCCGCAGCAAGCGGAACAACCGCGATAAGTGGCATTAGAGCCAGGACAGCGATCAAGCATCGGCGCATAGTAGCCCCGCAATCGCCCCCACTCGGTAGAACCACCCAAGGCTGCGGGTTGTAGTCAAAGCGGACTTCCGGCTCAAGAGAGATGAGTTAAGTGCAACGTCGGGCCGCTAGCAGGATGGCAAGGTCCAGGGTTCAGGGTTCGGGGTTCAGGAAGGAAACTGCGGTTGGGCGAGGGTCTCCAGACCCGGCCCTCCGCCAGACCTTCGGTCTCCCGTTTCGGCGAGGTCAGAGACCTGCGCCGAACAACTCCCACCTCCCGCCCCCTGCCTTCTGTTGTCTCCTGTCTCCTGACCCCTGTCTCCTGGATCGCGAACCCCCGCGCAGACTTTCCCCTCCCTCCTGAATAGAATGAAAGTGTCTTCTCTATTTCGCTGTCTCACATGAAAGGAACCCTAGTGGCAACAGCCCTCAGCCAGCCGGTCGTGCGGACCAGTCCTGAGCGGAGCTTCGAATTAGCCCGGGCGGCAGCCCGCGAAGCCGAGGACAACCGCGGTCAAAACGTCGTGGTGCTGGACATGCGGGATCAAACGTCGATCTTCGATTTCTTCGTCCTCGCCACGGGCACGAGCAACCGCCAGCTCCGGGCGATCAGCGACGGGATCGACGACGTGCTGCAAAAGCAGTTCGGCCACCAGCGGCTCAGCCGCGAAGGGTACGAAGACAGCCACTGGATTCTGCTCGACTACGGCTCGATCGTCGTCCACCTCTTCGACGAAACCACGCGCGACTACTACCGGCTGGAAGACCTCTGGGCCGGCGCGACGCCGGTGGAGTGGAAGTAAATCCGTGGGGCAGGCGTACGCCTGCCACGTTTCGTAGGACAGGCGAGCGGGAGGCGTCAGCCTCTCGATGACTTTCCATCAACGAGCGATCCCGGCCATGGACACCAGACTGGCGCGTGCAGTGGTGATCGCCGGTGTCCTGTCTGGACTGTTATTGGCGTCCGCAGCTCAAGCGGGAATGCCCGCCCCTCTGCCCAGCGATTGGACGCAAGACTCGACGCCTTCCTGGGCGCCGCACGATTCGGCTCGTTCGTCCATGGTCGGACCCTATCTGCAAGGCATTTCGTTCTTCGTTGTGGGCCTTCTCCTGTGCGCCTGGGCCGTCAAAGGTCTGTGGTATGTACTGCGAAGGGATCTGACCTGGTTGCCCGCGCTAAGCTACGGTCGATCGCTAAGTCTCGTCATTCTGTGGGGCCTGTTGTTCGTCGTCGTGCTAACAATGATTTCGGGCGCGCGGGAGTTGATGACACCCGGTGCGTGGCAAAAGAAAGGCTGGACCTACGAGCTGGCTGATCCTCGGCCTGTGCAGCGGGATGCGCTAGTTGAAAAAGCGGACAATTAGCTATGGCATCGGCTTCCTTCCGAGACTGGTGGATCTGGCTCTTCTTGCTGCTGGGAGCCATTGCCGCCTTTATCTGGTTTGGTCCGGCTGCGGAGCATCTTTTTCTCGGCTGGATTTACTTTCCCGTGCGAGTCTTGCCGCAGGTCACGGTCGATGTTCCCGCGGCAGTCATTGGTAGTATCAGCCTTGCCGGATTCATTTTCGGCGTCCATTTCACCGTGCGATGGTGGCTCCGCGCAACCGCGTCGGCCAATGAAGTGCGGCCTTGGTCGTGGCGATCGTCCTTTGCGCTTTCCATGTTGACTCTGCTCCTCTTTGCCGCAGGAACAGCGATGGTGGGAGCGACGCACCAATTGGTGTGGTTGATTCAGGGCCGTGCCAACACGTCATCGAATTCGGTAGAGCCGGTACAGGGGATCCTCGAGACAGCGCGAGAAAGTTCGCGGAGGGCAAGCGTCGGGAACAATTTGAAACAGCTGGGGCTCGGAGCGGCCAACTTTGCGGACTGCTACCGAAGTCTGCCGCCGGGAGGCACGAAAGGAGCGGATGGAGAACTCATGCACGGCTGGGCTTCGTATCTGATGCCGTTCACGAGTTCTACGGCCGATCTGGACTTTTCCATTCCCTGGAACAAACCTCCCAATGCTCGCTATTTTCAATGCAATCTGTCCATGTTCGTGAATCCTTCGATTCCCGGACCCTATTTCGATCCCGAAGGATTCGGTTATGCCCACGTAGCCGGCAATGTCCGTGTGCTGCCGATCGTTCAGGTTGAGTTGGAGCCTGGACAGGGAAATATTGATTCAACCGCATCCGTCAAACAACTCAAGGATCGAGGTGAGTTGCTGACTCAAGCGGAGATGACTGACGGAGCGAGCAAGACGATTCTGTTCGGCACGGTCGCCAAAAATTTCAAGCCTTGGGGACATCCCGCGAACGTTCGCGATCCGGCGACCGGCATCGGCAAATCGCCGGATGGGTTTGCAGGGCCGCCAACCTGGGGCGGCGCAATGTTCGTGATGGGTGATTGCTCAGTGCGCTTTATGAGCGACAAGACCGACCCGCGCGTCATGCAGCAGCTTGCAACTCCTGCTGGCGGCAACGCTGAATGAGACATGATGGTGTGGTTCTTCCCCTCGCTACTTCCATAAGCGAATGCACTCGCCCGCGCCGTCGGCTAAGATAAACGCCGTCGTCCCACCCCAGGTTTCGCCCGGCAGGCGGAACCTACTTAGGAGCCCGCCATGCCCTCCCGCCGTCAGTTTCTTGCCGCTTCGGCTGCTTCGCTTGCCACCGCCGCCACCGCATCCGCCATCGAGCCGATTCCCCGCAACGGGCAGCCGAAATTCAAGTTCAGCCTGGCGGCGTATAGCTACCGCGATCTCTTCAAGGGGGATTCGCCGAAGCTGACGCTGCAAGATTTCGTGGACGACTGTGCGAAGTTCGGCCTGGAGGGGACGGAGCTCACGTCGTATTACTTCCCGAAGAACACGACGCCCGAATACCTCCGCACGCTCCGCCGGCAGTGCTTCCGCCTCGGGCTCGACGTTTCCGGCACCGCGGTGGGGAACGACTTCGGCCATCCCCCCGGCGAGGCCCGCACCGAGCAGCTTGCCAATGTGAAGCAGTGGATCGAGTATGCCGAGATTCTCGGTGCTCCGGTCATTCGCATCTTCGCCGGCCACCAGCAGAAGGATCAAACCGAAGCCCAGACGCACTCGCTGATGGTGCAGGGGATCGAGGAGTGCTGCGACTACGCGGGGAAGCACGGCGTGCATCTGGCCCTGGAAAACCACGGCGGCCCGACCGCTACGGCCGATGGCCTGCTCAAGTTCGTCCGCGACGTGAACAGTCCCTGGTTCGGCGTGAACCTCGACAGCGGCAACTTCCATTCCGACGATCCGTATGCCGAGCTGGCGAAGATCGCGCCGTATGCCCTGAACGCGCAGATCAAGGTCGTCATGTCCCCGGCTGGGAAGAAGAAGGAACCGGCCGACTTCAAGCGGCTGGCGAAAATCCTCCGCGAGGCCCACTATCGCGGCTACGTCGTGCTCGAATACGAAGAAGCCGGCGACCCGCAGGAGGAGTGCAAGAAGTATTTGGGGGAACTCCGCGAGGCGTTTGCGTAGCAGTTCTTCTCGCGAACAAGTGGGCGGACTGGAAGTTGCCGCCGGATTGTCGCCTTTCGCGGAGCGAAAGCCGACATTCTCTCAACCTGCCTCAGAGCCGCTGCGGAACCCGCCTAACTTGACACTTTCGGAGCCGCCCGATATTCTTCTTTTGGCTTGGCGCGCGAGTGCTAAGTCGTGTCGGTACAATTATTTCGAGCCACCAACAGCGCGAGCTGCTCGAAAGGGTAGAACGCGTTTTTTTGTTGCTTCGCCGGAAAGGCCCAAGGCATGGCCGGCATCGTAATCCAAGGCCTGTCCAAGGTTTACGGCGAAGGAGCGAGGGCGCTCGAAAGCCTGGATTTAGAAGTTGGCGAGGGGGAGTTACTGGTCGTGGTCGGCCCGAGTGGTTCGGGCAAGACGACGCTCCTGCGACTCGTGGCGGGACTCGATCGGCCGACGGCGGGAAGCATCCGCCTCGCGGATCGCGACCTGACCGGCGTGCCGCCGCAGCGGCGCGACGTGGCCCTCGTGTTCCAAAGCCTGGCGCTGTACGGACATTTGACAGTCGAACAAAACTTGGCATTCGCCTTGAATGCCAACACTGTTGGAGGATGGTTCCGCCGGAGTGCGGCAAGTGATGAAGCGACAGCGCGGATCAGCCAAACTGCGAAGCTTTTGCGGATCGAGCACTTGCTCGGTCGCAGACCGACGGAACTGTCGGGCGGAGAGCAGCAGCGGGTGGCCCTTGGGCGAGCAATCGTCCGCGAGCCAAAAGCTCTGCTCCTCGACGAGCCGCTTTCGAGCCTCGACTTGCCGACGCGACGCGGTTTGCGAAGAGAACTGAAAGACCTGCAACGACGCCTGAATGTGCCGACGATTTACGTCACGCACGATCAAGCCGAGGCGCTGGCCTTGGGAGACCGAATTGCGGTGCTCGACCGCGGACGCCTGGTCCAGGTCGGAACGCCGAAAGAAATATACGAGCGGCCAAAGACGCGGTTTGTCGCCGAGTTCTTTGGGCCGCAGGGGATGAATTGGATCGAAGGAGTATTGCTCGAAAAACTGATCGACAAGTTGAAGCTACCGCCCAAAGGAGCTGTGGCAGGCATTCGACCCGAACACCTTGGCGTGGCAGTCACGGATCAGTCCGGCGGCTGCTCTGGTCAGGTGCAGGCAGTTGAAAACCTTGGCGAGTCGATCTACGTGCAAGTACGACTCGATAGCATTAGTAACCAACTAACGATACGACTTCCCAATCATACGACTTCCCTGCCGGCAACCGGCGACAGCATTGGTATTCAGATTGATCCGAAACAACTTCACTGGTTTGACGCCGCCGGCAACCGACTTTGACCCTTGAAATTGGAACCTTGAACTGAAACCTCTCCGCGGCAACCGGTCGCGGCTTTATATAAACACGATCCCTGTTTTGCCCGCTCCCCGCCCGAGGGCCCGACCATGAATCCTGCTGACATGCTTCGCATCGTTGATTCTCTCCACCGCGAGAAGAACATCGAGAAGGAAATCGTCTTTGAGGCGATCGAGGCTGCGCTGGTGACTGCCGCGAAGAAGCACTATGGCGAAACCGCGGAGATCACCGTCACGATCAATCGCGAGACGGGCGAGCTTTCCGGCACGCACAACGGCGAGGTGATGGACTCGGCCGAAATCAGCGGCCGCATCGGGGCCCAGACCGCCAAGCAGGTGATCATCCAGAAAATCCGCGAGGCCGAACGGGACTCGCTCCTGGGTGAATACGGCGAGCAGATCGGTCAACTCATCAACGGCGTCATTACCCGCAGCGAAGGGGGAGCGACGATCGTCTCGCTCGGCACGATGGAGGCGATCCTGCCCCGCAGCGAGCAGATTCCGGGCGAAACGCACCATCCTAACGAACGCGTCCGAGCGATCGTCTTCGAGGTCAAGCCGCAAGGGAGCCGCGTCAAGGTCGTCCTCAGCCGCACGCGGCCGCAGTTCGTGCAGCGGCTCTTCGAGCAGGAGATTCCTGAAATCGCCGACGGCGTGATCATGGTCAATGCCATCGCCCGCGAGCCCGGCCACCGGAGCAAGGTGGCGGTCAGCTCCAGCGATCAACGGGTCGATTGTGTGGGGGCCTGCGTCGGCGTCCGTGGCAACCGGATCAAAAACATCGTCGATGAGCTCGGCGGCGAGCGGATCGACATTGTCCGTTTCAACGACGATCCCGAAACGCTGATTCGCGCGTCGCTGCAGCCGGCGGAAGTCGATCAGGTGCTTTTGTGCGACATGATCGGCCGCGCGATCGTCCTCGTGCGCGAGGATCAGCTTTCGCTTGCCATCGGCCGCAAGGGGCAGAATGTCCGCCTGGCCAGCAAGCTTTGCGGCTGGGACATCGAGATCATGACCAACGACGAGCTGGAGGAGCAGATTGACCGTGCGGTCGCCGGCTTCTCGCAGATCGAGGGGATGACCGAGGAACTGGCTCAGCGGCTCGTCGAGCAGGGGTACCTGTCGTACGACGACCTGTCGGTGATCGAACCCGACGCTCTGATGGAAATGGGCGGGCTGACCGAAGAGCAGGTTGATGTGATCACGAATCAGGCCGAGGAGCTCGCTGCGAAGGCCGAGAAGGCTGCCGACGAGGAAAAACGCCGCAAGAAGGAAGAAGAAGCAGCCGCGGCCAATGCTCCGCCGGCTGCGGCACCTGCTGCCTTGCCTGCGCCGACCGCAGCAGAAACGCCGCCGGTCGAAGCACCTGCGGCTACTCCCCCTGCCGCCGAAGCAGAACAGACGCCACCGTCCACGCCGCCAGCATAAGGGCGGCCGTTTCAATCCGCAGGATGCGCGGCCCGAGCGATACGAGCCGCCAACCGTTGTTCTTGGCGGCGGCCGTTTCCTCCGACGTAAAGCCACCCTCAGGGCCAATCGCGCAGTGGACAACGAAGGGGTGGCTGGGGTCGAACGTAGCACGACTCAAATTACCTGGGGCGGGTCCGCGTTCGACCTCGGAGATTCCATTCGCGAGAGGCTCGCCTGTTGGATCGGCCCATAGTCGCAGCGCATCTTGCGGCACAACTGCAACATACTCAGCCGCGGTTTGCGGCTCGGCAATCTCCATCAGCCGGTTGCGGCCGCACTGCTTGCTCGCCTCAATCACGCCCCGCCGCAGTCGCTCCAGTGCCGCATCCACCGGCTGGGCGACGCCGCGCGTCGTGACCAGCGGCACGATGCGCGTCACGCCCAGTTCGGTCGCCTTTTCAACCAGCCACTTCTGCCGGTCCCCTTTCGGAAGTGCGACAGCGAGTATCAGGTCAATTGGCAACTCGCGGCTGATGTCCTGCCGCTCAACAACATCCAATTCCACGGCATGTTTGCCAATCGCCGCGATGCGAGTAACAAACTCCGCCCCGCTGCCATCAAAGAGGACAATGTCATCGCCGACCTTGGCCCGCATCACGCTCGTCAGATGGCGCGCTTCATCCCCAGCCAGCGTTGCGCGACTGGAAGCAATCGGGTTGGGGACGAAGAAACGTTCGGACATCGTGCGAGGAAGGTTCTCGGAGGGTGGTTTTCATCAAGTTCTCCACGCGATTGTACCGATCCTAGCGAAGATACGCCTTCGTCCGCGCTGGCAGGATCGGGGAATGTAGTGGGTCAGTTCGGAAGTATGTCGTCGTTCGCTCCGCGAACGAACGTCCTTTCGCGGAGCGAAAGGCGACAATGACGCGGCTGCAATTTGGAACCGACCCACTACCTCGGGGAACGCTCGCATGTACCACGCTTACTGGGGCCTCAAGGAACCGCCATTCTCGGCCGCGGCCGGACCAGCGCTCGTCGAGCTAAGTCCGCTCCACGCGGAGGCCCTCGCTCGGCTCGCGTTTCTCGTCGAGAACCAGAGCAGACTTGGCCTGCTCGTCGGTCCGACCGGGTGCGGCAAGTCGCTGGTCCTCGCGCAATTCGCCCGCCAGCAGCGGAGCTGCGGGACGGCAACGGCGCATGTCGGACTGGCCGGACTAGCGCCCAGCGAGCTGCTCCTTGAAATCTGCGGCCAGTGGGGCGCAAACCCCGACGATGCCGCGAATGCCGGCCAGTTATGGCGACTGGCGGCCGATCGTCTCACTGAGTTGCAGTTGGAAAAAGTCTCAGCCGTCCTCGTCCTCGACGATGCCGAAGCCGCGCCTGCGGAAACGATAGCCATCGTGCAGCGCCTGCTGAGCGTCCCCGAAACGGCGCTCACCGTGGTGATCGCCGCCCGGGATTTGGCCGTTTCGCGGTTACCCGAATGGTTGCAGGATCAGGCGGAATTGCGGATCGAACTCGCTCTCTGGAACGAGGACGAAACCCGCGATTACCTGAAGGCATCGCTGGCTCGCGCTGGTCGCCAGCAACCCGCCTTTGCCGAACGGGCGGTCGAGCGTCTTTTCCAGCTTTCGGCAGGGGTGCCGCGGCGGGTGAATCAACTCGCACAGCTCGCCCTCGTCGCCGGCGCCGGTCAACACCTGGCCCAGATCGACGAGCATACGGTGCTCGCGGTTCACGAAGAGTTGGCCGCGCGGTAGAAGTGACAGCGAGGTAGAATGGGAGCAGCCATGCCTCCCGCCCCGCCACGTCCGCTCGTGCAGTTTTCCCTGCAGGGAATGCTCGTCTTCACGGCGATGGTCGCCATCGGCCTGGGCATTTATCGGCTCGTCGGTGTACGGGCCCTCGTCCACTATTCGTTCCTGATCTTCGCCGTTGGGCCGTGGTTCGCATGGCTCGTGAGCGAATGCCTGCCGATCCGCTCGGAGAAGATTCGCGTCGCTGCCGCAAACCTGACCCTGCTCGCGCTGTTCGTCGTCGTGCTGAAGATCGCCGAAGCGAACCTCGACGGGCCGGTGGTAATCCTCATCGGTCTGGCGGCGCTCCTGCTCTGGACACCACAGTACATGCTGTTTTTTGTGTGGAAGGTGCAGGAGAGGTGAGAGGGTCCAGGGTTCAGGAGTTTCAAGTTCCAGATTTCAAGTTGTAGTCGAGGAACCTGGAACTTGAAACCTGAAACAGCACGCGCTATGTCCCGCCGAGCCGACGGGACCTACAGCAGCCGCAACCACTCATCGATCCGCGCAATCGCCTCCGGCGGAACCGCATGTCCCTTGCGGTGATTGAACTGCCCCACGAGGGCCGGCTTGCCGAAGAGCTCGTACACGGGAAGTGCTGCCGCGATGAAGGGCCAGCCGCGGTCACCGTCGGCCGATTCGCCGCCGATGAGCAGCAGCGGCCGTGGGGCAATCATCGCCAGCAGCTCGTGATGTTCGCGCGTGAACGCCGGCTCCTGAATTGACGGGCCGAGATACCACGGGGCCTCCCAGTTCGAGAATTTGGTTCCGATCCCTCCCTCGCTGCTGACGCTCACTTTGATCCGTTCGTCGAAGGCGGCCAGATAGAGCACTTCCTTGGCGCCGAGCGAGTGGCCGACCGCGCTGAGGCGCTCGGCATCGACTTCCGGCTGAGCGGCGAGGATGTCGGTTGCCACCTGCGCGTCGTAGAGCATCTTCATCATGCCCTTGGAGCGCGGAGCGCGGGCGAGAAACTTCTCGGCTTCGCCCTGAGCAGCAATCTTGGCGGTCGTCGGCCAGAGGTAGTTGCGGGGGCAGAACACGACCATGCCGAGGCGAGCGTAGCGGAGTCCAAACGCCTTTTCCGGCGCGCCCTCGACACCGGCCGGCTGACGGATCGAGTGATCGACGGTTGAGTGCAAAGCAACGAGGCCGGGGACTTTGCCGTCGGTCTTGGCCGGCTTGAGGAGATACGCCTCGGTCGCCAGGCCCGGTTCAACCTCGTAGCGGACGAGTTGGCGGATCACTCCCTCGGGGCGGTCTTCTTCGATGATTTCGAGCTTGGGTGCTCGCTCACGTTTGGCCGGCGGTGGCCCAAGGAATTCGAGCCAAGAGCGCCGCAATTCCTCGCGTCGGACGAGCCACTGGTCTTTGGTCGTGATGCGCGTGCCGTCCGCAGCGACGAGCAGATCGGCGAGTTTAGGAGTATCGGCGGGAAGCTCGCGCGGCGGCGTTTGGATTTCGGCGAGCCAGGGGACATCCTTGGCTGCTGCGGCTGCGTGAGCTTGCATCGCAAAGCCCAATGCCGCGGTTGCGCCGAGGAATTCGCGACGATGAAGAGGGATCATGTTGCTGAACCCTGAACCCTGAACCCTGAACCTAAACCTTTACCGCTTCCCACGCGTCGATCAGCAGGCTCGCCGCCCGATCGACTTCGTCCTCGGTAGTGTACCAGCCGACGGAGAGCCGCACGGTGCCGCGAGCGAGATCAGGCGTCACGCCCATGGCGGCAAGCGTCGGGGAAAGAACGTCGCCGATGCCGTGCGCCGTTGAGCTGGCGGCAGCACAGAGCTCGGGAATGCGGGCGAGCAGTTCGTCACCGCTCGCACTGGGAAAACTGACCGACAGCGTTCCCGGCAAGCGGTCGGCCAGCGCGGCGTGCAGCACCAGGCCATTGCCGATCGCCTCGGCCAGTTGCTGCCAGAGCCGGTCTCGCAGGGTTGTAAGCCGTTCGCAGTTTTGATCGAGGCTTTGATTGGCGAGCGACATGGCCCGGCCCAGGCCAACGATACCGGTGACATTTTCGGTTCCGGCTCGCAGGCCCGCCTCCTGTCCGCCGCCGTGAAGAAGCGATTCGAGTTGTACGCCGCGACGAACGTACAGAGCGCCGACTCCTTTGGGGCCATAGCACTTGTGTCCCGAGATCGTGAGCAGATCGACCTCGAGTTCATCGACGAGCGTCCGAATTTTGCCGACCGATTGCGAAGCGTCGGTGTGCAATGGAATCTCGTGCTCGTGGCAAATCGCCGCGATGGCTCGCAGTGGCTGGATCGAACCGACTTCGCCACTGGCGTGCAGGACGCTGACGAGACGTGTGTCGGGGCGGATCGCCGCTCGCACCGCGGCCGGCTGCACGATTCCCTGCCCGGTGACGCCGGCGATCGTCACGTCGTAGCCGAGGCGTTCGAGAAAGCGAGCCGGTTCGAGGACGCTGGCATGTTCCATTGCCGAGAGAATCAAGTGCCCGCCGGCTGCCGGGGTTTGGGCGAACATCACCCCCTTGATCGCGAGGTTGTTGCTCTCGGTGCCGCCCGAGGTGAAGACGATCTCATCGGGATCGCAGCCCAGAAGCAGACTGACTTGCCCGCGGGCGTCTTCAACGGCTTCCGCGGCGGCGCGGCCAAGGGCGTGGCTGCTCGACGGATCGCCGAAGTGCTCGGCCAAGAGCGGACCCATCGCAGCCTGCACGCTGGGAGCGATGGGCGTCGTCGCGTTGTAATCGAAATAGAGCTGGCGCATGCGTGCCCAGCTTAGGGATCAAGGGCGGCAGAGGCCAGAGAGATTCGCTCGCGATCAGTGATCGTGCGGGTGCTTATTGTGATGATGGCCATCGTGATCGTCGTCGTTCACCGTCGCGGCATTGAATCCATTGGGCAGCACGTTGATCGCCTCGATCGCCTCGGCCAGGTCGATCAGCTCGCCGTTCGTCGCATTTCGCACGGCACCGAGGCCGCCGATGATGCCGATGACAAGCACGGTGACGAGCAAGGTCCATTCGAGAGTGAGGGCGCCGCGGCGAGCGGACTTGCGAAGGCGAGCATTGTGAGCCATGACGCGGACAACTCCTGAGCGAGCCAATGAGCAGGCCGCCGCGCTTGCGAATGTTGGCGCAGCTGGTCCGCACAGAAGGCAATGCACGCGGCGTGCCATGATTGGGGCACACCACCATCGGATCGCAACGCACGCCGCAAACGCCGGTGCAATCGCGAGTTAGGGCAGCGATCCATTGACGATGGGCTGCCGCTATGTCTTGGGGCGTTGCAATCGCCAAGCGCGATGTTTCCAGTTCGCAACACGATGCGGCCATGTGGAGCGAAAACGTCATGACCTGCCACCGTGACGATTGTTCGGCTCGTATCGAACGTGACGACGCGCGGGTAGTTCACGCAATCGCCGCTCGGCATTGGGCGATCAGTTCCTCCGCCTGAGCTGCCGTCGGCGCTTCGGCAATGAATCGGACGATCGGCTCGGTGTTGCTGCCGCGCACAATGAGCCAGCGATCGGGCCAATCGAGCCGCAGACCGTCGAGCCGGTCGGCGGCCGCGTCGGGAAAGGACCGCTGCACAGCGGCAAAGACATTTGGCAAGTCGATCCCTTCCAAGCGGACGCTTGTTTTGCGGATTTCGTACCGCGGCAGTTCGTCGGCCAGTTCGCTCGCCTTCTTGCCGCGGTTTGACATCGCCGCCAGGACGAGCGCCATGCCAACGAAGCTATCGCGCACCAGGCCCACGCGCGGGTCAATGGGGCCACCGCTTCCTTCGCCACCGAAGGTCGCCGTCGAGGCAAGCATCCGATCGACGACATTTGCCTCGCCGACCGCTGAGCGATGAAACGCGGCCCCGTACTTTGCCGCCAGGTCGGCCGCCATGCGACTGGTGGCGCAGTTCGTGACGACCGGCCCCTTCCGCTCGCGCAGCACATGATCGAGGCACAGTGCGAGCGTGTACTCCTCACCGATGTAGCGGCCGTTCTCGTCGATGATCGCCAGCCGGTCGGCATCGGGGTCCTGGCAAAAGCCGACATCCGCATCGGCCGCGAGGACTTGCTGCGAGACGCCGGCAAGGTTCTCCGCCGTCGGTTCGGGGGGATGCAGAAACTCACCTGTCGCTTCACCGCCGAGCAGCGTGATCTCGCAGCCAAGTGCCGTCAGCAACTCGCGGCCCAGGATGCTCCCCGAGCCGGCGTTGCTGTCGAGCAGCACACGGAAGTGCCGCTTGCGAATCGCATGCGTATCAACCGAGGCCAAGACCAGCCGCAAATGCTCGGAGGTCGTATCTGCCAGTGGCTGCACCCGGCCGACCTGTTCGTGTATGACCCACGCGGGCTTGCCAGCGCGATACGCTTCGAGCACCGGCAAGCCCGCGACAGCAGGGAGGACGCGTCCCTCCCGGCTGAAGAGTTTGAGTCCGTTGTACTGCGGCGGATTGTGACTGGCAGAAATCTGCACGCCCCCTGCCGCCTGATTCGTCCGGACGAGTACGCCGAGCGTCGGCGTCGCGGCAATTCCCGCATCGAGCACGGTGCGTCCCACCGCCGCGAGGCCGCTATGCACGCCGGCCGCGATCATCGGCCCGGTGGCCCGGCCATCGCGACTGACCACGATCGGCCCCGGCGGCAGTGTCTTCGCAAAAGCCGTCACATAGCGAATCGCGATTTCCGGCGTCAGGCTCTCGCCAATCACACCACGCAGGCCGGAAACGCTGATGATCGGCTCACTCACGCGGAAAGCTCCTCGGTAGAATGACAGTGAACGCTCGTGCTGCCCGAGCTTGAATATACCCCGCAGGGAAACTATCGGATGCCCGATGCATTGCTCTTCTGGAAACCGCGAGCCGACCTCAAGCTCTCGCCGGCCGAAGTGGCCCGCGAGATCTTGTGGGGCGAAGATGTCGAAGGCCTCATCGATCTGCCAGTGAAGGAAGTGATTGACCGGCTGAAGGCGGAGTTTCCCGATCACAGCGAAACGCCGGGCTTGCTCGTTTTGCGGACCGGGTCCGGACAAATTGAGGTGACCTGGACTTGGCAGCATATCAAGCTCGCAATGACCGACGTGGCCGGCGCCGATTGCGAGCGGGCCGCTGCCGCCATCGCGAGCTTCGGCTGCGTGGAGTTCGAGGGATGAGCGTGGCGGAGATTCGTTTCGAGCGAGTCGCGACCAATGGGATCACGCTCAATGTCGCACAGGCCGGTCCGGTCGATGGTCCGCTGTTGATCTTGTTGCACGGCTTTCCGGAATCCTGGTACGAGTGGAACAAGCACATTCCGGCTCTGGCTGCGGCGGGCTTTCGCGTCTGGGCCCCCGATCAGCGCGGCTACAACACGAGCGACAAGCCACCACAGGTTCGGGACTATACGCTCGATCGCTTGGCAGCCGATATCGTCGGACTCATTGACGCGGCTGGTCGCGAGCGGGCAATTGTTGTCGGTCACGACTGGGGTGGCGCGGTCGCGTGGTGGCTGGCGAGCAATTTCCCGGAGCGGCTGGAGAAGGTCGTCATCATCAACGTACCGCACCCGCTCGTGATGCGGCGAATGCTTCGCACCAGTCCGCGGCAACTGCTGCGAAGCTGGTACATGTTCATGATTCAGTTGCCGGGATTGCCCGAATGGGGCGCTCGGCGAGGCGATTGGCGAAATCTATTTCAGGGCCTGCGCGACAGCAGCTTGCCAGGTACGTTCACCGATGCCGACTTCGCGGAGTATCGCCAGGCCTGGTCGCAGCCGGGGGCGATGACAGCAATGCTCAACTGGTACCGGGCCATGTTTCGCTACGGCGCCAAACCGCCCAAGCTCACCCGCATCAGCACGCCCACGCTGATCCTGTGGGGAGCCAAGGACAAGTTCATCGGCCGCGAAGGGGCCAGTTTGAGCCTGGCGATGTGCGACCAGGGAGAACTCGCCCTGTTTGAGCACAACACTCATTGGCTCCCCCACGAGGAACCGGCCGAAGTCAGCCGGCGGATCGTCGAGTTTTGCCAGTCGCCAGCTCGCAATGGTTGATATAAGTGCCTTTGTGGAAATGACTTGCGACCGCCCGGCTGTCCGAATGGCTTCGTCGGACCGTCGGTTTGTCCCTTCTCTCTCTGCCGCCCCGCGACCTACACTTGCCGTTGTCCCTTCACCGCAGGCGGTTAGGAAGCACCAGCGATGTGTGGAATTGTCGGCTACGTCGGACCTCGCAGTGCCGAGGAGTTTCTGCTCGAAGGGCTGCGCCGCCTGGAATACCGCGGCTACGACAGCGCGGGCCTCGCCACGCTCACCCCGGACCGGCAGTTTCACATCACTCGGGCCGTCGGCCGCATCGACAAACTGGCCGATTCGCTGGCCGCGCGGCCCACGCCCGGCAGCCTCGGCATCGGCCACACCCGCTGGGCCACGCACGGCATTCCGTCGGAAGCGAACGCCCATCCGCACTGCGGCGGCATGGCCGACGAGTCGGTGCTCGCCGTCGTCCACAACGGCGTCATCGAGAACTACCTGCCGCTCAAAGAAAAGCTGATGGCGGAAGGGTACGTCTTCAAGAGTTCGACCGACACCGAGGTCGTCGCCCACCTGATCGCCAGTTACCTGCGAAAATTCAGCGAGCGGCGCGAGGAATTCGTCACCGACGATCCGTACTCGCTCCCGCTTGCTGCCGTTCACAAGGCGGTGAGCAAGCTTCGCGGCACGTACGGCCTGGCGATTCTCCTCCGCGACTGGCCCGATGCGATCATCGTCGCTCGCCAGGGAAGCCCACTCGTCGTCGGCATTGGCCACGGCGAGCACTTCGTCGCCAGCGACGCCTCGCCCCTCGCTGGCTATGCCGACAAGATCGTCTATCTGGCCGATCATCAGATCGCTGTCATCACGGCCGACAAGCTGGAAGTCGCTCATCGCGAAACGGGACGCATCGAGCACCTCGTCCACGACCTAACCATCGAACAGAACGATGTCGAACTTGGGGGCTTTCCGCACTACATGCTCAAGGAGATCTTCGAGCAGCCGGATGCTTTGGAAAACGCGATGCGGGGTCGCCTTAACGACGAGGACGCGACCGCCAAGTTCGGCGGCCTCAATCTCTCGCCGCAAGAACTGCGGCACGTGAACCGCATCCTCCTCACGGCCTGCGGCACGAGCTGGCACGCCGCCCTCGTCGGTGAATACCTGATGGAGGACCTGGCCCGCATCCCGGTCGAAGTCGAATACGCGAGTGAGCTTCGCTATCGCAATCCTCCGGTCGATAACGGCACGCTGCTATTTGCCATCACACAAAGCGGCGAAACGGCCGATACGCTCGCCGCCCTCAAAGAGATGAAACGGAAGGGGCATCCGACGCTCGCCATTTGCAACGTCGTCGGCAGCACGATCGCTCAGGAAGCGACCGGCGGCGTCTATCTGCATGCCGGGCCGGAAATTGGCGTCGCCTCGACCAAGGCATACACGTCGCAGTGCATCACGTTGGCGATGCTCGCCCTCTATTTCGGCCGGATGCGCCACCTGAGCTACGAAGCGGGTCGTCGGATCATCGGAGAATTCCGGCGACTGCCCGACATCTTGCGGCAAACGCTCGATGTGAACAGCGAAGTTCGCCGCCTCGCGGGCAAGTACTGCCACGCGACGAACGTGCTCTATCTCGGCCGGCAGTACAACTTCCCGACGGCCCTGGAAGGGGCCCTCAAGCTCAAGGAAATCAGCTACATCCATGCCGAGGGCTATCCCGCCGCGGAGATGAAGCACGGCCCGATCGCCCTTGTCGATGGAGAAACGCCGAGCGTCTTCATCATGCCACAGGGTTTTGTCTATGACAAAGTGATGTCGAACCTGGAGGAGATCAAAGCCCGCGGCGGCCCGGTGATCGCGATTGCTCCTGAGGGAGACAAAGACATCGGTCGCCTGGCCGACGACGTGATCTATGTGCCGCACGTCCCCGAGTATCTCTCGCCACTCGTGAACATCATCCCGCTGCAACTGCTCGCCTATCACATCGCCATCCTCCGCGGCTGCGATGTCGATAAGCCGCGGAATCTGGCCAAGAGCGTGACGGTGGAGTGAGGCTGGATTCTTACGGCTTCGAGGCCGGCAGCGGCCAGCTTTCCCACGTTTGATCAAAACGGACGAACAGCGTTTCTCCGTCAACAACCGCGTAAGGTGCGACGACTGACCTTTGCGAATCGGAAAGTGGACTGGTATGGTGCATGAGCGGTTGGCCGCTGGCCGAGAGGACAACGATGTCCGTTCGATCGTCGCGCCCGTCCACCGGTTTCAGACCTGTTTTCCAATCCACGAGCCAAACAATGTGATCGTCTAACGGAATCATCCGGCTGTAGGGGCCGTATTGCGCTGCTTTCATCGGTTGCTTGCCCGCCGGCGACCAGGTCCAAGACCACAACACTCGGCCGGTGAGCGGGTCGATCGCCCAAAGTCGATCTTTGGCCGTCAGGTATGCCGCGTTGCTGCCAGCTTTCCAGGCGGTATTAAGTTCATAGTCGCTCTTGATGTTCAACTCGTCGATCTTCGATTCCCAGCGGACGTTTCCCGCGCTGAGGGAGACTGCCGCAATCTGACCCTGGACACCTGCCAAGATCGCCACGTCGCCGTCGGCGGCCAGCGAAATGACGTTAAAACCGACTTCGAACTTGGACTGCTCGCTCCCATCCTTCAATCGCAGGCAGCGAAATCGCCGGGGATTAATCGCCTTTTCAGGAACCAGGAGGAGTGATCCGAGCTGATGAACGAACCGGCACGAAGTGGGATCCTTGAAGCCGGTGATGGTGACCTCGAAGGATCCGGCGAACGGGTCGTCGTCCGCGGCGCCCGGAAGCGCATCCACAGGTTTGGGGTCCGCCTCATTGAGGACATGGCAGCGACCTTTCCACAAGGTTGACCCGTCCTGGGGATTGAGAGCGTGAAGAGCTCCCGAGTCGTCAGCGATGGTGATGACGTCTTTCGACAGCGACAGATGTGACCAGTGCGGAATACCGCGTGGTCCTTCCCACACAGGCTTTCGCTCCCCCTCGCGATACATCCACGATGATCCATCCTTGTACAAAACAAGCACCAGAGAGCGATCGAGCGGCACGAACTGCCGGACGGGGTTTGGCATGACGCCAAACGAGTTCTCCGTTTGAGCTCGCAGATCCCAACGACGGAGCCTTCGGCTTTCGTCAAGAAAGAAGGCGCAGCGATCGGCAAGCTCCGCGTCGCCGTTGAGCTCAATTCGTGATGGCATCCGCCGCTGGGTAACTGTCACACCTTTGAGTTCGGGGATGGCTGCAAGCTCGTCCATTCTCCGGCGAACATCCGCGGGCGTACGCGAGTTCCAACCGTAGCCCGTATTAGGCTTCATGAGCAGAAGTGCGGCCTCAAAATGGTGCTTGGCCGCTGCCGGTTCCCCTCGCCTAGAAAGCACCTCGCCCAGGGAGCAGTGTGCCGTCGCTTTCTCGTCAGTGGCTGCCGATTCGCTCTCCAACACCTCCCGCCACAGCGGTTCTGCCTTGGCGGAGTCAGCACGGAGGTCATACAGGTGGGCAAGTCCCAACTTCAGGCCGAGGTGAGGATCGTCCTGCAAATACTTTTCGATACGAGCGATCGTGTTTTCCAGGGTACTGGGGGTAGCGTTTGCCCCTAGGATGAGACTTCGTGCTTCATCGACGGTCGTGAGCGGTGATTTCGACAGCAACACGATCTCTGGCGTCTGCCTGAGCGCGGCTCGCAAAAGCACTTTGCGCATGCGATAGTCGCTCTGTTCAACGGCACGTTCAAATAGTTGTCCGACAAGTTTCGCCGACCACTCATTGCGTTCGCGACGAAAATCGTTCATCAAGAACTCGATCGCCTCTGGCCGGTCTCGGAGCGTCCACAAGGCGTCTCTTAATTCCTCGGGATGCTTCTGGGCGACGGCCGGAATGGCTGCTTGGAAGATACCTAGTCGGCCGTAATTGCCTCTGGTCTGCTCGTTGGTGATGGATTGAGCTAAAGCACGAACGAGGTCCAATCGGGCCTGGTCCACTTCAGCAGTGCCGCGGGTTCCGAGGAGTTGGAGGCTTAGCCGCAAAGATTGAGCAGTATCACTTTCAAGCTGAGCTTTCCAGTCGAGAATGTATCTGGCGTATTCAGTATCACCCGTCGTACCGAACCAGCGGAGCGACGAGGAGGTGTCGCCAAGCACGTCGCGCGCAATCATCCCTGGGAACTGCAGCATCAGCGGCACAGCTCGCGGATCGCCGATGCGCGCTAACGCTGCGGCAGCTTGAAAATTGTTCTGATTTGCATTGGCGGTAAACCCACCCAGCAAAACCGGTACGGCGGCTTGCACTCGCTCGTCTCCCAACCGCTTGATCGACTTTGAATCTGCCGCGTTACTGAGAAGCTCTGGAATCTCTCGCTCAGTTTTCAGGCTGCGGCGGACTCGGATCAAAAGCGGCCAGTCGGCTTGGCCTGCCTCCAGCAAATACACGCCAGGGAGAAGCGTTCCGCGAGACACTTTGGCTAGCACGTCGTATTCAACGTTGCCATCGGGCGGCAACCGCACGTCAAGGTTTTCCGCCATCGGGTCCAACTTGGGAGCCAATGTCAATGGCACGGAGTCGTTGAACTGAATTTCACGTAATGCTCCAGTCTCCGGCAGCAGGGCTCTGGTCGCTTTTTTTCCACCTCGACGCCGGATGCACAGCCGTAAGGGAAACTGATCAACAGAGTCGAATTCAGCCTCAGTCACAGTCGCCCAGATCGTCGTTCGACCATCGTCCCAGGTCAGATCGTGATGTGGGACAGGAAATGTGATCCGCCACGTGTCGGAATCGAACTCCTCAAGCCACTGCTGGCGGGCAGCGAGTGACGTGTTGGAGTCCACGAGCCAATTGGGCAGCCCCAATCGCACCAGCCCCAAGACTCGATCGCCGCCAAAGGAAAGCGGAGGCTTAATTTCCTCCCAGGTTCCCAGCACTTCTAAGAGCGGGCCCTTGATCTCCGGAGTTTCCAGCCGCAAGAGCGCCTCTAACGCAAAGCGACGGACGATGGGTGAATCGTCTTTCAGGAGAGGCACAAGAATCGGCAGTCGCCGCGGGTCCGCCTCCCGTCCGATCGCCATGCATATGGCAGCTCGCACCAGCGGCTCTTGGTCCTGGCAGAGGGCGGCGAAGTCGGGAACTGGCTCCGCGTTTGGATAGGGATAGTTTTGCAATCGGTCGATTGACTTCCACGCGGGTAATGCCACCCCTGGAGCCCATGGATCTTCGCTATGTCCCAACGAGGGCCATAGAACCAGCGTCGTGGCGACGGCAAGCAGTCGATAAGAAAATCCAATTCGCTGCACAGCCCTAGACGCACCGATGCGATCACTCATCGCACATTGACTCCGGCCGAATCGTCGGCAGACGGCCCCACTACCCTTCGGCCTATCCTAGCGAGGAGTGGCCCGCAAAGCACGCATTGCGAGTTCACGGTGCGATAGCACATGAGACTGGCCCCTCCGCCCTGGTCCCGGAACGCGGCCACGATTTTCTCGCGGCCTTCGCGTGATTTCCCTCAACCCAATGCTCCCAGCGGCCGATTGATCTTGGCATACCTCGAACAGCAAGGTATAAGCCGCCCATGACGACGCGCAAGACCAATCCCGACTTCCTCAACGGCGTCCCCGAGCTATTGCTGCTGGAATTGCTGGCGAGGCAAGGGATGTACGGCTACGAGATCGTGCAGGCGATTCGCGACGCGAGCGGCGGCAAGCTGGAGTTCGGCGAAGGTTGCATCTATCCGGTCCTGCACCGCCTGCAGGCTGAAGGATGCCTTGCCAGCACGCGCGAACCGGCCGGCGGACGAACACGCATTGTCTATCGCGTGACAGCGGCAGGAAAGAAACGACTGGCCGCGTCACGATCCACCTGGCGCGAGGTCGCCGCAGCTATCGAGGGTGTCTTGCAAGGAGGTGCGCATGGACTCGTCGCAACGGACGCCTGCTGAAGCCCGCTGGCGCGATGCCCTGCGCGAAGAACTCAGTCGCCGAAAGATTCCCGTCGTCTGGCAACGCCGGCTCATGGAAGAGCTGGACGATCACCTTTCCGATCTCAAGGAGGAGCACATGAGCGCAGTCGATCTGGATTCCGTGGTCGAACGCCTGGGCGAACCGGGCCAAATCGCCGCTTCCGCCGCGGCCGAGTATCGCAAGCTAGGCTTCCTGGCCCGGCGCCCCGTGATCACGTTCTTCCTCGCGCCGATCATCGTTACGCCGCTCTGGCTCATCGCTTTCATCGCCGTGACGATGCTCACGATGCTGCCGATTGGCTGGGCGCTGGATAGTGCCGAGTCGGTTCAGAATTCAGAAGCAGGCATTGCCGCCACCAATGCATTGGCCGAGGCCGCGGTCAACCTGTGGCGGTTCGTTCCGTTTGCTCTGGCCGCCTGGTGGTTTGCTCGCCTCGCCAACAGGTACGGCCGCGGCTGGCGATGCATTCTCGCTTCCTGCGGCATCGTGGCGATCTACGCAGCCCTCTTCGGCGTCTCGGTGCAGGCCAAAACCGCGAGCGAGCCAGGGAGCCTGATGATGGGGCTTCACCTCCCTCCCCAAACCTTCCTCCCCTACCTCCAAGCCGCAATTCCGCTGGCCATTGCCGCCTGGTTCCTGTGGCGCTCGCGGCCCAATCGGAACGATCAATCGCGGCTCGCTGAGCAGGACTTGCCCTGCCAGGACTGCGCTCCGGCCTGAATGCCGACGCACCTAACCCAATTGTCGTCAAAGGTAGGCGAACAACGAAGCTGAGAATCCGTCACGGTCGCTTCGATCCAGCGCGGTCTTGCTACAGCGCCGCACTATCCGTCTCGCCGGTGCGGATGCGGATGACGCTGACGAGGTCGGAGACGAAGAGTTTGCCGTCCCCCACTTCGCCCGTGCGGGCCGAGCGAAGAATCGTTTCGAGGACAAGATTCAGGTTCGCGTCGGAGGTGACTACTTCGACCTTCACCTTGGGGACAAACGAGACGGCATACTCGGTGCCGCGGTACGTCTCGGTGTGCCCCTTCTGCCGGCCGAAGCCGCGAACCTCGCTGATCGTCATCCCCAGCACGCCGGCCTGCGTGAGGGCGGCTTTAAGGTCGTCGAGTTTGTGCGGGCGGATGATCGCTTCGATCTTCTTCACGGCGAGCCTCGCGTAGCGGAAGTTCTGGTCCCTAACGACCCCGACTTGGGCGCAACCGCAGGCGAACGGTTACACCCAAGTCGTTGGGGCCTTTTCGTCCGACCAGGCGGTAGCCGGACGAATCGTTTTGCTTCCCGGCGGCAATCAAACGTCCGCCGGGGTCCATGCGGCAATCGCCATTAGATGAAGATGTAGCCTTCTTCACCGTGCTGCGTCTGATCGAGCCCTTGCAGCTCTTCGTCGGCAGTCGGGCGGAGACCCATCGTCATGTCGAGCACCTTGAGCAGGATGAAGGTGACGACAGCGGCCAGCACCCAAGTGATAGCGATCGCTGCAACCTGCCCGATGAGCAGGCTAACGTTGCCGTCGATCAGGCCGACCGGCTTGCCGCCGCCGCTGACCAGGACCGGATCGGCCGTTTGGAACGTGGCGAAGATACCGGTGAGAATCGCGCCGAGCGTGCCGCCGACGCCGTGAACGCCGAAGGCGTCGAGCGAGTCGTCGTAGCCGAAGGCGGACTTGACCTTGGTGCAGGCGAGGAAGCAGACGATGCCCGCGGCCAGGCCCATGCCCAGTGCCGGCAGCGGCTGCACGAAACCGGCAGCCGGGGTGATGACGACGAGGCCAGCGACCGCGCCCGAGGCAGCGCCGAGAACGCTCGGCTTGCCGCGAGTGATCCATTCCATGCCAGCCCAGGCGAGCGTGCCCGCGGCCGCGGCAAAGTGTGTGACGGCAAAAGCGCTCGAAGCGAGACCGTCGGAAGCGAGTTCGCTACCGGCATTGAAGCCGAACCAGCCGACCCACAACATGCCGGCGCCGATGACCGTGTAGGTCAGGTTGTGCGGCGGCATCCCTTCCGTCGGAAAACCGATGCGCTTGCCGATGACGAGAGCACAAACCAGGGCGGAAACGCCTGAGCTGATGTGAACGACCGTGCCGCCCGCAAAGTCGAGCGCGCCGCCGGCAACGCCGTGCGGAGAACCATACGCCAAGAGGCCGCCGTCCCAAACCCAGTGGCAGAGCGGGCAATAGACGATCGTCCCCCAGAGAATCATGAACACGACCATCGTGCTGAACTTCATCCGCTCGGCAAAAGCGCCGCAGATAAGGGCCGGCGTGATGATGAAGAACATCCCCTGAAAGAGCATGTGCGTGTAGCGCGGAATGACCCCTTCCATCGGCGTGCTTACGGTGCTGGTCGAGGCATCGAAGCTCCGTTGCACGTTCTTCATGCCGAGGAAGTCGGCATTGCCGATGAAGGGGCTATACCCTTCCTCACCCAGCACGCCGCCGAACGAGAGGGAGTAGCCGTAGAGGCACCAGATCACCGTCATCAGGCCCATCAGAAAGATGCACTGCATAAGGACGCTGAGGACGTTCTTCTTGCGGACGAGCCCGCCGTAGAACATTGCCAGGCCGGGCGCCGTCATGAAGAGCACGAGGGCCGCGGAGGTGAGCATCCAGGCGTTGTGGCCCGCCAGAGCCGCATCGCCGACGGACGATTCCACCTTGGCCACGCGTTCTTCGATGGTGGGCGGAGCAGCGGGAGCTTCGGCTGGAGGCGTTTCTGCCGGCGGCGTTTCTGCGGGAGCGGCCTCGGCAGGAGGCGTTTCCGCAGGAGCGGCTTCGGTGGCCGCGGGCTCGGATTTGGTTTCCTGAGCGCATACTAAGGATGCAATGGAGAGTGCGACGAAGAGCGCCAAGCATGGCGCGCAACACAATCGGACAACGTAACTCATGGATTCTCGCCTGATCGAAGATGTGAAACGGACGCCGTGCAAACAATCACCCGGCGCGGAAGTTCAGGCCGATTGCAAGCGGCGTACCACGGTGATCGCGGCGCGACCTTTCGCGGGATTCA
The DNA here is from genome assembly GCA_964384375.1 of uncultured Pirellulaceae bacterium. GTDB lineage: Bacteria > Planctomycetota > Planctomycetia > Pirellulales > Pirellulaceae > CAYLLN01. The sequence goes on from CAYLLN010000003.1 coordinate 26,465, forward strand.
TCGCGCACAAACCGTGACACACATTCACATTGCGCAGCTTTCCAAACTGGCTATGCGCGAGACCGCGAGAAGTGCGGCAAGAGGGTCGCTTGCCCGCGCGAAATGCAGGGCGTGCCAGAACTTAATGCACGCTTATTCAGTGTTTATGTCAACGTGCAGAAAACTAATGAAGTCTTAATTCTCTCAATCGCTGGCCAGTCGATAGCCAACCCCTTGTTCCGTCAGCAAATACTGCGGCTGGGCTGGGTCCAGTTCCAGCTTTCGTCGCAGGCCCGCCATAAACACGCGGAGGTGCTGCGTGTTCTGTGCCTGCTGCGGGCCCCAAACTTCGGTCAGAATCTGCGGGTACGTCACGACCTTGCCGGCATGCTGGACGAGCAGCGTGATGAGCTTGTATTCGAGCCGGGTGAGATGCACTTCTTGCCCGCGGACCAAGACTCGCCGCGTTGCCAGATCGACTTTGAGCTCGCCGACCTCGAACACGGGCGATTCTACGCCCCCCTGCCGCTGCGAAACGTGCCGGAGAGCCACCCGAATGCGGGCGAGCAATTCCCCCGTGCTGAACGGCTTGGTCATGAAATCATCGGCTCCACGGTTGAGAGCCGTGATTTTCTGCGAATCCTGGTTGCGGACCGACAGGATGATGATCGGGGCGGCAAGCCATTCCCGCAGTCGGGCCAGCACATCCTGCCCGTCCATGTCCGGCAGGCCCAGATCGAGCAGCACAACGTCCGGCGGCCGGTCAATCGCTGCCGCAATCGCTTGCTCTCCGCTCTCCGCCTCGGAAGTCCGATAGCCGGCGCCGGAGAGGCACGAATGCAAGAACCGTCGCATTGGCGGCTCATCTTCGACCACGAGCACCAGCGGCGCCGCCGTTGCAACAGCAGTCATGGCAAGGTCTCTCCAGGGAGGATTTCATTCACCGGGGGAGTGCCGCACGGCAGCGCGATCGTAAACTCCGTTCCCCCATCCTGCCGATTAACCGCGAAAATCCGCCCTTCATGAGCTTGAACGATTGCCCGGCAGATCGACAAGCCCAGACCGATGCCGCGGCGACCATCGGCCACGGCCGCTCCGCCGCGGACAAACTTGTCGAACAGCTTCTCCTCGCTCCCCGGGGGCAAACCCGGACCCGAATCGGCGATCCGCACCAGGGCTTCGCCCCCGGACGTCTCGGCCGAGATCTCGATAGGACTCCCCGGAGGTGTGTAGCGAAGTGCGTTCTCGATCAGGTTGCTCAGCACCTGCTGAATCAGGTCGTCGGCCACGTAGAGCAGCGGAAAGTCGGCTGGAATCTGCACGCGAACGACCCGCCCAGCCAACTCCCGCTTCAGCCGGGCGAGGGTCACGCCGACGAGTTCCTCGAGCACTTCCCAATCGCGCTGCAGCGTGAGCACACCGGCATCGAAGCGGGCCATGTCGAGCAGGTTTTCGACCTGCCGCGACAGGCGATGCGACTCCGCTACTACCGTTTCCAGCATTTCGCGTTCTTCCTGGCCCAGCAAGTCCTTTTCTGCATCGACCACGCCTTGCGCCGTGACGGCGATCGTCGCCAGCGGCGTGCGTAGCTCGTGCGAGACGGCGCTGAGCAAAGCATTGCGCAGCTGCTCGGACTGAAATTGCACTTGCGACTGCTGCGCGTCGAGCAGCGATTGATCGCGCTCGATCGAGAGCGCGATCAAGTTGGCGCACGTTTCCAGCATCCGTAGCTCCTCCAGATCGCTGAAGCGGAGTGTATCGGTCGTGCGAACGGCCAGAACCCCTCGCGCTTGCTGCGTTCCGATCATCGGCACTAGCAGCGCGCCGCAATCGGCGAACTGGCTCGTACCCGTGCCCGCGGACTGCTGGTGCTCGGCAACCCACTGGCCAGCAGCGCGGAGGGAATGCTCCTCCGACCAAACTGCGTCCCCCGCCCGCAGCCGCAGCGATCCATCACTCTCGCGAAGAAAAATCGCTACGTCGCCGCCAAAGGTCTCCCGCAGCTGCTGGGCGGACGTCCGCACGAGAAACTCCGGTCCCGACATGCGGCTGAGCTGGCGGGAAAGTTGATCGAGCGCCACAGCCCGCCGCTCGCGAGCCTGCGATTCGTGATAAAGTTCCGCCGTTCGCTGCTCCTGTTCCTGAGACGACTGAAGCTGAATCTGAATCCGCGCCATCAGCTCGCTGACGAGCAACCCGATGCCGAGCATGACGCTGAGTGTCACGAAGTACTGTGCGTCGGTCGGATAGAAGCCGAACACTGGGTGAACGAAGAAATAATCAAAGACGACAACCGAAACGACCGCTGTAGCTACCGCCGGTCCATGCCCACACCGCGCCGCAACCAGCGCGACACCGGCCAGGTAGATCATCACCAGATTGGGCTCGCTCATCCCCAGCGCGCTGCCTGTTGCAGCAATGAGCGTACAGATCCCGACGATCGCTAAAGCCAGCAGATAGCGGGACCAGGCGCCAACGGCTCTTGCTGCGACTCCTGGCTCTGGCACTCGTGGGGTTGAAGGGGCCATTCGCAAACCGTTCGCAATCAGGCCGGCGTTTCGTTCGCTTGCAACTCAGCTCCGTCCATGATGATCGTCCGCCGTTACTTTCGCCACTTGATGATTACGAATGCAAAACTCAGGAGAAGGCGTTCGCTGTCGTTCATCGACTAGGACTGAGCGGGCCGAGCTGTACCAACCACCGATCGAGCGCGGCGAAGAGAGTCTCCGGCAGCCGATCGTTGTGATCGTGGCCGGGAGCTGAGACGAAAGTTTTGGGCTCGTTCGCAGCGGCGAACAGGTTCTGACCTAGCGCGATCGGAATTGTGCGGTCCGCTTCGCCGTGAAACTGCAGCAGCGGGCCGCGGAACTTGCTTATCTTTGCTACAGAATCGAGCCGGTCGGCTACGAGCGTATCGACGAGAATTCTTGGGTAGTGGATCGCCGCGACTTCTTTGAGGGACGAGAACGTTCTGAGCAGAACGAGGCCGCGCGCACCGTCCTCCGCGGCCAGATCGACGGCGATTCCTCCACCCAGCGATTCGCCCAGCAACACGATCTCGCTCTCGGCAATGCCGGCTCGCGCGGCCAGATCCTTTCGTGCCGCTCGTGCGTCGAGTAACAGACCAGGAATCGTCGGCGTCCCTTCACTCCGCCCGTAGCCGCGATAGTCGAAGACGAAAACGGTGGCCGCATAGCGCTGGCTCAGAATCGAGGCCAATGCGGCCCGATGCGTCAGGTTCCCTGCGTTGCCGTGGATCATGAGCAGCGCGTGCCGGGGCTGCTCGTGGCGAATCAGCCAGCCATGCAGACGGAGCCCATCCGCCGAGCGAAACCAGCAGTCCTCAAACTCGTGTTCCGCGGGCCGCCAGTCTCCTTGCGGAAACGGCGCGGGAAAGAGAGCCAGGAACTCGTCGGGCGAGCGTGAAGCAGTCGTTAGCGTTTGCTCACGAAGCAGTTCCCGCTGGGCGACGAACTGCTGGCGGGCTTCGTCACGCTCGGTCTGGAGTGCTGCGAGCTCTGTCGCTTGTTGGTCAAGTTGGACAGTCAATGCTTGCAAACGACACAAAGTCCAAACGCTGACCGCAACAGACACAGCGATGGTGACGAGGCCAATCCATCGTAGGTTATGCTTTAGCATAACACTTCACAAATTTGAAAAGAGTTATGCTAAAGCATAACCTACTTCTCTTACGGCCGCGTGAGCGGAGTGCCCGTGCCCGATGTGTAATTGAGCGGCGAGGGTTCGCCCGCGGGAACGCCATCGCCGGTTGGTTGGCGGGGCGTAGGAGCGAGAATTTCGGCGCCACTGGGAAGCGCCGAGCGAAGTGTGCGGATCGACTCGGGGGTGACCGGAGTTCCAAGGAGTGCGACGCTCCGCAGTGCCTTCATCCGAGCCAGAATCGAGGTCACTCCGTCGCTCACACCGGTGCGGCTGAGCGAGAGCTTGGCCAAGCGCGGCAGAGGGACGAGTTTTTCCACGCCGTCGTCGGTAACTGGAGTCGCCTCCAGATCGAGCGATTCTAGTTCGGTCAGCTTCGCAATCCGGTCGAGCGAAGCATCGGTGATCTTTGCGCCCCGGAGGCCGAGCGTGCGCAGAGCTGCGAGCGATTCGACGTGCACAAGTCCGTCGTCGTCGATCGTCGGATTGGCCGAGAGATCGAGCGTTTGCAGCATCGGGAACGAGGCCAGCGCGTCCAAGTGCTCGGGACTCACCGGCGCGTGGCTCAAGTACAAGTGCCGCAGACCCGCGGCGCTCGATAGTTCTGCGAGGCCGGCCCCACTGACACGCGTGCCCCGAAGATCGAGCGTTTCGAGCTTGGTGAGTCCGGCCAGGGCCTTGAGCGCTTTGTCCGAGATCGAGACCTGAGCGAGGCGAAGCGTCGTCAGGTTCGGCAGCTTGGCGAGGAAGGCGAGATCGCCGTCGCCGAGGCCCGTCTTCGAGAGATCGAGCGTTTGCAGGTCGGTGCAGGCCGAAACGTGCTTCACGATGTCATCGGCATGCAGATGGTCGAGGCCAGCCAGGTCGATGGCCACAATGCGGCAGGCGTCGCGCGGGATACTCTTCATTCCCACAAGCGGACCGCTTTCGAGCGAGACCGTCCCCTTGTGCTGCACCAGCCAGCGAGCGGCGGCACGCTGCGGATCGGGTGCATCGCCACTCACTTCGCAGCGCGTCCCTAAAGCCGCCTTCAGTTCTTCCAGGCCGGCGTCCGTGAGCTTTGTGGCGCGAATGTCCAGCCGCGTCAGCGCGGGGAGTTCGGCAAGGTGCATCAGGGCGGAATCGGAGACGGCGGTACCCGACAGGTCGAGCCAGGTCAGCTCCTTGAGGCGTTTGCACAGCGGCAAATCGGCATCGGTCAGCGCGACACCGGCCAGCGACAGGTGCGACAGCCGCGGCAGGCTGCACGCTTGCCGCATCCCTGCTTCACCGATATCGGTGCGGGCCAGATAAAGCCGCGTGAGGGCCGGCAGCTTCGCAAGATGCCCGATGCCGGCGGAGGTGATCTTCGTGCCGCTCAGCGTCAGATCGCGCAGCGATTTGCAGCCGGCAAGCTGCCGCAGGCCGTCGTCATCGAGCGGCGAATCGGCCAGCGATAGCGATTCGAGCGAGGACAATTCACGGAACTTGGCGAGCAGAGCCGGATCGAGCTTGGCCGCGCCGGCCAGGTTGACCGCACGCACGGTGTACATGCCGGGCGGGAACATGTCGGCCGATTCGACTTCCTGAGGACCGTGATCGGTGACGATCGTCACGCGGCCACCGGCAGCCAGTACTGCCTGCGCCACTTCCAGATCGACCGGCTCCTTGAGCGTGATTTCGCAGTTGGGAAGCGACTGGCGAAACGCGGCAACTGCCGTCGGCGGCAACCGATGAGCGGCCAGCTGCAGCCGGCGAAGCGTGGCCAGCCCTTGCACATGAGCGAGTCCCGTCGGCGTCACATTCACGTTCACCAGGTCGAGCGAATCGATCTCTGGCAAGGCGACGAGTTGCTTCAGATCGTCATCGCCGAAATTGGCACCGGACGACAGATCGACCCTCTTCACTACTACGCGGCCAGCCGGTAATGCGTTGCGATCGCGGATGTCGGTCAGAAGCTGGCCACTGCTGTCCGTCAACGTGAGTGTCGCTCCACCATCGAGCAGGCGTCCAGCGACGGCACGCTGTTGATCGGCCCCGTCCCACTGAATGGCCAGATTTGGGTTGGCGTGCGTCAGCGCCGCGTACTGCGAACTCGAAAGCCCCGTGTTGTGCAGCACGAGCACTTCCAGCGATGAAAGCGAACGAAGCTGCTCGATCCCGGCATCAGTGATTTTGGTGTCCGACAAATTGAGCCGCGAGAGCTTCACCAGTGGAGTGAGGCGCGCGAGCGCCTGATCGGTCAGCGGCGTGTGCGACAGGTCGAGTTCAACCAGCCGCGTCATCCGATTAAGGCTGGCGAGTCCAGGCCCCTTGATCGCCGTCCCCGCGAGATGCAGCCGCGCGAGCTGATCGAGCTTGGCCAGATGGACCATCCCTTCGTCGCTGATCGTCGTATTCGAGAGCCATAGCTCTTGCAGTCGCGGGATCGTGGCTAGTTGTGCGAGCTCCTTGTCCTGCACTCCGCTCCCTTCCAGGTGAATCGCGGCAATCTCCAGCGGCACCGGGGGCAAGTCGGCCTGGCTGGCCAGCGTCAGTGGCTCGCCGTCTCCGCTTACGGCCGTGACCGTGCCCCGATTGCGCCAGACCCAAGCGAGAGCCTCTTGATACTTCGCGTGGGGCGATGCAGCGGGCCGCGGAGTGACCTGCGGAGCGGGCAATCGCTCGGCGGGCTGCAGCGTCGCGACGATTTTGGTTGTTTGGGCCGGCGTCGCTTCAATCCGCTTCTCATGCGGCAGGTAGCCTTCGCGGCGAATCTCGACGAACTGCGTGCCGGGCGAAACTTGCAGCGCCAGCGGCTTACCGTCTTTGCCGATTTGGCCCGCGAAGCGGCCGTTCACATAAATTTCGGCGGGCCCCTGATCCACCTGCACGATCAACGTGCCGCTGGCCGGCGGCGTGGGATCGTTGGTCAGGCGTGAAACGAGCGGAGCGAGGAACATGGCCGCCAGGGCGGCAACGCCGATCGCACCCGCGCCGAACGCAATGAGGCGGCCACGGGACTGAGCCTTTGTCGGGTGAGCGGGGCCAATCGCCGTCAGGCGAGCCTGGGACAACAGCGTGTCGCCCAATTCCATCATCGTCCCTTTGCCTGCCTTCGATCCGCGGACGGTGGACGGGGGCTCCTCGGGCGGAAGCTCGATCCCCTCCAGGGCCAGCTCGCTTGCCGCGCCGGGCACCTCGGCCTGGCACGCATCGAGTTCGAGTGCCACGTCGGTCATCGACGGCGGCCGGTCCGAGGGAACCTTGGCCATCATCCGCTGCAGGAGCGCTTCTAGCCGGGCAGTCGCGCCGGGGCACACATCGATCAGTTTCGGCGGCTCGGATGTCTGGTGCCAAAGCAGCTTTTCTGCGGCCGACCCGGGCGGAGCGGGCGTGCTGCCAACGAGGAGGTAATACAGCGTGCAGCCGAGGCTGTAGATGTCGGCTCGCGCATCGACGCTCTTCGCATCGCGGGCCTGCTCGGGGGCCATGTAATCGACGGTCCCCATCGTCCGGCCGGTCTGCGTCATGTCGGTGTGCAGATCAGGAGGAACCGTGCACCCCTTCACCTGAGCCAGTCCCATGTCGAGCACCTTCAGCGAACCTTGCCGGTTCACCATCAGGTTGCTCGGTTTGATATCGCGATGGACGATCCCCTTCGCATGGGCAGCGGCCAAGCCGCGAGCGGCTTGCCCGATCAGTCGCACCGCGGCGGGAACCGGGATCGGCCCGCGCTCGCGCACGTAGGCGGCGAGATTCGGGCCATCGACATACTCCATCACCAGGAAATGCACCCCCTCGGCTTCGTCGGCATCGTAGGCGGCTGCCAGGTTCGGGTGCTGTAAACGGGCGGCAGCTTCCACCTCGCGCTGAAAGCGGGCAACTCCCTCGGGAATCTTTGAGAGACTCGTCGGCAGCACCTTCAACGCCACCAGCCGATTCATGCGCCGATGGCGAGCCTTGAAGACCGTCCCCATTCCACCCTGGCCGATCTTGTCCAGGATGACATAGTTGCCGAGCACCAAGCCGCCGGCCCGGCCGCGACAGAGCAACTCCGCCTGATAGCGCGTGAGCTTGTCTTGCTTGATGAGCCACGTGATCAAGTCGGCCAGCGTCGAACGGCCGGAGGGATCGGCTGCCGAATCTTCGCGGACCTGATTGACCTCGGCCGGCAGGAGCAGGCCGCTCTCCGACAGGCTGTGCAGGAACTCGCTGATCGTCAGACTGGCCGGCGGGGACGCTGCCGCGGCGAGATTCAGTTCGTGATCGGGCAGGTCAGGATGATTCGCGTTGAACGAATCATCGCCGTGACGGGTCAGCTCCAACTTCGTCGGCAGATGGTGCGGGTTGAGCGACGCCCCGCTATACGCCCCACGAACCTCGTCCCATAACTCCTTACACTTGCCGCAAGTGCGCAGGTGTTCGCTCGCACCGGCCTGGCGGTCGGCGGGCAGATCACCGCTGAGATAGGCCCGAAGCTCCGCTTCGGCGAAACAGGGAAACATAAGGTGCCTCGAGTCGTTGGGCACACCCGCCTGCTGCGACAGTTTGGCCATTCTATCCGCCTGCGGGATGCGAATACAGCATCGGGCGCAGGTGGGGGCAATTTGTGACAGGTCCGAGTGGACGTGCTGAACGCAAATGCCCGCGACACAATGGTTTACGCACTGCACTGTGGGACGGTTTGCAAGTGGCGGCTCACGTCGCTTTATGAAACCACTAAAATCGACGGAATGTCCTCCCACCAATCCACGCTGTTCGATGCCGCGCCCGAGCCGTGGGAATTGGACGCGGCTGGTGAGCAACTCGCCGCGGAGGTCGTCTTTTTCGAGCCCCCGCACGGACCGTTTGACTATCTGGTCGAGCCGCAACTGGCCGCACGCCTCGCTCCCGGCCAGCGCGTCCAGGTGCCGCTCGGCCGCGGGAATCGGCTGGTGGTGGGTTACTGTGCCGCCATCGCGACGAAGCCCGTCGCCAGCCGCCCGCTTAAGCCGGTGGCGAAGATCGTCGATCCGCAGCCGCTCCTTTCACCGCCGATGCTCCGTCTTGCGCGGTGGATGAGCGACTATTACCTCTGTCCGCTGGGGCAGATTCTGCAGTCGATTGTCCCCTCGGGCGTCCGCGGCCAGGCCGGCACGCGGGAGATGACGTTCCTCACCGTGCCCGACGGCGTGAAGGAGCAACTGGCCGCAGGCACGCTGAAGGCGAGTCCGAAGCAACTCGACGCGCTGAGAATTCTGGCCGCGTCCCCCCGCCCGCTCACCCCGCCAGAACTTGCCCAAGCAGCCAAGTGTGGTTTGGGACCGATTAGCGAACTGCGGAAGAAGAAGCTTGTCACCGCGTCCGTCCGCCGCATCCAGCAAGTCGAAGTCGAGGAGCAGACCACGCCCCGCGAGGAGCATCTGCGACTCAACGCCGATCAGCAGAACGCACTCGATCACATCCTCGCCGCCCTCCGCGACCGGCGGCACGAGACGCTCCTCATGCACGGCGTCACCGGCAGCGGCAAGACGGAGGTCTATATCCGGGCGATTGAGGAGGTTCTCGGTTACGGCCGGCAAGCGATCGTCCTGGTGCCAGAGATCAGCCTCACGCCGCAAACGCGACAGCGATTCCGCTCGCGGTTTTCCAGCGTTGCCCTGCTGCACTCGCACCTTTCCGATGCCGAGCGCCATTGGCACTGGCAGCAGATCGCCCAGGGGAAGGTACAAGTTGTCGTCGGCGCGCGGAGTGCCATCTTCGCTCCGACGCCGAACCTCGGCCTCATCGTGATCGACGAAGAGCACGACGCAAGCTTCAAGCAAGGGGAGCAGCCGCGATACCACGCCCGCGACGTGGCCCTGCAGCGGGCGGCGATGGAAAGCGTGCCGCTGGTTCTCGGCAGTGCGACGCCGTCGCTGGAGTCGTGGCAGCGAGCGAGCCAGGGGACAGGGTTCGGAGTTCAGGGTTCAGGGAACAAAGGACGGGAGACAGGGGACAGGGGACAGGGGACAGGGGACAAGTCCGGCATTTCAACCCCGAACCCCGAGGCCCAAGCCCCGAGGCCCTTCACGCTGATCGACATGCCTCGCCGCGTGGAGGACCGCCCGTTGCCGGCTGTCGCCACGATCGATCTGCGTAACGAATTCCAAAACCGCTCGAGCCGCGGCGCTGTCAGCCGGTCGCTGCACCGGGCGATCGACGAGGCCCTGAACGAAGGGGGGCAGGTCATCCTGCTGCTCAATCGGCGCGGCTACAGCACGCATATCCAGTGTCCCGCGTGCGGCTTTGTGTCCAAGTGCCCGCACTGCGATCTGTCGCTCACGCATCACCGCAAGGAGGAGAAGGTCGTTTGCCACTATTGCGATTTCGAGCAGCCGTCGCCGGTCCGCTGTCCCGATTGCAGCTTCGACGGCATCCGCTACGCCGGCTTTGGGACCGAGCGGCTGGAGAGCGAGGTGAAGGCCCGCTTTCCAGCGGCGAGCGTCCTCCGCATGGACAGCGACACGATGCAAAAGCCGGGGAGCCACGAGGAGGCCCTCGCGAAATTTCGCCGCGGCGAGGTGCAGATTCTTCTCGGTACGCAGATGATCGCGAAGGGACTCGACTTTCCGAACGTGACGCTGGTCGGCGTGGTGAATGCCGACACGACGCTGCACTTTGCCGACCTGCGGGCGGCTGAGCGGACGTTTCAGCTCGTCACGCAAGTTGCCGGCCGCACGGGGCGCGGCGACAAAGGGGGCCGCGTCCTCGTGCAGACTTTTTCGCCCGATCACTACGCGATCCAGGCAGCCATCGAGCACGACTATGCCCGCTTTGCCGCTGCCGAGCTTCCCAGCCGCAAGGAGCACCTCTACCCGCCCTTTGCTTCGCTCATCCGGCTGATCGTCCGAAGCGAAATCGACTCGGCTGCTGAGCAATTCATCGAAGTCGCGACCGTAAAGCTGAAAGCCGAAGTCGAGTCCGCCGTCATCGAACACCGGCTGCTTGGCCCGGCCCCATGCCCAATCCACAAGCTCCGCGGCCTGTTCCGCTACCACGTGCTCTTGTCCAGCCCTGCCGGCGATGCGCTTCGCCATTGTGTCCGTACGGTCCTCGATTCGCTGGAGCCCACCGAAGGAGTGCAGTGGGTCGTCGATGTCGATCCGCTGGACTTACTATAAGTGGGGTGGTTGTGGCCGGCGCAGCCGACCAGGGCAATGGATGTCGCATTGGCCGTGGTTCGCTACGCGACCCACAGCCACCCATCGCGGGATCTCGTGTGAGCGAACCTTCCATCGAAGCCGGGTGTCGAGCCTCTCATGCACGACGACAAACGCCAGCTCCGCAAGCTCAAGCGGACCATCAAGAAGACGGGCAACCGGAAGCGGCGGCGGTATCTGAAGAACGTCGATGCCGCGGCGGATGAGTTCGATCTCGGTCGCAACCGGACCGATGTGATGAATGAACGCAAAGGCCGGCGGCCAACCGAGCGATAGTGCACGGCCAATGGTTAGTGTCCTAATTTGTCAGGGCACTTTGATTTTTCGGTCGTACCTGCCACAAGCCGATTTGTCGCCCTCGGTCTCGGAACCCTCCAACGAATGCTGTGATCTGGCTGCCAATCGGGCACCAGTCGCCGGCCCGATAGCGCTCTGGTGTGAGGTGTGCGATGCAGATGATCTCCAATAGACCAGGGAAGCCTAGTCCAATGTCGATCCACGCTCCAAAATGAGCACGCGCCACAACGACCCCTGTAACCGACTGGCCAATCACGAGCCGCTGCTTGACCTCAGTCCATGCGTGGCTGCTTTCAACCTTGTCGCAATACGGAAATCGCTCCGACAATATGCGGCTCCAGTCGTCATATTCCATGTCTCCGATTGTAGCCGGCAGAGAGGGGCAACCTAGAAACATTTCCAGCGCTCTTCTGGCCTAAATTGCTCGTTACCTGACAACGGGACGACATACAAAGCAGGACAATACCGGCGACCTCGGCCCGTTGACAGCCTGGCCGCTTCTCTTCTCTGATTGAGAGTCCTTCGGACAGAATCCCCCGGCAGAAACTCCCCGACTTGAAACTCTCCCACGATGGCCCCTTTGTTTGAAGAACTTTGCACGCTCTCCCGCCAGGCGGCATTACTCGAATCGATCGAGGCGGTCCTCGGCTGGGACGAGCGAACGTATATGCCCACCGCGGCCGGCGAGTACCGGGCCGAGCAGATGACGTTCATCTCTGGGCAGGTGCATCGCCGGCGGACCGATCCGCGGATCGGCGAGCTGCTCGCGTCACTGGCCAATAGCGCACCGGCCGGCGACCGGCATAGCGACGCGGCGACGACGATTCGCCAACTGCAGCGCGACTACGACAAACGGGTGAAGCTGCCGCAGGCGCTCGTCGAGGAACTGACGCGGGCTTCCGTGCTCGGCCAACAAGCCTGGGTCAAGGCCCGCAAGGAGAACGACTTCGCGAGCTTCTCGCCGCATGTCGAAAAGCTTTACGGCCTGAAGCGACAGCAGGCCGAGTGCCTGGGGTATCGAGAGCATCCTTACGACGCACTGCTCGACGACTTTGAGCCGGAAGCAAATACGAGCGAGGTGACCGCGGTGCTCGCGGACTTGCGCGACGAGCTCGCGCCGCTCGTCCAGGCGATCATGCAATCCGGCAAGAAAGCGCCGGTGGAGATTCTCTCACGCGATTATCCGCAAGGTGCCCAGGAAGCGTTCGGCAAAGGGGCTGCGGCAGCGATCGGGTTCGATTTCCAGCGCGGGCGGCTCGATGTGACGCATCACCCGTTCTGCAGCGGCATGGGACCGCACGACTGCCGCATTACAACGCGGTACGACGAGAAATTCTTCCCGAGCGCCTTCTTCGGTATCCTGCACGAGTCGGGGCACGGCATCTACGATCAGGGTCTGCGGCCCGAGCAATTCGGCCTGCCGCCGGGAACGTACCTGTCGCTGGGCATCCACGAATCGCAGTCGCGAATGTGGGAGAACCTCGTCGGCCGCAGCCGGGCGTTCTGGCGGCACTTCTTCCCGCAACTGACCCAAGCGTTCCCCGCGGCACTTACCGGCGTGTCGCCGGAGCAGTGGTTCTGGGCGATCAACAACGTCCAGCCGTCGCTCATTCGCGTCGAAGCGGACGAAGCGACGTACAACTTGCACATCATCATCCGCTTTGAGCTGGAGCAAGCCCTGCTCACGCGCAACCTGCCGGTGAACGAACTCCCCGGCGCGTGGCGCGAAAAGTACCGCCAATATCTCGGCATCGAGCCGCCAACCGACGCCGACGGCTGTTTGCAGGACATTCATTGGTCGGCGGCTCTGATCGGTTATTTTCCGACCTATTCGCTCGGCAACCTGTACGCCTCGCAGTTCTTCGAACAAGCCGACCGCGATTTAGGGGGCGTGGACGAGCAACTGGCCCGCGGCGAGTTCGAGCCGCTCCGCACTTGGCTGCAGCAAAACATTCACCAGCGTGGGCAGTGCTATTCGGCTGCGGAACTGGTGCAGCTCGTCACGGGCGAGCCCCTCTCGCACGCGCCGCTCATGCGGCATTTGCGAGGGAAACTGGGGCCGCTTTACGGTTTGTAGGGTGCATGCAATGCACCTTTATCTTGCAGTTGCCGCTGTAGTGGGTCAGTTTCAAAATGGCGGTCGCGGCATTGTCGCCTTTCGCTCCGCGAAAGGACGTTCGTTCGCGGAGCGAACGACGACATAATTCCAACTGACCCACTACCCGACGCTGGTGCATTTCGTTTCACTCATGCACCCTACCGATGAGGCGCGTCGCGCAAAGTTCCCCCGGGCCGGCGGGACCTACTTATGCTCCGCCAGCCAAGCCGCGCGCAGCAAGTTGCCGTGACGCTGCGGTGAGTCGGCGTCCGCCTGGAGCCACGCGATCGCCTTGTCGTTTTGGCCGAGTGCCTCGTACGACCGGCCCAGGTTGTAGCGAGCGCCGGCGAGCCAGGGACTGGGAAGTGGCGACTTGATGGTCCGCTCATCGAGCCACTCGATCGCCGCGTCGTAGTTGCCCGCTTCGTAGTGAACGAGGCCCATCCAATACGACGCGTTTTGTTTGGCTCGCAAATACATCCCATTCAATGCCTCCAAGGCCTCTTTTTTCTGGTCTTCCTGTTCCGGCATTTCAGGGATCCCGTGAAGTCGGCGAAACTCGGGGGAAATGTACAACGATTCCCGCTCGGCATCGGATTTTCGCGCTTGCATGTACAGCGATCGTGCTCCCTGTAATTGATCGTCGCCATCAAACTTTCCCTGCAAATGGTAGTTGCGCCCCAGCGCCAGTCCTGCGACGACATAAGCTCGCCCCTCGCTGGCAAGTTCGAATCTCTTGTCCTTGTCCGGTTCACGATCGATGTTCCAACTGCGGCTGAACTGCACCGCCTCGAAGGGGACGCGCCACAGGCTGACGCTGCCGATTCCCTTCGATTGGCGCAGTCGCGGTTCGAGCTTGCTGGGATGCGACGCGAGGATCAGGCGGCGCGAGCTGGGCATCGCCTGCTCGAGCAAGTCAAAGCGACGCGACAGCGATTCGGGTTCGGCTTCGATCAGGGCGACGAGATTCTTCAGTTGCTCCGGACCGAGCGGATAAGCCGGACCTCCGGGGACATCGAGTTGTTTCAAGACGGCAGGATCGGCCAGGGTTTGGGCGAGCGTGGCGATTCCTTTGCCGTCCGGTCCGGGAATCGGCAGGCCCAGCTGCGGCTCGAAGAGGTAGAGGTCTTGATCGACCAGCACGCCCACCGCCCACGGCTGCGGCGTGGACGAGACTTGTTCGTCGATGCGGGCTACAATCACGGCGTCGATGCCCGCTTGCCGGCAGAGGAGGATGAAGAGGCGGGCCCGTTCGTGGGCGTCGCCATGCCCTTGCAGAAGAAGCTGCAAAGGCAGGTGTGCGTAACCGGGACCGACTTCGCCGAGCGCGGCGGGAGTGACCGGGTCCGTCCCTTCGCCCGCCGTGGCGGCCGGCCCTTTCGGCGGCGGCGGCAGCGGTTCGAGCTGAATGTTGCGAACCGTCCAATCGAACAATCGCTGGGCGGCAGCAAGCTGCTCAGATTCAAGTAAGCGACCGCTCTTCTCGATCTCGGCGATCCACGGCGCAAGTTGCTTCGGCGGCGGCTCCTTGCGGATGCGCTGGGCTACGTCGTTCAGCCAGAGCACCTGTTGAAGGTAAAGGAGATCTTGTGAACCGGTTGGCTGACCTGACGGATCAACTGGCGGGACAAACGTGAAGTCGCCCAAGCGATCCAGTCCGGGCGTGTTCTTGAGGGCCCGCGGAATGTTCTCGCTCAGCCGGTCGGGTTCCCAGGTTCCTTCTACCGTGCGGCCGCCGTTGAGCCACTGATTGAGGTAATAGATCGTGCGAGATGAGGCTTGATCTCCACCGCCGGCCGCCAGCTTGCGGAGCGAATCGAGAGCCTGTGAGATGTCATCGCCACCGCGAGCGACGGAGACCTTGTCGCCGCCGGGCGAACTGGGAGTAACGACGGGCTGCGACTCGCAGCCGGCAAGTAGCGCGATCAACAAAGCCGCGACCAGTGGTCGGGGTGATCGGGCGAACGAATTCTCGTGGCCTTCCGCTTGGATACCCGGACGCGCCGTGGTTCGCTCCGCGACCCACAGCCACCCAAACACCACGTTTGCTGCCTTGCCGTGGTTCGCTGCGCGACCCACAGCCACCCCGGCTGTCGCCAACCACAACCACCCATGTGTTAAAGACAATGCACTCACGAAAAATTCTCCACCGCGTGGCGAATCGCCAGGACGCGGCTTAGCACTTGGGGAAATTCATCGAGCCGGAGCATGTTCGGACCGTCGCTCGGAGCGTGATCGGGATCGGGATGGACCTCGAAGAAGAGCCCATCGACGCCGATCGCCACGGCGGCCCGCGCAAGCGGCTCGACCATTGCCCGGTTGCCCCCCGTCGCCGAGCCGAGTCCGCCAGGCTCTTGCACGCTATGCGTCGCGTCGAAGATCACCGGAGCGCCAAGCGACTGCATTTGCGGCAGGGCCCGCATGTCGTTCACGAGGCGGCCGTAACCGAAGAACGTGCCGCGTTCGCAAAGCAGCACATTCTGGCAGCCCGCCGCATTGAGCTTCGCGAGGACGTTCTGCATGTCCCAGGGGGCCATGAATTGCCCCTTCTTCACGTTAATCGCCCGGCCGGTTTGAGCAGCCGCGACGAGCAGATCGGTCTGCCGAGCGAGGAACGCGGGAATCTGCAACAAGTCGCACACTTCGGCGACCGGCGCGGCCTGATGCGATTCGTGAATGTCGGTCGTGACGGGCAAGCCGGTGACTTGCTTCACGGCGTCAAGCACGGCGAGTCCCGCTTCCAGTCCCGCGCCGCGGAAGGCAGAGCCGCTCGTGCGATTCGCCTTGTCGAACGAGGCTTTGAAAACAAGTTGGACCGGCAGTTTGGCGCAAATCTCCGCGAGTCGTCGCGCGATCGACAGCGTTAGCTCCTCGCTCTCGATCACACACGGCCCGGCAATGAGCAGTAACGTCCGCCCGCGCCCGCAGGCGTGCGGTCCGATGGTTGCCGGATTGTTCGTGGAAACCGTCATTTGTCACTGGTCACTTGTCATTAGTTAGCCGTGTGAATGGTGTGGCCATGCGTTACTGTCTTCCGACCTCTGAACTCCAACTTCCGATCTCCTCTCTCTACTCTCTACTCTCTACTCTCTACTCTCTACTCTCTACCCCCTCTGTCTGGAACCCATTCCGCTCCGCCCACTCGTACCCCACAAGCATCGTCAGCCGCCCCGGCAGGACGCGCATCTCGACCGGCAGCTCGCCCCCCGGATCGCCGTCGAGCTGGTAGGGTGCCGGCCCAGTCGATTCAATGGCCAACCGCCCCGTTTGGATGCGGCCAAAGTCCTCCATCGCTTCGTGCTGGCCAAGCATCACGCCTCCCAAGTACACGAGGCCGTTCCAAAGCGACCCCGCCTTGAAGGTGCAGACGTCCAAGAGGCCGTCTGTCCCCGACGCTTGCGGTGCGAAGCTCAGCCCGCCAGCATATCGCGGCAGGTTCACCACGAAGACCCAGCGGGCGACGATTTCGGCCGTCAACTCGTCGCTTTCGCTTCCCGTCGGCGCATACCTCACCCGCAGTTCGGGGTACTCGTATTTACGAATCGAGTCGAGGATTGGTTTGGCGTAGGAAAGATGATGAATGTGCCCCGTCCGGCGGCGGTGCAGGCGGCGAACCACGTCGGCATCGAAGCCGCAGCCGGCCATCAGCGTGAAGAGGCGGTCCCCGGCGAGCCCCGCATCGAGCTGCACAAGGCAGCCGGCAGCGATCGTGCGGCAAAGCTGCTGCGGATCGGCGGTTGCGCCCAGGTATTTGGCGAGCAGATTCTCGGTTCCCAGCGGCAGGACAGCAAGCGGAGTGCCCGGGGGAGTGCGGTTGGTGATCAGGCTGAGCGTACCGTCCCCCCCAGCAGCCACCACCGCCCGGAGCGTGCCGGCCGCGAGCTTCTCGGCGGCGGCCTGAGCCAAGTCATCGACATTGGGAATGATCGACACCCACAGATCGCAACCCAGCAGGTATTGCCGCAGCTCCTCCGCCACGGCCTGCCGATTGCGCAGCCCCGCATGCGGATTGACGGCAATGAGCACATCGCGGGCATCAGCGGAAATCGGTCGGGTAGCGGGCATCGACGGTCAATCCTACCGAAAGGCGAGTGGGATGCGTCAGCACCCCGTTGACGATGAGCGAGCATGGAATGCCATAGGGAGGCTTACGCTTCACGCTCGCCTCGAGTTTTGACCCGCTGTTCAATTCCGCCCGAAACTGTAGCGCCCGGCAACGGGCGAATTTGCCAAATGCAGCAATTCGCAACAGACAATTGTCACCAGCTTGAAAGACGCTGCTTGATTTCGCACCGCCGGCAATGAATTGCCGCACTTAACGCGTTGGCAGGTATTCAGTTACGGCAATTCTCCGTGGACATCACAGAAGTGTTTCAGAATTGGCGCGCGGCGTGCTAAAGGGATGAATCGCTCGCTGGCAAAAGTCAGTGAGCACATCCCTTCGGCTGGCCCGTGGGGTCTCTGACGATTTTGCGGACGTGGTTGACTTGCCCCTGGCCACCTTCGCGCGCCAAAACGTATTTGGTCCGTCAGAGACCCCCGTTTTTATTTCTTGATGGCGAAGCGGCAGTTAGACGCCAGGGAGTCACTCCGCCGGGACTCGATCACGGCAAATACATATCCAGAAAGACGCTCGTCTCGCGCGGGGCGATCGTTACTGCAGGCAAGCTCGCGGGAAGGAGCACTGTCTGGCCGGGGATGAGTGACAGGAGCGTGACTTCATCGCTCGTCGTGTTGCCGCGGGAAGCGACCGTCTGCGAGCAGCCGACGAAGAGTTCCCCCTCCAGCACGCTCAGGATGTGAAAGCGGTTGTCGCCGCCGAGCGTTGGTTGCCCGTCGATCCGCCAGCGATCGAGCACGAATTTGTCGCATGCCACGAGCCGCTCAACCTGCGGCTTCTCGGTCGTTTGCGGCTGCTGCGGTCGGACAGCATGCGCCGTGTAGTCGATGGCCGCGAGCGCTTCGTCCACGTGCAACTTGCGCGGCTGCCCATCCGGCCCGGTCCGGTTCCAGTCAAACAAGCGATAGGTCGTGTCGCTCGCCTGCTGAATCTCGGCCACGAGCAAGCCGCTGCCGAGGGCATGCACCGTGCCGGCCGGGATGAAGAGGCAGTCGCCCGCCCGTGGCTCGAAGGAATGGAGGCAGACGGCGGTGCGCCCCACGGCCACTTCGTGAGCCAGCGACTCGCGAGTGAAGCCATACTTCAGCCCCGCATAGACCCGGCTGCCGGGGGCGGCATCGAGGATAAGCCACGCCTCGGTCTTTCCCAAATCGGGCGGATCGAGCAAGGCCGCCGCCGCGTCGTCGGGATGGACCTGCACCGAAAGATCGCGCTGGCAGTCGAGATACTTGAAAAGCAGCGGAAACCGCGGCAGCGGCGCGTGGCGTCCGAGCAGTTCGTGCCCGCGCTGCTGCACGAGTCGTGAGAGCGGTGTCCCGGCGAGCGGGCCGTTCGCGACGACCGACTGGTCCGCACCGTGATCGGCCACCTCCCAGCTCTCGGCATAGTCGCTTCCCTCCCCGAGCGGCTTGCCGAGCACCTCCCCCAGCCGGCGGCCGCCCCAGAGGTAACGCTTGAGGAGCGGCTTGAACTTCAAGGGATAGAGCGGTTCGGACATGGTCGCTGCGAGTAGTGGGCATTGGGCCGCCGGGAGATACAACTCCCGCGGGAACGCCCATCATATCGCAGCCGCCGTCAGCAGGGCCGTTCCGGTGTTGAACTTGGCGGCAACCGAAGGTAGGCCAGCCGGGCCCTCGGCTGGCCAGAAGTGCAAGTGGATCATCTACTTGCAACGCTGGTCGGCGAAGGGCCTCGCCAACCTACTTTGAAGAACTGAGCGGCCCTGCCGCCGTTGATCGCCAGCTACGCCAGCGTCTGCACTTCGACCGACAACACGCCCGGCAAGTGCGATGCGATCGCCTGCCAGTTGTTGCCGCCATCGGGTGAGCAATAGACCTGTCCGCCCGACGTGCCGAAGTAGATGCCGCAATCGTCCACCTGGTCCACCGCCATCGCGTCGCGGAGGACGTTCACGTAGCAGTTCTCTTGCGGCAGCCCCTTGGTGAGCGGTTCCCATTCGTTGCCGCCGCTCTTGCTCCGGAAGACGCGGAGCTTCCCCTCGGGCGGATAATGCAGCGAGTCGCTCGTGATCGGCACGACATAGACCGTGTCTGGCTCGTGGGCATGCACGTCGATCGGAAAGCCAAAGTCCGTCGGCAGGTTGCCGCCGATGTCGATCCACATCTCGCCGGCATTGTCGGTCCGGAGCACGTCCCAGTGCTTCTGCATATAGAGCACGCCGGGCCGCTTCGGATGCATGGCGATGCGATGGACGCAGTGTCCCACGTCGGCATCGGGATCGGGTAGCTGGTAGGGCGAGGCGAGTCCCTTGTTGATCGGCTTCCACGACTGGCCGCCGTCGTCGGTGCGAAACGCGCCGGCCGCCGAGATCGCGATATAAATCCGCTTGGGGTCGCTCGGATCGAGCACGATCGTATGCACCGCCATGCCGCCGGCGCCGGGCTGCCACAGGTGTCCCTTGGCGCTGCGCAGGCCGGGAAGTTCATGCCAGCTCTTGCCGCCGTCGGTCGTGCGGAAGATCGCCGCGTCTTCGACCCCCGCATAGACCGTGTTCGGATCGGTCAGCGACGGCTCCAGGTGCCAGACCCGCTTGAATTCCCACGGATGCTGCGTGCCGTCGTACCAAAGGTGCGTGCCGGGCGTACCGTCATAGACGAACTTGTTGCTTTCCCCTTTCGGCATGCCGTCGGGCCCGGTCATCGGTTCGCCGGCGGGTGTGCCGGGTTGCTCCCACGTTTTGCCGCCGTCGCTCGATCGCTGGATGATCTGCCCGAACCAGCCGCTCGACTGCGAGCAATAGATGCGGTCGGGATCGACGGTCGAACCCTTGAGGTGATAGATCTCCCAGCCGGCAAACTGCGGCTCGCTCACCTTCCATTTTTTACGAGCGGCATCGCTGGTGATGACGAAGGCCCCTTTCTTGGTGCCGACGAGAACGCGAACGCTGGTCATGGGAAGCTCCAGTAGAAATTGTGCGGCGAATTGTTTGACTAGATGACAATCGGCTTGCCCAGCGCCCGCCGCACGGGGACGAATTGCCCGGCGTGCATCATCGGGTGCGTGGCGATCAGGATGAACATCGACCCCATCGTGGGAAACATGTTGCGCATGCTTTCCGGCGCCGGCTGGTCGAAGTCGGCATCGGGGAAGGCGTCGAGCGTGGCGAGCGACGCGGCGTGCACCTTCTCGGTCAGGTCGAGGTACTGCTCCTTCGTGAGGAAATCCGCAGGGTTGTCGCTGGCGACGTTCCCTTTGCTGTGCTTTTCCTTGAATCCCGCGGGTAATTCGGGAGCGGCCCCCTCGCGAATGCCATTGAGCAATCCGCACTCGGACGAAATCAAATGGCCAAGCTGATATGCCAGGTTGGTGCAACCCTCGCCGGGCCGCTTGAGCAAATCCGCGTCGGAGAGATCCTTCATGTACGAAGTGAGAACCATGTGGCTGAGATTCAGCGTTTCACGGATCGCGTCTTTGGTGTTCATGGCTGCGCTAAAGTGATTGGGTGAGTGGTATCAACTCTGTCCTCTGTCCTCTGTCCTCTGTCCTCTGTCCTCTGTTTCCTTCCTCCTATTGCCTCCACGGCATGAGCGACCAGAGCCGCGGCTCGCGGAGGAAGATGCCCAGCCAGATGACGACGCCAAAGATGACCTGGACGATGGCATATTCGCCGTGGGACAGGTGCTGGCAGATCGTGCCCCCCATGTAGCCGGTGAGGAGAATCGCGCCGAGGACCGCCGTCTTTGGGTTCAGATACAGGATCGTGCATAGGAGTTCGACGATTCCCAGCGGCCGAATGTATTCGAGTTTCCAACCACCTTGTTTCACCAACCCTTCCACGACCGGGGCCATGTGAGTGATCTTGCCGTAGGCGCTCAGGAGTAACATCGCGCTAGGGAGCACCGTGAGCACCCAGCCGAGCCAGAACATCCAGGCGGGAACCTGTGCGGTGGACTTCGATGATTCAGCAGGCTTTTGCGACATGGCCAACCTCCCGAGGCAAACATCACGAGTGACAAGTGACCAACGACAAGTGACGACAATTCTAGCCTTTCTGCTCTACAATTACCTTCAGGCTCGCGAGCCCCTGCTCGAAGTCACCGCCGATCATCTTGTCCATGCTCATGACCAGGCCCATCGCCTTCGTCATGAAGTTGTACTTGCCGTCGAGAGCCCAGGTGACAGCCGTTCCTGAGCCATTCGGCTGAAAGGTGAACTCGCCCAGATTTGTCCCCTTAAAGGGACGAAAGAACTCAAGCTTGATCCGAATCAACTCCGGCTCAATGCTTTCGACGATGGTCGAGCGCCCTTCGCCGACGTTGTCATCGCCGTTCCAGCCGTACACCGCGCCGACGCCGGATGCCGCGCCCTCGTAGGTTCGCTTCATGTCCGGGTCGCGTTTGTCGTAAGGGGACCAGGTCTGCCACTGGTGGAAGTCGTTCACGTGCGGAAAGATCCGCGCTGCCGGCGCGGCCATCGTCACCGTGCGGGCGATGCGAAAGTCGGCTGGCCGCATGGCGACGACAGTCACCAACAGCACGATGACCAGGACAAAGATGCCGACAACGGTGGCGATGATGGTGGGGAGCATGGTTGCAGGTCACTTGTCACTTGTTGCGGACTTCACCGATCGACGTGAATCTCAAAGCCGCCATAGGCCATGCGCTTCATATCGAACGGCATCTCCTTCATGTCTTTCATCATGTCGTTCATGCGAGGATCCTTCATGACGGCAGCGTTCACCTTGTCGCGGTGCGCCTTCGACTTATAGACGATCCAGGCGAAGACGGCCGTCTCTCCCTTCTTGAGCTTGGCGAGCTTTGTGAAGGTCAGCACCTTCGCAATGTCGAGATCCTCGCCAATCGCCTCGCAGTACTGCAAAGCTCCGTGATCCATCCAGACTTCGCTGGCTCCCTTGGCCATTTTGAGATAGGTCTTGATGTTCTTCTTCGGAATCGCCAGCACAAAACCATCGACATAACGCATGCTGCACCTCGGAAGTTGTAAATAAATTGCCAGGAGAACGAAGGATTTCCGGGAGGGCGAAGCTCCTGCTGAGCCGTAGTAAGCGCGGCTCGGCGGGAGCCTCGCCCTCCCCACCATCGCTAATTCTCCCAAGTTTCTACATACGCCGCAGGCTACTTCGCCTTCGTCAGCTCGATCCGCATCATCTTATATTCCTCGCCGCTCTTCGGATCGGCGCCGAACATTTCCAGCACCTTCTTGCCGGGACCGGTCGTCGTTTCGACCTGCCGCATCGTGATCGGGGTCTTCTTCAGCGGGCAATTGCAGGCGAATGTCCAGGTGAGCGTCTTGCCATCCTTCGACAGTTCCCCCTCGCCATTGGCGAAGCCCGTGCTCATGTTATCGATCCAGGTGGCGACGAACTTCTGCGAGATGTTGTCGAAGCCGTGGATCGCCAGGCCGTTGTATGGACCCATGCCGGGGATTTCCCCTTTCATTTCGACCTTCGTGAAACGGCCGTCGTAGAGCGACGAGATCGTGGTCGTGCTCTCCGACTCGATCGGCTCGGTCCGCGGTCCCATCCACATCGTGTTCTTGCCGTGCCACGTGCCGACATCGGCGGCCAGACGCTTGTGCTGCTCGCCGGGCGTGGCGGCGGCGGCAAAGGCCGCCATGTCCTCGGCGGTCCAGCCTGGAGGGAGTTTTGGCTCCGCGCCGGCGGCCGGTTTAGTGGCTTTCGGATCCTTGGGCGGATCGGCGATCGCCAGCGAGCCGGCCAAGAGCGCAATGCTGCACGCGCTGGCGATTGCGGCGGAGATCAGTTTCGTGACGTTCATGGGAATCCTCGACGAAAAGTGGAATGAGTCGCCGGCGGTGCGATTTGCATCCGCTACGGCATCGATTCGGTTGGCTGGGTCGTTGTCGTCGCCTCGGGCCGCTCGGGTTCGGTCGGCGTTTCGGCAGCCGTCGCCATCGACTCCGGCTCCGCTTCGACGATTTTCTTCATGTTGGCGAGCCCCTTCTCGTAGTTGCCGCCGATCATCGCGTCCATGTCCATGAACAGGCACATCGCCTTGGACAGGAAGTTATGCTCGCCGTCCATGGTCCACGTCACCTTGGTTCCGTCCCCTTGTGGCGCCATCGTCAAATCGGTCGTTGCAGTGTCTTCAAACGGCTTGAGAAAGTGGAGCTTGATCCGCACCAGTTCACTGGGCCGGCTTTCGACGATCGTCATGCTTCCCTCGCCGACGTTCTCGTTGCCGGCCCAACGGAAGATGGCCCCTTCGCCGGAATCCGGCCCTTCGAATGTCGTCTTGGCGCTGGGATCGAGTTCCAGCCACGGGGACCAATCGTTCCAGTGATGAAAGTCGTTGATCTGCGCGAAGACTTCCTCGGGCGGGGCGGCCATCGTCGCCGAACGCTCGATGTGGAACGTCGAAGGTTGCATCGCGACGACGGCGACGAATCCAAGAACGAGGACGGCAACGACCGCGATGCCGTAGAGGAGGACTTTTTTCATGACAACATCTCAGACTGAACTTGTTTCTGACACACCCTCGCTTACGCTTCGGGCTGGTATGTAATTGCCGATCTCACGCCGCTTTCGCTTCCGGCAAGCCGGTCAATTCAAAGACCGGTCGCACCTCGACCGCGCCCAGCCCCACGCCTGGATGGCGAGCCGCAATCTCAATCGCATCCTGCAGCGTCGGCACGTCGATCAGGTAAAAACCGCCGAGTTGTTCCTTCGTCTCAGCGAACGGGCCGTCGGTCACCACCCGCTTGCCGTCACGGACGCGAACGCTCGTTGCCGTCGTCACCGAATGGAGCGGCGACGCGAGGAGATACTGACCCTTCGCGTCGATCTCGTGGCAGAGGCCGACGGCTTCCTCCATCGCGGCCTTCAGAGCGGGCTGGCCGGCACGCTGCCAGGCAGCTTCGTCGTCGTAGCACAACAGCATGTATTTCATGGCTAGTCCTTTGCTGTGGGGAGTCCGGTCAGTTCAACGACGGGGCGAACCTCGACGGTCCCCTTCTTCGCCCCCGGAATGCGGGCGGCGACGGCGAGGGCTTCGTCGAGATTCTCCACGTCGATCAGAAAGTAGCCGCCGAGCTGCTCGCGCGTCTCGGCAAACGGGCCATCCGTCACCAGCCGCTCGCCGTTGCGGAGGCGAACGCTGGCCGCCGTGGCGACCGGCTGCAGGGGGCTCGCGCCGAGAAACTTGCCTCGCGTCGCCAGATCGTGGCAAATCTGGGACGAATCGACGTAGCACTGCGAGCGCTCCGCATCGTTCATCGCGTCTTCGGCCATGTAGATGAGCAGCATGTACTTCATGATTTCGGTTCCTTAGGCGATCGCGGTCGTCTCGCGTTGAAATGGGTCGCTGCTCAGTTCTTCCTGCACCGGGCGGATTTCAGCCGAGCCGCCGAGTTTCATGCACGGGATTCCGCGGACGATGGCCACCGCCTCTTGCATGTCGGCAGCTTCGATGATCATGAAGCCGCCGAGTTGCTCCTTCGTCTCGGCGAACGGACCGTCGGTGACCAGTGTCTTGCCCGGCGAGAACCGGACCGTCGTTGCCGACGCGGCCCCCTCCAGGGCGATGCCGCCGAGGCAACGGCCGCTCGCCTTCAACTCGGCTTCGTAGGCCATCGACTCGTCGATGAGCTGCTGCCGCATTTCGGCGGACAAGGCATTCCAAGCCGCTTCGTCGTGAAATCCGAGGCAAATAAATCGCATGACAATGCTTCCGATGGAGAGAACTTAATCGAGAGTTCCGGTGACTTCCCTGAAGTCTGGCGACTTCAGCTACCTTGTACCGCGCTCGGCTCCATGAAAATCAATTCCCAAATATGCCCGTCGAGGTCTTGAAAGCCGTGCTGAAACATAAAGCCGTAGTCCTTCGACTCGGCATACGTCGTGCCGCCGGCAGCAACCGCCTTGCTCACGAGGTCGCTCACATCGTGGCGACTGTCGCGCGACAGGGCGATGAGGACCTCGGTGCTTTGGGTCGCGTCGCAGATCGCCTTCGGAGTGAATTCCTTGAATTTCGCATGCGTCAGCAGCATCGCGTAGATGTCGTCGCTGATGACCATGCACGCGGCTGTGTCGTCGGTGAATTGCGGATTGAAGCGGAAGCCAAGCGCCTGGAAAAAGGCCATCGACTTCGGCAGGTCGCGAACGGGGAGGTTGACGAAGATTTTGGTGGACATGGCTGACTTAGGTTCGTGAGTGTCGCGTGTGTGGCTGACTAGTTAGCGGACTTGGCTCGGAGTTCTTCTTCTTTGGCGCGGAGTTCGGGTGTCAATGCTTCGCCGAAGTCATCGGCCGAGAAGACTTGTCGAATTTCGATCTCGCTCTCTTCCCCTGGCATCGGGCTGGGACAGCGTTTGACCCACTCGATCGCCTCGGCCTTCGACTTGCATTCCCAAAGCCAGAAACCGGCGACGAGTTCCTTGGTCTCGGCAAACGGACCATCAGTGACAATTCGTTCGTCGCCGCGGAACTTCACGCGGGCACCGTTGGAACTGGGGTGCAGCCCCTCGCCCCCTTTCATGATGCCCGCATTGACCAGCTCTTCGTTGTATTTCATCATCGCCGTGAATAGTTCCGTGCTGGGCATGATGCCCGCTTCGGAGTTCTTCGTCGCTTTGACCATGACCATGAAACGCATCGTGGAAGTCCTTCGTGGTTGGTGAGTTCAATCGGAATTAGCCGTTATACGCTCGTTCGAGTGCCGCCAGGTCGATCTTCTTCATCTGCAGCATCGCTTCCATCGCGCGGCCGGATCGCTGTGGATCTTTGTCCTGCAGCATGGGAAGGAGCTTCGTGGGGATGATCTGCCACGAGAGGCCGAACTTGTCGCGCAGCCAACCGCACTGTTGAATCTCCCCGCCGGCGGCCAGCTTTTCCCACAGCGCGTCGATCTCGGCCTGCGACTCGCAGTTGACGAAGAGCGAAAACGCCGGCGTGAGCTTGTAAATCGGCCCGCCGTTGAGCGCATGATACTCGCGGCCGTCGAGCTCGAACGTAACCGACATCGCACTGCCGCTTGGACCGGGGCCGGCCTCGCCGTACCGCGCGACGTTCGTGATTCGCGACTTCGGAAAGAGCGAGACATAGAAACTCGCGGCTTCTTCGGCCTGATTATTGAACCAGAGAAAGGGGACAATTTTTTGCATGGAAGTCAGCTCTTGGAGGCGGGGAAGGGTTGATGCTCGCTCGGTTCGACCTGGCGGACTTCGATCGTGCCTCCGACACGAAGCGTGGGAATTGCGCGAGCCAGTTCGAGCGCCTCGTCCAGATCGCGACACTCGAGGAGGTGAAAGCCGCCGAGCTGTTCCTTCGTTTCCGCGAAGGGTCCGTCGGTGACCAGGGTCTTGCCGGATTGCATCCGCAACGTCTTCGCTGCGGTCGGATCGACCAACCGATTGGAGAGGACGTGCCGGCCGCTGTGAACGGTCGCTTCGACCCACTGGCCATAATCACGCATCACGCCGTCGCGCATGTCGGGAGACAGGTCTTCCCAGCGGCGGCAGTCGATGCAGCAGAGCAGCATGAATTGCATGGCGTGGCTATCTCGCAGGGAGAGGCTGGCTGGAATAATGCTGGCTAGGAGTACGCAGGATCGTTGTGCTCGATGATCGGGCGAATTTCGCATTCTCCCTGGCCGAGCACTTCGAGGAACCGCTTCGTCCAGTGGACCGCATCGGCCATCGAGGGAACTTGAAACAGGGCGTAGGACGCGACGAGTTCCTTCGTCTCAGTGAACGGACCGTCGGTGACGAGGAACTTGCCATTGTCCAGCTTGACGCGGCACCCCTTGGAACTGGGCTGCAAGCCGTCGGACGCGATCATCACGCCCGCCGCGGAAATCTCTTCGATGAACTTGCCCATGCGGGCAATGAGTTCAGGCGACGGGGGAGCGCCCGCTTCCGAGTGAGCGTCCGCTTTGAGGAGTCCGATGAATCGCATGGTGGTGATTCCTGATGAAGGTTGTTGGGCTAGGTAGTTGAACTCGCCAGAGTTCAGATTTCGCGAAGCTGTCTGAAGTCTGGCGGCTTCAGCGACGTGGATCGAATGTCCTAAGCGAGTGCGACGTCCGAGCGAGCGTCGAGCGGGCGAAGCTCACATTCTCCCTCACCGATCGCTTGCAGGAAGCACTTCGTCCAGGCGACCGCCTCGGCGAGCGAATCGACATCGAACACGCCATAGGAGACACCGCTCTCGGCTGCGTCGGGCGATGCCTCGCCGCGGATCGTGAATCGGCCGGCCGACAAGGTGATGCGAGCGGCGGGCGCAGCCAGATCAATCTCGTCTGCAAGCGGCTCGCCGGAGGCGAAGCTTTCGTCCATCAGGCGGGCAACTTTTTCAAGCAATCCCGGACGCGTGAGCGAGGCGGGGGAGCACTTTTGGCCGGTGAGGAGTCCGAGGAATCGCATGGTCGTAAGTCCTTCTCGTGTCGAGGATTGCATCGCTGTTTCCAGTTGCCTTCCGCGTGTGCACACCGCCTTGGCTTCGGGTTTTCATGAAGTAGTCGCTTAGCAAGGAGCGAATTCGACAGCGGGCGACAAATCGCGAACGATTTTCTCCCTTATCTCCACGCACCGGTGACGCAACTGCTTATGCCGACGAGAGTTCCGCGATCCGCCTTTGAAGAAACTGCCGCTCCGGCTCCTGCTGGACGAGGGCCAAGGCCCGCTCGTACGACGCGATTGCCGCCGCCCTGTCCCCCAGTCGGCGACAAAGGTCCGCACGTGCCGCATGAGCGAGGTGATATTCGGACAATTCGCCGCGGCTGAGAATCTCGTCGATCAGTGCGATGCCAGCCGCGGGGCCGTCGCGCATCGCCACAGCCACGGCTCGATTCAGTTCGATCACGGGGGACGGATTCACTTGCAGCAGAACGCCGTATAGGGCAGCGATCTGTGCCCAGTCGGTTTCCGTTGCACTCGCCGCTTGCGCATGAACGGCCGCGATGGCCGCTTGCAGTGAATACGGCCCGGCTTGCTGCGTGGCAAGCGCCTGATCGACGAAGCGGAGCCCCTCGGCGATCTGTTCCCCGTTCCAGAGTGAACGGTCCTGTTGCTCAAGCAGCACGATTTCGCCACTGGCCGTTGTACGTGCAGTCCGACGAGATTCCTGCAGCAACATGAGGGCGACGAGTCCGATCACTTCCGCCTCTGGCAAAAGCTGCGCCAGCAATCGGCCTAAGCGAATCGCTTCGCCCGACAGCTCGGCCCGCGTGAGCGTCGCCCCGGAGGATGCCGAGTACCCTTCGTTGAACACGAGATAGACGACGTGCAGCACCCCGTCGATCCGCTCGGGCAGATCGGCCCGCGACGGAATCTGGTACGGTATTTTCGCTTCTTTGATCTTCTTTTTCGCTCGCACAATTCGCTGAGCGAGCGTTGCCGGCGTCGTCAAAAACGCCCGGGCGATTTCCTCCGTGGTCAGGCCGCACACCTCGCGGAGCGTCAGCGCGACGCGAGCCTCCGGCGCAAGCGCGGGATGGCAGCAGGTGAAGATGAGCCGCAGCCGATCGTCTTCGATCCCTTCGTCATCGGGGAGTGGTGATTCGCGAGCCGACTGATCGAGCCGCTGGGCCAGATCGGCCATCGACGCATCGAACCGGGCAACGCGGCGGAGCGCGTCGATCGCCTTGAACCGGCCCGCCGAAACGAGCCACGCCCGCGGATTCGCCGGAATCCCCTCGCGCGGCCACTGCTCGATCGCCGAGGCAAATGCGTCGTGCAGCGCTTCCTCCGCCAGGTCGAAATCGCCAAGTAAACGGACCAGCGTCGCAAAGACTCGCCGCGACTCTTCACGATAGACGGCCTCCACTTGCTCGCGAGCCGCCGACGCCGCTGCGGCAGTTGAATTCTCTTCGCCAGACATGCGGCATCCCCAAGTGCGAGTCGCGTATCCGTCATTGCCGGGGCGAATTATACGGCGGGCCGCGGTGATGTCAATAAGTTCACAGTGTAGGTCTGCATACTATAGCGAGCGGGCGGCGGCAGCGGTTTGTAACAAACGGCCCCAATGTATTGACTTCCGATATATCGCCACCCTATACATATCCGTGGGCCAGCAATCAGGGGACAGCATGGCGAGTGACAAGTTCGAGCGCGATCTAGTCCGCGGCAGTTTGGACCTGATGGTCCTCTCGGTCCTCGCGGGGGGCAAGAAGTACGGCTACCTGATCCAGAAGGAAGTTCGCGAGGCCAGTGGCACGCGGATCGACCTGCCGGCAGGAACGCTGTACCCGCTGTTGCACCGGCTGGAGGACGAGGGGCTGGTTCGGGCGTCGTGGGACACGGACACCGGCCGCGAGCGAAAGTGGTACGAGCTGACGGCTGCCGGCAAGAAGCGGCTGGCGGCGGCGGCCCAGGAGTGGACCGACTACGCGGCCTGTGTGCGGCAACTCTTGGCGCTGGCGAAGGTGCAAGCGACCTGAGGTCTTGGTGGGGACCAATCCATGACCGACCACGAATTCGACAACTACCTGGCCCTGCTTGCCAAACTGCTTCGCCTCGGCGAGCAGCAGCGCGAGCAGATCGCCGGCGAATTGCGGGCGCACCTGGAGGACCGGCTCGACGACTTGCTCGCCCGTGGCCTGCCGAGGCACGAGGCGGTGAAACTCGCCCTGGAAGAATTCGGCGACGCGGCCGTTCTGGCCGACGACTTTGTTTCCATTTCTAGGAACAGAAAGCGCAGGTGGATGATGCGGATCACAACTCTCTCCGCGGCGGCAATCGTGCTGATTGCAGCCGGCGTGTTTACCTTCTGGCCCGGCACGAATGCCGGCCCCGGCGCGGCGGCACTCGTCGCTCAAAATCCAGTCGCCCAGGACCCGGCAGCGGGCGGACCGGGAGTGCCCGGTTCGACGATTCCGGGACCGGGCACGACCACTCCCGGTTCGGAAGGGGGCCCGTTCGGCGGCGGAGGACAACGGGTCGCCACACTCGACGAACGACTCAATCAGCGGATCGACGCCGAGTTCGTCGAAACGCCGTTCAAGGACGTGATTGATTTCCTGCAGAGCCAAACAGGTCTCACGTTCTTTGTGAAGCGACCGCGGCTGGAGGAAGCGGGGGTCAATCTGGATGCATCCGTCACACTCAGCCTCAAACAGGTACGCCTGAGCACACTCCTCGACCTGATGCTTGAGGAAAAGGGGCTCGTTTATACCGAGAAGGACGACCTGATCGTCATCACGACCGAGGAAGACTCGTCGGCCACGATGGAAGTCCGCGTCTATGACTGCCGCGACCTCTTGGCGATGCCGGCAGGTCTGCCCGGCACCGGCGCTCCACACGGCATGAGCATGCCGGGGATGCCAGGGATGATGCCGGGCATGGGACCACCGGGAGCCGATCCCTTTGGTTCGCCGCCCCCCGGCTCGCACGATCCCTTTGGTCCACCACGCACCGATTCGGCCTTTCCCGGCGGTCCGCCAACTGGAACACCTGCAATTCCGGACACGGGCGCTCCCAGCGGATTCGCTCCGCCCGGAGCAGGAGGCGGTGTGCCTGCTGCTCCCACCGCGGAACCGCGCCGCACGCCACGACGAAGTGAAGGCGGCCCCGGCGCATCACCAGA
This sequence comes from uncultured Pirellulaceae bacterium, assembly GCA_964384375.1. Lineage (GTDB taxonomy): Bacteria > Planctomycetota > Planctomycetia > Pirellulales > Pirellulaceae > CAYLLN01. The sequence continues at coordinate 57,283 of CAYLLN010000003.1, forward strand.
CGCCGGTGGCGCACCACCCCGTGTGCCCGAATCGGTCCTGCCGCAATTGGGCGGGCTGGGTGGCGGCGGGGGAGGAGGAGGATTCGGCGGCGCGCCAGGCATGATGGGTGGCGCTGGCATGGGTGGCATGATGGGCGGGATGGGAATGCCAGCCAGCGGCATGGAGTCCGGTGGAGGCCGTCCGCAGCGGCCAATGTCGGAACAGGATCTCAAAGCGGAACAGCTCATGAACATCGTGACGACCGCGGTCGAACCCGACAGTTGGTCCGAGATGGGTGGTCCCGGCACGATCGGCCAATACAACGGCCTGATCGTCGTCAGCCAGTCGGCCCGCACGCACGCCAAGATCGAAAAGGTTCTCGACATGCTCCGCGAAGCGGGTGGCCTGCCGAAGACGAAAAACCAGCGGGTCGTGAAGTGACGCAGATCGTGCGCAACGTGCGTTAGTCCAAGTTCCCATCCCACGAGGCCATGAAGCCTGTGGGAAGAATCTGGATCGCAATGCGCTTTCCCCGCTGGCCATCAGGGAGACGCGACATGATCCGCAAGGGGAATTGGCCGGCGTCAGACAGGCTCGCAATTGCTCCACCGACGGAGCCCGAAGCCGCCGGCTGCCATTTCCCCTCACGCGCATTGAGGCGGATGTACCATGTATGTTCGTCGTCTTCGAAAACGACGATTGCTTCCAATTGCTCGCCGTGCATTTCCAGCAGCGCCGGATAGCACTCGCCGCCAGGCAAATACGCATCGGCGCTCGTGAATGCCGTACCGTGGGCGATGTACTTCCGCTGCCGCATGGGGCGCAGCGTCGTTTCGTCTTGACCGGGCCGGCCTTCTTCGTCGAGGGCGTACTCCCAGTTAGGGAAAGTATCGAACAGGCGGGGCGGGGGCAAGCGTCCGGTGAATCGCAGGTCACTCATGGACTCGCTCGAGCACGATTACGTTCGCACGGATGGATGACGCAATAATTATAGAAAGCCATCGTGCCGAGTCGCAAACAGCATGTTCGAGGTTACCAACCAGGACGGTCTATGCGATCTCGATACCCTCGAAAAGGGCGCTACCGACGCGAACCATCGTGGCCCCCTCTTCGATGGCGATCTCGTAGTCGCCGCTCATCCCCATCGACAGTTCGTTCAAGACGACATTCGGCGGGCAATTTGGTTGCAGTCGATCGCGCAGTTCCCTGAGCGAGGCGAACTCGCGTCGCGCTCGCGAATCATCCCCTTCACGCGAGGCCATCGTCATCAGGCCCCGCACTTGAACAAGCGAAAGCTTCGCGATTTGTGGCAAGAGCGGTTCGATCTCGTCGGGCGCGAAGCCGTGTTTGGTTGCATCGCCGGAGATGTTGACCTCCAGCAGGACATCGGCCGGAATGTTGAGCGCTGCCGCCTCGCGACTGATTTCGATCAGCAGGCGCAGGCTATCGGCGGAGTGGATGAGCGGCCAGTGGGGCAGCGTCCGCTTCACTTTGTTCCGCTGCAAGTGGCCGATGAGATGCCACCTCGGCTTCATATCGGCCAGTGCTTCGGCCTTCGTCCACAACTCCTGCGGCCGGCTTTCACCGAGGTCCGTGAGCCCCGCTAGGGCGAGCAAGCGTGCCAGCGCCGCATCGACATACTTCGTCACGCCGACGAGCGTCACCGCACTGGCCGGCCGATCACTCCGCGCTGCCGCGGCGGCGATACGCTCGCGAACGGCTGCGAGGTTCTCGGCGATTTGTCGAGCGGTCTCACTTGCTGACATGCTTCATCAAGCGGCCCAACGGACCGACCTGCGAAAGCCCAGGGCGCAGCCCTGGGAACCGATGTTGTCTCGTGTCCACCGAAAGCCCCAACGGGGCGCGCTGTCCGTGCGACGCGGCGTCAGTCCCAAACGTACCTCTCGTCGATTTCAATGCCGTGTTTAGCACACAGCAACCGAAACTCGTCCTGAAACGACATCGTCCGATGATGTTCCTCCTGATTCTGAATGTAGGCGATCACTGCTCCCCGATTCGACTCGCTGACACTGAATGCTCCGTAGCCACCTTGCCAATAGAAGTCTCGATAGTTCGGCCCTTTCGTCTTGATCCACTTCGAGCTCGACGTTTTCACCTCCTCGATTAGGTCCATCACTTTGATCTTCCGTGAAAGCTGACAGAGGAAGTGAATGTGGTCCTCCACGCCGTTGCAAGCCGATGGCGGGCATTCCAGCGATTGCAGCGTGCGAGTCATGTAAGCATGCAACTCGTGTCGGACGTTGAAGTCGCGCAGCCACGGAGTGCGATGCTTCGTACTGAACACGACGTGAATCAGAATCCTGGCCAAAGATTGTGGCATCGCTCGACTCCGGACAGAACGCCCCGTTGGGGCTGAGGAGCATCCATTGCGATATCAATACCCTGCGCCCTGGGCTGGCGCAGGTTGGCCCTTCGGGCCACAGGGTGCGAGATTCGCCTCGATGCCGGCCTGTTCGGGCGAGGTCATTGAATCTCAATGATACCCTCGGTCAATCCGTTCGGGATCAAACGGGAGCAGACGAAGTCGGCTGAGTAGTTCTGGCCCAGCACGGTCCGGTTGCCGCGGGGGGCGAGCGTCCGATAGGTGAGCCAGTGGCTGTGGCCGATCTGCACGCGATAGCCCACCGCCACATCCCGCGGCATCACTTGCAGGTTCTCGGCGACCGTGAGCCGTCGCCAGGTGACGGGCTGGCGCGTGCGACGCGGATCGAGGTCGATCCAGAGCGGAGCATAGAGAGCATGCCCTTGAGCGGCTTGCATGAGGACGAGCGTGTTGTCGGCACCAGTGGCGAAGTCCGAATGGCCACGTTCTGCGCGCCATTCGGGCAACGCGAGCGGCACGATCGTCGCGCACCGCTTGCGACCGGAAGCGAGCCAACCTTCGCGGGTTTCGTTGGCGGGAGCGAACTGGACTTTGTCGGACAGCGTGAACGTCGAGGCGTAGCGGATTTCGGGCGCGTCCGCTGTACGCGGCCCAAGCAACGCATCGGCCAAGAGCAGAAACCGATCCTTCCGCCCCAGCACCGCCTGTCGCTGCAGGTTCCAGCCGCCGACCAGTGGTTGTTCGATTTCGAGATAGTCCACGTCGGCATCCGTATGCCAGCAGACTTCGCGCCACGAGCTCGTCGGCACAAGCGGATGGCCATCGATCGTGGCCTGCCAATCCCAGCGGCTCGTCCAAAGAATGCGGCCGGCTGCCGTCAGTTCCGTCAGCACGTCCGGCCCGGAAAAGTCGAGCAGCAATTGGTCGTGCGGACCGCGGCGCGACCGGCGGAGGAGGGCGAGTTGCTTCGGCTCGCTGTAATAGCCCGGCGGGCCGGCGAGCTGGAGCGTGCCGGCTACATCGAGTTTTTCGCGCCAGGCCTGCGGATCGGCTGGAGCATCACCAGCCGCGGGTGTCGATCCGGCCGGCGCGCTCGTCGGCAAACTCGGCACAGAGGAAGCTGCAAGCGGCACGGAACGGCTCATGCGGAAGAATAGCGTCGCCGCCCACTCGGCAAATTGCCAGAACGACTATGGCGGCTGATGCGGAAGGTATAAAATTTGCGATAAGTGTTTTGTTTATCGCGGGATGGCTTGCAGCTCACCCCGTTGTAACCGCGAGCTTCGCAGTTGCCTACCCATCGCTCGCACAGCCTTAATCAGCAAGAAGGAATCCGGCCATGAAGCGGCACGGCACTTGGGCCTCTAGTATTGCACTTGTTTTCGCATTTAGCGGACTGATCGCTTGCGGCCAGGAGCCAAAGCCGGCAGCAGAGAAGCTCGCCGAACCAGCGGCGGCACCAGCTGATCCCGCTGTCGAGAAACCTACCGATGCGACCGTCCCGCCGAACCTCGTCCGTCTGTCGAAGACGCACGACGTGTGGCTTGATACGAAGCGGAAGGCGGTCGTGATCGACGGTGTCGTCTGCCTCCGCGAGGGGCAACTCGAAATGTTCGCCTGCCCCAAAGGGACGAAGGAACACGAGTCGATCCTCGCTCTGAACTGCCTTCCGGAAGAGGTGCATGCCGGTCTGCTCGCCGCGGGGGCCAAGACCGGGACACCCGTGAAGTTTGATCCGAAATACGAACCGGCAACTGGCGACATCGTCGATATCGTGATCCTCTGGCGCGACGAAGCGGGGAACAAGAAGACCGCGAAGGCCCAGGAGTGGATCAAGAACGCCAAGACCGAAAAGAAGATGGAGCACGACTGGGTTTTTGCCGGCAGCGGCTTCTGGAAGGACGAGGAAACCGGGAAGATGCACTACCAGGCCAACGGGGGCGATTTCATCTGCGTCTCGAACTTCCCGACCGCCACGCTCGACCTGCCGGTGGAAAGCTCGCAGGCCAACGCCTCGCTCCTCTTTCACGCCTTCACCGAGCACATTCCGCCGAAGGGGACGCCGGTCCGCGTCGTGCTGATTCCGCGGAAAAAGGCGGAGAAGGAAGCGTCCAAGCCGGCGGAGAAGGCGAACGAGTAGCCGTGCGCGAGAGGGAGATGGGGGTGAGAGGGCGAGGGGGAGAATTGCGGGCGCGCAAGCGTTATGTTGGTTGATCGGAATGTCGCCCCTTGTCCCACTTGCCCCTCCTTTCGCCACTCCGATGACTCTTACGATTGACGACCTCTCCGCCCCCGCTCCCGTCTATGACGATCTGGCCGCGAAATATGCGACGCTGGAAGCGGATCTCAATGCCGCGGCTACGGGCCCGGCAGCGATCGCCGTCGTCGAGCAGTGGGACAAGCTGCGCCGCGATATTGAAACGTGGTCGGCCCTCGTGAACCTTCGGTTCAATCAGGACACGACCAACGAGCAATACAAGCGCGACCGCGAATTCTGCGACGAAATCACGCCCAAGCTCACCGACCTCGAAGTGCGGATCAAGCGGCTCTTGCTGAAACATCCGCGGCGGGCCGACGTCGAGCGAAAGTTCGGCCCGCAGGCGTTCGCCCTGTGGGAAGCCGATGTGCTCGCGTTCGATCCGGCGATCATCGACGATCTCGTCCGCGAGGCGAACCTTCAAGCCGAGTACAACGAGCTGACCGCCGGGGCGAAGCTGCAATTCCGCGGACAGACGTACAACCTCTCGGGCATCGTCAAGTACCGCGAGGATGCCGACCGCCAAACGCGGCACGACTCGGAAGCCGTTCGCTGGCAGTGGTATGCCGACCATCGCCCGCAGCTCGACCGCATTTACGGCGATCTCGTTCATTTGCGGCACGAGATGGCCAAGAAGCTTGGCTTTGCCGACTACATCGGTCTGGGCTACAAGCGGATGAAGCGGGTCGATTACAGTCAGGCAGACGTCGAACAGTTCCGGGCCGAGGTCCGCGAGCATCTGGTGCCGCTGGCCGTCGAGCTACGCAAGCAGCAAGCGGCGAAGCTCGGCGTCGAGAAGCTGATGTTCTGGGACGACGCAGTGCACGACCCAGCCGGCAACCCCGCGCCGCACGGCGAGCACGACTGGATGGTCGAGCGGGCGACGCGGATGTTCGACACGATGGGCCCGGATCTCGGGGGCTTCTTCCGCTTGATGGTGGCGGGGAAGCTGACCGACCTGAAGAATCGTGAAGGGAAGGCCGGCGGCGGTTTTTGCACCAGCTTTCCGAGCTACGGCCTGCCGTTCATCTTCGCCAACTTCAACGGCACAAAACACGACGTGGAGGTCTTCACGCACGAAATGGGGCACGCTTACCAGGGGTATCAAAGCCGCAATCAGCCGCTCGTCGATTACCTCTGGCCGACGTACGAATCGTGCGAGATTCACTCGATGGGCCTCGAGTTCCTGACCTGGCCGCACATGGACCAGTTCTTCGAGCAGGATGCCGAGCGGTTCCGCCGCGTGCATCTGACGCAAGGGCTGCTCTTCATTCCCTATGGCGTCGCCGTCGATCACTTCCAGCATCTGGTTTATGCCAAGCCCGACGCGACCGCCGCCGAACGGCACGCGATGTGGCAAGAGATGGAGCGGATGTACCTTCCCTGGCGCGACTACGGTGACCTGCCGCATGTCGCCAGCGGCGGCTTCTGGCAGTTCCAGCGGCACATTTATCTGAGCCCGTTCTATTACATCGATTACACGCTGGCGCAGACGTGCGCCTTGCAGCTTTGGGTCCGCTCGCAAAAAGACCCAGCAGGAACGCTCTCGGCCTATAACGCCCTCTGTGCCCGCGGCGGCGAAGCTCCCTTTCAGGAACTGGCCCGCTCGGCCGGTCTCGTCAGTCCGTTCCAGAAGGGGTGCCTCAAGAGCGTTGTAGAGCAAGCGAAGGTGGCGCTGGCGTGATCCACAACGACCCCATCCAATTGGTGGCTCGCGTCGCTCCGTTAGGAAATTTCCTGGAAATCTAGTTTTGCCAGTTGTTTCTTTCTTGACTTTCGAACTTGCTCGACAGATAACATGATTCGCCAGTTCAGCAGTTGATATTTCTGTTAACGAGTTGAAACCGCCGACACTTCGTCATTATCGGCGTGTTGAATTCCGCTGGAGAAATATCGTCATTTTTCGGCCCTATTGGCCCTGTATCCTTTTGGAGTCCCGGCAGTGAAGACGCGACAAACCAATTCGAGGCGTGGTTTCACACTAGTGGAGCTACTCGTAGTTATCGCCATTATTGGCGTGCTGGTAGCTCTGCTCTTGCCCGCGGTTCAGGCCGCTCGCGAGGCGGCCCGGCGCAGCAGCTGCTCAAACAATCTGAAGCAGTATGGGTTGGCATTGCACAACTATGCTGACACCTACAACGGAACCCTGCCTGGAGGCCACACCGCACCCTGGCAGTGGGAAGACACCGGTCTTTACGCCCACAGCTGGCAAGTACGCATTCTTCCCTTTACTGAACAGAATGCACTGTATTCTCAGCTGTACACTGGAGGTACCATACCGGGGACGAGCCCTCCTCAGCAAGTCGGTCCGGGCAACAACAACATTGGCTCGCAGCAACTTAACGGGAAGTTCGTCCGTGAACTCTCCGTTCCTTATGCTCGCTGCCCGTCCGATCCAGGTGATCCATTCTGGACCGGTTGGTTTCAATCCAGCTACAGCGGGAGCCTCGGTTCGCAGGCCACAGGGTCCAACGGCGGCAATTGCAACGAATGGCAGGTGTTTGCCCAAAAGCCGCAAGATCATGGCAACGCTTTTGGTGGCCCCGGCGAACTTTCCGGCGTCTTCTCGCGCCAGCTCAACGGCATCCGCCTCGCGCAGGTGAAGGACGGTTTGTCCAACACGATCTTCGTCGGTGAAATCCTGGCGGACTGCCACGACCACAACGGCGGCTTTTGGTACTTCAACGGCATGGCGAATGCCCATGCTTCTACCGTCGTGCCGATTAACACCATGGCAACGTGCTACAACAGCCAGGCCGAAGCAATTCGCGCTGGAGCTATTCCCGCTACGGGACCAACGTCGGCGTGCTGGACGAAGGACAAATGGAATTACTCGTGGGGCTTCCGTTCTCAGCATCCCGGCGGAGCGCAATTTGTGTTTGGTGATGGGAGCGTCAAATTCCTGCCCCAGACCATCAACCATCAGAACTATCAGCTCCTGGGTGGACGAGCGGACGGCCAACCAGCCCAGCTCCCGTAGTCGCAAATTGCTCGAAATCGAAACAGCTTGAGCAGGGCCATGCATTCGCATGGCCCTGCTCGTTAGCAGACCCTGCTCGTTGGCAGACTGTTTAGCAGCTACTATTCCACGGTGATTTCTCGATTCCATTCCACGAAGGAGGCTTTGTGATTTCCTCTGCTTTTCGCTCGGCGATATGTCTGTCATCTGCGCTCCTGTTGTTGGCAGGGTGCGGGGACTCCTTGAACCTCAAACCCGTTACCGGCACAGTTACGTATAACGGAAAGCCGGTTGATGGCGCCTCAGTCGCGTTTATCTCCATGGATAAGCCCGTGGCGATTGGAACGACGGATGCCTCAGGGAAATTTACCCTTTCAACCAACGGCAAAGCGGGGGCTCCGATGGGGTCCCATAAGGTGACAGTCGCGAAATCCACAACCACGGCGGGCGCGGGGGAAGGGGCCAAGGCCGAGGATATGATGAAGATGATGCAGAACAGGAACAAATCGGCTGGGGGCGTACTTTCCAAAGCGGAGCTTCCGCTGAAGTATGCGACCCCGCAAGGCACCGAACTGTCCGCGGAGGTCACGGCGGACGCATCCAAGAACAACTTTGAATTCGCATTGAAAGATTGATGGTGGCAGGGCGTACTCGACTGACGATCGCCACGGGAACCAAAACCCGTTTGTGGCTGCTCTTGACGGTCCTCCTGGGACTGGTGGCGATCTTCGCGTTGTCGTTTGGCCGCCTGTCGCTGTGGTATCAACTCAACTCCGCGGAGCGGCAAATCCGCTCGCGGCAGTTCGAGCCGGCTCTGGCCTCTCTCGCGCGGGTTCAAGCGACCGGCACTTCCAGCGCGCACTGGCACTTTCTTCAGGCCAAAACGCTGCGTCGCTTGGGTCGGTTGTCCGAGGCCAGCACGCATCTCCAGCGAGCCGACGAGTTCGGCCACGATCCCTCCGAAATCGCCGCCGAGCAGCTTCTGGCGCAGGCACAAGGAGGGCAAATCAAGCAGGTTCGTCCAAAGCTCGTGGCGCTCTTGCAGACGGGAGTCACCGACCAAGCAGCTGAAGAAATCTACGAGGCGATGACGAAGGGGTTCATGACCGCTTTCGACGTGCCCGAAGCGACTCGCTGTTTAAATTTCTGGACCGAGTTTCAGCCGGACAATCCGTACCCGCACCTGTTTACGGCCGATCTGTGCGAGCGACTGGAGAATACCGCCGGCGCGGCGGAAGCCTACGAGCGGGCCGTCGCGGCGGATCCGGCCTCGCGCCACGCCCGCCTGCGGCTGGCCAAGACCCGCCTGGCCCAATTGCAGCTCGATGAAGCGAAGTGGCACTACGAGCTTTGTCTCCAGCATTACCCCGATTCGCCCGAGGCACTCGTCGGACTGGCCGACATCCTCCGCCGGCAAGGACTGACCGAGCAGGCGAAATCGCTGCTATGCGATGCACTGATTTACGAGCTCTCGCACGACCTGGCCGCCGAAACATTGACGACGCTTGGGCAGTTAGCGCTAGAGGAACGCCAGTATCCGGCGGCTGCGGCCATGCTTGCGAAATCGGTCGAGTTAGCGCCGTTTTCACCTTCCAATCGAATGGTCTATGCAGGTGCGTTGGCGGCGGTCGGAGATGCCGATGCCGCGGCGCAGCAGCGGCAGTACGGAACGCGGCTGCGGAAGCAAAACGACCTGCACAAAGAACTCGTGAGGCAGTTGACTTCGGATCCGAACAACGCCGATTTGCGCACACGGATTGGGCTGAACTTGCTGGAACAGGGTCTTGGTCCTGCCGGCGCCGACTGGCTGCAGACGGCCTTGCGGGTCGATCCGCAGTTTGCCGAAGCGCATCGCGGTTTGGCCCGCTACTATCGCACGGTTGGCGACGAACAGCAGGCCCGACGGCACGAAAATCTCGCCGGGCGGACGACCGCCGAGAAGACGCCAGACGAGCCCCCTTCCGGAGAGAAAAACGATGTCGGGTAGCTCTCTCCTCCGTGGCGCTGATTGGTCGCGCGGCACGCTCCGGGGACGGTTTGACCGCGGTGGAATCTGGAGCGTAGGCCTGCTCGCTGCGTTGGGCTCCTTGAGCGGCTGCCTTCCGCCGCGCACTCCGACAGCGGTTGCCCCCGTGCCCGCCACCCGTCCAACCGCCATCGCCGCCCAGCCGTGCGCCTTTGAGGATCGAGCGCAGCAGCTCGGAATCAATTTCACCTACCGTAACGGCCGCGAAGCCGACCACAGCACCATTCTCGAATCGCTGGGAGGAGGCGTGGGGTGGCTCGATTTCGATCGCGATGGCTGGCTCGATCTCGTTCTGCCTGGCGGTGGAGCCTTTGCGACGGATCCGGGCGTGGTGGGATTGCCTTCGGCCCTGTATCGCAACATCGCGGGCCGCTCGTTCGGGGCGGTAACAGCGCCCGCCTGCCTAGCCTCTGCGGTACTGTACACCCATGGAGTCGCGATTGCCGATTACGACCACGACGGATTTCAGGACATCGTTTTTACTGGGTACGGACCGGTTCAGTTCTGGAAAAACCTCGGTGACGGCACGTTTGCCGAAGGAGGACGCGCCGCGGGACTTGACGACGAGCACTGGTCGTCGAGTGCCGGCTGGGCCGACCTGAACGGGGACCACCATCTGGACTTGTACGTTGCCCACTATGTGAACTGGTCGTTCCAGAATCATCCAGATTGTCCCAGTTCTCAGCCGGGGACGCGCGAGATTTGTCCGCCGCGCTCGTTTGAGCCGCTTCCCGATGTTGTCTATTTCAGCTCGGGGGACGGTACGTTTCGCAACGCGACCGTCGCGGCTGGTCTCCGACGGGACGGCAAGGGGCTGGGCGTGCTGTTGTGCGACGTGGAGCCGGACGGGGATGTGGACATTTATGTGGCCAACGATACGACCGACAATTTCCTCTATCTCAACTCGGGTTCGGGAACCTTCGAAGAGACGGGACTGAGCCGCGGCGTCGCGCTGGACGATCTCGGCGCTCCCAACGGAAGCATGGGAGTAAACCTATGCGATTTCAATCGCGATGGTCGCCCCGACATTTGGGTCACGAACTACGAACGGGAGTCGAACGCGCTGTACCGGAACGAAGGGAACGGATACTTTTTGCACGTGAGTCAACGTTTGGGAATCACGGACCTGGGCGACCTCTTTGTGGGATTCGGAACCGCCTGCGAAGATTTCGATGGTGACGGCGATCAGGACTTGATGATCGCCAACGGGCACGTCATCAAATACCCTCATCCCGCGACCCGCAAGCAATTGCCGCTGCTCATCGAAGATACGGGCGAGCGCTTCGTCCGAATGCCCGCGCCGCCGGAAAACTACTTTGCCCGGGCACACGAAGGGCGCGGGCTGGCGACGGCCGATTTCGATCGGGATGGCGACGTCGATGCCGCCATTTCCAACCTCAACGAGCCGGCGGCGCTGCTCGAGAATCAGTTTCCGATACCGGCGAGATGGGTGGCTCTGACCCTGGTGGGGACGCAGTCGAATCGCGATGCCGTCGGTGCCCGCGTCGATTTCCAGTCAGCAGGAGGAGTGCTTCATCACCAGGTGGTAGGAGGTGGAAGCTACCTGTCGCACTCTTCCCGGACGATCCACTTCGCCTGGCCCGCCGAGGAGCAGGCCCCGGCCATCGTCATCCACTGGCCGTCGGGGCTCCGCCAAACGCTCGCTTGGGCCGACAAGTCGGGTAGCTACTTGTGCATGGAACCATCGAGCGCGGATGACGCCCCGAGGCTGCATCGCTGGGAGGCGGGGGAATGAGCACCGCGCCCCGAAAAGTCCTGTGGCGCGCGGTCAGGGTCGGCGCAGCGCTCGTAGTGCTGTTAGCGCTGGCTGGCGGCGCCTGGGCGTGGTGGAACGCGCCCCCTTCGTCCGCGACCCTGATCGCCGACGGGCTGGCAGCCGCGTCCCGCGGCGATCTCCCTGCCGCCCGGAACTGCCTGGCCCACTTGCGGCAGCGTCCCGGCAGCGAATCGTCGGTCACCCTGCTGCGCGGCGTTTTGCTCGTAAAAAATGGCTACGCCTATCCGGCACTGATCGAGCTTGCGAAGGTTCAAGAAGTGCCCGAATGCCGGGAAGCGGCACTCGCCGCCCGCGGCGAGGCGTGGTATCGGCTGGGCCGCCAGGTCGAGGCTCAAGCCGAATTACAACGAGCGCTCGAGCTCAACGCGAATGCCGTCGATGTGCATCGCTGGCTGGCGGCTTCGTACTACGACTTGGGGGCCATTCACAATGCCATGGAACATCTCAAGCGCGTGGCGGCACTCGACGAGCAAGACTATCGGTCGCTCCGGCTGATGGGCCTGATTCACAAGGATTACGAGCGCTACGACGAAGCGGTCGGCTTCTACCAGGAGGCATTGCAGCGCGGGGCCAGTGCAGCGGACGCCGCGCCGATGCGCGAGGAATTGGCCGAATGCCAGCTCAAGCTGCGTGAGTTTCAGGAGGCCCTCGAATCGCTGACCCCATGCGCGCCGTCCCCGCGGGTTCTCGCACTCCGCGCCGAAGCTCACTGGGGGGGCGGCCAGCCTGCCGAGGCGAGCCGGCTCTTGGAGCAAGCCCTAGCCGCGGATCCGGCGCATCTGGAATCCCTGCTCTTGCGGGGCACGATCCTGCTGGAAGAGAGTCAATCGGCCGAGGCCATAAACACGCTCGAAGCGGCTGTAGCGGCTGCACCTCGCGATCACCGGGGGCGTATGAAACTGGCCCAGGCCCTGGCCCTGGCTGGCCGCCACGAACAAGCCGCGGCGGAACAAAAGCAAGCCGATCACCTGCGTGAAGTTCGCCGCGTGTTCGCCGAACTGCACGAGGCTGCATGGGACAATCCGGAGGATGCGCAGGTTCGTCTCCGGCTGGCTCAATTGGCCGGCGAACTGGGCCGCCCGGACCTCGAACAGGTCTGGCTCAAGGCGGCTGCGGCCCTCCAACCAGCAGCCCTGCAACCCGCGGCGACGGTCGAACGGGGAGGAGACTAGGCCATGCGGCATGCGCGGTGGTTTGTCCTGATGGTAGTCCTTCCGCTCGTCGGCTGCGGCGAAAGTACCCCCGTCCGGCCGCTCCCCTCTGCGACCCCAGTCGTAACCTTGCCGGCCGACGCGCGGGTCCAGGTCGAACAGTTTTGCGGAAATTGCCATCCCACTCCAAAGCCAGCCAGCTTTCCGCGAGATCAATGGCCCCATGAAGTCGAACGTGGATTCGAGTTTTACTTGCTGTCGGGACGGACCGACCTCACTCCTCCTCCGCGCGCGGCGGTCATCGCTTACTTTCAGAGTACGGCGCCGGAGCGGCTGGAAATCGTTCCAGCCGCCACGCCCGAGCAGCCAGCACGGTTTCACAAGCAGGAAGTTCTCTGGCCGGAACCTGCACGCCCGAACGCCGGCCGTCCCGAAGTAGCTATCGCTCACATCCAGATTCTGCCGCCACGAGCCGGACAGATGGGACGCGATTTTCTCCTGTGCGATATGAAAGGGGGCGAAGTATCGCAAGCGACCCTCACGGGCCGCACGCTCCGCATCCGTCAGCTCACGAAACTGCACAACCCGGCCCACGTTTGCCCCACCGATCTCGATGCCGATGGAATGACGGATTATCTAGTGTGCGACCTGGGGAGCTTCCTTCCCGAGGATCACGCACGGGGCCGCGTGATCTGGCTCCGGCCCCCGTCCGGCGATCTCGAATCCCCGTGGGAAACGGTCACCCTGCTTGAAAACGTCGGCCGCGTCGCCGATGCCCAGCCCGCCGACTTCGATGGCGACGGTGATCTCGACGTCATTGTGGCGGCATTCGGCTGGTACTCGAGCGGCAGCGTGACTTTGCTGCGACGCACAGGAATTCGCGAGGGGAAACCACTGTTCGAGACGGAAACGCTGGACAAGCGCAACGGCGCGATTCACGTTCCCACCACCGATCTCAACGGCGATGGCCGCCAAGATTTTGTGGCGTTATTGGCCCAGGAGCATGAAGCGGTCGAGGCGTTTTTGTCTCGCAGCGACGGCAAGTTCGACAAGCAAGTACTGTATCGCGCGCCGGACCCTTCCTACGGATCCAGTGGGATCGAGCTGGTCGATTTAGACGGCGACGGCGATCAGGATGTATTGTACACAAATGGCGATACGTTCGACAGTTTCTACGTGAAGCCGTACCACAGCATTCGCTGGATCGAGAATTGCAGCGATGGTTCCTGGAAGGATCACCTGCTCGCTCCCTTGCCCGGCGTTCACCGGGCGGTTGCCGGCGACTTGGATGGTGACGGCGACCTCGATATCGCGGCTTGCTGCATGATCGCGTCCTCCTCCCGCCAGCGCCAGCCCGACATCGAGCGCTGGTCGTCGATCGTCTGGCTAGAGCAGCGTGACGGGGATTTCGAGCTGCACGAGATTGAAGCAGATCATCCCGATCACGCGTGCCTGTCGCTCTCCGACTTGAATGGCGACGGCGCGCTGGACCTGATTGTGGGCAATTTCGGGCAGCCAGTATCTGCGAGCACCCCGCCCGTGACGATTTGGTTCAATCGGGGCAACGCGAATTGAATTCCGTCAGGGCGCCGCAAGGCTGAACTCCACCTTGCTTGCCTTCCCCTCCGGCGTGATGCGAATCACGGCTTTGGCGCGGGGATCGGCAACGAGGAGATCGTTGCCAGAACGAGTCAGGCCAACGGGGCTGACGAGTGGTTCGCCGGAGACGAACTTCTCGGCCGGTTTGCCGGCGGGAACCTTCCAGATTGCCTTGGCGTACGTGTCGCAGACGTAGGCGGTCAGATTATCGTCCACGACGATGGCGCTCGGAAACTCGAATGGACGACCAGAGAGGACGACCTCCGGCTTGGCGTCGGCGCCGAAGCGGACGAGAGCGTCTTTGCCGTGCGAAACGACCCAGAGCCGCTCGTCCTTATCGAGGGCGAGGCCGCGTGGAGCGGCGATCTTCGCGAACTCGGTTGGCTTGCCGCCGGCTGCCGGCACTTTCACGATGCGGTGAAGTTCGAGATCGGCCACGAGCAGGTCGCCCGATTTGAGCACGGCAATGCTCATCGGAATGCCGATCTCGCCGCTCGTAAGCGGCAGGGGTTGCTTGTCGTCTCCAAAGCGGAAAACATCGCGGGTCGCACTGTCGCCGGCGAGGAGCTTGCCGTCGTTGTCGATCGCCAGACAGCGCACAGCATTGAGCGGCGTGCGGAACTTCTTCGAGCCCTGGAAGAACAGCGATAGCTTCCCTTCGGAAAGCTGCCACACGCCGGGCAACTCCCGGTCCGCCAGGAAGATATTCCCCGACGAATCCGCAGCAATGCCCAAGAGATACTGCGGCTCTGCAGCTACCGCGGCCGGCGCGCAGGCCAACACTAGCCCCCAAACGATCAGATTTCTCATGGTGTTACTCGCCGCCGGCAGCCTCTTTGGCAGGTTCGCCGCTCGGATGCTCGCCGCCCGGATGCAGCGAATAAATGACCAGGGCTTCGGCCGCGTGATCGGCAGCCGGATACTTCTCCCGCGCGAGGCGGACGGCTTTGTCGGCCGCATTGTCGTCTAACTTGTACCTGGCGTGCAAGTCGCGGTGCTTGTCCGCCTGGGCCGCATCGCCAAGCTGCCCGTAGATCAGCCCCAGGTTGTAGTGGGCCGAGACATTCTCCGAGTCGATCGCCAACGTCTTCTCGAACTCCGCTGCCGCGGCTTTGAGCAGGGCGTCTTTCTCTGCCTTCTGGTCGCTACTGCGAACCTGGCGGGCCTGGTCGAAGATCGCCACGCCCAGCTGATTGCGAACCTCGTAATCGCGGCTGAAATCGAAACCCTTAGCAGCCATCTCGGGCGTCCGTTCATCGAGCGCCTTCTTGTAGTTCTGCACCGCATCGTCGAGCAGGCCCTGCTGCTGGTTGACCTGCCCGCTCAGCCAGGCGTGCGTCCAGGCCGGTGGAGGCGGATCGGTGGATTTCGCCGCTCGCTGCAGGGCTTCCGTCGCTTCGTCGAGCCGCCCTTCGGCCAGATAGACGCGAGCCAGATTGAGCGGCCCGTCGTATCGCTTGAGCGTTTCGACCTGCTTGAAGGCTTCCTCCGCCTGCCGCAGCTCGGCCTTCCCTTTGAGTAAAAGACCGATGCCGTAGTCGTTCCACCGTTGCCAGACGGGGATGTCGCGCTCGGGGTTCTTCACCTCGGCTGTGGAACCGGCCACGGGGAACGTGACGCGATCGACGGCCAGCGTCGTGATCGGCAGTTCGTTCATATAGACCTCGCCGTCGCCGGATTTTGGTCCTGCGCCGCGAATCTTCTCGCCGCCGACCGTACCGTTCTTGGCAACGAACTGCATGTACTCGGCGTCGAACTTGCGATATTGGAGCTTCACCTCGACGGTGATCGGTTCGGTCACGTCGCCGGGGACGGCCAGTTGATAGTGCAGGCTGGCCGCGGCGCCCGGCGGAATCTGATGGTTGTAGAGGGGCGTGAAAATGTCCTGCGGATTCCGGCGGTTAATCCGGTTCCCTTCGCGATCGAGCATGAAGACGTTGACGAAGTGGGCCCAGCGATCGACCTCGTTCCCCTTGGCGGGGTCCATGCCGCCGCTGTGGCCGAGCAGGCGGTCGCCGCTCTTGGCAATCACCTCGACCCAAATCTCGTTGGAATCGACCGTTCCTTGCGTGAAGGGATGGCCAAGCTTGAGCGTCCGAATGACCGCCTCCAGCAAGTAGTTCTGGCCAGGCTGGAGCGTCGGCACGTTGGGCCGCAGCGGCGCGTGCAGCTTGCCGTCGATAGCGCCATTCTCACGGACGCCGAACAGGTCGATTCGGACAATGTCCTTCTGGAATTCCTGATGGGCGGCGATGATGTCCGGCTTGTCGCGCAGCCAGGCGATCCCCGTGTTGGCGGCGGGGAACAGGTGGTCGTGAACCGTCAGCTTCCCCGATTTATCGAAGAACTGGGCCCCAAAGTCGGCCGATTCCTTCGTCGGCATGTGGCACTGGGCGCAGTTGGTCTTCGCTTCGGGCGGATAGTAAAAGCTGCGAATGCCGTGGCCGGAGACGCCGGAAAGGACATAGCTGTCGTAGTGGTTCTGGCCGCGGAGAAATTCCTTGTAGTGGTTCAGCTCGCGCGGGAGGCTCACTTTGTGGCAGGTCGAGCAAAACTCCTCCTGCTTGTGAAAATCCTTGAGAAACGTCTTCTTGTGCAGGGCTGGCTTGGCCTTCACGAGCTGATTGTTGATCCACTGGAGCACCGCGTTGTCGCTGCTGGCGAACGGATAATGTTCCGGCTCTTCGATGGTGTAGTCGCCGTTGCCGCGGGTGCTGTTGACGTGCGTAATGCCATGGCAGGCGGTGCAGGTCAGCCCGGCGTGGGCCGTGGGATGCTTTTCGAGGTCGAACTTAGGATCGTCGAACGCCCCGCTGAAGAACGGGACCGGATCGTGGCAGCCGGCGCACCAGCGCGAGGCTTGCACGTTGCCGTCGCGCTTCAGCGAAACGTCGCGCGTTTCCTTCACGCTCGCCAAGTACGCGGCATTGTTGAATGAGCTGAAGCGATGGGCGCTGTCGCTCCAGCGGGCATGCACGTCGGGATGGCACTTCTGGCAATAGTCGTCCATCATCAGCGTCTGAGCCGGGATGAAGTTGCCGGTAGCCGTGCGAGCCAGCGACGGCTCGAAGTATTTGGCCCCTTCTTTCGGTCCGGCGACGTTCCACTTGCGCGGATCTTGCGAGTGGAGGCCGATCATGGCGAGGACGGCGACGCCGACGACCGCGACGTAACCGAGGCCCACCCGCCACTTGATCGGCGGCCCGGCCAGCCGGTGCAGCCAATAGAGCCAGCCGGCGGCGAGCGGCGTCAGGATGTGCAGCCAGTAGATCGTCGCCCGGGCGGTGGGATGCTTGAGGTCGATCCCCGCAACGCGGACGAGCAAGATGCCGGAAACGAGCACGACCATCCCGACGGCAAAGAGGACGTAACCGACGCGGACCGCCCGCTTGTTCTTCCGGTTCCAGCTATTCCGCATGTGCTGAATGCCGAAGACCAGAAACGGCAGGATGAAGAGCACGCCCAGGACGACGTGCCCCAGGAACATGAGCTGGTAAAAGTAGTTCTGATAGACGTGGCCGGTGACCGCTTCGAGGATGGTCACGGCAAGCAAGTAACCCGAATTTGCGCCGAGCAGCGCGAGGAGCGCGAGCACGACGAAGAACAGTTTGCGCAGTCCGGGGGTGATGGCGGGGATGTACGCCTTCCGCTCCGAGCGCGGCTTGGGCGTAGGCCGAGCCGCCGGCTGGTCGGGTGCGGAATCGGACGGGTTGTCGGCAGGGAGAGTGGAAGAGGCCATGGTTCGGACGGGCTAATGCACGGTGCCGCGGGCTGCCTGGAATGAATACGCGAAAATTGAGGAAAAGTTCAGCCGGGTGGTCGGGCGCGCCGATGAACTGGCCGCCCCAGAGACCCGGCTGCTACTTCTAGCGTATCAACCCGCCGAGCGGTTGCCAAATTGATGGTGGAAATCGACGGAGGGGGAACGCTCTACGAATCGGCGACGCCGAGTCATCACTGTGGACGGGGCATCGCCGTGCCCGATGGGAAAACACCTGGCCTATTTCCGGGGCTCAATCAGCAGCTTCCGGGTCCAGAGCCGTTGGTTGTAGCCAAAATCCTGGCCGGAATACTCTTTGAGCGTTTGGAGCACCTCTTCGTTCGGCCGCGGGACGAGCACTTCGGTCCATTGATATTTGTTGTCGTAGCCCTCGAAGCGGATGCGCGGCGGCAGTCCATCGCGGAAATCATCGACCCAGTAACGGACTTGTTGCTTTTGCTTTTGAATGAGCGCGGCGATGAGCGCTTTGGTCAGCTTGGGGTCGAGCGATTCATCCGGCTTGCGCGCGATCAGTTCGTTCTGCCGGACTGCCATAGCCGCTGCCGTCGAGAAGCGGGGGAGGTAGAGATAGGCAATGTATTTTTGCCGGTGCGACGCCAGTTCCGGTTTGCCTGCTAAACCAAGTGCGGCGCGCTCGCGAAGCCAGGGGGATCGATCTTCGGCGGAAACTCGAACCAGCATCTCGACCGCCTCGCCGCCACCGAGTTTGACGAGCGCATCGATCAACGCGAGCCGAAGGGGAGGATGGTTTTCCGCTGGCAAGAGCTCCACGATGGCGGGTGTCGCCAGCGGATCGTCGATCGCGGCGATGAGCGCCGCTGCCGCGGCTGGAGTTTGTGCCGGATCGTCGGAACCGGGATGGTACCAAGTGCGCCAGATGCCGAGTTTGTGCGCCCAGAGGGCGGTTCGCTCCTTGTCGGCAAGGCGTTTTTCTTCGCGTGCTTTTGCCGCCGCCCGATCGGCCGCTTCGTCCGCAAAAGTGTGTGAGGCGATAGCGAGCGTCACTAGAATCGCCAAGATCGCACTCGTCTTGCTCGAGGCAGTCATGGTCCGGCCGTCCTGAGAGCCAGCGCACGCGGAACTATCGACCTTTGTAGCAGTTCCCGATTCGAGGAAGCAACGTTTTCAGGAAGAATTTGGCGGATCGGGCAACGGAGGTTAGTGGCGGACGACGTTCCCTTCGGCTATGATTCGCGGCAACGCCCGCCCCCTTATTCTCGTCAGGTTGTTTCGATGCGCAACGTCATTTCGCTTGTCCTCGGCGGTGGCCGTGGCACCCGGCTGTATCCCCTCACCAAATTCCGCAGCAAGCCGGCTGTGCCGCTGGGGGCCAAGTACCGGCTGATCGACATTCCGCTCTCGAACTGCATCAACAGCGGGATGAACCGGATGTACGTGCTGACCCAGTTCATGTCGGTCAGCTTGCATCGGCACATCCGGCAGACGTACCGATTCGACCATTTCAGCGGCGGGTTCGTCGAGCTGCTCGCCGCTCAGCAGACCGAGATGGGTGGCGATTGGTATCAAGGAACGGCCGACGCGGTCCGCAAGCAGCTGCGGTATATCCAGCAGCCGGGGATCGACTACGTCGTGATCCTGTCGGGGGATCAGCTGTATCGCATGGACTACCGGGACATGCTGAAGACCCACATCGAGCAGAAGGCCGATGCGACGATCGCGGCGATTCCGGTGACGCGGCAGGCAGCCAAAGGCTTCGGCGTGATGCGCGTGGCCGATGACGGCCGCGTGCAGGGGTTCCTCGAAAAGCCGCAGACCGACAAGGAAATGGACCTCGTGCGGATGGACCCGGCTTGGATCGACGCGCGGGGAATCCAAAGCCGCGGCCGCGACCTGCTCGCGAGCATGGGGATCTACGTCTTCAATCGAGATGTCCTCGTTGAGGCGCTTGAAAAGACCGACTATCTCGATTTCGGCAAGGAAGTCTTTCCGGCATCCGTGCGGGCCAAGCGGGTGCAACTGCACCTGTTCGACGGCTACTGGGAAGACATCGGCACGATCAAGGCGTTTTACGAAGCGAACCTGAGCCTGGCGAGCAGCACACCGCCATTCGATTTCAATAGTCCGAGTGCGCCGATCTATAGTCGGCCCCGGTTCTTGCCGCCGACGCTGCTGGAAGGGGCGACGGTGAAGAACAGTCTGATCGCCGACGGTTGCCGCATCGGCAAGGGAGCGGTGATCGAGAACAGCTCGATTGGCCTGCGCTGCACGATCGGCGAAGGGGTGACGATCCGGAACACGGTGATCATGGGGGCCGATTTCTTCGAGGACGATCATCGCCGCGCGCACGCCGCCGGCAAGCCGCCGCTGGGCATTGGCGCGGGGAGCCACATCGAAGGGGCGATCCTCGACAAGAACTGCCGCATTGGAAAGAACGTGCGGATCGTGAACGAGCAGCGACTGGAGACGCGCGGGGAAGACGAGCCCTGCATCATCCGGGAAGGGATTCCGAACGTGGTGAAGGAAGGCGTGCTGCTGGACGGATGGCGGCTGTGAGAAGTGCGGAGTGGGAGGGCGAGGCCGAGCCGCTCATTCGCGCATTGTCTTTTTAATTCAACGCAAAGCCGCCAAGTCCGCGAAGGCGCAGAGCGGCAAGAGGGTGCTTTGCGGCCTTGGCGATCTTTGCAACTTTGCGTTAAGAGTCATTGCGCGACAAGCACCACGTCAGTTGCGGCAGGGTGGTGTTGGGCCACTCATGCACCTGGCCCGGCTTTGGATTGCGGGTACCCGTACAGTACATTTAGCCACTATGTGCGTTTGATTGGATACGGTTGGGTTACGCGCTGGAATGGGATCGACTAATTGCTAGTTGCGAAGTGGCGCTTCGCCGATGCGGCAAGCGAGCATGGGCGCACGGGTTGCCAGTCCACTACTCAGCCGTCATGCGTGAATTTGGAATATCCACCTGGAATGGTTGTATCCATTTGAAATGGCATGAAGCGGACGGGTACTAAAATTCATACTGGCGCAATTGCAAAGTCTGCCGCAAGCCTTTTAACGAAAGCACTTTACGAAGTTCATAAGTCGCGATCACGCGAAAAAACATGCCAAAAGCATGAATCGTCCGTTGGTGCGTCCGTTCCAGCGTGGCGGTTCTAATCGAAAATTACCCCCCCCCCCCCCCCCCCCTGATAGGGCACTGTTCAGTGAGATTGCCAGTACGACGTTAGATGATTGCCCAAAAGGCTTTCCGCGGAGGATACGACCCATGCACTTTGTAAAACTCGGGTGAATTTGAGGGGCGTGCCTGGAGGCGGGCAGTGTTTGACCTTTCCAGCGCGCACCTTTCGGATAAGATAATTGTCTGGAATGCCGTCCCCCGAAACGGATTGCGGCAGCGAGAGAGGCCTTGCTGACCTAGCTGGGATCGGAAACTCTCCCGCCTTCCAGCGCCCCCCCTGACTCGATCGGCCCGGTATGCCGACAGTCAGGACTCCCCGATCGCAGGCTCGCCGCGTGTGTTTTGTCACGCACGCCAGCGGCCGGGGTGGTGTTGTATTTGCAGGTTGGGCAGCGATGCATGGAGCGAAGGCGGCCCGGCAGTGCGTAGAGAAAGAGAAACAGTAGGGCAGGACTCGTCCTGCCATTTGAGTTTGCAAGACGGCAGGACGAATCCTGCTCAACGGTTACGACCAGGTGCAGTATGGACCTTACGAAAGTTCGCAATTTTGGCATTTCCGCCCACATCGACTCGGGCAAGACGACCTTGAGCGAGCGGATTCTCTATTACTCCGGCCGGATCCATAAGATCGAAGAGGTCAAGGGTGGCGGCGACGGCGCGACCATGGATCACATGGAGCTCGAGAAGGAGCGCGGCATCACGATCACCAGTGCCGCCACGCACCTGCACTGGAAAGGGCCGACCAAGGAGGCCAACGGCGAGCCGACCGATACGCACATGAACCTGATCGACACGCCCGGCCACGTCGATTTCACGATCGAGGTGGAGCGGAGCTTGCGTGTGCTCGACGGCGCGATTCTCGTCCTGTGCGCGGTCGGCGGCGTGCAGTCGCAGTCGATGACCGTCGATCGGCAGATGAAGCGGTATCACATTCCGCGCCTGGCGTTCATCAACAAGATGGACCGGACCGGCGCGCGGCCGTTCTCGATTGTGGACGACGTGAAGTCGAAGCTCGGCGTCGATGCGTGCCTCCTGCAGTACCCGATGGGTGGCGGCGAGACGTTCGAGGGGATGATCGACCTGATTCGGCAGAAGGCGTATTACTTCGACGGCGAGAAGGGGGAGAAGGTCCGCGAGGAAGCGGTTCCCGCCAAATTCGAGGCCGAAGTGAAGAAGTATCGCCACATCATGCTCGAAACGCTCGCCATGTATAGCGACGAGCTGATGGAGCTGCTCCTTTCGGAGCAGGAGCCGAGCGATGAGCTGGTCTATAAGGTGACGAAGCACGCCGTGCAGCAGCAGGGCTTCACGCCGGTCTTCGTCGGCTCGGCCCACAAGAACAAAGGTGTCCAGCCGCTCCTCGATGCGATTGTCCGCTATTTGCCCAATCCGCTGGAGCGCGAAGTTTCCGCCCTGAAATGGGACAATCCGGCCGAGAAGTTCAAGCTCGAGCCCGACCCGTCCAAGCCGTTCGTCGGCATGGCGTTCAAGATCGTCGAAGATCCCTTCGGCCAGCTCACCTTCATGCGTGTCTATCAGGGGAAGGTGACCAAGGGGGAAATGGTCTATAACCAGCGGACCAGCAAGAAGGACCGCTTCAGCCGCATCGTGAAGATGCATGCCGATAAGCGGGAAGAAGTTGATACGGCCGAAGCGGGCGACATCGTCGCGATCATGGGGATCGACTGTGCGAGCGGCGATACCTATGCGACGGATCTCAAGTACTGCTCGCTGGAAAGCATGTTCGTTCCCAAGCCGGTCATCAAGGTCGCCGTTTCGCCGGTCAGCCGGGGGGACGCGGACAAGATGAGCAAGGCCCTGCAGCGGTTCCGCAAGGAAGACCCGACGTTCAACGTCTTCAACGACGAAGAGACGAGCGAGACGATCATCGCCGGCATGGGCGAGCTGCACCTCGATATTTACGTCGAGCGGATTCGCCGCGAATACAAGGTGGAGTTGGAGGTCGGTGCGCCGAAGGTGAGCTATCGCGAATCTCCGATGAAGAAGGCCGAGTGGAATTACAAGCACAAGAAGCAAACGGGCGGCTCGGGCCAATTCGCCCACATCGTCGGCTACTTCGAGCCGATCGTCGAAGGAGAAAGCGAAGAGACGTTCATCTTCGAGGACGAAGTGACTGGGGGTCGCATTCCCAAGAACTTCATTCCGTCGATCGAAAAGGGCTTCCGCTCGATCCTGGGCAAGGGTCCACTCGCCGAGTATCCCGTCGTCGGCCTGAAAGTCGTCGTGACCGATGGCTCATACCACGAAGTCGATTCAAGCGACCGGGCGTTCCAGACGGCCGCGGAAGGTTGCTTCCGCGAGCACTTCAAGGACACCAAGCCCGCCCTCCTCGAACCGATCATGAAGGTCGAGATCGAATGCCCGGAGCATTTCCAGGGTCCAATTACCGGCGACTTGATTTCGCGCCGCGGCATGATCGTCAACACCGACATGCGCGACGGCGTGACGAACATCCTGGCCGAAGTGCCGCTGGCCGAGACGTTCGGCTACGCGACCGACATCCGGAGCATGTCGCAGGGGCAAGGAACGTTCACGATGGAACTGGCTAAGTACAGCAAGGTGCCGGCCAGCGTGCAGGAAGAGATCATCGCCGAGAAGAAGAAGGGCGAACGACAGCTCGTGGGCGCGGGACGGTAAGGTAGGTCCCGCCTGCCGGGCGGGACCTGTCCGTTGCTTCACTTTTGGCGAATAGCAGCTAGACTAGTAGCAGGCGCAGGATGCGACTGCCGCCATTTATCGGAGATTAGTCGAGCGGGGGTTGTGGCCCCTGGTGTTCGGTCGTGCTACTATGCGAGCGAATTGAACGGGCCTGGTTTCGCCTAGCACTTTGCCGATTCGATAGATCCGATGCCAGTTCAAATCCGACTTCAGTCGTATCAGCTTGCTGATCTTGCCGCGATCGCACGTCTTGGCCCAGAGGCAGTCGCGAGAGTGGTTGATCGACTCAGAAGTGAGCGGCCAGTTCGCCATGTCGAACTACATCGGATCGTGACCAATGCACTTTCGGGAAACGACGATGCAGCCGATCAAGTCCTCCGTCCCGTGCTTTCGCTTTCGAGCGTAATTCGTCAACGCGACCTCGAAATCGACGATGTGCTTTCCGGGCTAGACGAAGGCATTTCGCTTGCCGACGACCCGTGGCCAGGGGATCTCGTAACGAGTTGGCGTGACGTCAGACCACACCTACGTGAGCTGTTCGAGTCAACGGCCGTCCAAGTGGTATCGAAGGCCACAGACTTGGCGTACGACTACGCGAACCTGTTTCAAGGTGCGCGAATCATTACTGATATTCGACCCGTGTACGACGCCGACGCAACAAGAATTGAAGCTGCAGTTGTGTCGTACACTCTTCGCTTACATTATGACAATCGAGCGGGTGATCAGTCGATAAGTATCGCACTCGACGAGTCGGACGTTTTGCTTATTCGTGAACAGTGTGAACGAGCGCTCGATAAGGCAAGACTTGCTAAGGAGTTGGTCCGAAGCGGCGTTGCTGTCCCTACCGTAATCTCTGGAGCCGACGACGATGTCTAGCACTTTCGTCGCCCTGCGAAAAAAAACCGGCTATAGCCGAGCATTTTGGAAAGTTGCGATCCCTGATCACACGTCGCTCAAAAATGCCAGTGACAAAGACGTGTACATGGTTAGTCGAGGGATGCAGCGAGGTGCGTGTATACTTGCAACGCCTGGAAGAGAGCAAACGCACAACGCGCGAAACTACATCGTTCAAACTGACTGTCGCGATTTCGATGAAATGGCTCTTTGTACGAAATCTTACGATGAAATTCTGAATGAACCGGTGTATGTTTCGATCGAAATGCCTCGCAGCATCGAAGAAGCAGGTTCTCACGTCACTGCTAGGAGCCAAAGCGTCTCGGGCAAGGCGACGACTTCGCATGTGACTTACGTCGCTGATCAAAAAATCCTAGAACACCTCAAGAATAATCGGCAACAAGCGATTCGAATCTTCAAAAGTCTTATTAGTAGCGGAGGCTTACCAAATCTCGTAATGACGGGAGTTGCTAAGTCGCTTCGAGAAACAAGCGTTCGTCGGGTGCTTGAGTCATTTGAAGGATTCGTCGAGCATATCGAAGATGACACTGCGTATGTCACGCTCAAGAGCGAACACGGAGAAAGTCTTGAGGGAACATACGATGCTACCAAGCTGGCATTTCGTGGAATTTATGAGCATCGTCGTTTTGTATGCAAAACCATTGATACGGGAAATGGCGTTGAAGTCGAACTGACTCCAGTTCCTGAGAACGCGATTTCGCAAGATCAGAATGCGTTGATTGAAGAACGAATAAAGTCAATTCTAGCAATTGATCCGCTGTCGGGTGACTACTAACGCTGCAAACCAACTCGAACTGCACGTTTTTGGTGGCGCAAAGGGCGAGTCGCTGATCCTGCGCCTTCCCAACGACCGCTGGGGAGTTATCGATTGTTACGCAAGCGACCTTGCAAACGTCGATAGTAATGCTGCTGCGAAATTCCTGAAATCGCAAAATGTAACTGAAATCGAGTTTCTCTGCCTGACTCACCCTCATGCCGATCACTACTTGGGCATGAGTCAGTTGCTTGATCATTTCAAGGTAGCGCATTTTTGGCAACCCGCAGCAATGTCGAAGGAGAAGTTGCGGTACATTCTCATGAGATCCGGCGCCGAGGAAGCCGTAAAGTCTGGTTCCAACAACTTAACAGTTGCCCAAAGAGAATTCGAGAACATTCTTCGTCGTGTCGCAACGCTTAAGAGTGCCAAAACTCTGCGCCATAAGCCTTGTCTCTCGAATGCCACTACATATCCCAGTCCGTTTAGTAGTGGAAGCAGTGTAAAGATCACAGTAGTTGCACCATGTGGACAAGATATAGACCGATATGAGCAGGATTTAGAAAAACTGCTTGATACCCAAGGTCGGTTGCGAGGGAGAATTCCTCCTTCCCTCCACAATGGGATTTCAATTGGCTTGCTGGTGACTTTTGGTCGAACCCGTTTGATGCTTGGGGGAGACGTTGAACGACCCGCTTGGGAAAACACACTTACAGAGTGGGATCATGCTGAACTGACCGCAAACTGCGTCAAAGTCAGTCATCATGGTTCTCCCACTGGCTATTGCGATGGACTTTGGGCAAAGCTTGCGGCAAATGGAAAGCCAATTGCCATAGTGACGAGTTTTCGGCAACATCGACTACCACGGGGAGAATCGCTCGCACACATTCGGCCGTTCGTCAGTTCGCTATTTACAACTCGGCTAGATGCGATTCACCCAAGCGAACTACCGATTCCGCTAAGTCCAAATGCACCCGTAAGAAGCCGGCAAGCGATTGCACGAACTTTCAACGCTCAACCTCAAGAAGACGACGGTACGTTCGGACGTTGTTCATTTGTTTTCGACGACAACGGAAACTGCGTTTCGATGTCATTTCATAATGGTGCCGGTGAGATTTAGATTGCTCGTCGACTCCCTGACAAAGATTTGGCGTGTCTCGGATATGTTTAGCGAAAGGGGTTTCAACTCAAACTTTCTCTTCCAACTTGACCGCCACCCGCCGCGACTTGATCCAATCGACGAACTTGAACGCTGCCCACCCCAGCATCGCAACGAGCACAAACAGCGGCGGAGCGAGGAAAATGGCCATTGCTACGGCAAGCGGATCGTAGCCGGGTGGTGGATCGTGGCTATGAGCCTCGAAGTACATGGCTCCGGCTGCACAACTGATGCCGCCCGTGATAATGACGGCAACCGGCGTGAGCAGGAGGAGAACAACCAGTCCGACGCCCCGTTTGACGACTTTCGTGGTCGTTAGCGGGTCCGGAACTTGCGGCGGCGTGTAGGGGTTGGGATCGGACATTTTGATTTTGGCGAGCGGGGTGCGTCAGCACCCCGATGGTTCCGCATCACCAAGGATCAATGCCATCGGGAGGCTTACGCCTCCCGCTCGCCATCACTTCACGCGGCCAATGTACCATGTAGGAGTACGCAGACCCCAGTTTGGAGCCCAACGATGAAATCAACCATTCCTTTCGCCTTCCTCCTGCTCATGGCCGCCATGTCCACCGCCCGCGCCGACGAGGCCGATCACCGCGACCGCTTCACCGAGCACACGCTCCTTTCCACCTCGGGGCACAAGCTCCCCTATCGGCAGCTCGCGCCAGCCAAGGTTGAGGCCGGCAAGAAGTATCCACTCGTGATCTTCCTGCACGGGGCAGGCGAGCGCGGCAGCGACAACAAGAAACAGCTCGTTCACGGAATGAACGATTTCGCCACCGATGCGATCATGGCCAAGTACCCGGCGTTCGTCGTCGCGCCGCAGTGTGCCGACGAAAAGAAGTGGGTCGAGGTCGATTGGACGCTCGACTCGCACACGACTCCCGAGCAGCCGAGCGACGGACTGGCCGCGACGTTCGAACTGATCGACTTCCTGCAGAAGACGCAGCCGATCGACGCCAACCGGATCTACATCACCGGCCTCTCGATGGGGGGTTACGGCACATGGGACGCGATCTCGCGGCGACCCGAGCTATTTGCCGCGGCTGCCCCGATCTGCGGCGGCGGCGATCCGGCCATGGCGAAGCAAATTCAGTTTGTGCCGCTCTGGGTCTTTCATGGCGACAAGGACGAAGCAGTCAAAGTGAACCGCTCTCGCGAAATGGTGAAGGCGATCAAGGACGTGGGGACCGAGGTGAAGTACACCGAGTACAAAGGGGTCGGACACGATAGCTGGACCCAGACGTACAAAGACCCGGCGTTTTACGAATGGCTGTTTGCTCAGCGGAAGAAGTAGCCAGAGCATGAATGCCCAATGACCAAGCACCAATGACCAGTTCCGCAGGCATCCCATTGGTCATTGGGATTTGGACATTGGTCATTTGCACGGGCGTGAATCCAAGGCAGTGCCTGCGGTTAATCGAACATGTTCCGCACCATCCGCCACCTTCTGGAGATGATCCGCTTCAGCCACACGCTGTTTGCGCTCCCGTTCGCGCTGTTAGCGGCGATCATGGCCTGGACGACGCCGGCCAATGGTGACGGCCCGCCTCCCTTCCGGTGGCAACACCTGCTCGGCATCCTGATCTGCATGGTCGGTGCTCGCAGCGCCGCAATGGCCTTCAACCGGCTGGCCGACCGGCGGATCGACGGTGAAAATCCCCGGACAAAGATGCGGCACTTGCCGGCCGGGACGCTATCGCTCGCCAGCGTGATCGCCTTCACGCTCGCCTCGTCGCTGATCTTCATCGCGGGAACACTGCTCTTCCTGCCCAACTGGCTGCCGCTCGCGCTGGCCGTGCCAGTGCTGCTGTTCCTCATGGGCTATAGCTACGCCAAGCGGTTCACGTCGCTGGCACATTTCTGGCTCGGCACGGCGCTGATGCTCGCGCCGGTGTCGGCTTGGATCGCCATTCGCGGCGAAGTCCTGCTCGCTAGTCCCGCCGACATCGTTCCCGCTCTCATGCTTGGCGCCGCCGTGCTGGCGTGGGTTTCCGGATTCGACATCATTTATGCCTGCCAGGATGCCGACTTTGATCGTCAGGCCAAATTACGCAGTGTGCCGGCAACGCTCGGAGTGGCAGGCGCATTGCGGCTGGCAGCCGCGTGCCACCTGGCGACGCTCGTCTTGCTCGCCGCATTGCCGTTCGTTTGCCCGCAGGTTTCGCTCGGCTGGATTTACGGCGCGGGAGTGGCCGCGGTGGCGATGCTCCTCGTCTATGAACACGCTCTCGTCCGCCCGAGCGACTTGACGCGCGTCAATGCTGCGTTCTTCAATGTAAATGTCATCATCAGCATCGGTCTCTTGGTCGTCGGCGCGATCGACCTATGGACCTGACCTCTCCCGTTTGCACGGACGCCTGTATGCGAAAACTGCTCGTCCTTCTCTCGTCGGTCGCGGTCGCCGGCTGCTTTCAAGCACCGCCGCCACCCCCACCACCACCACCAACAACGACTGTCACGGCGGTGCCGATCGCGCCGACCACCCCGCAGGCGACTCCGCAAGTTCCCAGCACAGCCCACGCCACGCCGGACCTCGAACGAATGGCGCCAGCTTCTAGCGGCCTGCGCGATGCGGCGGCCAAATATCTGAAGAAGAACGCTGAGGGCATTTGGGGACGCGACGAATTGGCGGCCACAGAACTCGAAAAGCTCGAGGCGGTTGATCGCGATCAATTGCTTCCGCTCTTAGCTGACGAGCAAGTCGAGGTGCGGCGCGGAGCAGCCTACTTCCTACTCGACGGCTTCCATCCGAACGTTGCTCCCGAGGTCGCCGCTTACACCAAACTCTTGTCCGATCCCGATCCGACGATTCGTGGCTTCGCGCTGGAGGCGGCCAAGCAGATGCAGCCGGCCGATCAAGCGAAGGCCGCGCCGCAACTGGCCGAGATGCTCGACCCGGTGAAGGAAGCGAAAGCCGACAATCGAGCGGCAATCATCCGCCTGCTGGCCAAGCTCACGACGGATGCTTCGCCGGCTGCCGACAAGATTGCCGCTAGTGCCAAGGTCGATCCCGATCCGAACGTGCGGAAGGCGGCCCTCGTCGCCATCGTGCAGGTGGCCGCGCCGCCCGACGCGGTGGCGGCGCTCGCCACCGGTTTGTCCGATACCGATGCCGGCGTGCGACTCGTTGCGGCCGCCCGTCTGCGGCAACTGGGGATCATCGCGTCGCCGGCCTCGAAGAAGCTTGTTGCGGCGCTGGGCGACAACGACGAACGTGTCGCCAATGCGGCTGCCGAGGCACTCGTCAAGGTTGGAGCCACGGCCGTCGAACCCCTTGTCGAACAACTTTCAAGCGAGAACGTTGTCGCTCGCAAGCTCGCCCTTGCGTGTCTCGCCAAGATCGGCAAGGACGCAGCGTCGGCCGCCCCGGCGATCGAGAAGCTCTTGCAGGATGCCGATCCGCAAACGCGGGAACTCGCAGCCGCGGCCTTGGCGCGAATCAAACAGTAGGGTGCATGAGCACCGCGAAATGCACCGGCTACGATGGTGTGTTTCGCTTCGCTCACACACCCTACGGGACTGACTCGCGAGGCTCACACCGGGAGCAATTTTGCTCCCGGCTAAGAACACAGAATGCGTCAACGAATGTCCCGCCGGGCCGGCGGGACCTACCTATCGCGCCGCCAGCGCTTCCGTCCCAGCCGCTTCGGCCAGCTTTGCCGCGCGGTCGGTCTTCTCCCAGGTGAACTCCGGCTCGCTTCGGCCAAAGTGCCCGCCGGCTGCCGTCTTGCGGAAGATCGGGCGGCGCAGGTCCAAATGCTGAATGATTCCTCGCGGCGTGAGCGGGAAGAATTCGCGGATGAGCGAGCAGATTTGCTCGTCGTCCACGCGGCCCGTCCCCTGCGTATCGACGCACACGCTCACCGGCTCGGCAACGCCGATCGCGTAGGCAAGCTGCACTTCGCAGCGCTCGGCCAATCCAGCGGCGACGACGTTCTTCGCCACATAGCGGGCCATGTATGCCGCGCTCCGATCGACCTTGGTCGGGTCCTTGCCGCTGAACGCGCCGCCACCATGCCGACCCCAACCGCCGTAGGTATCGACGATGATCTTCCGCCCAGTCAGGCCGGTGTCGCCGTGCGGACCGCCGACGATGAACTGGCCGGTCGGGTTGATGTGCCATTTGATGCCGCCGGACGAGAGATCCTCGGGCAGTTCTCCCTTCACCAGATTCTTCACGAACTTGTGAATTTCGTCCTGGCTGACCGTGGGTGCGTGCTGCGTGCTGACGACGACCGCGTCGATCCGTACGGGTCGGTTGCCATCGTATTCGACGGTCACTTGGCTCTTGCTGTCGGGGCGGAGCCACGCGACCTCACCCTTTTGCCTGGCATCGGTCAGCCGGTTGATGATCCGGTGCGACAGGGCGATCGGCAGCGGCATCAGTTCGGGCGTGTCGTTGCAGGCGTAGCCGAACATCAGCCCCTGGTCGCCGGCGCCGTCGCGATCGACCCCCATGGCAATGTCCGGGCTTTGGCTATGCAGCCGCATGTCGAGCTTGCAGGTGTCGGCCGAGAAGCCGATATCGTCGTGCGTGTAGCCGACCTCGCGAATGACCTGGCGGGCGACCTTCTCGTAATCGACCTTGGCCTTCGTGGTGATCTCGCCGGCCAGGCAGCAGAAGTCGGTCGTCACCAGCGTCTCGCAAGCGACGCGGCTCATCGGGTCCTGAGCGAGCAGAGCGTCCAAAATGCCGTCGGAAATCTGGTCGGCCAGCTTGTCGGGGTGACCCATGCTGACCGATTCACTGGTGAACAAAAACTTGCCCTCTGACACGGGTCGAATCCTCCGGCAAAACGACGAAAAACCCCGCGGCTCGTGCGCGGGCAAACGGGGATTATAGATTGCCGCCGGGCGGGAGGGCTAGGGGCAAGCGGCGATCGCTCCAGCCGTTGCCAAGCTTCATTCGCCCCCGGCGAGGCACACGCGATTGCGGCCGGACTGTTTGGCTCGCAAGAGAGCTTGATCGGCTAGGGCAATTAGCGTCTCGCAGTTGGAGGGGTCGGTCGTCGCACTGCCGGTGAGCGAGGCAACACCCAGGCTGGCTGTTACGGCAATCGATGCGGGGCCCGCGCTTGCCGGCCGCCGCGCGATATGGACGCGAATCTGTTCGGCCAGCAGGGCAGCCTGGTCGATATCCGTGCCGGAGCAAAACACAACGAATTCCTCGCCGCCCAGACGGCCGCAAAGATAGCCGCCCGCGGATTGCGCCAGGGCCTGTCCAACCAAGCGGAGGACTTCGTCCCCTGCCGCATGCCCATATTGATCGTTGACGCGCTTGAAATGATCGACGTCGATCATGATGCAGCTCACCGGCCAGCCGGCCGCAATACACGTCTCCCACGCCTCGTGACAGTGCGCCAGCACCGTTCGCCGATTTCGCAGCCCGGTCAGCACGTCGTAGGAGGCCAACCGCTCTAGTTCATCGTTCAGCTTGCGGAGCGTCGCCTCGGCCTCCCTGCGCTCAGTGATATCGACCGTGCTGCCCAGATAGCCGGTGATTTGGCCAGCGGCGTTTCGCAAAGGGACCGCCGAACCAATCACCCATACGACGCCCCCTGCCCGATGCCGGTAGCGGTACTCGAGCGAAAACTCGCGTCCCCACGACGCGCATTCCTGCCAGATCACGGAGACGTGTTCGCGGTCCTCTTCGTGAATCGCTTGGACCCAACCATTCCCCAAGGATTCTTGCGCCGTGTAGCCAGTCATCTGGCACCAGCGATCGTTCACGAACAGGCACGCACCTTGGGCATCGGTTTCATAGACGCCAACCGCCGCTTCCGTTGCCAGCGTGCGGAATCGCTGCTCGCTGGCGCGCAACTGCAACTCCGCTTGCTTCCGCCGAGTGACGTCGGCGGCAATTCCCAGGTAGCCCGTGATCTGGCCTTGCTGGTCGCGCACGGACGTCACCACGAGATTCACCGCAATGTGACTTCCATCCTTGCGAACGTATGTCCATTCGCGTTCTTCGTGCCCCCCCTGGCGGGCAAATTCGACAAAAACGGCAAACCCATTGATTTCGCGGCCGAACTTCTCGCTGAGCACGCGCCCGCGCTCCTCTACCTCACTAGCCAGATGAATCCTTTCCGGCGTGAAACGGCCGACCATCTCGGCTGCCGAATATCCCAGCATTCGCTCGGCTCCCGCGTTGAATACGGTAATGAGCCCGCGCGGGTCGGTCGCGATGATCGACACCTGCGTGGCGGCGTCGAGCACCGCCTTGCGCTGGTGATTGGCGACTTCGAGGGCCTGCTCGCTCTGTTTCCGCTGGCTGATGTCCGTGATTTGCGCGACGTAATAGCACGTCGTCCGCGTCGAGTCATGCACGGCAGCGAGCGTCAGATGCGCCCAGACTTCGCCGCCCGCTTGATGGAGGTAGCGCTGCTCGCGCTGGCAACCGCCGCTTCCTTCCGGCAAGAGGTGGCCCAGCCGCACTTCGTCCAGGTCGGCCGGATGGGTCAACGCCTGGTGAGTCGTGGCAAGCAGTTCCTCTTCGCCATAACCGAGCAGCCGGCATAGCGCCGCATTGACCCGCAGGAATCGCCCATCCACATCGAGCACCGCCATTCCCGTCCCGGCCTGCTCAAACGCCTGCCGATACGGATCCAAATGGGCCGGCAACGATCCCGGCGGCGCCCCCGCCAACCCGCGAAAGACGGCGCCAGCATCGGCATTCGTCTCCGCAGGAGCATACAAATCGCGGGTGTCCGGGTAACCCATAAAGCTTCATTGATCAACAATTCGATGGCAACTCACTTTGCATCGACGACGGTCAGCATCGAAAGGCAGGCAAACCAGTCAATTTGTCGGATGCTGGCACATAACCCGTGTTTCACTGTGCCGCTCGGGTCATCGACCACCGTCGGCGCGAGGGGGGCTTCGCTTCGTGACTGCTATAGATTCAGTCCCGACACTGCATGGACAGGCGGTTACGCCGCCCCTAGATTCACGGTTGGAATCGCGGGGACTGGACCTGCACGGCCCCCCTCGATGTCGTGATTTCCGTCCAGCCAAATGAAGCGTGACCAGCCGTCACACCCGATGACATGCCCACACCCACCCTCGAAACCATCCGCCGCAAGGTTGAAGCCGGCGAGCGTCTCTCGCTCGACGACGGCTTGTTCCTCTACCAGCCCACCACGCCCCTGCACGAAGTGGGCCTGCTGGCCAACCTCGTTCGCGAGCGGCTCAATGGCAACCGGGCCTACTACAACATCAACACGCATCTCAACGCCACGAACATCTGCGTCTATCGCTGCACGTTCTGTGCGTTCCGCTCCGACCTCCGCGAGGCCAAGGGTTACGTCATGTCCGACGAGCAAATCCTCGCTCGCGGCCAGGAAGCGATCGACAACGGCTGCACCGAGATGCACATCGTCGGCGGTCTGCACCACCAGAAAAAATACGACTGGTACGTCAACCTCGTCCGCATCCTGCACGAGGCCTATCCCGAGCTGCACCTGAAAGCCTGGACCGGCGTCGAGATCAACTGGTTTGAATTCCTCGCTCGCAAGACCGTTCGTGAAATTCTCGAAGACCTGATCGATGCGGGCCTCGGCAGCATGCCCGGCGGCGGAGCCGAAATCTTCCATCCCGAAGTCCGGAGCAAAATCTGCGAGCACAAATCCGATGCCGGCAAGTGGCTCGACATTCACCGCACCGCCCACCAGCTTGGCCTGCGGACCAACTGCACGATGCTCTATGGCCACATCGAAAACGCTTATCACCGGATCGACCATTTGATCCGCCTCCGCGAACTGCAAGACGAAACGGGCGGCTTTCAAACCTTCATCCCGCTCGCGTTCCATCCCGAAAACACCGGCCTGTCGCACATCAAAAAACCGTCGGCCATCATGGACCTCCGGACGATGGCGATCAGCCGCCTGATGCTCGACAACATTCCGCACATCAAGGCGTACTGGATCATGCTGGGCATCGGCACCGCCCAGACCGCCCTGGCCTACGGAGCCGACGACATCGACGGCACCGTCCGCCACGAACTGATCTATCACGATGCCGGTGCGACCACGCCGGAGCTGCTCACCACCGAGCAAATCCGCCGCCTCATCGTCGAGGCGGGGCGCGAACCGATCGAACGGGACACGCTCTACCGCCGCATCGTCCGCGACCCGGCCATGCCCGCCAAATGGACCGTGGGGGAACAGCTCACGGTGGTAACCGCTTGATCCCTACCGATCTTTTACCCCTAATCTTTTACCCACCCTCCGAACCCACACCAGCGGCGAGCATCCTTCCCACATGCTCCCTGCCGACCGCCTCCAGCTCGCCATCGACATTCACGCCCGCAGCTATCGCTTGCTGCGCTGGGTGGCCGAAGCGGTTGGGAAGGGCTTCATTCCCGCCACGCGGGCGCACGAATATGCCGACGCGGCTGATTCGGCTCTGGACTGGCTCGACGAGCACTATCTAAACCTGCCGACCGAGGCCCGGCCCGACAAGTCGCACCTCCGCGAGTTCGCCAACTACTTTTCGACGTACGTCACCACGTCGTTCGACATCATCGAGCAGCCGGGGATGAAGCTCATTTCGTCCTGCGGCTGTTACTGCCCGATGTGCTCGCACCTGATCAACGCTCCGCACCTACAGGTGAAACAGCCGTCGCATCGCGACAAGCAGCGGGCTCGCAAGTTGATGGCCGATCGCGTGCAGCAACTCGCCCTGGAAGAGGGCCTGCGCGTGACCCACGACCAGGCCGAGAAAATCACCGCGATTCCCCAGATTCGTCGCTCCGCCGGCTTCTCAGCCTATGGCCACTGGCTCATCAAGCGGCTCGACGGTCTAACCGACGGCCCGGCCGTCCTGGCCCTGTGGCGAGAGATCGCCTGGCTCCGCTCCGGCTCGCCGATCGCCAACTTTGTCCTGCGGTATGAGGATTTTATCGCCGCCGAGAAAGAGCTTGTCAGCGCGATCTCGTCCGGTCAGACATGATCCGGCAAGTTGCCGGCGGCATCGAGCGGCATCGGGCGAGGGCCCTCGATAATCGTTAGATCCTTACGCTCGCGGGCTTCGGGAAGATACGCGACGCTGCATTCAACTTCGGCCACTTCGAGCGTGTTGTGCATCCACATCAGCTTGGACTGCGGTGGTTCGGTGAGACCGATCGTGGGGAATGCTGCATCAAGGATGTCGCTGTCGGTCGCGTAGTCGAGCGGCACCATCGCCGCGGTCGGGTGGCCGCCGGTGAGGCAGTTGATGCGAGTGATTTTGACGTTCGTCTTTTCCACGACCCGCGTGCGGCAGAACTCGGCCATCCCCAGGCCGGTCGCGTTGCCGTGCGTTTCGTCGGTCAGGTCGCGGACGACGATCCGCTTGATCTTCGGCCACTCGTTTTCGGCGGCGACGTGGTCGTTGAACTTGCGGCCGACGACGTTCGTATCCATGCCGGTGCCGCTGATGTTCTTGCCGATTTGATCGACCAGCAGAATGTCGGCGGTCTTGAACGGGAGTCGCGGCAGCCACTCCTTGGCGAGCACGAGCAATTCCTTCTCGCGGTCCTCGAACTCATGTGGGGCGACCGCCTGAATCTTCGCCGTCTGGTCGTAGGGGTTTTCGACGATCCCCAGGCCCGCGACAACGCGGCACTTGGCGAGCACCTCGCGGGCGACGCTTCGGACGATTTGCCCGAAGCTGTAGTTGATGATCGCCCGATGATAGATTTTCGCTCCTTCGTGTTTGCCCAGACCGATGAGCATCATCTTCATCAGCCCCGATTCGATGTCGCCGACGAAGTTTGTATGCGGCTTGACGCGGCCGACGACGAGGACGTGATCGGCGCCGAAAGCGTGCTTGTCGAAATGGACGGGAAACCCCTCGGCCGCCTGGCAGACGATGACCGTCTCCATGCTCGCGCGGATCGGACAGCCGCAGAACGCCTCGGTCACGCCGTATCCTTCGATCAGCTCGCGTTGCCCTTCGGCGGTGCCGCCGCCGTGGCTTCCCATGGCGGGGACGATAAACGGCTTGGCCCCCAGACGCTGAAAGTGCCTCACAGCCGCCTGGATGATGAGGGCGATGTTGGCAACGCCCCGGCTGCCGGCGGTGATCGCGACGGACTGGCCGGGCTTCACGACGCTGCTGAGCGCGAGGCGCGAAAGTTCCGCCTCGACGGTGGCTTGAATCTGATCGACCGGAAGCGTCGGCGAGTCGAACGATTGGCGGACGCGGAAGAGGAGCGGGAATTGGGACATGGGGTTCAGCTCGGTTCGGCAAGAGGACGACGAGTGAATTGTACGTTTTTGCCGGGCTGCGTCAGAGTAGGATGCGATGCTTTCCGAATGCCTCGCTTGCGCGTCGGGTTGGTGTAGGGACGCAACAAAGCGAGCCCGGAACAATGCCGGGCTCGCTCGTAGCGTCTCATCACGTCATTTCGGTCGTCAGGCTACGGCAGCCGCTTTGCCTTGCCGATCCGCTTCGGAACCCGCGGCTTGTCTTCGTCGTCAGACTGGCCACGGCTGGGCGTTTCCGTCCGCTGCGGCTTCACGGGAGCAACGCGCTTCGGAGGCTTGTTCCCTCCGCCGACGCCTCCCACGCCCGAGGTACTCGGCTCATCCGGTTGATCGCTGGTCAAGCCAATATCGAGCCCGCCCGGCAGCTTCACTTCCAGTTTCGCCTTGTTGTTCACCTCGGCGGATTCGGAGATTCGGCCGTTGGGCGAGATCGACGTGTCGCCGCCGGCAATCGGAGCGTCGGCATAGGCAAACAGGTCGATCGTGCGGCCAGCCATCACCTTGCCCGGATCGGAAACCTTGACCGTGGCGTTGATCGTCTTCGACCCCTTCGGCGGCAGGCCGTCGGTGAAGCCGCTCCAACGATGATCGGTGCCGACCATGACGCTGTTGATGAACGCCAGGTCCGCGCCGGCGCCACCATCGTTCACGACTTTGTAGCGAACGGCGATTTCCCACTTGCCGTCCTTATAGGTCGGTCCGCCGGTGCGAGCGAAGTCCTCAACGACGAGGTCCGCTTTCTGACCTTCTGCCTTGTCGGTCGAAAGGAGGATGTCGCGAAGTTCCTTCCCCAACTCCGACACGCCGGCTCCGTCGCGGTTGGCCATGACGACCATCACCATCCGCCGGTCGGGAACGAGCCAGATGTAGGCGTTGCTCCCTTCGGCCGAGCCGCTCTTGGCCATCACGTGGTTGCCGTTTTCGACGGCGGTGTTGCAGCCGAGGCAGTACGAGTCAGAGAGCTCAATGCGGGTCATCATCTTCTTCACGTTCTGCTTCGAGATGATCTTGCCGTCCCCCAGCAGGATGCCGAGTTTTAGCAGGTGCATCGGCGTCGCTTGCATGCCGCCGCCCGACGGGGTCCATTCCTTCTTGGGCGGATCGATCTGCGAGTTCTGGCCGTTCTTCACCGTGTAGAACTTGACGCGGTTGGGATCGTTGTCTTCCAGGTCTTCGACCTTGAGCGATGAAAGTCCGTTGGGCGTGCTGAGCTTCTCGACGAGCAGTTGCCGTAGCGATTTGCCGCTCGCTTCCTCTAAACAAGCATCGGCGATCGGATAGCCGAACGAGCTGTAGTGGTACGCTCCGACCGGCACCGCGAGTGGGTCGTGCCAGAAGTTCGGCAGCACGTCGGTCGCTTCCGCGTAGTCCTTCTCGCCCCAGTCGTTCGTCGGGCTCTTGTTCGACTTCGCTCCACCGTAGTGCCGCACACCGCTCCGGCAGGCGAGAGCGTCGATGATCCGATACGTGTGATGCTCGGGAATGTCGGGGAGGCAGTCGCGCACCTTGGCGTTCAGGTTGATCTCCCCCTGCTCCTGCATCTTCATCGCCAGGATCGTGCCAACCCACTTCGAGACCGAGTTGAGCCGGCCGATCTTGTTTTCATTCATCTTCACGCCGCCGGCCACGTCGGCAAAGCCGAGCGACTTTTTGTACGTGAGCAAACCGTCGCGGGCGTAGAGCACTGTGAGCCCCGGCAGCTTCTTCTCGTCGAAGTGCTCCTGAATCGCCTGGTCGAGTTCGTCCTTGTAGGTCTCGGTCGCCAAGTTGGTAGAAGCGGACGGACCGGCAGCGCCATTTCGTGCGGCGCCATTACGGCCGAGGCCATTGCGACCCAAACCATTGCGACCCAGTCCGTTCTGGCCGGCGCGTGTTGCTGGCCGGTCCTCATCCTCGTCGTCCGCCTCGGCAAGCTGCACTTGCAGCCGCTGGCCGAGCACTGCCACGGAGGGCTGGCTGGCAGGTGCAGGACGGGCAGGTCGCGCACTCGTTTGAGCAACCAAGACGCCGCCGGTCAACAGAAACATCAAACTCGCAGAGATCATTCGCATGCGCATGGCACGCTCCTTCAGTGGCAAGTGGTATGGAGTGTACGCCCGCGGCTCATTGCCAGCAGCTACGGGCGTCACACCTGCTCGATAGAAGGAATGGCCCCGCGGCTGCCGACCTTTCAGCAAACTGCGGCATGTTGCCCCGGAATTCAGCAAGCGTTAAGATGAGGCGAACTTTGGATCGCACCCAGTCGCTGGCCCGCAGGAAATCTCTCCCCCATGGCACGTAAAGTCGTTAACCGCAAGGAATTGCGCGCTGAAGCCGAGGCCGCCGAAGCACTGCAAGCTGCTGGAGCCGCGGTGGGGGGCGAAGAAGCTGCCGGTGGCAAGAAAAAGGCCGCCAAGGCCAAGGGGGAGAAGAAAGCCCCCGTCAAACGCAAGAGCCGGGCCAAGAGCCAGGAGCCCGAACGCCGCCGTCTCTTCTGGGGCGTGTTCAATCAATCGCTCAAGCGCGTGGCCCTGTTCGATCACACGCAGAAAAAGGCCGCCGATACGAAAGCGTCTGAGCTTTCGGCCAGCGGCAAAAGCCCGCACTTCGTGATGAAGGTGAAGGAAGCGATCACGGAATAAGATCGCTTTCAATCCAGCGTTCTTAGCCGGGAGCAAACTTGCTCCCGGTGAGTGCGGCTCTCGCATTGTGTGCAATATCGAGATCAGGCTTGGTCTCGATTCTTTTGTTTTCATTGCGCACCGCCGGCCATTACAATCCAAGGACCGTTTTCGAGCACTCGCTCGAGGTCCTGTATGGTCGCTCCAGAACTTGCCGTCGTTCGGCCGAGGGTCGTTTCGCCCCTCTCGGGAGAGACTCTGCTTCTGGAGGACGTGGTGGCCGACGAGTTGGCCGCCGGCTGCCGGATCATTCAGATCACCGGCGAAGCGGGTACGGGAAAAACGACGGCGCTCGCTCATGTCGCGGCACGGCTGGCCGATCGTCGCGGATTGGTCTTTCTCGACGATCCGACAGCCGGCGACATTGCCATTCAAGCCGCTTCGCTCCGCGTAATCTGTACGGGTCGGTTCTCGCTGCGAGAGATCCTGGGAACAGTGAGTTCGCTTGTCGGCGCGCCCCATCCTCCCACCGGCCAAGTCGTTCTGCCCCTCGCTCCGTGGACCGATGACGAGTCGATCGAGTATCTCCGCGGCATCGCTCCCGACCGGTGCGGAAGCGCACTCAGCCGCCTCAAGCAATCGCCGCTCGCGGGCGAGCTGCGCGGCAATGCGGCACTTTCGCGGGCGGTGCTCGACGAGTTCCTGGCCGACGAGCAGTTGACATCGCTTCGCGTGGCCGTTCAGCGGATCGTCTATCGCACGGTAAGCAGTCCGCTCGAGAGGCACGTCGCCGGCCAGTTCTGCCTGTCGATCCTGCAACGCGAAACGGACGAAGCGGCTCGATCGCTCGACAAGCTGGCGTCTAGCACGGCCGACTACGTTCGGCTTCGCCTGCTTCGCCACTCGCTCGTGCAGCGACTCCTCGCGGCCGAACGAGTCGCCCAGTCAATCCTCTCCCCCTATGAGAAGCCACTCCTGAGACGCGCTCTGCCGACGGCGGTGATCGAAGAACTCGCCTGGCTCATGAATGCCGATTCCCTGCTGCGCAAGAGTCTGGAGGAGATGCTGAGCGGCGACGATCGGAATCTCCATCCCCCGGCCGCGACGCTTCTTTTTGCTGGCGATCGGACGTGGCGTCCGTCGGAAGGTTGCCGCGCGTCGCTGGCGGGCGGTCAGTTCGTCGAAGCGTCCTGGCAAGGGCTCAAGCTCCGGCTCGTGGACGACGGTCCGAGCACGCTTGCCGGGGCAAATCTCTCGCGGGCCAATCTGCGGGAATCGCTGCTAGAACGAACGATCCTCTGCGCGACGCAGCTTGGTGGAGCGTCACTGAGCAAAGCGGTGCTCACCGGTGCCGATGCCGACGGCGCGAATCTAGCGGGGGCGACGCTGATCGGTGTGACGGCCGACCGGATCAAGCTCCGCCGGGCGAACTTGCAGCGGGCGGTCCTCGACGGCGCGTCGCTCATTGCTGCGAGCCTCGAAGGGGCCGATCTTACTGCGGCCAGCCTGCAATTCGTGAACCTGACGCGGGCTTGGCTCACCGGCTGCAAGATTGAAGGGGCCGACTTTACTGGAGCTTGTCTGCGCGAAGCGTCACTGTCGGGCCTCGTGCTGCGCGAGGCGACGCTGACTGAGGCGCGCTTTGCCGGGGCACAGCTCGTCGGGTGCGACCTCGAAGGGGTTCGCCTCGACGATGCCGACTTCTTTCAGGCGGACCTGTCCGGCGCATGGCTCACGGGCTCGGTCCTGCCACGAGCCGACTTTCGCCATGCCGACCTTCGCAACGCAGGCCTGGCCGATATTCACTGGGAACACGCCGATCTGCGCGGGGCGGACCTTCGCGGCTGCACGTTCCACATGGGAAGCACGCGGAGCGGACTTGTCGGCAGCCCCTATCCCGGCCACGGCAGCAAGACGGGCTTCTACACCGACGACTACCACGATCAGGCGTTCAAGCATCCCGAGGAGATTCGCAAGGCGAACCTGTGTGGGGCCGATCTCCGCGGAGCGAATCTGTCGGGGGTCGATTTCTATCTCGTCGATCTGCGAGATGCCTTCCTGGACGACGGCATTCCGGCGTACATCGAACAGTCGGGCGGCATTCTGTACGACCGGTGCTGGTAAATCGTAAGACTTGGGACGGCTGCAAGTCGTTGCGGCGCAACTAATTTCCGCCGCGACGATTGACAACCGCCCCTCCCGTTTGCTCTAGTCGATGGACCTCTCGCGCATCCCCGCATGCCCACCACCCTGCTAGCTCGCATGACCCGCCGCGACGGCCCGGTCACGAACCTCGCCCCCCACGACCGCGTGGAGCTGTTTCCGTCGCTCGGGCATCTTGAGCCCGACGGCCGGCATTGGCGGATTGCGGTCCACGGCGAGGTCTATACGAGTAATGGCAAGGTTGGCCTGGGCAAACGGTTCTTGCTGAAGCTCTTGCAGCGGGCGATGAAGGCCCCGCCGGCGGCGCTGGAAACCGACATCTTCCGCGGCCGCATTTCCCGATTCCTCGCCACTGATTGCGCCGGAAGACGCGTTGCCGTGCAACTGGGCGACGAAGTCCATCCGCTCGCCAAAAAGACGCGCCGTAACGGCCACTTCACCGGCCTGATCCGCATGCCGATCGAAGCTGCCGGACCCATCGAACGTAATATCTGTGGCGACGCCTGCCGCGTGAATCTTGCGGTTCATCACCCGATGGCTGCCAGTCCGCTCGCCGGCGGGCAAGCGTACCTGCTGCCGGCCGAGGGAATGTCGATCATCTCGGACATCGACGACACGCTGAAGCATTCGCACGTCGCCTGCAAACAAACGCTCCTCGCGAATACGTTCCTCCGCGAGTTCGAGCCGATCGCCGGCATGGCGGAACTGTTTCGCGGCTGGGCGGCGAGTGGCGCGACGCTGCACTACGTCTCGTCCAGCCCGTGGCAACTGTACCGGCACTTGGCCGAGCATCTCACGCAGCAAGGCTTCCCCGACGGATCGTATCACCTGCGGGCCTTCCGTTTGCGGGATCATTTGATCCGCCGCATTCTGATGCTCCGCCGCAGCGGCAAAGCAGCGGTGATTCGCGGCCTCTTGCAGACGTTTCCCAATCGGCGGTTTGTTCTCGTGGGCGATTCGGGCGAGCTCGATCCGGAAATCTACGGCGCGATGGCCCGCAAATTCCCGCGGCAAGTCGCCGGCGTCTTCATCCGCCAGATCCCCGGTCCCAGCAACACGCCCATCCGCTACCAGCGCGCCTTCCGCGGTGTGCGGTACGAGGTCGTCCGCCTCTACCGCGAAGCGGCGGAACTGGCCGACGTGCGAATGGGGACGTAGGTCCGCTGAATCCATTTGGATTTGCACCGCCTGAAGTGGCCACGCAAAATGGGGCCATGTCTGACGTCACCCGCATTCTGGCCAGCATCGATGCCGGCGATCCCAAGGCTGCCGAGCAGCTTCTGCCGCTGGTTTATGACGAGCTGAGGAAGCTGGCCACACCCACGCGACTTTGATGAACGCTTCGCATCCCCGTTGCCGCTGAACTAGGATGAAATAGCGGTGCGGCGATCCGGTCGAACTGGGAATGATTCGTGGCGGATGAACGGCTTGCATTCCGCTCCTAGAAGGGTGGCTGCGGATGAGTGCTTCCGAGCGTGCGGAGGATTCCGCGGACGGCAAGTTGACGACGAATCTACCGATGTCGGACAGATTCCTGTTACGGCAGTTTCGCCAGGGAACTGCCGATGCGGCGACGCTCTTGTACTTCAAGTACGCCGAGCAATTGCACGCGTTGGCGGCGGCCCGCATGGCGCCGGAACTGGCGCGGCGCGTGGATGCTGACGACATCGTGCAGTCGGTCTTTCGCACTTTTTTTCGGCGGGCGGCTCTGGGGCAATACGAGGTTCCTGCGGGGGGCGATCTGTGGAAGCTGCTGCTCGTGATGGCCTTGAATAAGATTCGGAGCGTGGCAACGCATCATCGCTCGGCGCGACGCGACGTGAGCCGAACGCACGGCGACGAGGCCGCCAGCGTCGCGGTAGCGGAGCAAGACGATAACGCCGCGGTGACCACGCTGAGGCTGACGATCGAGGAGCTGCTTTGCAACCTTTCTGAGACCCATCGAGCGATCATTGAGTTGCGGATCGACGGGCACGAAGTGGCCGACATCGCTCGGCAAGTCGCACGCTCCAAACGGTCAGTCGAGCGGGCGCTGCGCGACTTTCGCGATCAATTGCAGGGGGCACTGGAGTCCTAGTGATGCACGATGCCACGCGCCTCACGACCGCCGTCGAAGCGTGCGTTGCCCGGTTCGAAGCCGCCTGGTTCGCCGGCGGGAGGGTCCAGCTCGTGGACTTTTTGCCTCGTCCCGAAGAGCCGCACTATCGCGACGCCTTGATCGAGTTGGCGTGCAGCGATTTGGAATTGTCCTGGGCGGCGGGGGAGCGGCGTTTGGTCGAAGATTATCTGGCCCAGTTCCCGCTTCTGGTCAGCGATGCCGTCGCCGTCCGACTGCTGGCCCAACAGGAGCAGCGAGCGCGGCGCGACGCAGGGGATTCGCTCTCGGCAGAAGAACTTTCCCAGCGTTTGGGCGTGGAAGTCGCTTTGGGGAGCGATCTCGCGTCCGAACCGCGAAGCGAGTCGTTTGTCCGCCCCGACCATTGGCGCGATCGGCTCGCCAAACTCCATAGCGATTATCTTCGCGGGGACTCCGCTGCCGATTCGCGGCACTGCTTGCCGCCGAGCGAGCTTGCCGATAGCCTGCCGCGATTCGCTGCAGGCAGCGAATTCGCCGGGTTTCGGCTCCTTCGCGAGCTGGGCCGGGGCACCTTTGGACGGGTGTTTCTCGCCGAACAACCGAGACTTGCCGGCCGGCGGGTGGTGCTCAAAGTGGGGCAGCGCCTGTATGACGAATCGCAGCGGCTGGCGCAACTGCAGCATACGAACATTGTGCCGATCTACTCGGCCCACCGCGTCGGCGAGTGGCAAGTCCTCTGTATGCCGTTTTTAGGGAGCACGACGCTGGCCGATGTTGTCGCTCGGCTGCGAAGCGAAGGGGGATCGTGGCGATCGAATACCCTTGGGAGCACGCTTCGCGACCAGGCGGCCACGACGTTACCCTCCTCAGGCAAAACATCTGAGCCCGCGCCGGGAAAATCGACTCTGTCGTCGCCGCAACTCGAAGCGCTCGGTCGGCTCTCCGGCGTTCAAGCGGCTCTCACCGTTACACGCTCGCTGGCCGAGGGGCTGGCCCACGCCCACGGTCGCGGAATCATCCATCGGGACTTGAAGCCGGCGAATATTCTGCTGGCTGACGACGGAACCCCACGGCTGCTCGACTTCAATCTGGCGGCCGACCTGTCTGGACCGGCCGGCG
The DNA here is from genome assembly GCA_964384375.1 of uncultured Pirellulaceae bacterium. Classification (GTDB taxonomy): domain Bacteria; phylum Planctomycetota; class Planctomycetia; order Pirellulales; family Pirellulaceae; genus CAYLLN01. Next base: position 102,033 of record CAYLLN010000003.1, read on the forward strand.
AGCGAGCTATTCTGGGGGGAACGCTGCCCTACATGGCCCCCGAGCAGATGGAGGCGATTCTCGGCCGCAGCGGCGACCCCGACGCGCGGAGCGACCTGTACGCTCTCGGTATCATCCTGTTCGAACTGCTTATCGGTCGGCTTCCTTTCGCAACACACACCGGCGAGCAGCGCGACGTGATCGAGCGAATGCTCGCGGATCGGCAGGGCGGAGCACCGCACCTGTTGCGTGAGCTTCCAGGATGTTCGCCTGCTGTGGCTGCGATCGTGGCGCGCTGCTTGGCCCCTGATCCCGAGGCACGTTACGCCCACGCGGAACATCTGGCCGAGGATCTCGGCCGGCAGCTCGCCGACTTGCCGCTGGTCCATACGCCAGAACCTTCGCTCGTCGAACGAGGCCGGAAATTCGTCCGCCGTCGGCCGCGACTCGTCGGCTTGTTCGCGGCCGGCTTGCTGACGGCGATCGCAGTGGTCGTCGCGGTGGCAGCCATCGGCCAGTCGCGGCGAGCGGAGCGCATCGAAGCCGTCGCGCTGCGGCGCGAGTTTCAGGAACAGCTTGCCGATGCGCGAGCGATCTTGAGTCTGCCGTTTCCCAGTCCCGAAGAGCTTGCCGAAGGACAGGCCGATTGCCTGCAAGCCCTGCAAAGATACGGTTTGCCAAGCGACGAAGATTGGCAACCGCCACGTCCGCTAGTCGTCCTGCAGTCCGACGAACAGGTGGAGCTGCGTGGGGAACTGGCCGAGGGGTTGCTCCTTGCGGCCCGCGGCGACTGGCAGCGCTCGCGGTTAGCCGGCGCTTCGTCGGAGCGCGAAAAGGCACAGCAGAGTGGGCTGGCGCTGTGCGCTCAGGCGGAACGCCTGGGCGCCAAACCTGGGGACGTCGCCAGCCATCGGGAACTCTTGATTGCGGCGGGAGGGGAAAGTACTTCCGGCGAGCCGTCCTCTCTGGCAGCCGCTGGACGGTTCTTGGAGGCCATCGATGCCATCGAACAACAGTTGCGAACGCAAGGCGACGATGCGGCCCTCTGGGCCCAACTCGGCGCTTGCCAATCCGCCGTCGGTCGCACGCGCGATGCCGTCGCCTCGTATTCCACTTGTCTCGCGCTTCGTCCCACGTTGTGGAGAGCCTATTTCTGGCGAGGGCAGGCCCATCTCGAACTCCAAGAACATTCCCGGGCAACGCTCGACTTCAGTGATGCTCTGGCCAGCCACGGGAATCATGTCCCCAGCCTCGCCCTGCGAGCGCTCGCCCATCTCGGCCAAGGGGATGCACCAGCGGCCGATGCAGATCTCACGAGGGCTATCCTGTTGGCCCCCGACCACACGCGGCTGTACTTCATGCGGGCGCGTGTACGGCAAGCACGGCACGATGCCGTCGGCGCTCGGCGCGATTTCGAGGAGGGGCTAAAGCGGGAGCCGGCCGACGAACTGAGCTGGATTGCCCGCGGCATCGCGCGCCTCACCACCGATCCTGCCGGCGCACTCGCCGATTTCGACGCGGCACTCCGGCTCAATCCGTGGTCGCGCGAAGCGGCTCAAAACAAAGCGCATGTGCTCGCTGAACGTCTGGGCAGGCCGGCGGAGGCAGTCACGACCCTCGATCTAATCGTCGAGCGGTTTCCCGACTATGTGATCGCCCGGATCGGCCGCGGCGTGCTCTTAGCTCGACAGGGGAAACGGGACGAAGCCCGCCGGGACGCCGATGAGTCGCTCCGCCGCGATCCGCGTGGCCTCGTCGCCTATCAAGCCGCCTGCATCCACGCGCTCAATTCCCGCGAACATCCGGCCGATGCGGCGGAGGCGATTGCCCTGCTGCATCGGGCGTTGCGGGATGGGTTTGGGAGCGAGCTGCTCGCCAACGACCCCGATCTTGCGACCGTGCGCGAAACCCCAGCGTTTCAAACGCTGGTCAACGTCGCCCCCCCGCCAGCGGGAAGCGGGGACGCAAAGAATTAATGGCGGTTGGCTACTGGCAATTCGGCTCCTCGTAGTAGCGGCAGGCCGATGGGGCTTGCCCAGGGAAACGAACGCTGACTACGAGGTACGCCCAATGTTTGGCCGCAATTCTTACCGACCGCAGTTGGAAGGGCTCGAGGATCGACTCAACATGGCTGGCAACGTGATCGCCATCCTGTCCGGCGCTGACCTGATCGTGCGGGGGGATTCCGCGTCCAATCAGGTTCAGATTTCGCAAAACGCTGCCGGCGACATTCTGGTGCAAGGTTTGACCGGGACGACGATCAACGGCGTCGCCTCGGCTTCGTTCTTGGGCATCAGCCTGATCAAGGCCGACGTGAACATGGGAGCCGGGGGGGATCGTGTTTCGCTCACGGGGCTGGCCACCGACAACGACATCAACATCGAAACGGGGAGCGGCAGCGACGCAGTGTCGATGAGCGGACTGACGGCCGGCGGCGTGCTCAAGGTGAAGACAGGACTCGGCCCCGACACAGTCACGGGGAGCAGCCTGTCGATTGCCGGCGACGTAGGAATCGAGATCGACGGTGGCAACAACGTCGTCTCGCTCGCCAATTCGTCGATCGGCGGTTCGCTAACGACGATTACGAAGGACGGCGACGACCGCGTGTCGTTCTCGAGCCTTACGATCGATGGCAACCTGAACGTCGAAACGGGCAAGGGGAACGATGTCGTCCGGGCGACCGACCTGGTCATCGGCTTGGGCGCTGTCCTGATCACCGATGAAGGGAACGACCAGATTTTCCTCACCGGAGTCAGCACGGGTGAAGATCTGAGCGTCGAAACGGGCAAGGGGAACGACCGTGTGACGCTCAGCACGGTCGCCAGTTCCAAGTCGCTCGCCGTGAATGTCGATGACGGCAACGACCGTGTGGTCGCAGCCAACGTCTCGGCCGCGATCGACGCGATCTTCACGGGTGGCGCTGGTTTTGACGTTTTGGACGACAATGGCATCTTCGCGGGAATTAAACTGGAAGTGAAAGAATTCGAGTCGATCCTCTAGCGGCTCTAACGACCGCGGCGATCGCTTGGGGAAAGCAGTGGCGTGGACTCAACTTTGAGTCCACGCCGTCGTTACGCGCGGAAGAGAAAGCAGCCCATGAAAGGCCCTCGCCGGCTCGGCCACGAGCCTCTTGAATCGCGTGTCGTGCTCGCTACGTTCGGGGTTCCTTGGCACGATCCCAGCCATCTCAGCCTCAGCTTCGCTCCCGATGGGACGTCGATCGCTGGGCACGCCAGCGCGCTATTTGCGGCCCTTGACGCCCAGCAGCCGACCGAGGAATGGCAGCGGACGATCCTGATCGCTTTTCAATCCTGGGCTGAGCACGCCAACCTGAATTTCGGCTGGCGGGAGGACAGCGGCCACGCTTTTGGATCGGCCGGTTTCACACAAGGGGATCCGCGATTTGGGGACATTCGCATCGGGGCGCAAGCCATGCGACCCGAGGCCCTGGCGATTGCGGTGCCCCCCGATCCCACGCTCTCGGGCACGCTCTCGGGCGACGTGCTGCTCAACAGCGAGTATCTGTTTGACGGCGATCCTTACTCGCTCCTGGCGGTGATGCTGCACGAGGCAGGGCACTCGCTGGGCCTCGCCAACAGCGACAATGCCGATGCCGTCATGTTCTCGCGGTACAGCGAAACGCGCACGACGCTGTCGAGCGAAGACATTGCCCGGATTCAGGCGCTCTACGGCAAGCGAGCCGCCGACACTTACGAGGGGACGCTCGGCAACAACACCCGGGGCCGCGCCTCGTCGTTCCGTTTGCCCGCGGGCTACAAGGGAGAAACGCCACTCGTCGCCTTCGGCGACATCACCAAGCGGGGCGACGTCGATTTCTTCGCCTTCCGCGCGCCCGACGACGGGGACGACGACAAGTTCGATCGGGACGTGACGATCCGCTTGCAAACGGAAGGATCAAGTCTGCTCGCGCCAAAAGTTGCGGTTTTTGACCAGTATGGCCGCCGCCTGGCGTCGCAGTCGTCCACCAGCCTCACGGGCGATACGCTACAAATCCGGCTCACGGGGACGTCGTCACAACAACGCTATTTCGTTCGTGTCGAAGGGGCCACGCCCGATGCCTTTGGCGTCGGACGATACGGGCTGTCAGTCCGTTTCGATAAGACCTCGGGGACGCCAGATGCAATCATCGATCAACTCCTTCGCGGGCCGTTCGAGACACTCGAGCCCGACGCCATCGACGCTTTCTTCCGCGCCAATGGCGACACGCTCATCAGTCCCGAGGAAGGAACCAACGATTCGATCGGTGCGGCTGCGTTACCGGCCGCCAGTCGCGGCTATGCGGCCGGCACTCGTTTTGAGGCCGTCGCCAGTCTGAGCAAGAAGGAAGATTTTGATTTCTACCGCCTCACCGCGCCCGCGGGGGATTCGCGCGTGCTAACAGCCAACGTTTGGACCGCGGCTCAGAACGGATTTCAGCCGAAGGTAAGCGTCGTCGATAGTTCTGGGAACGAAGTCGCTGCCGAGGTGCTGGTTCAAGGCAATGGCACGAGCACCGTGCAGGTCCGCGATACCGTGCCGGGTCGGAAGTACTTCCTGAAAGTTGAGCTCGCCCCGCAGGCCACGCAGGACAAGGGGAACTATCACCTGAGCGCGCATTTTGGCGCTCGCGCCACACCGCTAACAACTTTTGCCGAGTCCACGCTCGGACACCAGGACCGCTCTGACAGCTACCAGCTTTACATCGCCCAGCCACAACTCATGTCGTTCGTGCTCTCCGCGGGTCGTGAAGATCCGGGGGCAAGCGTACGGATGGCAATTATCGGCGCGGCCGGGACGGTCGTGTCCCTTGAATCTCGCTCGGGCGAGTCGGCCAGCCAAACGGTGCTGCTCGTGCCGGGGGCCTACACGGTGCGGATGGAGGTGGATAATCCGAACGCGGCGGCGATTTCGTATTCGCTGCGTGGCAACTCGGAGTCGGACCCGATCGGTCCCGTGGTGGCCGACGTGACGCTCACACCGGCATACACCCTGCCGCCAATGCCGCCACCCAACCCGACGCTTCCGCCACCTCCGCCCTTGCCCCCCTTCGTCTATCCGGGCCTGCCGGTGCCATACAACCCGACGTACTTGACGGGCTATGTCGATCCGCTCGATCCGAGCACTTGGCCGCCTGGATATGTTCCACCCCAGGAACACTACGAGTATTCGTATATCGTGCTCTCACCGGCGCCGTATTACTACCTGCCGCTGGAATGAAGGCTGCGGTGAATCAAGCGCCGAATAGCTCGCCAAACTCGGACGCGTAGCGGATGTGGCCGCCGCGGATTTGGTTAGCTGCGGCGGTCAGTGGCAGGAATTGGAAGGCATCGTGGCTGCCGTAGTCGCCGGTGAGGTTCCAGCGGCTGACGGGAGCAAAGCCGAAGCGGGGGTAGTAAGCCTGCAACCGGGCAATGGATTTGCACGACGCGGCTTGGCGTCACACAATACCGCCATGTCAGACGTCACGCGTATCCTCGCCCAGATCGACGCCGGCGATCCGGCCGCTGCCGAGCAGCTTCTGCCGCTGGTGTACGACGAGCTGAGGAAGCTCGCCGCCGCGCGCCTCGCGCACGAGAAGCCGGGACAGACCTTGCAGGCGACGGCGCTGGTACACGAGGTGTATTTGCGGCTCGTAGGTCCCGCTTGCCGAGCGGGCCCTCTTTCGCCAACGGATGCCTCAGTCCCGAACCCCGAACCCCGAACCCCTGTCTTTAACTCCCGCGGTCACTTCTTTGCCGCCGCTGCCGAGGCGATGCGACGAATTCTCGTCGATCAGGCACGGCGCAAAGCGAGCGTCAAACACGGCGGCAACCGAGAGCGACAGGACCTCGAGCACGTCGAAATTGCCGCGTCGGAACCGTCGCTCGAGATTCTCGCAGTGCATGCCGCTTTGGAGCGATTCGAGCAACTCGACCCCAAGAAAGCCGAGCTGGTGAAGCTGCGATACTTCGCCGGCTTGACCATTCCCGAGGCAGCCGCGGCCCTCGGCATTTCGTCCACAACTGCCGACCGCCACTGGGCTTACGCTCGCGCCTGGCTGCATGCGGAGCTGGCTCGTGGGGATTGAGCCGCGAATTCTCTTAGAATTCTGGGGTGATTGGCTCGGCGAATCCGCATTGTTCTTGTCAGCAGGATCGTCGTATGACTCAGACCTCGCTCTCCGAAGAAGCCATTTTCCTGGCGGCCCTTGAGAAGCCGACTCGCCCAGAGCGAGTCGCGTATATCGAGGAGGCTTGTGCCGGGAACGATGCACTGCGCCGACGAGTACACGAGCTACTCGCCTCGCACGATGCCTCTCGCGGGCCGCTCGACAAGCCTCCCGTGGCGCTGGGTGGGACGATCGACGCCGTGTCCGAGCGCCCCGGCACGCAGATCGGCCCTTACAAACTCATCGAGCAGATCGGCGAAGGGGGGATGGGCACCGTCTGGATGGCCCAGCAGTCCGAGCCGGTCAAGCGGCTGGTGGCTGTCAAGCTCATCAAGGCGGGCATGGATTCGCGGCAGGTCATCGCCCGCTTCGAGGCCGAGCGGCAGGCCCTGGCCCTGATGGACCATCCGAACATCGCCCGCGTGCTCGACGCGGGGACGACCGATGTCGGCCGCCCGTACTTCGTCATGGACCTCGTCCGCGGCGTGCCGATCACCCGCTACTGCGACGAGCACCACCTCACGCCCAATGCGCGGCTGGAGTTGTTCATCCCAGTCTGCCAGGCCATTCAACATGCCCATCAAAAGGGGATCATTCACCGCGACCTGAAGCCGAACAACGTGCTGGTCGCCCTCTACGATGGCAAGCCGGTCCCCAAAGTCATCGACTTCGGCGTGGCCAAAGCGACCGGGCAGTCGCTCACCGAGAAGACGCTGGTCACCGGCTTCGGCAGCATCGTCGGCACGCTGGAATACATGTCGCCCGAGCAGGCCGAGGTCAACCAGCTCGATATCGATACGCGCAGCGATATCTACTCACTCGGCGTGCTCCTCTACGAGCTGCTGACCGGCAGCACGCCGTTTTCGCGAAGCGAGCTGGAAAAGGCCGGCATGCTCGAGATGCTGCGCGTCATCCGCGAAGAGGAACCATCGAAGCCGAGCACGAAACTGAGCACGGCCGAGGGGCTGCCGACGCTGGCCGCCAACCGCGGCACCGAACCCGCCAAACTGACAAAGCTGGTCCGCGGCGAGTTGGACTGGATCGTGATGAAGGCGCTCGAAAAGGACCGCAACCGCCGCTACGAGACGGCCAACGGCTTCGCCGCGGATTTACAGCGCTACTTGGCTGATGAAGCGGTATTGGCCTGCCCACCGAGCGCAGCATATCGCTTTCGCAAATTCGCCCGGCGGAACCGGGGTCGGCTTGCCACGGCCGCGGTCCTGGCGGCTGCCCTGCTCGTCGCTGTCAGCGGCATCGGTTGGGTGGTGCGCGACCGGTCGGCCCGCGAAGCAGAAATGGCGCGGGAGCGAGCCGATCGCATTGCCGAAGCAGCGCAGCAACTGGCCCAACGCCAGGCGAAGGTGGCTGGACAAGTCGAGTCGATCCTGGCCGACGTGGACCGGCTGATGGGGGAACAGAAGTGGCCCGAGGCCCTATCGTCGGCGCGACGTGCGGAATCAACGTTGTCGGCGGCAGAAGGAACCCCGGAGATTCAATCGCGGGTCAGGCAAGCACTGGCCGACTTGGAGCTGGTGAAGCGGCTAGATGAGATCCGAATGTCGAGCTCCACACCTTGGGGTTGGGGTAAAAATAAAGATTGGTTCTCGGAACAAGCTGATCGCGGATATGCGGCGGCGCTGCGCGGTGCCGGAATCGACATCGACGCGCTGCCAGTACAAGAGACCATTGACCGAATCAAGTCGCGCCCGGCGATCGCGGCGGCGCTCCTGCCGGCGTTGGACGACTGGGTCGCCGTTCACAGCACGCTCGCGGATCAAACCGCAATGCGCCGCCTCGTTGCCGTGCTCCGCGGTGCAGATTCTGACCCGTGGCGGCAACGGATGAGAGATGCCCTGGAGCGCCGCGATTGGGAGACCATGGAGAACCTTGCAAACTCTGAAGACCTGAATCGGCAGACGGCGGCCACCTTGACGTTTCTCTCCGCGGCGCTTCGAGAAAACGGCAAATCTCAGGCAGAGGAACGGGTTCTTCGGCGAGCCCAGTGGAAGCATCCGGACGACTTTTGGATCAATCACCGGCTGGGCGTCTATTTGATCTTCGGCGGATCCCCGGGGGGTATCCACGAAGGGATCGGCTACATGCGGGCGGCCGTCGCCGTGTGGCCTCAGAACGACCAAGCCGTCATGAATCTGGGCAACGGATATGCCTATTTAGGGGATTACGAACAGGCGATTGCCCATTTCCTCAAAGCCTTGGAGATGAATCCCAGCAATCCGGTCCCCTACCACAACATTGCCCTCCTGCGGCTATCCCAAGGCCGCTATGACGAGGCCATCGCCGCCTTCGACAATGCGCTCAGGCTCGACTTACATCCCAGGGGGAGGCGACATGCGGCGTTGTCGCTTATCCTCAGCAGCCGGCCCGACGAGCAGCGCCGCGACGTTCGCCGGGCGGCGGAACTCGCCGGTCAAGCGGTCGAAATTGATCCTCAGATCAGCGATCACTGGACAGCTTTGGGCGTGGCGCGCTTTCGTCAAGAGCAATGGACCGACGCGCGGGCCGCACTGGAAAAGTCGCTCAAGCTCGAAACCTTTCAGGGGTCGGGGTCGGAAGAAGCCCTCGATTGTTTCGTCCTGGCGATGTGTTATGAGCGGCTGGCGCAGCACGAGGACGCTCTCTTCTGCTATGAGCTGGGTGCCGTCTGGATGGAGAACTACCAGCGTCACACCGCGGCGTTGATCCTTCCCTGGCGCACTGAGGTGCCGCTGCTCGACTTACGCGCCGAGGCGGAAGCGCTGCTCGGCCTGCCGACGGGCCAACCGCCACCAGTAGCTGCCAAAGTTACGCCTGCGGAGAGTCCTCCGGTTGGAACCGCCAGGCAGGATGCACCGGCGAACCACCGCGGCCAGGCCGCAGCCCGTTACTTCGCGCGGCAAGCGGAGAAACAAGTGGAGCATGAAGTCAAGTCATTCACCGAGGCGATTGAGCTTGCTCCGAATCGCTGGGAAGCCTGGCACGATCGTGCGATGTTCTATTTTCAGCGGCAGCGGTGGGAGGCAGCGGCAGCCGATTTCTCCAAGGGCATTGAGTTGGCTCCCAACGTCCATACGAACTGGTGGCATCGCGGGCATGCCCATCTCAAGCTCCAGAAGTGGGACAAGGCGGCAGCCGACTTTGGGAAGGTCGTGGAAGGTTGGCCCGACGGGGGCGAAGGCTGGTATTGGCGTGGCCTTGCCTTGGTTCAGATGAATCAGCCGGACAACGCGATGGCCGACCTCCGACAGGCGGTCGCCCAAGGGTTCTACCGCTTGGAGAACATGAAAAACGATCCCAACTTCGACCCGCTTCGCAAACGCGATGACTTCGGCAAGTTGCTGGAGGAACTGGCGGAATCGGAGCGCCGTCAGAAATAGCTGGCAAAAGAACAAAGCGGCCGGTGAGGCCCTGACCGTCAAGAAAGTTCCTCACCGGCCCGGCACCGCTCCGGCGCTCGGTTTGCGCGCTGGGGACGATGTCTTTCGATTGTAAGCAAGCCGAAAGTGAGCTTCACATGTGGCTGCAGAAATTCTTCGCGTCCTGGTCTTCCAATTCACCTCGACGCCTGAAGCGCCGCTGCCCTCTGACTTCACGGCTACGCATCGAACCGCTGGAGGACCGTCGTTTACTGGCTTTCATCGCAGGGGGAAGCTACGACCTCGGCATCGTTGCGGGTGGGATGCTCGGGAACCCGATCGCGGCTGACTTCAACGGCGATGGTCGCGTTGACCTGGCGGCAACAAGGCCCGCTAACGTCGCCGTGATCCTTGGAAATGGCGATGGCACGTTTCAGTCTCCGCTGCATTCTCCAACAGGCGTCGACCAAGGAATCATCCGCGCTGCTGAGTTAAATAACGATTCCCGGACGGACCTGGTGTTGGCAGACGCAGCGAACGTGCGAGTCCTACTCGGAAATGGCAACGGGACGTTCCAATCGTCAAACGTAGTTGCCTTGCCCAATCTGTTGCCGCCGGCATCGGAGACTGTGTATCCGTTGTCACAGACGCCGATTTCGCTCGCCCTGGGTGATTTGAACGCTGACGGCGCCAGCGACTTGGCCGTGACCGTTGTTGCCGCACATGGCGTCGTCATTGGCGAGTATTCCTACGTCGATGAGTACACCGGCGAGCTTGTCACGATTCCTTTGACCGAGGAGTACCGGGTCGGCTACCTCAACGTTTTGCTCGGCCATGGTGACGGCACATTCGGGCCGGCGAGTGTAACGCACCTTGGCGCCCAGCCCCAGCCTGGGGTTTACTTGAATGACGTCACCGGCGACGGGCGGCTTGATTTGCTCGTGAGCTTCGCGAACTACGCGAATGACTTAAGCGTGCTGCCGGGAAATGGTGATGGCACGTTGCAGCCCGCCCGTCGATCGTCCGTGGGGGGCCACCTGGCTAACAATGCACAGCCGATGGGGGACTTTGACGGCGACGGTGATTTAGATCTCGTCGTTCAGGATTGGGGTCACGGCGCTGCAAGGGTGGCGCTGGGTAACGGCGATGGCACGTTTCGAGGCGGCGAAATCTTGATTCCTGCGACCGGCGTGGATAACGGATCCGCGACCGGATTCTCGGTGGCGCATCTTGGCGCAGTCGCCGACGTTAACGCCGACGGTCGCCTAGACATCGTGGGGACACTTGGATGGATCGTTCAGGAAGACGATGGCTACTCCTACGAGAGCCTTTATCTAACGACACTACTCGGCGATGGCAGCGGATCGTTTGCAAAAGCCATCACGGTGCCTGAAGCAGAATTGCCCTGGCGTTACGGCGAAGAGATCCTGGCCGACATTGATGCCGACGGTCTTCCCGATCTCGTGTGGTCGGGCAATCCCTTCCAAGAATCGGTGAGTCGCATTTTTGTTGCTCCCAATGACGGCAACTGGACAACCATTCCCTTGCCTGCGGTAAGCATTGCGAACGCGTCCGTCGTCGAAGGCCACCAGGGCACCCGCTCGGCAAATTTCACCGTGAGCCTTTCCGCCGCCTCCAGTCGAGCCATCACCGTCGCCTATTCCGTCTTCAATGGCACCGCCTGGGCTGGTAGCGACTATACCGGCCAGTTGTCCGGCACGCTCACCTTCACCCCTGGCGAGACGACGAAGACAATCGTCGTGTTGGTCAACGGCGACGCCGCCTTCGAATCAGACGAGACCTTCTTTGTTAACCTGACCAATCCGGCGGGTGTGACCATTGCCGACGGGCAGGGAGCCGGGACGATCGTCAACGACGACTTGGCGCTTCCCAGCCTGAGCGTCAGCGACGTGAGCAAGAAGGAGGGAAACAGCGGGACGACATCGTTCAGCTTCGTCGTGACGCTTTCCGCTCCGTCGAACGTGCCCGTGACGGTGCAATATGAGACCGCCAACGGTACAGCCTCGACGGCCAACAACGACTACACCGCCAAGAGCGGCACGCTGACCTTCCAGCCGGGGCAGACGAGCAAGACGGTCACGGTTTCCGTGCGCGGCGATCGCACGCGGGAGGCCGACGAGACGTTCTTCCTCAACCTGCTGAGCAGCCAGGGAGCGACGATCGGCGATGGGCAGGGTCTCGGGACGATCCTGAACGACGACGGAGGCACGCTCGCGGCCGTGATCAATGAATTGGCTTTGTCCCAAGCATGGCGCAAGCGCCGCTGACTAAAAATCGAAGATCTCGCCGAACTCCAGTGCGTAGCGGATGTGGCAGCTGCGGATTTCGTTGGCTGCGGCGGTCAGTGGCAGGAATTGGAAGGCACCCGAGCTGCCGTAGTCGCCAGTCAGGTTCCAGCGGCTGGCGGGGGCAAAGCCGAAGCGAGGGTAGTAGGTTTCGTGGCCGAGGAGGACGACCCAAGTAGGTCCCGCCTGCCGGGCGGGATCTTCTGGTTCAGATCCGCCTCGGCAAGGCGGATCTACATTTGCCAGGCGACGGCATTCGGCCAGGCCGGCGCGGACGAGTACGGAGCCGATGCCGCGGTTTTGGAAGTCGGGATGAACGGCAACGGGGGCGAGGCCGAGGCCAGCTGAAACTGTCGGCCAAGTAGATCCCGTCTGCCGGGCGGGATTTGGATGCGCAAGTGCGGCCTCGATTGGCGGTTCAGGTCCGCCTCGGCAAGGCGGACCTACGGTTGCTGGGCTGAAAAGGATGTGGCCAACGACGGTTCCGTCAACTTCGGCGACAAGCGAGATCGTTGCTTTGCCGCGAGCGGTGAGCAGTTCGACCAAGCGGGCTTCGGCATCCGTAGGAAAGGCAGCGACGAGGACGCGACGGATGGAGGGGGCGTCGGCCGGCGTGGCGGGGCGGATCAGCGGGCTCGTGATGGTCGAAGAAATCTCTGTGGGCTCCCTGAAATAGTGATTGACAAAGTAGTGGACATTTGGAACAATTCGGCCAGAAGGGACACTGCGTGAGCGGGGCAAGTTCGGGCTGCGTTCAGGCGAAGACGGATTGCGGGTAAAAGCTGGAGGGCAACAGTTACAGCAAGGAGCGAATCGGAATGCTGTTGTGAAACTGTTGTAAGTGTTGTACGGCGAGGCTGGTCATTTCGCCATAAGCAAAGCCACAGAAACGAGTTGTGGAAAATCGAGGGGGGCATGAAGTTCGGTTTTACAACAGTTTCCCAAAGTGTTGTGATTTCGAGCTTGGTTCGCGGCTTGGATGCGCTTACTTGGCCTTGCAATCGCCCCCCAGGGTGATACATTGAGCGGCTTGTAGTTTTGGGAAAGTTTCGTCAGGCAATAGTCGTAGCGTGCAGAAGTAGAAGGAGATTCGTCGCACTGGGCCGGGGTTCGCGAGGGCGCGGCCGGCAGCGTGGAGGAATCACGGCAGACCAATGACAGTCACCAAAGAACGCAAGCAGGAGTTGATTCAGCAGTATCGGCGAGCCGAGAGCGATTCGGGTTCGCCGGAGGTGCAGATCGCGGTCCTCACTGCCCGGATCAACAATTTGACCGAGCACATGCGGACGCACGAGAAGGATTACGCCAGCCGGCGGGGGCTGCTCGCTCTCGTCAGTCGGCGGCGAACGCTGCTGGATTACCTGCGTCGCAAGAACCCGCAGGGGTATCTCGACATCATCGGCAAGCTCGGCATTCGTAAGTAGTTGCGAGCGCGAATCGTCGCAAGCAAGTGCCGTTTCGTTGCGAGATGGATTGATCGAATCTTTGGTGGTGCTGCCCGTGGGCAGCGTGTTGGATGACGGCCGAAGCGTGCCAGGGTTGGCCGCATTTCGGCGTCGGTGGCAGGCAGGTCAACGGAATTCGTCGCTGATTTCTTCCGGCAGTCGCTCGTGACTGCTCGCTGGGTACCAAGTCCTCTTTCGCTCCTAGAAGGATTCGTTGATTCGTCGAGCGAACGACGACACTTGGCTCAGCAGTCTCGCAAGTGCGAGTTTCTCATGCTTCATTTCCGCGTCACGACGCACTCGTAAAGGCAGGCAAAGGCAGTGGCAAAAGTTCGCGTTGAAAAGAAAATCGGCAACAGCATTCTCTCCTTCGAAACCGGCTTTTTGGCCAAGCAGGCGCATGCCGCGGTCATCGCCCAGTACGGCGAAACGGTAACGATCAACACGGCGACAGGCGGACCTGGCCGGCCGGGCATCGACTTCTTCCCGCTCACCTGCGACTATCGCGAGCGGACCGCCGCAGCCGGCAAGTTCCCCGGTGGCTTTATCAAGCGTGAAGGACGTCCGACGACCAAAGAAACGCTCACTTCACGGCTCTGCGACCGGCCGATTCGCCCCCTTTTTCCCAAAGGCTATCGCGACGAAGTGCAGTGCCAGAGCATCGTGCTGGCGAGCGACAAGCAGAATGACGCCGACGTGATCGCGATGAACGGCGTGGCCGCGGCTCTATTCATTTCGCCGCTGCCGTTTCAGGGGCCGATCGCTTCGGTCCGCGTCGGCCGCGTTAATGGACAACTGCTCGCCTTCCCCACGCACGAGGATCTCGAATCGAGCGATCTCGACCTGATCGTCAGCGGCTCCGAGCAATCGGTCGCGATGATCGAAGGGTTCTCGCGCGAAATGAGCGAAGCCGACATGTTCGAGGCGGTCCTGTTTGCCCACTCGACCATCAAGGAAATCATCGCCCTACAGCGCGAGTTTTATGAGAAGGTCGGCGTGACCAAGGCCGCTTGGGTTCCGCCGCCGGATACAGGCCTCGATGCTCGCCTGAAGAATCGATTCTACGACGAGCTCAAGGCCGCCAAGCAAACCAGCGGCAAGCAGGCCCGGGCCGAAGCCGTGAAAGCGGTGAAGGACAAAGCCGTCGCCGAGTTCATTCCCGATCCGGCCGCCAAAGACGCCGTCAAGCCGGAAATCTTCAGCACCGCCTGGAGCGAGCTGACCGAACGGGTCGTCCGCGATCTGATCCTCAGCGGCACGCGCCCCGACGGCCGCGATTATCGCTCACTGCGCAACATCGAGTGCGCGGTGGATGTCCTGCCGCGAGTGCATGGCTCAGCCGTCTTCCAGCGGGGCGAGACGCAGGCCCTCATCACCGTCACGCTCGGCACTTCGCGCGACGAGCAGCGGGTCGATGGCCTGCAGGACGAGTTCAGCAAGAAGTTCATGCTCGATTACAACTTCCCGTCTTTCTCGGTCGGCGAAGTGCGGCCCATCCGCGGCCCCGGCCGCCGCGAAATCGGCCACGGCGCTCTGGCCGAGCGGAGCGTGAACCCGGTCGTTCCTTCGTCCGAGGAATTCCCTTACACGATCCGCGTCATTTCCGACATTCTCGAATCCAACGGCAGCTCGAGCATGGCGAGCGTCTGCGGCGCCACGCTCGGTCTCATGGCCGCTGGCGTGCCGATCAGCAATCCCGTCGCAGGCATCTCGGTCGGCCTCGTGAAAGAGTCGGACAGCCAGTGGGTGCTGCTCACCGACATCATCGGCGACGAAGACCACTACGGCGACATGGATTTCAAGATCGCTGGCACGCAGAACGGCATCACGGGGATTCAGCTCGACCTGAAGATCGAAGGGATCAGCCCCGACATCATCAAGGCGACCTTCGAGCAATCGCGTGAGGCCCGCATTCAGATTCTACGCAAGATGCTGACGACGATTTCACGGCCGAAGGAAGACATTTCGCCGTGGGCCCCGCGCCTTATCCGCACGCAGATCGATCCGCAGAAGATCGGCCTGCTCATCGGTCCCGGCGGCAAGAATATCCGCGGCATCCAGGAATCGACCGGCACCGTCATCGAGGTCGAAGACGACGGCACCGTCACGATCGCCAGCACAAATCGTGAATGGGCTGAGGCGGCGATGGCCGCCGTCGAGGCCTGCACCGCGACCGTGCAGATCGGCAAGATCTACACCGGCCGTGTCGTCAGCCTGAAAGATTTCGGTGCGTTCGTCGAGATTCTCCCCGGACGCGACGGCCTCGTGCATATCAGCGAACTGTCGGCGGGCTATGTCAGCTCGGTCGGCGACGTTTGCCGCATCGGCGACGAAATGAAAGTGCTCGTGATCGACGTCGATGAGCACGATCGCGTGAAGCTGAGCCGCAAGCGGGCTCACGAAGAACTGGGCATCGTGGACGAAATGGCCCCCGTCGAAGGCGGTAGCGGCGACGGCGATCGCCCGCCCCGCGGCGAAGGAGACGAGGGTGGCGGCTATCGCGAAGGGGGCGGCGACCGCGGCGGCTACGGTGATCGTGGCGGCGGCGGCGATCGAGGTGGCGGACGTGGAGGCTACGGCGGTGGTGGCGGCCGCGGTGGTCGTAGCGGCGGTGGTGGCCGTGGCGGCGATCGTGGCGGCCGCGGTGGCCGTGGTGGCGGCGGCGGTGGATATCGCGATCGGCGATAATGCAACTGACGGTCACTTCGTCTTAATCAAAGCCCCGACCATTGGTCGGGGTCAGTGGCAACGCACCCTGACCACTGGTCAGGGCTAAGAATGTGCTGCTGCGCGGTCTATAATGCGGCTTTGTGTTTCGCTCCCCGCTGCGCCCTGTTTCCATGTACCTCCGCCTTGCCAATCGGTTGCTGTGGGAGACGGACAAGCGGCTCCTGTGGAAGCTCGTTTGGAATTTCGGCCTGAAGGGGATTCGCTCGGTCCAGCGGCACAAGTCGCGCCTGAAACGAGGCGAATTCTTCCCGCCGTTCCTCTACATCTCGGTCATCAACTCGTGCAACCTCCGCTGCCAGGGTTGTTGGGTCGATGTAGCCGCGAAGCAGTCGCGCATCGATCCGGCCGCGATGAGCCGCCTCATCGGACAGGCCAAGGAAATGGGGAACAGTTTCTTCGGCATCCTCGGCGGTGAGCCGTTCATGCACCCGGAGATTCTGGACATCCTCGGCAACCATCGCGATTGCTATTTCCAGGTCTTCACGAACGGACACTTCATCACCGACGACGTCGCGAAGAAGCTCCGCGAGTTTGGCAACGTCACGCCGCTTATCAGCGTCGAAGGAAACGAGATCGTTAGCGACGAGCGTCGCGGCAAGGATGGCGTCCTCAGCAAAACGATGGAGGGACTGCACAACTGCCTGAAGCATCGCGTGATGACCGGCGTCTGCACGAGCCTCTGCCAGACGAACTTCGACCTGCTCAGCGAGAAGTGGCTCGACCGGCTGATCGAGCTGGGCGTCATGTACACCTGGTTTCACATCTATCGTCCGGTCGGTCCCGACGCGAAGCCGGAACTGGCCCTCACGCCCGAGCAACAACTCGAGTGTCGCAAGTTCGTCGTCGAAATGCGGGCCAAAAAACCGATCGTCATCATCGACGCCTACTACGACGGCGAGGGGCGGGCCCTCTGCCCCGCGGCCACCGGCTTCACGCACCACATCAGCCCGTGGGGAGACATCGAACCCTGCCCGATCATTCAGTTCGCCAAGGAGTCGATCTACGACGAGCGGCCACTGAAGGAGGTCTTTCAGCAGTCGGCGTTCCTCCGCGACTTCCGCGAAACTGCCGCCCAGCACACCCGCGGCTGCATCGTCCTCGAGCGGCCGGATTTGCTCGAACAGCTTGTCAGCCGCCACGGCGCGAAAGACACGACCGCGCGCCATGCTGCGGTCGGTGAACTTGATACCATGGAGATTCGCCCCAGCCAATACAATCCCGGCCAGGAGATTCCCGAAAAGTCGCTCGCTTACCGCATCGCGAAGCACTTCTTCTTCAACGACTACGGCACCTACGGCAAGCACTTCGATGCCGCCAAGTGGATCGAGACTCGCACTCCCACTCCGCCGCCCCGCCCGCGACTGGTGCAGATTCAACCGAGTTCGTAACCAACCGATCTTAGCCGGGACCAAACCTGGTCCCGGTGGTTCGGAGCAACCGCCATGATTCAACGACTCGCTATCGACGACGATCTGGTGCGCTACGAGACCTTTCGCGCAATCGTCGGGGACGGCCAAAAAGCTGACTTGATCGACGGGGTGATTTACATGGCCTCTCCGGATTCCAAGATCAATAACACGCTCAACGGCTTCATTTTTCGGTTACTGTGCGACTACATCGAAGCTCGCAAGATCGACGGGTTCGTATTCTTCAGCCGATACGCCTGCCGCATCTCCGAGATTCGCGCACCAGAGCCGGATGTCGGTTATGTGCGGCCGGAGAATGCCAACCGCGTTCACGAAAACGAGATGGACGGCGGTCCCGACATCGCCGTCGAGATCGTCAGTCGCGACAGCGTGACGCGCGACTACAACGAGAAGCGGGAGCTGTATCAGTCGGCAGCGGTCGAAGAGTATTGGATCGTCGATCCGCGGGCCAAACGTGTGCAATTCTTGCAACTGGTAGAGGGCCAGTACGAACTGGCGCCGCTCGAAGACAATCGGTTCTTCCGAAGCCGCGTCATTCCGGGATTTTGGCTGAACGTGGACTGGCTGCTCCAGCGTCCCGTTCCGCCGGCCTACGACTGCCTGCAAGAAATCCTCGCCACAAAGCCGAAATCGCCGCGCAAACGGAAGCGGTAGGCGACACGAGCGACCGTGGCGCTACTCGACCTCGTGAATCACGAGGATGTTCTGCGCCATCGGATAGAAGTTCGTGCCGGTCACAAAGACCACGCGATCGCCGACGCTCAGGATTCCTTGCTCGCGTCCCCAGCGGTCGATGAAGGCCCGCAGTTGCGGCCCGTCCTGTACGGGCGCGCCGGCCAGCGGCGTGACGCCCCAGAACAACGTTAAGCGGCGGAGCACATCGGGCGCGTCGGAGACGCCGATCGTCGGAATAAAGTCGCGCTGTTTGCTCCGCATCCGGCACGTGCCGCCGCCGCGTGTCGCCACAACGACGAGCTTCGCGCCGATCTGCTCGGCCAGCACGGCACTCGCCCGCACCGCCGCTGCCGTGATCGGATGCACGTCACTGCTCAGCACTTCAACCGGCCGGAGCGGATGCTCCTTGAGCAGCGGCTCGGTGGCAAGCATGATCCGGTTCATCGTTTCGACGGCTTCGACGGGAAACTCGCCAATGGCCGTTTCACCCGAGAGCATACAGGCATCAGCCCCGTCGAGAATCGCGTTGGCCACATCAGTCGCTTCCGCCCGAGTCGGCCGGCGGTTGTGGTGCATGGAGTCGAGCATTTGCGTCGCGACGATCACTGGCTTTCCTTGCCGTTGGCACTCGCCGACGATCCGCTTTTGTACGACGGCGATCTCTGCCACGTCCATTTCCACGCCCAAGTCGCCGCGGGCCACCATCACGCCGTCCGCCGCGGCCACAATCTCGGTGAGTTGCTGCACCGCTTCGGGCTTTTCGATCTTGGCGATCACCATCGCCTTGCTCCCCTGCGAGCGGAGCAATTCCTTCAGCAACAGCACGTCGATCGCCTTGCGGACGAAGCTCAGGCTGACGATGTCAATGTCGTTCTTCGCTGCCCACGTCGCATTGGCCATGTCGGCCTCGGTCAGCGACGTGACGCTGAGCTTTGCTCCCGGCAGGTTGATCCCTTGCCGGCTCCGGATCGTGCCGCCGCCGGTCACTTTGCAGCGAACCTCATCGGCCGATTTGCCGATGACGGCCATGCTGACCGTGCCGTCGGCGAGCATCACGTTGTCGCCGACCGCCAGTTCGCTCACGAGTGGCACGTACGTGGATGTCAGTTCGTCGGCCGTATTGCTCTTGTTGCCACGAATGAAGCGGAACGACGCTCCGACTTCGCATTCCGTGGGGTCAGTGTGCAGTTCGCCCAGGCGCATTTTCGGCCCGGCCAGATCGACGAGCACTCCGACCGGCCGGCCCGCCTGCGACGAGGCTTCGCGAATCGCCTCCAGCTTTTGTTGCCGTTCGAGCAGCGTGCCGTGGGCCGTGTTGATGCGAAAGACACCGACGCCGGCCTGTATGAGCTTGACGAGCAGCTCGACTGTGCTGCATGCCGGTCCGACCGTGGCGACGATCTTCGTGCGGGCGCGGCTGACGAGTGGATTGTTGACGGGGGCGGTGTCGGGTGCGGGCATGGCGGTGGGGCTGGCAGGGTGAGTGGTCATTTGCGGCCGCCTGACGGACTAGTCCGATCCCGCAATGGACAGTACTGCCGTGTTTTACGCGAGCGCGAGAGTGCTGGCGAGGCCCCTCATCGGCATCGACCCCTGCCCGAACCCTCGTGCAACATCGCGGCTCGCCTTACGTCCGCGATGCGCTATAATCGAAAGGCAGCACACGCCTCCCTTGCCGGTTCAGGGCCCCTCGCCATGCACCGCTACACCGTCACCTGGAAAGAGTCGGCTGAAGCTCGCCTAGCGGACTACTGGAACGAGAATCCGGCAGTCCGCCAGGAGATCGCCGACGCAGCCGACTTCATCGACCGGACGCTGGCCGTCGCGCCGCACGCGATTGGCCTGGCCACTTCCGATCGCGGGCGGTACGTCGTTCGCGTTCCCGTGGCGGCACTGTATGTGCCGCATGAGGACGACCGGCAAATTCATGTCGTCCTGGTCAAGCTGTGGGACGAGTGAGCGCTGTAGCTGAAGTCGTCAGACTTCAGGTGGTGGTATGACGAAGCCTGAGTGCCGGCGAGTTCAGCTACCATCATGAACTATCTGACTCACGGCTACCGCTTTACGAACGAGCCGTATTTCCTTGCCGGCACGGCCGCGCCGGATTGGCTGAGTGTAATCGACCGCAAGATGCGTTTGCGGAGCAAACAGGCGGCGCTATTTGTCGAAGATCGCGACCCGCAACTGGCGGCGCTCGCCCGGGGCGTTGTGCGGCACCACCGCGACGACGAATGGTTTCATCAGACGACGGCGTTCAACGAACTGAATCTGCAGTTCGCGGTCTTCATTCGCGATGCCCTCCCCAGCGACGACGGCTTTCGGCCGAGCTTCCTCGGACACATCATAGTGGAATTGCTCCTCGACGCGGTGCTGATCGAGGAGGAACCAACGCGGCTCGACCGTTACTACGCGGCGCTGGCGGAGGTGGAAGCGCTAAATGTACAAACGATGATTAACCGCCTTGCTACCCGCACCAGCGATAGGATAGGAATGCTCATTCCGCGGTTCGTCGGCGAGCGGTTCCTGGCCGACTACGCGGACGACGGCCGGCTGCTTGTGCGGCTGAACCACGTGATGCGGCGAGTCAATCTGCCGCAATTACCGCTGGAAATTGTCGAGCTATTTCCGGCAATGCGGCAACAAGTCCGACGGCGGCGAAGCGAACTTTTGCCAGACGAGAGGATGCAATGGTGAAGCGGGAAGTGCGCGACGAACTGATCCGGCAGGCGATCGAGATCCGCCAGCGGGCGTATGCTCCGTACTCGAAGTTCCTTGTGGGCGCGGCCGTGCGCACCAAGGGGGGCAAAACGTTTCTCGGCTGCAACGTCGAGAACGCGAGCTACGGCCTGGCCGTCTGTGCCGAGCGATCGGCCGTCTTTGCCGCCATCACTGCGGGCGAGAAGCAGTTCGAGTGCATGGCGATCGCCACGCAAGGGGGCGCGATGCCTTGCGGCGCCTGTCGGCAGGTGCTCTCGGAGTTCAACCCCGACCTGCCGATCTTCATCGTCGATGTCGATAACCCCGACAAGATCATCGAGGGGAACCTTTGGGAGCTGCTGCCCGGAGCGTTCACGCTGGGAGATGGAGCCAAAGACGGGGCGAAGCCGAAGAAGGTGGACAAAAAGCCCGCGTCAAAGTCGAAGTCGGCCGCCGCTGACAACGAGGAGTGAGCGCTGAAACAGCCCTGTTTTCCTCGGCGGGCCTTCCATCAACGAAAAGACGCGAAGCTCGCAGAGTGCTCATCGAATTGCGGCGTGAAGAAAATCGTCTCTCGGCGTTCATCCCACAACCCTGCAAGCTCTTGGCGACCTTGATCGGACAAACCGTCCCATCACGCAAGAACGAGAGCCTTCGCCTTGGGCTCCATAAGGTCCATTCAATCACGGGGCGGCTCTCGCATACTGCGGATTCTATGCCGATTTCTAGCGACGCACGCTGACTCTGGAATTCCCATCCACGCCCGGTTATGTTGAGGGGACGCGCCTGCCTACTGGCAGGCCCCAATACACCAGCCAACACGATTTTGAGGAGCAAGTCATGAAGTGGAGCACTCTGTTACTGGCGGGCGTTGTGGCCGCCGCTGTTTCTGCCGCTGCCGCCGATGCAGCGGACGACAAGCCGGCAGCCCTGAATTTCACGATGAAGTCGATCAAAGGCGATGATGTGAACCTGGCCGACTACAAGGGGAAGGTGCTGCTCGTCGTCAATGTCGCCAGCAAGTGCGGTCTGACGCCGCAGTACGAGGAACTGGAATCCCTGCACGAGAAATACGGCCAGAAGGGACTGGCGGTGCTCGGCTTCCCGTGCAATCAGTTCGGCAAGCAGGAACCGGGAACCGATGCCGAGATCGCGGAGTTCTGCTCGGCGACGTACAAGGTGAAGTTCCCGATGTTCTCAAAGGTCGATGTGAACGGCGAGAAGGCCGCTCCGCTCTACAAGCACCTGACCTCGCTCGACACGAAGCCGAAGGGGAAGGGGGACGTCGCTTGGAACTTTGAGAAATTTGTGATTGGCAAGAATGGCGAGGTTGTCGCCCGCTTCGCTCCCAAGACCGCCCCAGACTCGAAGGAAGTGCTGGAAGTGATCGAGGCGGAGTTGGCGAAGTAGGCCTAATTCCGACAACAACGAAATTCATCGCCCCGCAGGTACAAAACCGGCGGGGCGATGTCGTTTCTTGGACCAAACTTCGTGGATCAACGATGGCACGAACGATCACGAAAACACGAAAATTGAAAAACACGAACAAGCAAGCTTGGGAACTCGGTAGGTGACCAGCTTCGCTTTTTCCTTTCGTGCTTTCATCGTTTCGTGCTTTCGTGATCTGCCAGGCCCTTGCGACCTCCATTCCGATGGGCTGTCAAACTTTGCCGATTGTACCGGTTGTGGCGGACCTGCCGGTCCTGCTCGATTTGCGAGTTGTAACGCGTCGATCTAGCGCCAGCAGTCCACTCGGCGGAGGTTCGTGCGATGTTGCAGGTATCGAAATGCTGGCGATTGTCCACGCTCGCGCTGCTTGTTGGATTTAGCTGGCCGGCACTTGCTAGCGATGTCATTGAGCCGCTGCCGCCGCCCGGCGAAGTACTGGCAACAAGCGACGAGCCGTGGATCGTCCGCGGCCAGACCGCGGCAAGCTTCGCTTCGTTCGATTCGGCAGGCTCCTTCGGCGACGTACCGCTGTGCGATGCCTGCGTCAGCGACGAATGCTGCGGCTATGGTAACTGGTGGAACAATACGTCAGTGCTGTTTGCTGCCGACGGTTGGCGAACGCGGGCCGACGACGACTATCCCGGTAACTGGGGATTTCGCACCGGGTTCAACACCGGCATCGGCTGGTGGGAAAGCCCCGTGCGGCTGCAGCTTGGCGGCAGTTACGCAGGCTACGATCTATCGGGGCGCGATGGCGACTCTGCCTCGGGCGGCGTCGATGACGCCTCGGTCGAGCAGCAGATGTATTTTACCAGCGGTGCGTATCGGCGCAGCGATGTCTGCGCTGGCCAGCGGATCTCCTGGGGCCTGGTGGGGGACGTGCTCTACGACAACCGCTTCGGCGAAGAAGCCGACGAAATTCTGCTCACGCAGTTTCGCGGCACGGTCGGCTACGCCTGGGACGAGTGCAACGAATTCGGCGTGTGGGGTGCATCGCGCGGCAACTGGCAGCGGCTCTTTACCGAATCAGGCGATCGTTTCCGCGTCCGCGGTCTGGGGCAAATCAACGCCTTCTGGCACCGAAACTGGGCCTTTGGGGGCGATACGTGGCTCTATGTCGGCGGCGGAGAAGAGCCGGTCGAGTGGATCGTCGGCCTGACCGGCCAGGCCTCGCTCAGCCAGTCGGTCGCCATCTTCGGCGGCATGACCTGGGGCATTCCGAGCGCGCCATCGGGCGATCAAAGCGGCGGTGTCGAGCAGAACTACTCGGAAGAGTACTGGAACGTCAGCTTCGGCATCGTCTGGTATCCAGGTTGCAAAGCGGCCAATGACACCGTTAGCGGCCATCGCGGCCTGCCGTTATTGCCCGTAGCCGACAACGGGAGCTTCCTCGTAAAGGCCCCGCCGGGGAATCTCTAAAGCCGCACTCGGATCATGCCGCGTGACGCTGCTGCTCGTGAATGGGAGTCGCCCGCAGCAGTACGCACCCTTGCGAAACTTGCCGCTCGCCCGGATTGCCGACGGCGGCGGTGGGGCACGCCACCAGCCCCGTCAATCGGGACCAGTGCCTGAGCAGAGAAAGTGGTATCGAGCCGGAGCTGACATTGCCGACATCGGCCGTCACGCCGCTGATCACTTCGCCGCGGACGCCGAGCGTGTCGAGCTTGGCGGCTGTGAAGCGGACGATGCCCGCTCCGGCCTGGTGCGGAACGACGAACTGCACGTCGCTGGGAGCGAGGCCCGCCGCCGCGAGCGAATCGGCCGTCGCTGCAGCCATCGCCCGCGGAGCGACCTCGGCGATGCCCATGCCGTCGAGCGAAAACACCAGCCGCTCGGCTTCGAGCGTGCGTCCGCCATCTTCGAGCGGCGCCAGGACCCCTTGCCGCAAGTGGAAATCGAAGAAAGCGCCCTCCGCCGGCTGTTTGCTGGCCGAGGCATGGACGATCTCGAAATGTACCGGATGGCGCGGGCTATCGACTCGAGCGATGAGCGTCGCCGTGGCCAGATCGCCGAAGAGTGCTCCGGTCTGTTTGCACGAATAATCGGTGATGCGGCTGATGCGGCTGGACGTGACGACGATCACGAACTGAGCCGGACTGAGCTCGACGACCGGCGCCAAACGCTCCTTCACGAGAGCGATCGCCCGGCTATACCCGCTGCAGAACCAATTGATGCCGATCGCCGGACAATCGGGAATTCCGAGCCGTCGCACGAGGCGGCGGGCGGCCCGCTTGAGCGATTCGTCGCGCAGGGCCGAGCCGGTAAGGTGCTGGCGGGCGACGGCGGGGGGGACGAACGAGGGGGAGGCAAAGACGACACCCGCACAGTGAGTCAAGTCGCAGCCGGTCTGCTGCTGCAGTTCCTTGACGGCCCGCACTCCTTGGGTCACTTCGTCTTCGGTGGAGATGAAGCGCGATTCAATCCCCGTGTGATGCACGAACTTGCGCGGAATGATGTCGCCAAACCAGGCGTTGGGAAGGGACCAGGACGGCTGGTGGGCGGCAATCGCGGAGATGCCGAGCGGGGACGAAAGTGCAGTGCGCATGGGGTCGCTCCAAGGGTCGAGGAGCGATCCATACCACCTCGCGTCTAGTACGTTAAGAGCAACCTGTCGATGCTAGCATGCAGCCGAGGGCATTTTCCAGGCTATTTTTTCCGCTCGGGCATCGCCTGTGGAGCGGTGCTCTGCGACGACTCGAAGGGGACGGCATCGGGCAAGGTGCTGTCCCCCGGTTTGCCATAGTCGGCGTCAGAATTGCCGCAGCCCGCAATTCCTAGGGTTCCGCTGAGCAACAACCCACCGACGATCAGGGTGCGTAGCACGTGCTGTTTCTCCTGGCGTGACTTCGAGCAGGCAGTTATTGAATGGCACTCATATCGACAGCAGTGTTGCCATGCATGTCGCTGACGTCCCAATAGACATTAACGTCGATGGTCTGGGGAACTCGCTTGACGGAGCCGTCAGCCATGCTGAATTGCACGATTCCCGGATGTTCGGACGAAAACTTACCCCAGGCCTTGTCTTTGATTCCGAAGGCAGTCACCTCAATTCCGACTCCCATCCAGGTGTAGCCGAACTCCTTGACGGAACCGACGCGGCCGCCGATCGTTTCGCCAAAGAAAAACGTATTGCTGGTGCCGTCGGTGATCGACGCCATTTTCGTCTTACTTCGCGGGAAGAAGATCCCTTCCCACTGGTCGTAACCGGGGATGTTGCTGGCATAGCCCGCACAGCCGACATAGGTCGTGCGCCCGATCGACAGGCCGCCAGCATCGCTGGTCAGGACGCCTGCATAGTTCAGCGTCGATCCGCTCACGTAGTTCGGGTAGAAGACGAGCGTCGTCTGATTGGCCTTATGGACGTAAGGATTTGTTGAAGGGCACTCGAAGATCTTGATCTTCGTGCGCGATGAACTCACCGTGTTCGCGTTGGTGTACCACGCCGGCTCCAGAACATCGGCCGTCAGATTGCGGACGATCAAATCGCGTGCGGCGGTCTGTTCGAGTTGCGGCAAGAGCGACGCTAGCACGCCAACCCCTTGCTGATTCGACGAATTAAAGCCGGGCGACGGTGGCGGGTTGAGCGCCTTGGGCACGAGCATTCCTGGCGGAAAGACGTTATGCGTGTCGTGAAAATTGTGGGCGGCGATCGCAATCTGTTTCAGGTTGTTGCTGCACTGGCTACGGCGCGCGGCCTCGCGGGCGGCCTGCACCGCGGGCAACAGAAGCGCGACTAGTACACCGATAATGGCAATGACCACGAGCAACTCGACCAACGTAAAACCTGCTCGTCGCGCGCAACCGCGAACGCAGCTTCCAACTTGCTTAAGAAACATGACTGACCTCAAAAAACGAGCGGATGAAAAGGAAAAATGCCCGTTGCGGACCAGTGACGCAGCTTGCCAGGCACGCGTCACCAAATTCTCATCGGATACTGGACTCTTGCGAGCCGGAGGTGTCTGTTCCGCACGGATTGTAACAGGGACGGCGATTGTTTCAATGAAAAACTCGCCAGAAACTTGCCGAATTCTCACATCTTGGGGCACGAATGCTCGCAAGATAGGCAACCTGCCGGCAACTCCCAGCGGCTCGCATTCAGCCTTGCCGATCCATCCTAAGTGCTACCCTGTTATCAACTTGCAGGACTTCCAGCGATCCAAACCAGGTGCCCTCCGCCGCAGCCGACTCGCTTCAGAGCAAAAGCAGGGCCATAGGAGCGAATTGTCTCCTGGCAGCAAAACGCTCACACCGGCGGCATCTGCACGCGTACGTTCAGCTCTTCGGGTCGCGTCGTTAGAGGGACGCCGGCACGCTGCAGTTCCTTGGAAAGGCCGATCACGCGGTGCGCCTGCACGATGATGATGACGAGGATCACCACCGGACACATGTTGAGCTGCACGAGATTGCCGACCACCGAGAGATAGCTGAGGACGAGACCGGTATAGACGGCCCACATCTGCTTCAGACAGGTGCAAATGCCGAGGCCGCCCCACAGCAATCCCGCCACCCCGACGACTGCTAATAGGATCGGCGTCGCGTCGTCCGCCAGTTCCCCGGCGACGCCGATGAGCACACCAGCACCCAGGGCCAGCCCCGCGAGGATGATCCACGCGACGCCCAAGGCCAGAATCTGCGAACGAAAGTCCTTCAACGTCTTATGCAGCCGTAAGTTCGCCGCCGGCGCGGGGGCGAAGACCGGCGTTTCGATCTGCGGCGGCTGGTAGGGGTTGGGAGAGTTGGGGTCGGGGAAGGACATGGGTGAATTATTGATGCTCGAAGTTACCTGCGACTCCGGCCTGTCGTGAGTACTCGGCGTTCTTTATCGAACTGGCCAGCAATTCGACTTCGGATGCGTTGCGAGGATCGCTCGCCTGCGAGTCCAAGATCGTGTAGGAAAAGACTGCCAGCCGAATGCGAAACGAAGATACAGGAATGAGGACAGTCCAATAGTAGATGAGCAGCTTCTCACCTTCCTCATACGACGTTTTGGTTTCTTCCTTTAGCGCCAGTCCCCGAGGTATCGCAATGTAGTCACCTCTGGCGATCACGTTCGCGAGCGTTTGTGCCTCAGTCTCATTGCCATTGGAGGCAAAGCTTAACACGTTCAGCCGGAGAGTTCCCGAATCAGGACCGTCTTCATAGAAAGTTGCGCCTCCCTTGGGATCGTATTCTTCGCGCCACGAAGCTGGAATTTCGAAGCAAACGATTCCGCCGCGGTACTGAATTCTCTTGAGGGGTACCAATGCGAGACTCCACCAATCGAACTCAGAATCGACTGCACGAGGAATTGAATATGTGATCTTGAGGTCGCAAATTGTGATCTCAAGTCGATGGGCCAGACCTGAGGTTGCAATTTGCAACCTCAAGTTGGCACGCCTTATTCCTCCTCCTCCCTTAGCTTCGCCAACGCCGCATAATCCTCGAGCGTGCTCGTATCCCCCACCAGTTCCTTCCCGGCAGCGATATCGCGCAGGAGGCGCCGCATGATCTTACCGCTGCGGGTTTTGGGGAGCGTTGCCGTGAAGCGGATTTCGTCGGGAACGGCCAGGCTGCCGATCTCTTTCTTGACGTGGGCTTGCAGTTCCTTCTTTAGTGCGTCCCCCGGCGTGCCCCCTTTGAGCGTGACAAAAACCGAGACCGCTTGACCTTTCAGTTCGTCCGGCCGGCCGACGGCGGCAGCTTCGGCGACGAGCGGGTGGCTGACCAGGGCCGACTCGACTTCGATCGTGCTCAGCCGGTGGCCGCTGACGTTGATCACATCGTCGATTCGCCCCATGATCCAGTAGTAGCCGTCGTCGTCCTGCCGGGCGTTGTCGCCGGTCAGGTAATGCCCGCGGAGCTTGCTCCAGTACTGCTGCTGGTAGCGCTCGTCGTCCCCCCAAATGCCGCGAAGCATGCCGGGCCACGGCTTGCTGATGCAGAGCATGCCCCCGTGATTCGGTTCGACGGGGTGGCCCAGTTCGTCGAGAATCGACGGCACCACGCCCGGCAGCGGCTTGGTGCAGGAGCCGGGCTTGGTGGCGATCGCTCCGGGCAGCGGCGACATCAAAATGCCGCCGGTTTCGGTCTGCCACCACGTATCGACAATCGGGCAGCGCTCGCCGCCAATCTTGCGGTGATACCACATCCACGCCTCGGGATTGATCCCTTCGCCCACCGTGCCCAAAAGCCGCAAGCTCGACAGATCGTGCTTATCGACGTGCTGATCTCCCCACTTGATGAACGCCCGAATCGCCGTCGGAGCCGTGTAGAGGATGTTGACGCGGTGCCGCTCGATAATGTCCCAGAAGCGGTCCTCGTGCGGCCAGTTCGGGGCGCCCTCATACATCAGCACGGTCGCCCCAGCCGAAAGCGGGCCATACACGATATAGCTGTGCCCCGTGATCCAGCCGCAATCGGCCGTACACCAGAAGATGTCTTCCTCGCGGTGATCGAAGACCCACTGAAAGGTCTTCTTGACGAACAGGTTGTAGCCGGCCGTCGTGTGCTTGATCCCCTTCGGCTTTCCCGTCGAACCGCTGGTATAGAGGATGAAGAGGGGCGTTTCGCTGTCGTGCGGCTCGGCGGGGCAATCGGCCGAGGACTTCGCAACCAGGTCGTGCCACCAGTGGTCGCGGCCGGCTTGCATCGCCGGCTTATTCCCTGCCCGCTGATAGACAATGCAGTCCTTGACCGTCGGTGACTTGGCCAGCGCCTGATCCACGGTCGCTTTCAGCTCCAAGAGCTTCCCGCGCCGCCAGCCGCCGTCGGCTGTGATCACCACCTTTGCCTTTGCGTCGTTGTTGCGGTCGGCAATCGCCTCGGCCGAGAAGCCCCCGAAGACGACGCTGTGGACGATCCCCAGCCGCGCGCACGCGAGCATGGCAATGGCCAGCTCCGGCACCATTGGCATATAGATCGTCGCCACGTCCCCTTTCTTGAGGCCGAGCCCCTTGAGCGCGTTGGCAAACCGGCACACCTCCGTGTGCAGCTGCTGATAGGTGAGCACCCGCTGCTCGCCTGGCTCCCCTTCCCAGATGAACGCGGCTTTGTTGCGTCGGTGCGTGGCGAGGTGCGCGTCGAGGCAGTTGTACGAGACGTTCGTCTGCCCACCGACGAACCACTGCGCAAACGGCTCGTTCCACTGGAGCACTTTCGTGAACGGCGCAAACCAATGCAGCTCGTTTTCGGCCAATTCGCCCCAGAACTTCTCCGTGTCAGCTGCCGCCTCGGCGTAGAGGGACTCATACGCCTGCAGCGAGCCGATCTTCGCCTTGGCAGAGAAGTCAGCCGGAGGTGGAAAGCTCCGGTCCTCGTGCATCACATTGTCGATCTGTCCGCCGCTCATCGCCCTGTGCCTCAGAATTCAGTGCCTCAGAATTGGGACAGGTTGCCCTGTTCCCTTGGGATTCGTGGAGAGTAGTGCAGGCAGTGCCTGCGAGTGACTGGCCGATTCTAGCGCTGCCGCGTGACGGCTGTCAAACCGCAACGTGCCCACTTCCCAGCACGTGCCACGCGAAATCGAATGTGATTTCCACAGGAAACCCAACCTCGCTGGCGGCTCCACGGGGTAGTGTCCAAATTTGATTTCTTGGCTGGCGGACGTTCGCCACGTTTCCAATGGAGCGGCCGCCAAGCGTCGCTATCGAAGAGGTGCTTGCGAGGGTCAAGCGGAATGTATCCGTCCTGCACAAACATGAAGGGATGCGGTGAATCCTTCGGCCAAATCACGTCTTGCATAACTTCGTTGCCAAGCACGGCAACGCCTGATACCGATCTCTGCTGTGCTTCTTGATAGCGCATAAAAAAGCCCCGTCAGTTTCCCAGCGGGGCATTTTAACATCCGGCACCAAACCGCCACCGATGATTCAAAACCCGCCACCCAGGTTCTGCTCGATCTGTTCGCTCCGGCGGTCGGTGAAGAAACCGCTCGGCTTGGCGTTCGTGTCTTTGCCGCGCACGCCGGTGCTCATCGACTCGTTCCACGACGTGAAGCCGTTCCCCTTGATCGTCTCACGAAAATCGCTTGCAGCGGTGCAACCGGTGAGTAATAGGCCCGCCAGGATGAGTATTCCGCTCCGTGTAAAGAGGCTTAAGTGGTCCATTGAAATTCTGAATATGAGGCTGGACGGACGCAAGCGTCCGGAAGAATCTCAAACTTTGCGTCCTGAGTCGAGATCAGCGATCATTAATGTCGCTGCCTCTGGGAAAATTGCTCTTAGAGTTAATTTTTACATTCTTTAGAGGTGTAAAAACAGCCATTAGTAGCCGCATTCAAGCTTCTTGCCATTTTGGCACATTTCTTGCAAAGCACGACAATTGGTCCGATAAGTTCCAAGTTGTCGCGGGAAATTCCGTCAATCAGGATCACGCACAGTCTCAGAATCCGCCGCAAGTTGCTGTCGTGACAGGAGTTGCGAAATGCACTTGAATTCTCCTTCCAAATATACGTATGGTAGGACTGGTGCCGTTGAACTTTGCTATTGATTGAATGCGATATTCGGATTAGGAACGGACCAAACGCTAGCAACAAAAACCGTCCTGTCACGCGAACGCGACAGGACGGCACTTAACCCAATAACACTGGCAGAACTGTGTCCTGCTGGTCATTACTACTTTGCTCTGACGTACAAGTCGCCAAACCGCGCGTCAGTG
This sequence comes from uncultured Pirellulaceae bacterium, assembly GCA_964384375.1. Taxonomy (GTDB): domain Bacteria; phylum Planctomycetota; class Planctomycetia; order Pirellulales; family Pirellulaceae; genus CAYLLN01. Next base: position 132,876 of record CAYLLN010000003.1, read on the forward strand.
CCAAGTTGCGACCGGTCTATGGGTATGTTTTCAACTTAGCAATGGAAACGTCCCCGTAAAGCCATGATGGCTAGCAGACCAGTTCTCGCCAGGGATTCATTTGTCCCTGTAGTGGAGAATTGGACATGTTTCTTATTGCATTTCCGCAGCCACCCGAACCTCCCAACTCTAGCAGTGAAACCGACTTGTCGGAGGAGATTTTGCGATGGGAGAATGAAGGAGGCATGATTCCCGAATGCTGCCCACAATTCCAGCGCTTTAAAAACTCTGAGAGTAATGATTCCGACGACTAGACCAATAGCAAAACAGCCGTTTTTACGCTACGGCAACTTTGCTAGCTGGCGGTCGATGGTTAGCCTTAATCCAGCACAAAGGGTAATGCGTGGCCGACATTCCTGTCTCACCTCACCAAGCCTGTTCGGAGTTTCGCTCGCTCGCGAAGCTAGGCCGGCGACAAGTTGTGCAAGCGGGAGCGGCTGGTCTGCTCGGCCTGAGTCTGCCCGGGCTCCTGACCGCGCGGGCGCGAGCCGCCGACGAACCGGCCGCGGGAAGCGGAATCAGCGGCTTTGGCAAGGCGAAACGGTGCATCTTCCTGTTCATGTGGGGCGGGCCGAGCCAGCTCGACACGTTCGATCCGAAGCCTGCCGCCCCGGACAACATTCGCGGCCCGTTCAAGACGACGGCGACGAAGACGCCGGGTTTGGCGATCTGCGAACACTTCGAGAAGATCGCCGGCCTGACCGACAAGCTGGCGGTGATTCGCTCGCTCAATCACGACGACCCGGCTCACCTGTCCAGCGGCCACGCGACGGTCACCGGGCACTGGGCCCCGGTTGTGCAAAGCGACGACAAGCCTCCCAGTCCGCAGGACACGCCGCATCTGGGATCGGTGCTGGCGAAGATGCGGCCGCCGCAGACCGCGCTGCCGCCGTTCGTCATGCTGCCCTGGATTGCCTATCATCCATCCGCGCCGGGCGGGCAAGCACCAGGGCAACATGGCGGCTGGCTCGGCCCGGCTTACGATCCGCTGCTGGTGACGGGGGATCCGAGCGACGCGAACTGGAAAGTGCCGGCACTCGATCTCTTGCCGGGAATCACGCCCGATTTGCTCACCAACCGCCACGTGCTCCTGTCGCAACTCGACGGTCAACGGGCGGCCCTCGATGCGTTTGCCTCGACGTCGGCAATGACGGGGCATCAGGCGCGGGCGCTCTCGCTGCTCTCGTCGCCGGAAGTGAGAAACGCTTTCGACCTTTCGCAAGAGTCAGCCGAGACGCGCGATCGCTACGGCCGCAACATCCACGGGCAGTGTGTGCTCCTGGCCCGGCGGTTGATCGAGCACGGCGTGCCGCTGGTGGACGTGAACTGGCACAACGACGGGCAGTCGTTCTGGGACACGCACGGCAACAACTTCAATCGGCACAAGAACGATCTGATTCCGCCGGCCGATCGGGCGCTGGCGGCACTGCTTACCGATTTGTCCGACCGCGGCCTCTTGGACGAAACGATTGTCGCTTGGGTCGGCGAGTTCGGCCGGAAGCCGGAAATCAGCAATGGCCACGGCCGCGAGCATTGGCCGTACTGCTATAACGGCCTCTTAGCCGGCGGCGGCATCGCCGGCGGCGCGGTCTATGGCGCGAGCGACAAGCACGCCGCCTATCCCGCGACCAACCCGATGAGCCCGCGCGACTATGCGGCCACGATGATGCATGCTTTGGGCATCCCGCACGACCAGGTGCTGCACGACGCTTCGGGCCGGCCACACTCGGTCTATGCCGGCCAGCCGGCGACGGGACTGTTTTCGTAATAGTGGGGCAGGCTTCCAGCCTGCCGTTGCTGCCGGCACGATAGGAGGACGTCATGAGTGAGACGTTGATCGAGCAGGCGTCTCCCTTTGGAAACATTGTTGCGGTGGCCGAGGACGACGGAAGGGTCGTTTATTTCTATCTGCACTACACCCAACGTGACGACGATACCAGGCCGCCGATGAAGGCTTGCTGGGTCCGAAACCGGCTGCCGGCGCCAGCCAAATTCGACCCTGCGGCTATGCGAGATGGGCTCCCACCGCTTTTGTCGGCTGCCCATTGCAAATCGCGATCCGCCGGGCCACCACTCAAGGCTGACTCGCTGAGCGTGGTGTGGTTGGAAGAGTGCGACGCGGCAGCGCTGATAGAAGGTGCCGAGATTCTGGCAGTGATTCCGTCTTGGGGTGGCGAAGGGGACTTTTGTGGGTACGCTCGCGATTGCCTTGGCGAAGGAGAACAAGCCTGGGAACTCGGCGCCGACAACATCATGCACGAGCGGGTCCGCCGGGCCCAAGAGTTCTGGTCGTTGTGGGACGACGAAGATTTCTGGAGCCGCTGGCGTGACGAGCGGATCGCCGCCATCGAAGCCGTGCTTGGCCCACACACCAAATACTACGCGATTGACGGCGGCGAGTTCCCTCCCAAGGCGATGCTGCGTTTTGATTTGCCGGATCGATTTGTGCTCATCACCGTCGGCCTCTCGCTTTTCTGCCTTCCCAACGTGGAGCGCCACTATGAAGACCCATCGCCATACCGACGGATCGAACTGGCGGCAGCCCTCGATCGCCAATGCTCGGCGGAAGAGCTCAATCGATTTGCCAGCTACATCAGCGGTCAGTCCAAATTCCCCTGGTCGCGATTCACCTGGCTTGGTTCCGGTCACACCATGCCCTGCGATAGCACGCCACAATCGTGCGGCGGTCATAAATTCCCCACCACGCTCTTGGCCGCTCACCTGGCGGGACTCAAGCCAATCGTGCTTCCCCCGTTTCGCGGCGACCCAACGAATGTGCTGTGGTTTTACCCGATCACCGAGGCCGAGCGGAAACTCGCGATGGACGAGGGAACGACACGAATGCTGGAGCGATTGCGTATGACCGGCTGTGACGGCGTGATCCGCCCAAGAAAAACTGTGGCAAGCTAGTGCGATTCACGGCCGTGGGCATTGGCAGGTATTGAAACTGGTGCTAGTTGCTGGTGGTACAATGCCTACAAGAAGCTGCGGGAGTTTATATGCGCTTCACGATGCGCGAATTGTTTGTTTACTTCACTGGATTCTGCATCGCCACAGCGGCGATTGCCGCATTGCCAGTCCAGTACTTGCTTTTGCCCGTCGGGCTCAATACGGCGATGTTCCTTCTGATCGGTCAACGAAAAACTGGTCTCATGTTTGGCTCATGGTTTCTCGGTGCTTGGCTCATCGCCGTCGTGGCCCGCTCGATGCCGTGGTGAGTCATACCCCTCAAGCCGGCGCGGCGGTAGTGCGTGATTCCCCGTCGATCTGGCGGGGCATTTTGCTGCGCGGGTAGAATGCAGCGATGTCAGTTGCGACTCAATGCCCTGAGTGCGATGGCCAGCTTTTATTAGTGGCCACAATGCATTTGCAGCACTGCTGCGAGCTTCGCTACGGTCGATGCGGCAAGTGTGGGCGGTGCTTTGAACGCGAAGACCCGAATCCAAACGGCGGACAGGTTATATGGATTCGATGTAACCGACAACCTGAATGGATCACACAACTTGACTCCTTAACCCTGCCCAATTCCTAGATACCGCCAGGATCATGACTGGCGTAAAATTTGCAGCATTTGTACATGTCGCGATGAAGCTGCCAATTTGGCTGAAACTGCCGAACTGTAAAAAGAGGATCGCCAAAAGATGAATGCCCCCTGCATTGGCAGTTTTCTCGTTCGCGACGAAACGAGGGCTCTTCACAGCCGGTTGGTAGCTACTGGCCTTATCGTGCATAAACTTGCATATCCTGCATAACTGCATGAAGTGGTTTTCGCACTTAAGTTGTTTCTGTGAAATGGGTTGTGTCAATAATCTGTCGCTGAAGAATTTTTGTGGCGTTCATGCATAACGTCTGGCGAGTGCCGGATCGGCTTCGGCAGTATTTCCAAAAGAGGGGAATTCATTGTGGTAATGGGTTTGCTGGATGCAGTTGCCGCATCGCACCAAGGTGACTGTGTCTGCTCCGTTTCCCCTCGCTCCTGACCTCGCACGCCTGATAAGATGGCAGGGCTGTCGGCAGTCCCCGGCAGCAAAGGATGTACCATGCCGAACATGGATGTTTGGGATTGGGTCTTGCTGGCGATTGGCGGCTACGTGGCTGTCACGCTGCTCGTCCGCCTGATGCGTCGTCGCCGCGATGAAGTGCTGGCCGAACTCGATGCCGAGGCGCAGGCCGAGCGCGAGCGCCGCCGGCAAGCGGAACTGGAAGAGAAGCGCCGCCTGAAGAAGCAGAAGGCGGCGTAAGTAGTAGGCACACTCCGTGTGCCGTCACTCGTAGGGCAGGATTCATCCTGCCGTGATTGCTGCGAGGCAGGACAAGTCCTGCCCTACCGTCATGACCAAACGCCTCTACATCGAAACCGTCGGCTGCCAGATGAACGTGCTGGACAGCGAAATGGTGGTCGCCAGCCTGCGCCGCCGTGGGTTCGAGGTCGAGCGCGATCTGGCCGCGGCCGATGTGATCCTCTTCAACACTTGCTCGGTCCGCGAACAGGCCGAAAACAAAACGTACTCCGCTCTCGGCCGACTCCGTTCATTCAAGAAGGAGCACCCGGAGAAGATCATCGGCGTGATGGGGTGCATGGCTCAGAAGGACCAGCAGCTTGTCTTCAGCCGTGCGCCGTATGTCGATCTGGTCGTCGGCCCTGGTCAGCTCGCCCGTATTCCCGACCTGCTCGACGAAGTAGCCGCCGGCAAGGGACCGCAGATGGCGGTCAGCCTCGGTCGAAAGGAAGGGCCGGTCGAAGAGATCAAGCGGAGCCACGAAACGTTCGATCCGCTGCGCGATCCGACGATGCGGCCGACGCCGTTCCAGGCGTATTTGCGGATTCAGATCGGCTGCGACAAGTTCTGCACCTACTGCATCGTGCCGATGACCCGCGGCCCGGAACAAGGTCGCCCGCCCGAGCAGATTTTGGCCGAGGCTCGCATCCTCGCCGACCAGGGCTGCAAAGAGATCACGCTCATCGGCCAGACGGTCAACAGCTACAAGCACACGAGCGGCGGCCGCACGACGCGCCTGGCGGACTTGCTCTATTCGCTGAGCGAGATCGACGGTATCCGGCGGCTCAAGTTCGTGACGAACTATCCGAAGGACATGACAGACGAGCTCTTGCAGGCCGTTCGCGACTTGCCGAAGTGCTCGCCGTATCTGCACGTGCCGGCTCAGAGCGGCAGCAACACGGTGCTAGCTCGGATGAAGCGCGGCTACACGGTCGAAGACTACCGTGAGATGATGGGCCGCATTCGCGCCACGCTGCCGCACGCGGCGGTGACGAGCGATTTCATCGTCGGCTTCTGCGGCGAGACGGAGGACGACTTCCGCCTCACCTACGACCTCGTCGCCGAGTGCCGTTTCAAGAACAGCTTCATCTTCAAATACAGCGAGCGGCCGGGGACGAAGGGGGCAGAGCATTTCCCCGACGATGTGCCGTTCGAGGTGAAGAACCGCCGCAACAACGAGCTGCTGGAGTTGCAGAATCGAATCAGCGAACAGGACAGCCAGCGGTTCCTCGGTGAGCGAGTCGAGGTTCTCGTCGAAGGGCCGAGCGATCGTGCGAAGAGCCGGGGCGAAGAGAGCGGCGACATTGTGCAGCTCACTGGCCGCACGCAAGATGACCGGATCGTTGTCTTCGATGGCAATCCGCGGCTGGTCGGCGAGATTATCCCGGTGGCGATTTATGACGTGTCGCCGCACACGCTCTTTGGCGCGGTGGTGACCGAGCATGTCCGTGGGGCAGGTTTGCAACCTGCCATGCAGATCGCGTGAATTGATTGTTGGCAGGCGAGACGCCTGTCCCACGATACGGCCCACGAGCAACTCTCGTGGGCTGTGGCATTTCTTGGAGCCGCTCGCTTGTCGAAACCTCGCGCATCAAGAGCCAACTCGCCAACCTCACGCGTGGTGCGGCTGCTGGTGACGCCAGCGAGCGAGCTCAAACGCGAATTGCTGGCAAGCATCGCCAATCGCGACTTGTCGCAGGCCCGTGATTCACTCGCGGCCGACCTCGCGCGCGAAGTCTCCGCCGACGAAGCCGCCGACGTGCTTGCACAAGCGGTGGTTTGTGCGGCAGCGATCGTGGGAGAGCAATACGATTCAGTGGCGCTGGCATGGCTCCGTGACTCGCTTGGGGTCTGGGAACAATGGGTGATTGATCGCGCAATTGCCTCGTCATCGCAATTGCCGACTTCCGAAATTCGCAATCTGCACCTCTACGACGAGTTCCTCCACCACTTTGCCCCTACCACCCGCCGCCGCCATGGGGTCTTCTTCACACCGCAGCCGATTGCCGACTTCATCGTCCGCCAGATCTACGCCTCCATAATTTCTGATTTTGACCTTCCCGCTGGTCTCGCCTCACAATCCGCACTCCGCACTCCGCACTCCGCACTTGTATTCCTCGATCCTGCCTGCGGCACCGGCGTCTTCCTGCTCGCCTTGATCGACCATCTGCATCGCCACATGGGCGACGACTGGAACGATTTTGTGCCGAATCTGCTGCCGCGATTGATCGGGATTGAGTTGCTCCCCGTGCCGGCATTCCTGGCGAAGCTGAACATCGCGACAAAACTCGCTTCTACCGGCTACGACTTCCGCCATTCAGCCAAGCTCAGCATCCACACCGGCGACGCCCTCTCCCCAGATCCTAAATCCGAAATCCTAAATCCTAAAACGACTCTGCCCGTAATCCTCGGCAATCCTCCTTTCTCCAGCCTTACGACCAACACCAACCCTTGGATTGCTCACCTCGTCCGCGGCGACGACGACATTCGCGGCTATGTGAGAGCCGGCGACGAGCGGCTGGGCGAGCGCAAGACCTGGCTGCACGACGACTACGTGAAGTTCATTCGGCTTGCCCAGTGGCACGTCGAAGAAGCGGGCTCTGGCATCGTCAGCTTCGTCACCAACCGCGGCTATCTCGACAACGCCACGTTCCGCCTGATGCGCCGTGAGCTGATGCGCGTCTTTTCGCACATCCGTATCGTCGATTTGCACGGCAGCCGGAAGGGCGGGGAAGTGTCACCCAATGGCGAACCCGACGAGAACGTCTTCGGTCTCGACCAGGGCGTGGCGATTGGCATCTTCAGCCGGCCGCAAACACCAACCCGAAGCGCAAGCGAGGGAGCATCGTGCGTGCGGTATTCCGAACTCTGGGGAGCGCGAGATTCCAAATTGGCCGCCTTGGATTCGCATACGTTGCCAACTTGCGAGGTAACACCGGCTGCGCCGCACACGCGTTTCGTTCCAACCACGACCCACGCCCATCCCGAATACACCTCCGCCTGGTCGCTCGCCGATGCGATGCCGCTGAACACGACGGCGTCGGTTACCGCCCGGGATCACTTCGTCGTGGCCTTCACGCGAGAAGAGTTGGAGCACCGCATCGCCGAGTTTCGTGATCTCTCAATTCCTGATGACGTGATCCGCGAGCGCTACTTCAATCGCACCCGCAGCAGCCGCTACGAGCGCGGCGATACGCGGAGTTGGAAACTTGGCGCTGCTCGCCAAACCGTCGCCAACGAGAAAGACTGGCAGGCGAAGATTGTCCGCTGTCTCTATCGCCCGTTTGATTGGCGATGGGCCTTCTGGCATCCGGCAATGATTGATTGGCCGCGAAGCGAAGTAACGCGGCACCTCATGGAGTGCCAAGGAGCCAGGAGTCAGGAGCCGGGAGCCGGAAGGGAACACTCCCTAGCCCTTAGCCCCCAGCCCCGAACCCCGCTTTGCCTCATCGCTCGCCGCCAGCAGCTTCCTGCACAGCCCTGCACGTTCTTCTGGATCAGCGATGGCCTAGCCCTCGACGGCGTGATTCGGAGCGATAACCGCGGCAGCGAGTCACTCTTCCCGCTGTGGCAGACAGCGGCGACTCCCGAAGCGAATTTCAGCACTGGCTTTATCGAGCAGTTTGCCAGTTGTGTCGGCTCGCAGCTCGAATCCGAGAACGTCTTCGCATACATCTACGCGCTGTTCCACTCACCGGCCTACCGCGAGCGATATGCCGCGGATCTGCGTTCCGATTTCCCGCGAATTCTGCTGCCGGGGAGCAAGTCGCTCTATGCAAGCCTCGCGGCGATCGGTCAGCGGTTGATCGACTTGCACTTGCTGCGGGCCGATGCGAGGGAAACCAGTCACATCGACGAAACACTGCTTGATGGTTTTCGCGTCGGCGGTTACTACGTGCTCCGCAAGTGGCTGCGGCCAAAGCACCGCAGCCAGAGCGATCCGCAGTACACACGCATCGCGGCTGCGATTGACGAGACGATCGAGCTGATGGCCAAGATCGACGTCACGATCGGCCAGCACGGCGGATTTCCGGCAGCGTTTGCACCGTAAGTTCACTGGAACCCAATGAGCCGAAGGGGTGATGCCGTGTTAAACGAAGCCCCGCCGGGCCGGCGGGACCTACGTCACATCCCCCGTCGTCCAAACCCCGTCGATCAGTCGCCAGAGCTTGCCGGTCGGGTTCTTGTCGGCTAGGGCCGGCGGCAGGCGGTGCGGGCGAATGCCGTCGTAGCACTGCAGCATCCCGAAGCGGCGGAGCGACGCGGGAATGCCGACTGCTGTGAAGCCTGGATGGCCGGTCGCCGGAAACGGTCCACCATGGTTCATCGCCGGGCTCACCGCGACACCCGTCGGCATCTTGTCGTTCAGCAGGCGGCCGACTTTCTGCCGCAAGAGCGGGGCGAGTTCGCCGTACGCCATGTCGTCGGCTCCGGCGGTGTGCGAGTAGATGCAACCGGTGAGATTTCCTTCGAGATGTTCGATCACCGCGGCGGCTTCTTCCAGATGATCGCACACAACCAACAGCGACTCGTTGCCGAACGCCTCGGTCTGCATCGCCTCTGGGGCCGCGAGGAACTGCTGGCCGGTTGCTTTGAGGAGTGTATTGGCGTGACTGTACCCTTTGCCGCCACCAGCAGTGCCGCCAGCGAGCACTTCCGCACCGGCTTTGACGAGCTTGTCGATCCCTTCAGCCAACGACTTTGCCACACCGCCGGAAAGGAGCGTGCCGACAGGTGCGGCTTTGAACTTCTCCATTAAGACAGCGATGAATTTGATCGAATGCGAGCCCGCGAGCAGGATGACGAGTCCGGGATTCGTGCAGAATTGGCCGGTCCCCATGAGACAGCTCGTCGTGAACTGGCCGGCGATGTCGTCCAGCCGCTCTTCGATCGCGCCGGGCAGGATGACTACCGGATTGATGCTCGACAGTTCGGCGTAGAACGGCTTACCGACGGCGTCGGCTGCTTTCTTGAGCGTCAGGCCGGCATGGCGGCTGCCGGTGTAAGCGGTCGCGCTGAGCCGCTTGTTGGCGACGAGAAACGCGCCGTCCTCGTGGCTGGTACGATAGATGAGCTGTACCGTTGCGGCAGGAAGGCCGGTTGCTTGCACGGCGGCAAAGGCTTCTTCGGAAAGGAGGCGCGTCGTGCCAGGATGCGAGGTGTTGGCCTTGGCGATCACTGGGCAGCCGGCAGCAATGGCGGCGGCGAAGTCACCTCCCGCGGCACTGTTGAACGCCAGCGGGAAGTTGTTCGGCCCAAAGACCGCGACCGGTCCGATCGGCCCGAGCATCGAGCGGATGTTGTTCTTCACGTCGATCGTCGGCAGCGCCCACGAGCCTTCGCGGGCTGCAGCCGCCGCTGCGCGAAGCTGGCCTGTCGTGCGGGGCAATTCGTTGTCGGCCAGCCGCGGCGAAGCGGGGAGGGCCGATTCCAAATTGGCCATCCGCACGATCTCGTCCTTGCGAGCCTCGATACGGCCGGCGAAGTCGTCGAGAAACGCGGCGACTCGCTCGGATGGCAGCGCCGACAATTCATCGAATGCCTCGGTAGCCGCGTTCAAGGCGTCGAGGCAATCGGGCCAGGCGCTGACGGGGTATTCCCCTTCCAGCGGTTCGCGGGTCGCGGGGTTCTCGGCGCGGAACGTGCCGGTGCTAACAGCGGGCCGCCAGCGGCCGGCGATAAGGACGTTGTGGAGAGGCATGGGGTGATGTGCTCGTGTGTGTTGGTTTGCGGCCAGCCTACCACTTCAACAGCCGGAGGCAAACCTGCCTCAAGTCGTAGGGTGGGTCAAGGCAGCGGTCAAAACCGATGCAATGAAGCAGCGGCCCATCCGCAGCCGATGACCCACCACGATGGAACATCCACTCCGGTGGGTCGGCGCTCGCGATCACGTGGGCTTGGCCGTCGCAGAATCCTCGCGCGCGAGCTTGACCCACCCTACACCCGCCGCCGCTACCAGCGCCACGAACGGCATCAGCGGCGCTCGCATCCGTAAGTTGCACCAATAGAGCGTGTGGACCGCCGTGAACGCGAAGCAGAGCAGCACGCCCCACACCCACGGCTGCTTAAAGAGCCGCCAGCGCAACCGCCACACTCCGACGGCGGCCAGCAGGTACACGCCGACATACCATGCCGCTGTCCCATACCGCAGCAAGCGGCGGCCCGTCGATTCATCCGCGGTCAGTCTATTCGGCAGCGGGGACCAGAGCTGCGTGATGCGGTAGAGGCTCGCCGAAATCGTCATGCGGAGATTTTTTCGCATCTGCTGGTGAGCGAGTTGGTACGCAACTCGATCAACATTCTCTTCCGTCAACAATGAGGCGAGGTACTCGTCTGTGAAGTGAGCCCCGCCGGCGGCCCCACGAAATTGCGGGAATTCGTCGTAAGGAATCAAATGCAAACTCGTTTCGAGGCGGAATTTGACATCGAACTTCTCGGAGTTCCAAGCGACCGTCTGACTACGATCATTTAGCCACTGATAAAAATACTCGTTGTTTCCCAAGTAAAGCGTGTACCCGCCATGCGTCGTCGTCAGCATCGGCTTGCCGAACACTTGCTCATTCCGAATCGCCCACGGCGACATGACTGCCGCGGCAGCGACGATCATCGCAAGCACATTCGGAAGCGTCCGACTTGCCCACTTTCCCCAATCCGAAATCCGAAATCTGAAATCTGAAATCAGCATCACGACCGCCACCAATCCCAGCCACGGCAGGAACGTCGGCCGGCAGAGAGCGGCGAGGCCGATTGCTCCGCCGGCCAGTGCGGCATTCCACCAATCGAGACGATGCGTGTAGCGAGCCAGCGCATAGAGCGACAGGATCGCCAGGAACGTTGCCAGCGTTTCGGTCATCACCAGCGTCTGCTGGTTGAGGAGGATTGGGTCGCAGGCGACGAGGAGTGCGGCCAAAGCTGGCCCACACTCCGTGTGGGCCAGGCGCGAGAGAAGGCTCTCCGGTCGTTTGGGGCTAGTTGGCAAAATCGAAGTTTCTCGTGACGCTGGTCCCTCAGGGCCTGAGGGACCTACTTTTCTTGCCGTCAAATACGTCAGCCACACTGTCCCCATGCCCAAGAGCACGTGAAATACGGCCACCTTCCAGAGCGACACATGCCTGCCGTCGTCGTCGGCGAAGTTGGAGATTGCGATCGGATACAGCGGTGGCCGATAGGCGGTTGGCGGCGGAGCTTTTTTCTGCGCCTTACCCAATCCATATACGCCGTGCCGCAGCACGTTCTCCGCAATCTCGCGATAAGCATCGGGGTCTTGCTCCAAATTGCCGCGCATCCCCCACAGCACGCCGCCGCGCACGACGGCAGTAAATAAGAGCAGACCTGCCACGAGCAGCCGCTCGCGAGTTAACCAAGATTGAGTAGCAGACGGCATCCTGCCAATCTATCGCGCCACGCTGGTCCACGCGCCGCTCTTCGCACTGGCGAGCACCGCATCGCAGATTTTCTGCGTCTCGAGGGCGTCGCGGAACGTCGGACCGGCTGGCTTGCCGATCGCCAGTCCTTCGAGAAAGTCGGCCACCTGGTGGACGAAGCCGCTTTCGTAGCCGATCGCCAAGCCAGGCACCCACCATTTCCCCATGTAGGGATGGTCGCCATCGGTGACGTGAATGCTGCTCCAACCGCGGAGCGAACCTTCGGTGCGATGGTCGAACCATTGCAGCCGGTGCAGATCGTGCAGATCCCACTTAATGCTCGCCTTTTCGCCGTTGATCTCCAGCGTGTAGAGGGCTTTGTGCCCGCGAGCGTAGCGCGTGCTCTCGAACAGGCCGAGCGAGCCGTTATCGAAACGACAGAGGAACGCACAAGCGTCGTCGATGCTGACCTTTTCGACCTTGCCGGTCAGGTTGTGCTTCCGCTCCTTGATAAAGGTCTCGGTCATCGCCGTGACGCTGGCCACGCCGCCATTGAGCCAGATCGCCGTGTCGATGCAGTGGGCGAGCAGATCGCCCGTCACGCCGCTGCCAGCCGCAGCCGCATCGAGCCGCCACAGGCCGGCGCCCCCCTGCGGCAGGTCAGCCGAAATCGTCCAGTCCTGCAGGAAGTTGGCCCGGTAATGAAAAATCTTGCCGAGCTTGCCGCTGTCGATGATCTGCTTGGCGAAGGTCACAGCCGGGATGCGGCGGTAGTTGTACCAGACGATGTTGGCGACGCCCGCCTTCTCGACCGCGAGGCACATTTCCTCCCCTTCGGCGGCGTTCATCGCCAGCGGCTTCTCGCAGAGAATCGCCTTGCCGGCCTGGGCGGCGGCGATGGCGATCTCTTTGTGCAGGTTGTTCGGCGTGCAAATATCGACGGCGTCGATGTCCTTGCGGGCGAGCAGTTTCGTCCAATCGGTCTCGATCGATTCGTAGCCCCACTTGTCGGCAAACGCCTTCGCCTTCCCGGCATCGCGGGCACAGACCGCCTTCAGCACCGGCTTGTATTCGAGATCGAAGTAGTGCGAGACGTTCGCGTAGGCGTTCGAGTGGGCCCGGCCCATGAAGCCGTAACCGATCATGCCGATGTTGTAGGGCCTGGCCATGTGCATTGCTCCCGTTGCAAGGTGAAACAAGTGCGCTCTCTAGGTGAAGCGGCACAGTTTACGGCATCGGGGCGGAGGACGCTACGACGGCTTGCGGAGCCTGGCCAGTTCGGCTGATTAGCGGCAAACTCTAATCGTCAGCTCTAGTCCAGCCGACCGCGGGCATTCAGACGCCAGAGATCGACGAGCCGGCCCTCCTCGATGACATAGAACTGGTTGTGCAGGACGGTCGTCAGGTCGCTGTAGCCGGGGATTAGCGCGAGGCGGTCGCCAATGGCGAGTGACTGGGCACTGGGGGCCAGTCGAAGCTGTCCGTGCTCGGCCGAGAGGCGCTCGACGGTGATGTCCTCGCGGATCGTGCCTTTGTCCGCCATCACCAACGACGGCGCGATGTCGATGTTCATTGCCTTGCGGCCGGCATCGATCACGGCGCGGTCGGGGGCCGGTCGGCTGACGACAGTCACCAGCAGCGTCAGGGCGTGGCGGAACTGTTCGATGTGGCAGCGGCGGCGATAGAACGAGTCCATCAGAATGACGCCACCGGCTTGCACCTCGGTGATGCCCGGCTGCTGCACGGTGATCGGTAGCGACCCGCTGCCGCCGCACGAGACAATCGGGCAGGGAAGGCCAGCCTGTGCGAAAAGTTTGCTCGTCTGAGCGAGCTGCGCGATTGCCGCGGCGATTTTCGCGGTCTTCTCGGCCGGGTCTTCGATCGTGATCAGGTGCCCTTCCCACCCCATAATGCCCGCGAGCGTCAGGCCCGGCAGCGCGACGATCTGCTTCGCCAGATCGACGGCTGCCTGGCCGGGCGCAACGCCGACGCGGCTCATGCCGAGGTCCAGCTCAATCAGCACGCGCTGCGACAGACCGGCGGCCTGCATCGCGGCAGCAATGGGTTCGGCCTGAGCGAGGTGATCGACGCAGACGATTGGATCGGCCTTCTTCCGCAGCGCGACGAGCCGCTCGACCTTGCGCGGGCCGACGATCATGTTCGCGATGAGCAGATCGTGAATGCCGGCGGCGGCGAAGACCTCGGCTTCGCCGAGCTTGGCACAGGTCAGGCCGATGGCCCCGGCATCGACGAGACGGCGGGCGATGTCGGGCGATTTGTGCCCCTTCGCATGCGGCCTCCACTGAATGCCGCGGCTGGCGCAAAGGGCGGCCACCTCGCGGATGTTCGCGTCGAGCGCCGGCAGGTCGAGGCAGAGGGCCGGCGTATCGAGTTCGTGGACCGGTGTGCCGAGGGGGGGAAAGTGCATGGCAAGTTTGGACTTGGGCGGCGGAGCGACGTAAGTTTAGCAAAGCCCTGACCATTGGTCAGGGTGCGCCTGGAATTGATGCGACTTGGCCAATCACCCCGACTACTGGTCGGGGCTTTGGATGTTATGCCATGCCCACCGAGCTCACCTGGAAAGCCCCGTTCGCTACGACCTGCCTCCACCTGGCCGACGGCCTCGCGCGGGGCCTGCCGCTGGCCGATCCGCGACTGGAGCCGGCGATGGCGTCGGCGGGAAGGCTGAAGGCCGCACTGGAATGGTGCGGCACGCCGCCGGGACGAATGTGGAGACTCCTTACGGGGCTTTCGGGGCAGAACCAATCGCCGGCGCAGATCGCCGAGATCGCGCTGGTGAAGTCGATTGGCAGGGTCGAGCGGATGAGCGGCACCGCGGCGGCGCTGGCCGGGGCGATCGCCGATCTGCAAACAGCCGTGCGAAATGCTGTTCCGAGCCTGGAAGCAGAACTGGAACACCGCGAGCGGCCGCTGCGCGAGCAGTGGGAAGCTCGCGGGCCGGGGCTCTTGCATCAGGTGGTGTTGCTCACCGAGCCGGCGCTCATGCCGCCGCAGGCCGACGTGCTCTTGGTGCATCCGGCTTTCGGCGGCGCGGGGATGGCCCATCTGCCGTTCAATTCAATCCGCATCGAAGCGGTCCTCGCCAATCCGCACGCGGAGCTGCCGGAAATCCTCCGCATGGCGTGGCTCCTGGCGCAGTTGCAGCTCGACCTGCCGCTCCTTTCCGAAAACATTCACGCGGATCGCCTGCCGCACGTCGCCCGCCTAGCGATGCTGCCGGCGGTGCTGAAAGCGGCGGACAATGCCGACTTGGTTCACTACTCGCCGCAGCTCCTTGGCCAGGCCCTCACGGCCTGGCAACTCAGCGTGCCGCCGGGTGTCGATGCGGTAACGATGCTCAAGGAATGGTGGGAGACGTACGAACTCGACCATCCGCCGTTCCGTGTGGCGCTGGCGGCGCTGGACGCGATGATGGGGTGAGCGAGTGCGAAATTCGGCGTGCGGATCGTCGAGTGTCCGGGTTGAATGAGCCAACTTTTTGGCAATTCCTCGTCCGTTCCAGGGCCTGGTTTGTTTTGTTGCCGCAAGAACTGAAAACTCTTAGAGAAGCACTCCGGCAATCGTTGCCGTCATCAGCGTGGCCAGCGTCCCGCCCAGCATCGCCCGCAAGCCTAGCCGAGCGAGATCGCTCTGCCGCTCCGGCGCCAGTGCGCCGAGGCCGCCGATTTGAATACCGATTGACGCAAAGTTCGAGAAGCCGCATAGGGCGTAGGTCAGAATCGTCACCGATCGCGGCTGCAGCTTGATCTCCGATTCTGGTTTGATCCACTGGCTGAGCTGCTCGTAAGCAACGAATTCGTTGGCGAACATTTTGGTGCCAAGCAGCTCGCCCGCGTGGCCGCAATCCTGCCACGGAATGCCAATGAGCCAGGCGAGCGGAGCGAACGCCGTGGCCAGGGCGTTTCGGAGCGACCAGGTATTGGCCCATTGCCAGCCTGTGAAGTGTGCCACCTGATCGCCGATCCACGCAATGCAGAAATCGCCCAAGGCGATGAGGGCCATGAACGCGATCAGCATCGCGGCGACATTGAGAGCGAGCATCAGCCCGTCGCGCGTACCGATGGCCGCCGCTTCGATGACATTCGTGCCGACCGGCGGCACTTGCAGCTTCACCTCGCCGAGCGTCGCGGGTTTGCCGGTTTCCGGCTCGATTACCTTGGCGATGAGCAGGCTCGCTGGGGCCGAAATGACCGACGCGGTGACCAGATGCCCCGCATCGATCCCCAATTCGACAAATGCCGCCAGCACGCCACCGGAGATGTTCGCAAAGCCGCCGATCATGACGGCATTCAGTTCCGAGATCGTCATGGCCGCCAGATACGGGCGAATGACGAGCGGCGCTTCGGTCTGGCCGAGAAAGACGTTGGCTGCTGCCGAGAGTGTTTCGGCCCCGCTCGTGCGGAGCGTCCGCTGCATGATCCAGGCCATCCCCTTCACGATCCACTGCATCACGCCGACGTAGTACAGCACCGACATGAAGCACGAGAAGAAGATAATCGTCGGCAGCACCTTGAACGCGAAGAAGTGGTCCTTGAAGTTGTCGCCGAAGACGAACTTCGACCCGGCATCGCTGAACTGCAGCATCAGGTCGAAGAACTGGCCAATGAGATCGAAGAACGCGAGACCCGGCGTAGTCTTGAGCGTGATGATGGCCAGAGCGAACTGGAGGGCTGTTCCGGCGAGCACGATCCGCCACGGAAAATCTCGCCGACGCGAACTCATCCCCCAGGCCAGCAGGATGAGCACGACGTAGCCGAGCAGGCTGATGGAGCGTTCCACGGTGTTAGCGCAGCGTATTGAAGATGCGGTCCCCGGCGTCGCCGAGGCCGGGGACGATAAACTTGCGGCTGTTAAGTTCGGGATCGACGGCGCAGACGAAAATCTGCGCCTGCGGAAAGCGGGCCGACAGCGATTCGATGCCGTGCTGCGAGGCAATCACCGACAGCACCTTCAGATGAGCCACACCCCAGCGGGAAAGTGCTTCCAGTGCCGCGATCGCCGAGCCGCCCGTGGCCAGCATTGGATCGACAACGAGGGCCACATCGACCGGCTCGGTAGCAGGGAGCTTGCTGTAGTACTCGACCGGCTGGGCGGTTTCTTCGTCGCGATACAGGCCCAGATGCCAGACTTCGGCCGTCGGAATGAGATTCAAGATCGGATCAACCATTCCCAAGCCCGCTCGGAGGATCGGCACCAGCCCCACGCGCACGGCAAGCGACTGACCTCGCGTTTTGACCAGCGGCGTCTCGAACTCAACGCTTGCCAGCGCCAAGTCCTGCGTCGCTTCATAGGCCAGCAGTGTTGCCAGCCGCTGGATAAGCTGGCGAAACTCGAACGGCGGAGTGGTCTTGTCCCGCAGGCGCGCCAGGTGATGTTCGACCAGCGGATGGCGGACTTGGATGACGTGGGCCATGCTTATTTGTCCGGCTTGATCCACGAGACTTGTGTGATCAGTTGATTGAGCGAGGCGAACGAGATGTGGGCGTTGGTCGCATACTTGGGCGATGAATTCGCCGGAAAGGTGGCGAGCGTCGCATCCCCGACCAGGAACACATTAAAATCTCGCGAGAGATTCTCGTATCCAGCGGTCGTGCGGCAGAAGCACATATCCGTCGCATAGCCGGTGAGGAGCACGTGCCGCACGCCGAGTTTCTGCAGGAATGACTTCAGAGCGTCGTACCCCTCCGCGTCGTAAATCACCACGTCTTCAGGATCGAGCGTGATGTCGTTGGTCACCGGAATCGGCAAATCCCAGAAGCCGGCGTTGTTGTACTTGGCCGAGGAATCCAGGCCGGGAAACTGCCGGAAGTAGTCGCCGACTGGGTGCTCCGCCGAAAGCGAGATCTTTTCCGGCAAGGATTCGCCACGGTAGTCGAAGCTGACCAGCTTCGCGTGCAATTCTTTCGCCCCTTGCTCGCGGTCTCCTGCCGACGGCTTGCTGCGGACCGAGCAATAGAGCTTTCTGCGAATCGGATCTTCCTTGCCCGGCAGGCTGACAAGCGTTGCTGCGACGTGGCTGCGAAGCGATTTAAGCAGCGGGTCGATCACTTCGCGCGTGTGGCGGGCGGCGAGCTTGTTCTTTTCGAGCGTGCAAAAGTCGGCCACGCCGGCTGGCTCGGGCGTGTTCCAGCCCTGGCCGTCGTCGATGCCCCACGGGTGAACCATGATGACGGCGGTGCGGTCGGCCCGCAGACGATTGGGCATTTCGATGATGCCACGGGCGTTGTAGGAAAATCGCCAGGCACGAACCGAGAGGTTTGCATCCTCATCCACCACGAGCGGCGACGCCTCGAACCGCCGCAACTCGCGAATCGGCTCGACGAATTCGGGGTGGTCCGCCAACAGAGGCCGCGGCTCGGCCAGCGGCGTGAGACGATTGTCATACACACGAGTTGTCGGTTCCGCGGCGAACAGCGGCAGGCACAGCCATAGGGCAATCAAAACAGCACGGTACACGGGAACGTATCTCACGGCTTGTCTCCGGATGCCGCAGCGGGCACATAAAGCGGGAGCGTCTGCAGATACTGCCAGATGGCGGCAAACTGCTGCCGGGCATCACCGTCCGCGACTGCTTTGACACTCGTGGTTCGCCCATCGGCAGCAAGTTTCGGCATGCGCGTGCTGATGTCGTACCGAGGCGGATCAAGCACGAATCGCTCATAGAATTCCCCCCGCATCCGTTCGCGTGTGTGAGCAAAGTTGATCCCCTGAGCCACCTTGGTCCGTTCGTCCCCGGTCGGCTGCTCCTTGCCAACGGCGTGGCACGAGCGACAATCGAGACCACCCTCTTTCCGCGTCAGCCGGTCGCCGAGTTGCGATATCGGCGTGGAGTCATCGTTTGAAACTGGAATGAAATGGTCGAACGGCAGGCTATGCTCATACGTGAAACCCTGCGCCAGCCGCTCTGCGTAGGCGGGAAACGCCGGCATCCGGGCCTTGAGCCATGGGCGGGAGCGATATGGCAGCTCGCCGGCGATTTGCTTCCGAATCCACTCGCCGTGCAGCTTCTCGCCGGTCCAGGTCAGATTGGGGAGCGGATCGGGAGCGAGGCCGTGCTCCGATTCTTCGGCCACGATCCGCCGCAACGGCGCAACCGCACGATCGCGATTGTGGCAGGCCTCGCAGCGAAGGCTGGCGATCAATTGCGGCAGCCTCTCGCCGGGCGTCATGGAGGTGAGCGCCGATTCCTTGCGGCGATAAAGTGCTGAGATCGCGGCAGACTCCGCTGCCGACAATTGAAAACGAGGCACTGCGCCACGATCCGCGTCCTTTGACGCCAGGCAACCGCGAGCCAAGTCGCGGACGGGGATGGACGCCACTAGAGGAGCATTCGTGCCCGCAGCATCGGAAACTGCGTGGCAGGCATTGCAGCGCCGCTCGCGGAACAAAGACTCTCCGCGCTGGGCGGACGCGTGCTTCAGCTCTGGAATGGCAGGAAGCTTGATCTGCTCGCCTCCGGTCAGAAACTGAACCAGGCTCTCCGCTTCGCCCGCGGATAGCGCAAAGTCGGGCATCGCCGTCAGGGAATAGTGAGCCTGCGGCTTGCGCAGGAACTCGACTAGTTTGCCGGGACGAAACTTAAGTGCGACGTGAGCCAGCGGAAGCCGATTGTAGGGATCGGCTTCGCTAGGGGGCGTCATCCGATGACAAGCAATGCATCCCAGGTCTTCGAAGAGCGCCGGGGCCGAAGGGTCTTTCGAAGGAGCGGCTTGGGAGGGCGAGGCTCCCGCTGAGCCGTTTCCGAGCGTCGCCAGATAGGCCGCAATGTCTGCTGCCGCTTGTCGATCGGTCGGTTGATCTGCGGCAAAGAGCTGGGGCATGTGAGCCTGTGGCCGGATGGCTGACGGATCGATCAACCAGTGATAGACCCAGTTGTTGTCGAGCCGCGAGCCGGCATGGGCGAGACTGGGACCAGTTGGTGCCGAATTTGGGGCCTGACCGGGCACAGCGTGGCAGGCATTGCACCGTCGCTCGCCGGCAACCCACGCTCCAATGCGAAGCTCATCCGCGGCCAGTAGCGACTTGTCGTGTGCGTCGTGCCACAGCACGGTCGGCGAAATCGGTTCGGCCGCGAAGGTGCCGTCGGTCCACCACAGGCGGAAGTCGGCTGTGCCGCGCTCCGGTGCCGAGTACTCAACTTCGACGCGATTGAACCCTTGGTGCAGCGTCGCCCGTGCCGGTTGCTGCTCGATAATTTCTGGTACCAAGAGGATGAGCTTGCCATTCACGTGCAGTTTCGCCGCACCTGTTCCCGTGCAGTAAAGCTGATACTCGCCACGCAGCGGCACTTTGACATAACCGGTCCCCTTCGCCGCGAACGGCCCTGCCGACAATCCGCCTCCGGCTGGCTGGTCGGCCGGAACGTGCCAGGCGATGAGCCGACCCGTGCGGACGCTTGATTTGTCCCCTTGCGAAAATCGCAAGAGCACGCCGGGCGCGAGGGATGACTCATCGACCAAGGACTCCGTGGTTAGCTCACGGCGATGCAGTTTTGATTCGTCCATCAGCCGTTCGGGCACAACGTGCGTCGTCGCCACGAGTGTCTGCCGCAGCGGCTGGCCGGCCACTGTGCGGAGTGAGTATTCAATTGAAAGCTGGTTTGCCGGCTGCAAGTTGGGAATTTCGAGAAAGACCGTACGACTGCCGTCGAGCAATGTCGCCGAGCGCACGGCGGCTTCGTCATGCCCTTCGGTAGCCGAATCCGACACTTTCAGGTCTGGCGAGCCGTAGCCACCCGAGTAGCGATAGTTCCATTGCTCCAGGTGAAAGCTGCCGGGGTCTTCCGCCGTTTCGCGATCGAGCGGCTGCGAGAAGGTGATCGCCAGGCCGTTCGCATACGTCTGGCGGTCGATCGGCAGCGTGAGCGGTTGGCCTGTGTAGCGCACGCGCTGCAAGCAGCCGTCATCGACTGCGGCGGAAGCCCACCCCTTGAGGCCGCTCACGTAGAGCTGTCCGTCGTGAGGGCTGAAGCGGCCCCGCATCGCTCCCGACGAAAAGCCGACGCCCGGAATCTCGATCACGGCTCCCTGCATCACGTCGCCGACTCGCTCGCGAGGAACGAGCATCATCCGGCACTTGCCGTACGAGAAGTGCAAAAGCAGCCCCCGCGGCAGCCCCCAACGGTCGCTCGTGATCCACGCCTGCCCGCCGCTCGAGTTGTCCATCATCCGCGGCAGCCAGGCGAGTGGCGGATCGTGGCCTGCCGGTCCGTGCCCCGCCTTCGGCCCGCCGTAGCCGTAGTAGCCGCCGGGCCGCACCTCGAAAATCACCGAGCCCGGCGTCCATTCGCCCTCTTGCGGAGCGACGGTCATCTCGTCATTCGGCCCGACCGACATCCCATTGGGATTGCGAAAGCCCGTGGCCACTTGCTCGACGCTGCTGCTGTCCTGGGCCACGCGCAAGAGCCCTTCGGTCGCATGCACAAAGTGCAAACGGCCTTTCGAATCAGCATCGAGGCAGGTGACGTAGTCGTGTCCGCCAGGCGACGTACGATAGGCATTCGTGAAGCACTGATACTCGTCCGCTTCGCCGTCGTCGTTGTGATCGACCAGCCGCGTGATTTGATCGCGGCCAAGTACATGGACATGATCGTCAACAATCTTGAGTCCCAGCGGCTGAAACAGGCCCGTCGCGAATCGCTTCCACACCAGCCGATCGAGCTTGTCGTTCACGCCGCTCACCCGCCAAACGTCACCATGAACCGTGCAGAGGGCGATATCCCCATTGGTGAAGAAGTCGTGCCCGCCGACGAACATCAGGGCCTTGTACGGATTGTCGAAGGGGAGTGTGAGCGTATCGACGACATAAGGCGATTCTTTGTCAGTGCCGACTTTGCCTTGTGTGACGATTTCCTCCGTCCAACGCGGCTGTCCGGGCTTGGCAAGTTCGTCGAGACTCTCAGGTGGCGGACTGGCTTTGACGGCAGCGGCGAACTCGGGCAGGTCACTGTTACTGCCGGACCAGACGTGCAGCGTGCAGCGGCGTTCTGACTGACCGGACGGAACTCGGAGTCGTACCACATCGCCAGAGACAAGACCGGCCTGGCCGCTTGCTGCAATGGCGACGACAGCGCCCTCGGAATGCCAGCTCACGATCTTGACCCCGTCGATCTCCTGCTCGCGGATCTCGCCGGGAAATTGGCCGACGAGGTAATCGAGCGGCGTTTCTCGCGTGCCGACCGCGAGTGACCTCGTGAAGACAGCTTGCCCCTCGTGCTCCGTCAGCCACGGCGATTCGCGGACGAGCGTCCCATCGAATCGCGCCGACAACACCACTCGCGGATGGTGCGGATGCAAGCCAACATACTGCACCTGTTTGGCGTCCCAGCGTGGATTCCCCGACGATACAAACGCCATCTTCCCAGCGATCTGCGGCGAGTTGATCAGGCCATACCGTGCGGGATCAAACTTCAGAAACCCGCCGGTCCAGCCGGCACGTAGGGCCAGCGTTTGTGTGTCGTAGCAGACGGCCCCCTGGCCGCGGTCGCCCACTTTGATCGAGAGACCTTTTTCCACAGATTTTTGTCCGGGAATCGGTACGATGCTTGCCAGAAACGGACCGATCTGCGTTTGGTTCCAGCGGTTATCGACTGAGTCCGCCTCTTTCCAATCGAAACCAATTACTTCGCGCCCCCAATGCTCGGGCGGCGTCTTGTCGAGCGAAGGTGCCGCAGCGGCAGCGAGCGGGATGCGAGCGGGGTTTTTCAGACTCGATGCATCAGGGCTCCCTTTGTCGCCGAGTTCATCGAGCGGCCACAGTCCAATCGTGTGCTCGTCGGCAGCAAGCGGTTTCTCAGGCACGTCTTTGATTTCGCGAATCCCGGCGGAAAGTCGCATGTCGTCGATGAGTCCTGAGCAGCCGATCTCGCCGGTCGGCAGGCGGCCGATAGAGAGTTCGCCCTTCACGGTCCGATCTTCCCCGCGTTTGATCGGCTCGTTCGCGACTTCCTTGCCATCGACGAAGAGCCGCACGCGGTCGGCGGCGTACTGCATCGCGAGGTAGTGCCATTTCCCATCGACGACCATCGCCTCCGAGCGAACGTGATCCGGCTTGGCCCCCGGCAGGTACACCGTGAGCGTGCCGCTCCCCGCCATCGTGAACAGTTCCCAGTGCGTGCCGGATGACTTCGGTTCGTTGGCGGCCAGGATGTTGTAGCCGCGGGGGTCTTCGAGCTTCGCCCAGCATTCCACGGTTAGTGGCAAACGGCGGTAACGCTCGTCGGGAAACATCACGAGCCCGCCGCTTTTGGCGTCGAGTGCCTGGCCGAACTTCCCTTCGCCGAGCTTCGACTTACTCGCTTGCTTGGGCGCTGGAGCTTGAGCGGCAGGAACCGGCGTTCGAGGTTTCGGCTTTGCCTCAGCCGGCTTGCCGTCGAGCTGCTTCACCAGCCAATCGAGCCCGTCCAGGTTGTCCTGCAGCCGCTCCTCGGCATCGTCCTGGGTGTGGCCTAGAATGCCAATCGGTCCGCGATAGCCGCTCGCCCGAATCGTCTTGAGCAGCGCAAGGTCAAGTTCTCCCTGCCCCAGTGGCAGGATTTTCTGCCCCTTCCGCTCGCCATCGGGCATCATGCCGTTCAGGTTGAGACAAACCAGGTGCGGCAATATCTTCGGCAGCAGTTCGCCAAACCGCGTGAGATGGTCGTGCCCGTGGTGCTGGTTATAGACGATGCCCACGTTAGGCAGTTTCAACTCCTCGATGATGGCAAGCTGATTCTCCGGCTCGCCGAACCAGCCGCCGTGGTTATACAGGGCAACCGTGCAGCCGATCTTGGCCGCTTCCTCAGCAATCGGACGAATGCGTGCCGCTTCGGCCTTCACGCGGGCCGCCTGCTCCTCGGGCGACTTCGTCGGCTCACCTCCGCCAGTGATCCAAAGCTGCGCCTTCACCTTGTGCCGCTTGAGCACGTCCAAAATGCTGCGTGCTTCGTCGTTGAGCGTGCCGGGGAACCACCACGCGGTGAGTTCGATCCCCTGCTTCTTCAGTGCCATAACCTCAGCATCGAACGTCGGAATGTGCTCGGCCCGATAGTCGTAGGCGAATTTCGAGAAGCCAAGCTTCTTGAGCATCGCCGCCCGCTCCTCTGGGCCACGCTTCTTCAAGTCGAATGGGACGATGCACCAGGCGACGAGGTTCTCGCGGGCGAAGAGGTCGGGCTTGGCCGCCGGTTCCTGGGCAATTGCATATCCACTGCTCAGCGAACAGAGCACAACCACAAGGATGAGAAGTAACCGCGGATCATACGGATGTCGCGGATGAGTAGCTGCCTTATCCGTGTACTCCGCGAAATCCGCGGTCGTTTCCTGATTCCACGGTATGGGCGAATCAACGATCATTGGCGTTCAATTGGAGAGGATTGTGTTCTTGCCAGTTTGACGCGACGATTCCGCACCATTACCATCCGCCGCGGCGAAGGGACTAGCTGCGAGCGTACTTTTGCGGACGGGCGAGTGCAATCATGAGCGAGTGGAGGGAAGAGCGGAGTGAAGTGGGGGGGCTGTCGCTGAATTGGATGTCGAGTGACGTTGGTCCAAGTGACACGCCGATCCTCTTCCTCCACGGCGTCCTCCGCCGCTGGCAAGATTTCACCCCGCTGTATGCTGGCCTGTCGGACCGCTGGCCAGTCTGCGGACTCGATTTTCCCGGCCATGGCCGGAGCGATCGCTCACCTGGCCGCTATCTCGTCACGGACTACATCGCCGCAGCGACCGCTTTCATCAAGTCGTTCTATTTAGAGCCAAACTTTGCGATTTACGGGCATTCGCTCGGCGCGATGGTCGCTGCTGGCGTTGCGGCGAATCTCGGGGGCCGAATCCGAGCGGTCATTCTCGAAGATCCTCCCTTCGACACGATGGGAAGCCGCATCGGCCAAACCCACTGGCTCGGTTACTTTACGGCAGTCCAGCGCATTGTTCGCGATTCGCCGCTCGCGATTCCGGCGTTGACTCGTGAATTGGCTGAGATTGTCACCACCGATCCGCTCACCGGCAAACAGGCTCGCCTGGGGGACGTACGCGATCCCGTCTCGATTCGCTTTCTGGCCGCTTGCCTGCGAGACGTCGATCCGAAGGTGCTTGACCCAATCGTCGCGGGCCAATGGCTCGACGGGTTCAATTGGCAACAATTCGCGGAGACTATCCGCATTCCTACACTGCTCTTGCAGGCAGATCCGGCTGCCGGCGGGATGCTCGTGGACGACGAAGCCCGCCAATTCGCGGCGGCGGCTGGTGATGCCACGCTCGTCAAACTGACCGGGGCGGGACACAATCTGCATACCAGCCGCACGCAGGACGTGCTGAACCTGGTCACGCAATTCTTGGACTCTCTCCCATGAAGCTCGCGTCCGGCACCACGGTCATCTCGCACAGCCAACTCATCGACGGCAACGGCGCCGCACCGATCAAAGACGCCACTCTCGTCATCACTGACGGTCGCATCGCCTATGCCGGCCCGGCAGCCGGTGCGCCGCGCTTGCCGCCCGATGCCCAGCAGATCGACGCACGCGGCGGCACGATCATGCCGGGGCTCGTCGAGGCGCACTTTCATCCAACCTATTTCAACGTCGCGGCTCTCGAAGACCTGGACATTAAGTACCCGGTCGAATACGTCACGCTGCTCGCGGCAGCCAACGCCAGGCTCGCCCTCGAATGCGGCTACACCGCGGCCCGCAGCGGTGGCAGCCTGTTCAACATCGACGTCTGGCTGAAAATGGCGATCGAAAGCGACCTGATGCCCGGCCCGCGTCTGGCGGCGAGCGGGCGGGAAATCTGTGGCGTCGGCGGCCTGATGGATTGGAACCCCGACTTCCGCAAGATCGGCATGGAGGGGCTCGTGCTCCTCATCAACGGCGCCGACGAAGCCCGGGCCGCCGTCCGCAAGCTCGTGAAGGACGGCGTCGAGTGGGTGAAGACGTATCCCACCGGCGACGCCGCGGCTCCCGACGCCAACGACCACCACACTCTCTGCATGACGTTCGACGAGATGCACGCGGTCGTCGCCACCGCCCACAATCACAACCTCAAAGTGACCGGCCACTGCCGGGCGACGGAGGGAATCAAAAACGCCCTCCGCGCCGGATACGACGCGATCGAACACGGCACGTTCATGGACGACGAGTCAATGGACCTCCTCCTCAGCCGCGACGTGCCCTGCGTGCCGGCCTTGTACTTTGAGCTAGCCAGCATCGAGCACGGGCCGAAATTCGGCATGGGCCAGCGGGTAATCGACGGGCACAAGGAAACTCTCGAAGGGGGCGCGGAAAGTGCCCGCCGCATCCTCAAAGCCGGCGGCCGCCTAGGCATGGGGGGCGATTACGGCTTTGCCTGGAATCCGCACGGCGACTATGCCAAGGAACTGACGTTCTTCGTCAACTACGTCGGATTCACACCGCTCGAAACGATCAAGTGCGCGACGAAAACCGGTGCCGAAATCTTGGGCCGCGGACATGAAATCGGCACGCTGGAAAAGGGCAAACTGGCCGACGTGCTGGTGGTCGATGGCGACGTAGCGGCCGATATTTCGTTCCTCGAGCGACGCGAGCAGTTCATCGCCGTCATGCAGGGAGGCATGGTGAAGGCGGGACAAATGGCGAAGGGCAAATGACCATGAATCTGACTGCTGGCAAAAACTATGATCGGGCGCTGGCCGAGATCACCAGCGGTATGGTCGTTGGTCTCGGCACGGGTCGGGCCGCGGCAGCGTTCATCGACGCACTGGGGGCCAAGGTGCAGACCGGTTTACAGATTCGCGGTTTGCCTACTTCGCAGGCCTCGGCTGAGCAGGCCCAGAAGCTCGGCATTCCGCTCCTCACGTTTGATAAGGTCGATACGATCGACGTGACGTGCGACGGGGCGGACGAGGTCGATCCCCACGGCAACCTTATCAAAGGCTACGGCGGGGCGCTCGTTCGGGAGAAGATCGTCGCCGCGGCATCGACGAAATTTGTCATTCTCGTCGGCGATGAAAAGCTAGTGCCGCAAATCGGCTCGCGCGGGAAGCTGCCGGTCGAGGTCATCTCCTTTGGTACGGCCGCCACGGCCCGGCATCTCGCCAAACTGGGGCTCGCGCCGCAGCCGCGAATGGCCGGCGGCAAGCTGTTTGTCACCGACAACGGCAACCACATCCTCGATTGTGGCACGGGGCCAATGAATCAGCCGGCGGACTTGGAGCGGCAAGTACTGGCGATTCCCGGCGTAGTCGGCACAGGACTCTTTCTGGGCATGGCAGACCTGGTGCTCGTTCAGCGCGGCGAGCAGGTGGAGGTGCGCGAGTGCCCGAAAAGTCGCTAGACTGGGCGAGATCAACGAACAGCAGCACCGAGTAGCGGCAGGGAGAAACGCATGGCATTGCACCCGCTGGCCGGCCAGCCGGCACCGCCCAGTTTGCTCGTCGATTTGAAGCGATTGGAACGGGACTACTACGAGCGGCAGCCCGATCTGGCTGACTCGCAGCAACTGGTCAGCTTCGGCACCAGCGGCCATCGCGGCTCGTCGCTGACCGGGACGTTCACCGAGGCGCACATCCTGGCCATCGCTCAGGCAATCTGCGAGTATCGGGCGAGCAAGGGAATCGACGGCCCGCTCTACATGGGTCAAGACACGCACGCGCTCTCGGCTCCGGCGCAGCGGACGGCACTCGAGGTGCTGGCCGCCAACGGCACCGAGACACGCATCCAGCGCGACGAAGGGTTCACCCCGACGCCCGTCATCTCGCGGGCGATCATCGTTCACAACCGTGGCCGCACCAAGGGCATGGCCGACGGGATCGTTATCACGCCATCGCATAACCCACCGGAGGATGGCGGCTTCAAGTACAACCCGCCCAACGGCGGTCCTGCAGATACCGACGTCACCAAGGCCATTCAAGACCGGGCCAACGAACTGCTCCGCGGCGGCAACGCTGGTGTGAAGCGGACGTCCTATGAAGCGGCCCTCAAAGCGAGCACGACTCGCGAGGAAGACTTCGTCATTCCGTATGTTAACGACCTGGCATCGGTGATCGACGTCGATGCGATCTGCTCGGCCGGTCTGAGACTCGGCGTCGATCCGCTCGGTGGGGCGTCGGTCAACTACTGGGAGCCAATCGCGGCGGAATATGGCCTGTCGATCGACGTCGTTAATCGCCGCGTCGATCCGCAGTTCGGCTTCATGACGGTTGATCACGACGGCAAGATTCGTATGGACTGCAGCAGCCCGTGGGCGATGGCCAGCCTCGTGCGGCTGAAGGACAGTTATCAGGTCGCGTTTGCCTGCGATCCCGATTCGGACCGCCACGGCATCGTCACTCCGTCGGTCGGCCTGATGAACCCGAATCACTATCTGGCGGTCGCGATTCGCTATCTGCTCACCCACCGGCCGAAGTGGCCCAGTAGCGCAGTTGTCGGAAAAACGCTCGTTTCGAGCAGCCTGATCGACCGCGTCGTGGCCAGCCTTGGCCGCACGCTCTGCGAAGTTCCCGTCGGCTTCAAGTGGTTCGCACCGGGCCTCTTCGACGGCACGTGCTGCTTCGGCGGCGAAGAGAGTGCGGGGGCTAGCTTTCTGCGGCAGGATGGCACCGTCTGGACCACGGACAAGGACGGCCCACTCCTCTGCCTGCTCGCCGCCGAAATCACCGCTCGCACCGGCAAAGACCCCGGCCAGCACTTTCAGGAACTGGCGGCCCAATTCGGCCAGCCGTATTACACGCGGATCGACGCGGCCGCGACTCCGGAGCAGAAGGCGAAACTCTCCAAGCTTTCTCCCGAAGCGGTGAAGGCCGAAACGATGGCTGGCGAGCCGATCGTCGCCAAGCTGACCAAGGCCCCCGGCAACGGGGCGAGCATCGGCGGCCTGAAAGTCGTGACCAAAAACGGCTGGTTCGCTGCCCGCCCATCCGGCACGGAAAACATCTATAAAATCTATGCCGAAAGCTTCGTGAGCCAGCGGCATCTGGAAGACATTGTGAGCGAGGCGCAGACGATCGTGGCTCAAGCCCTGAAATAGCCAAATCAATTAAACCGCGGATTACGCGGAGGTCACGGATATCCGAAAGTTTGATCCGCGATATCTGTGCCATCCGCGGTCATTTTCTGAGACACCTGAACCGAGCAACTCATGCCCGCACTTCGCGAAACATCTTCTTGGCAAGCCCTCCAGCGGCACTATGCCCAGATCGAGAAGCTGCAGTTGCGGCAGCTCTTTGCCGATGATCCGGGCCGCGGCCAGCGACTGACGCTCGATGCCGAGGAGATCTACCTCGACTATTCGAAGAATCGTGTTACCGACGAAACGCTCGGCCTCTTGGTGAAGCTGGCCGAGGAGTGCGGCCTGGCCGAGCGAATAGCCGCCATGTTTCGCGGTGACAAGATCAACACGACCGAAAACCGGGCCGTGCTGCATGTCGCCCTGCGAGCGCCAAAAGGAGCAACGATCACCGTCGATGGCCAGAACGTCGTGCCACAAGTGCATGCCGTCCTCGACAAGATGACCGCGTTCGCCAATCGTCTCCGTGGCGGCGAATGGCGCGGCCACACCGGCCGGCCGATCAAGAACGTCGTCAACATCGGCATTGGCGGTTCCGATCTGGGGCCAGTGATGGCCTACGAAGCCCTGCGGCACTACAGCGACCGGAATCTCACATTCCGCTTCGTCTCGAACATCGACGGCACCGACTTTGCCGAAGCGATTGAGGGACTCGATCCGGCCGAAACGCTGTTTATCGTCGCGTCGAAGACGTTCACGACGCTCGAAACGATGACCAATGCCCACTCGGCCCGGCTGTGGTGCCTGCAAACGCTCAAGGAGCCAGCGGCGATCGCTAGGCACTTTGTCGCCCTTTCGACCAATGCTGTCGAAGTCGCCAAATTCGGCATCGACACGGCCAACATGTTCGAGTTCTGGGATTGGGTCGGCGGCCGCTATTCCATGGAATCGGCGATTGGCCTTTCGACGATGCTGGCGATCGGCCCGGATCGCTTTCGCGAATTGCTCGCCGGCTCGCATGCGATGGACGAGCATTTCCGCACGGCGCCGCTCACTCGCAACCTGCCGGCAATTCTCGGCCTGCTCACGGTTTGGTACTGCGATTTCTTCGGTGCCCAAACACAGGCCGTCCTGCCTTACGACCAGTACCTCAAGCGGCTGCCGGCGTATCTGCAGCAGCTCACGATGGAGAGCAACGGCAAGCGGGTGACGCTCGGCGGCAGCCCGGTCGATTACGAAACGAGTCCCGTCTATTGGGGCGAGCCGGGGACGAATGGCCAGCACTCGTTCTATCAGCTCATTCATCAGGGGACGAAGCTGATCCCGTGCGACTTTATCGGCTTTGCCCGGTCGCTCAACCCGCTCGGCCGGCATCACGACCTGCTCATGGCCAACGTCTTCGCCCAGGCCGAGGCGCTCGCCTTTGGCAAAACAGCGGAGGAAGTGAAATCCGAGGGGACGGCCGATCCGCTGGTGCCACACCGGACGTTTCCTGGCAATCGCCCGTCGAACACGCTGCTGCTCGATTCGCTGACACCCGCCGCGTTGGGCAAGCTGATCGCCCTGTACGAACACAGTGTCTTTGTCCAAGGCAGCATTTGGAACGTCAACCCGTTCGACCAGTGGGGTGTGGAGTTGGGGAAGGTGCTCGCCAACCGGATCGCTCCGGAACTGGAGTCGAAAGAGCCGCCGGTGCTGAAGCACGATAGTTCGACGAACACGCTGATTGAGCGATACCGCAAGATGAAGACGTCAGGGGGACGCGGATGAACAACATCAAACTTGCCCCCTCCATCCTCGCCGCTGATTTTGCCCGGCTGGGCGAGCAGGTCGCTGCCGCGGAGAAAGCCGGAGCGGATCGGATTCACGTCGATGTGATGGACGGCCACTTCGTGCCGAACATTTCGATCGGCGTGCCGATTGTGAAGTCGCTGCGTCCCGTGACGAAGCTCCCGCTGGAAACGCACCTGATGATTGAGCATCCCGACCAGATGCTCGACGCCTTCGCCGCCGCCGGTTCCGATACGCTCATCGTCCACTGGGAAGGGAACGCGAACCTGCACCGGACCGTGCAACATATTCGCTCGCTCGGCAAAAAGGCGGGAGTCGCGATCAACCCGGCCACTCCGGCCGAGGTGCTGACCGAGATTCTGCCTGACCTGGACCTCGTGCTCGTGATGACCGTCAATCCAGGTTTTGGCGGGCAGAGTTTCATTCACGAAACGCTTCCCAAAATTCGCCGCGTGCGCGAGCTGATCGACCGCGTGAAGCCGGGTGTGGAACTGGAAATCGACGGCGGCGTCGATGCGAAGACGGCTCCGCTCGGCGTGCAGTCCGGGGCGAATGTGCTTGTCGCCGGCTCTTCGGTCTTTGGCGACAAGGCCAGCGTGGCGGCAGCGATGGATAAACTACGGGCCAGCTTCAAGTAACCTTCCTCAGAATTCAGAATCTTGGCAAGGAACCTCTCCCATGCCTGTTAAAACGTGGACGCTCCTCGATCAAACCGAGGGTCAATCGGCAAAGACGCCGCTTTCCATCACCGAGAAGGATGTGCCGGGCCTCGGCAAGGCCAGCATCAGCACGCGGATTTGCTCAGGCGGTCTCTCGGAGGGCGTCTTCGCCGTCACGCTCAACACAGGCAAGATCGCGCTCGACGTGCTGCCGACCCGTGGCATGGGTCTGTGGCAGCTGGAAGTGCTGGGTGACAAAGAAGTTCCGATCCTCGGCTGGCAGTCGCCGATCCGCGGTCCCGTGCATCCGGCGTTTGTCGATCTGGGGGAACCGAGCGGCCTGGGGTGGCTCGACGGCTTTGATGAACTGCTCGTGCGGTGCGGCCTGGAGAGCAACGGAGCACCGGAACACGACGAGAAGACCGGCCGGCTCAAGTTTCCGCTGCACGGGCGGATTGCTAATCGTCCGGCTTACAAAGTCGATCTCACGGTCGATACCGACAAGCAAGAGATCAAGCTCACCGGCATCGTCGAGGAATCGCGATTCCATTTCAACGGCCTGCGCATGACGAGCACCCTCACGATGAAAATCGGTGGCTCAACCATTGCTCTGCACGATGAGGTGAAGAACTTCGCCAACCGGCCGACGACGATGCAGATGCTGTATCACGTCAACTTCGGCTTGCCGCTGCTCGATGCCGGCTCTCGCGTCGTCGCGCCGGTGAAGACGCTCGTCCCCCGCAACGCCCATGCGGCATCGGGCATCGCCAACTGGGACAGCTACGTCGCTCCGACGCCCGGTTTTGAAGAGATGGTCTATTTCTTCCATCTGCATGCCAACGAAGCGGGGCAAACGCAGACGCTGCTCAAAAACGCTCACAGCACGCGTGGCGTGAGCTTGCTCTTTAGCCCGCAGCAACTGCCGTGCTTCTCGCTCTGGAAAGACACGGGGGGTGAATCCGACGGCTATGTGACGGGGCTGGAACCGGGAACGAACTTTCCCAATCCGCGCAGTTTTGAAGCGGCCAAGAAGCGCGAAGCGTCGCTCGCGCCGGGCGCAACCCAGGCATTTGATTTAACGCTCGACATTCACGGCTCGCCCGCGGAAGTTGCTGCGGCCGAAGCGGCCATCGCCAAGATTCAAGCCGGCCGCAAGCCAGAAATTCACAAGCAGCCGCTGGCGGATTGGTGTGCGTAGGAGCGGCGAACTCGCCTTTGGAGTGCGTCGGTAAAAACTGTTTGCATTCGCCGCTGCCGATGCGTACAACATTCCCAGCCCCATTTCTGGGGTGAACATTCCTGGTATTCGCCAGCTTTTCAACGTGAGGTGCGTTATGTTGTCGCTCGTTCGGGTCGCTTGTTTGGCCGTTGTCTGTCTGGTCTTTGTGGAAGTTGCGCGTGCTCAGGTTGCGCCATCCGCTTCGGCGGCGGTGCCGAGTGTCGCTGGCGCTGGAGTTGAGCTGCCACTCGTCGTCGGTCAGTATTCGAGCGATTCCTCGAGCAGCAGCGGATCGACGCGGGTTCCGCGCGGCGTCATTAAGCTGGGGATTGCTTTGGTTATCGGGTTGTTCAGCGCCGGGGCCTGGGTGATCAGGAAGATGACGGCGGGCTAAGCGACTCGCAAACGAACTCGCCCGCCCATCCGAAACTCCATGCAAGTTACTGATTCCACGTTTGTCGTTACGGGGGGCGCTTCGGGCCTGGGGGCTGGCGTAGTTCGCCGGCTCGTTGCAGCACGGGGGAACGTCGTAATTGCCGATCGCCAAGTGGCGGCCGGCAGTGCCCTCGCCGCGGAACTTGGCCCAAAGGCCACCTTCCTTGAAACGGATGTTACTTCGCCCGCAAGCGCGAAGGGTACCATCGATCATGCCGTCCAGTGGTTCGGCCGGCTCGATGGCCTCGTGAATTGTGCCGGCATTTTAAAGGCTGCGCGTATCGTCGGCCGGGACGGGCCGCACGAGCTTGATCTGTTCCGCCAGGTGATCGAAGTCAACCTAATTGGCACGTTCAACATGCTGCGGCTGGCCGCTGCCGCGATGAGCCAGAACGAGCCGAACGCTGATGGCGAGCGCGGCGTCATTGTGAACACCGCGTCGGCTTCGGTGTTTGAGGGACAAATCGGACAAGCGGCTTACTCGGCATCCAAAGGGGGCGTCGCCTCCCTCACGCTCCCTGCTGCTCGCGAGCTAGCTCGCTTCGGCATCCGCGTCGTCGCGATCGCACCCGGAATCTTCGAAACGGCCATGATGCAAGGGACGACGGACGCCTTGCGCTCCTCGCTGGTCAGCCAGGTTCCGTTTCCCGCCCGCTTCGGCAAGCCGGAAGAGTTCGCCCAGTTCGTGCAGCAGATCATCGAGAACCCGATGCTCAACGGGTCGGTACTGCGTTTGGACGGAGCGCTGCGAATGGGACCGAAGTGAAGCAGCAAGTCTCGCCGGTGAATATCATACGGCAGCAACTGTCCTACGCAGCGACATAGGCCGTCGCCAGCCGATGCGATCACGAAAGCACGAAACTCTGAAACCACGAAACGAATACTTCGTGCTTTCCCGTTTTCGTGTTTTCGTGAGCTGTCCGACCCATTCGCATTCCATGAAGCGATGGCGGACATTTCGCGGTCCCTGCTTAGAATTCCTTGACCAAACCCAGGTTCACCCCCTGCACCCAATAGCCAGTCGAGTTGAAGCGGAAGCTCGGCTCGTCCTCGCCGATCCGCGGGTCGATCTGCTCGCCGGCCAGGAGCACGTCGCTCCAGTAGATGAGCGAGTAGCCAACGGTCAGCTTCGTGCAGGGGCCGCAATGATAGGCGAGCGTCACGCCCAGTTCGCTCACTGCACTGAATTCGTCGCGGCGGAACGTGCCGATGTTCGTATCGGGATTGGTGAAGAGGCCGCCGTCGAGCACCTCGGGATCTTCGTCGGGGACGGAGATCGTTGTTTGGCCGTTGATCGTCGCCCGTTGGCTCATGTTGCCGATCGAGACGCGGACGAGCGACTGCAGCGACCAGCAGCGGCATTCGTACTCGTGGATGAGGCCGAGGATCGCCCCGTTGAACGTGTTTTGCATCTCGAACTCGTCGAGCACGTCGTTCTCGGTGCCGAGCGGGATGTTGCCGCCGACCTCGGTGACGACGCTGGTCGAGCGGATGCTCAGGTCGTCGCGGACCCGCGAGTAGTGCCAGCCGGTGACGAAATCGACCCGCGAGCATTCGTCGCGGCAGATCAGGAAGCGGGCATAGACGTCGTTGCCGACGACCGACGACGAACCGTCGATGTCGATCGAGCCGCTCGTGAGGCCAGGATAGGCGACGAGCAGGGCATCATTCTCGTCGGCGTCCACATCGAAGAACGGAATCGCGAGGATGGGGTTATCGAGCGAGTCGATGCGGAACCGCAGGCTATCGCTTCCCGTGGCGAAGAACCGGTTGCCCATCCCCCAGCATTGCCGCTGGTCGATCCAGTAGCCGATATCGACGCGGCCGCCAACTTGGATGTCGCCGTCTTCGCGGCCGCCGCCGAACAGGATCTCGGCATCGGGCAGAATGCCGGCTGAGGTCGAGTCTTCGCTCACGGGATCGGTTGTGACGAGCGGCGGCAGATCGCGCCCTTGCCGCCACCAGAGGAGCACTTCGCCGCGCGCCCACCAGAGGGGCTTGTTGCAATAGGTTTCGCAGGGCGTTGGACCACACGAATCGCAGCCGGCAGGACCACAGGACGCGCAGCCCGCTGGACCGCAACTTGTGCAGCCGCCGGGTCCGTAGCCAGGCGAGGCATAGACATGATGGCCGGGACCAAAAGCCATCGCCTGCCACTGGCCGGTCGGGCCTGTGTGTGCTGGCATAGGAGCTGGTGAGGCGACGGTTTCTGGAGCGGGCGAAGCAGCAGCGCGTGGGCTAGCGTGCGACGGCGCAGGGGCAGCGCCGCCTTGCCACGCCGCGAGACGCTCGGCGAATTCCGATGCCGCGAGGTTCCCGCCGATGAGGGCCAAGCCCACAGCGGCAGCGAGTTGCAAACTCGTCGAGCGGGTCAGTCGGATCATGCTATCGCCACTTTGCTGGAGCGAACGCAGCGGCCAGCCGGCCGAGGCGCATTCGGATCGAATCGGTCGTAACGCTTATTTCGGCTAGGCGGCATTTGCCGGTTGAGAAAACCTGGCAGCCTGCGTTGACTTTTCCGGGCAAGGCCGGCTGCAAGTCAGGCGACGAATCGCTATCAAGAGCCTGCTTGCCTCCCCAAAAGAAGGTTTTTTGGCCGAAAGTCGCTTCTGATGGGATTCCACCCTTATAGCCAACGAGTAGAAGGGGACGCTACCGGCACTTCTCGGCTTGGCGATTTCATTTGCCAGCGAGACACTGACATGGCCGTTGACTGGGGACACCGTTTCAAGTCGTTCGCGTACCGATGCATCGCCGGCGCCGTGAAGGAGGAGTACGAAAGCCAGATCGAGAAATGGGCTCAGCACACCAAGCGCGTCGTGGCATGGGCGAAGCTGGCCAACAAGACGCACGAAGACCTGGTCAAGGCCATCCACGCACAGCAGCAGCGAAATGCCGAGACGATGCTCTTCATGATTTCGCTATTGGCCGGCCCTTCGATGTCTTGGATTGCGGGCGCCATCGAGCACAAACTCGGCCCGCGTATCTTCGGCGCGATCCACTCCAGCAACCGCCGCATCCCGAATCCCAAATACCAGCCCCCTGCTCCGCTGAAAAACCCGAATCTCCCGACCGGGGGCATCACCATTTTGCCGGGACAGCCGCCTAAGCCTCCCAAACCGCAGCTTCCCAAACCGTTTCCGAATCAGCGTCCGGCACCGAAGCCGATGCCCAAACCGACCGAGCCCGAATACCTCTATGTCGAGGTCTTCGATCCGCATCACTCGCAGACCTTGAGCAAGGTGCTCGGCGACTTTGGCGGTTCGATGTCGCAGATGACGGTGAACGGGGTCGCCAAAACGGCTGCCAGTCCCAATCTGACCGAGTTGCAGTCCTCGATCGACCGCGTCGCCGGGGCCGTGTCGCTGGACATGTTTGAAGTCGGCCTCGAGAATGCCTGGCGCGAAGCGAAGCGGCTCGGTGGCATCGGCATCATGAACTATGCGGGATCGATCTCGAGCGATCCCTCTTGGGGAGAGGAGTTCATGCGCAAGAACTCGATCCGACCTCAGGACCACAGCCAGAATGTTTGGCCCCATCTCGAGCAGCACGGCTACGGCTTGATTCTCAAAATGGTGGACAAGCAGCGGGTCGAATGGGCCAGAAATCCCAAGTGGTTCTTGTTCGGCAACGATCCGCCTCCCATCGTCCCTCAGTATGCCATCAACACGATCGAGACCGAGATCTGGGCGCTCTGGATCAACTCCGAGAATCTTTCCCTCTCGCACACCACGATCCCCGATCAGCTGGGGCTCGGACATGACGTCACCATCAGCGAGGCCAAGGGAAAAAGCGGCATTGGCATGAATCGGATATTCTCACGCCTGCTCGATCTGGGCATCATTGAGGGGGGTACCTTCTACGAGACCAGCCGCCGGTCCAATGCCAAGTACGACCCGAACTCGGGACTGCAAGCGATGGAAGTCAATGACATCTACGGCAATGTCGATACCGACGAAGAGCTGGCATCGATGAAGAACTGGGCCAAGAAGCGCCAGCCGCAGATGCTGGGGGGCAAACTGGGATTCACGCCTCGGTCGATCCTGGCGCTGGACCCCGCGAACATCCAGAGCTAGCCCACCGGAAGTTGGACGACGGTGGCTGTGCCGGCAAGCGAGGCGAGTTCCGTCCCCGCTTTCGTTTGCGCACGGCGAACGAGGGCGAAGGCGAGCGGTGCGCTGAGCTTGGGCGACCAGGCCGCAGACGTGACATGACCCACATCCTTGTCGCCGACAGTAAGCGGCGTTCCAGTGGCGGGAACATGGTTCCCCGTGAATCGCACGCCGACGAGCTGTCGATTGACGTGACCCAAGGCGTCGATCCGAGCGATGGTTTCCTGCCCGAGATAGCAACCCTTGGTGAAACTGATCGCTTTCGCGTCGCGAGCA